>NZ_KB908321.1:0-216177 GCF_000382385.1 Segatella maculosa DSM 19339 = JCM 15638 | reverse complement strand
AATACAGCGATTTCTGATGAAAAACATGCGTTTCTGAACAGAAATCGCTGTATTCTGAAAAAAAATCGGAGCCTCCCCCCGCCCCTCCAAAGGAGGGGAGCAGAAATCGGAGCAAATTTGCTTGCGTACAGTTCGTGCACCCCTCCTTTGGAGGGGCTGGGGGAGGCTCCCCTATTTTCTGATTAAAAACCACAATTTCCAAGTGGAAATTGTGGTTGGCTGCAAAAAAACTAAAATTTATCTTGGCCCTCAGTCTGCGGCCGGCACGTGTTTACACTTTCCGCTGAACTCCGTGAAATCCACGCGGATAATATTGACGCGATGGAAGGATTTCTCGGAATATTTCGCGCCCAACTCTTTGAAATCGGGAGAAAGCTTATCGACGAGCCGCAGCAGTGCAGCCATCCGTTCGCCCGACGTCAGCCGGGCATTCGCCACGCCCTTCAACAACACGCTTTCATACTCCGTCGTAAATTTTCCCGGCAGGAGCTTCACGTCACCGATGATGCAGAAGCTCACGTGCGGATTTTTCTCCAACGCTTCCAATTTGTGACCGACGGGCGCACAATGAATGTAAATCGAGTCCTCGCCGTCCCAGACATAGTTCACGGGAACGCCGTAAGCCGTTCCGTCCACGTCCACCATGCTCAGCACGCCATACTCGGCCGTCGCGAGCAGTTCAATGGCGCGCGCTTCGTCCATCAGCCGGTCGCGGCGACGAACTTTTTCGTTCACATATCGCATTTTCATCATTTCTACCTTTCGTTTATCGGCAAATATGCCTTTTGGTCTAAAATGGTCTTGTAAGCCGGGCGGATAATTCGCCTCCCGTCGAAGTTCAGCTCTTCAATGCGGTGCGCCGTCCAGCCAACGATGCGCGCCATGGCGAATATCGGCGTGAAAATCTCCTTCGGCAGTCCGACCATCTCGTAAATAAATCCGCTGTAGAAATCGAGGTTGGCGCATATCGGTTTGTCGGTCTTTCTGAACGCCGTGACGCATTTTATGCTCTCCTCCTCGAGCCGACAGAGGAATTCATACTCATCGCTGCGCTTCTTCTCGCGCGCCAGCTCGCCCGCCAGCCGTTTCAGCTCGACAGCCCGCGGGTCGCTCATCGTGTAGACAGCGTGTCCGATGCCGTAGATGAGTCCGGTCTTGTCATAGGCTTTTCTGTTGAGCATTCGCGTCAGATAAGTATCTATCTCGTCAGTGTTCTTCCAATCCTTGATTTGCTCTTTCAAATGATGGAACATGTTGACGACCTTGATGTTCGCCCCGCCGTGCAACGGTCCTTTCAGCGAACCGATGCCGGCCGCAATGCTCGAATAGGTGTCCGTGCGCGTGGAAGAGGTGACGCGCACGGTGAACGTCGAGTTGTTTCCGCCGCCGTGCTCCGCTTGCGTGACCAACAGCAGGTCGAGCGTGCGTGCGTCCAGCTCGGTGTAGTGCTCGCGCTTCAGCATGTAGAGGAAATTCTCTGCGATTCCGAGATTCTCGCGCGGGTGGCGTATGTGTAGACTGCGTCCTTGCACGCTGTGGCGGTAGATGTTATACGCATAGGCGATGATGGTTGGAAACTTCGCAATCAGTTCGATACTCTGGCGCATCAGGTTGTCGCGGCTGATGTCGTCGGGATTATGGTCGAACGTATACATCTCGAGCACGCAGCGCGCCAGAATGTTCATGATGTCGGAGCCCTCCAAATCGATGATGTGCACAATCGTGCGATGGTCCAGCGGCATATTGTCGTTCAGCAGTTCTCTGAACGCGGCAAGTTCTTCCTTGTCGGGAAGTCCGCCCGAAAGCAATAAGAAAGCCGTCTCCTCGAAACCGAAACGCTTTTCTTTCAGCAAAGGCGTGACGAGATCGTCCAACTCGTAGCCACGATAGTACAGACGACCGGGGCACGGGCGCAGTTTCCCGTCGGTATCACGGTCGTAGCCCACCACATTGCCGATGTTCGTCAGGCCCACCAGCACGCCCGACCCGTCTTCGTTGCGTAGGCCGCGCTTGACACCATATTCTTGAAAAGCCTCGACAGGTATTTTCCCAGAGTTCTTCACCTCGTCGGATAACTTGTAAATCAAATATTCCTTCCTCATGTCTTTTTGGTTTAGCGGTTATTCTTACTGTAGTTCAAAGCACTTCCGGCCTTGAACCATTCTATCTGTAGTTCATTGTAGGTGTGGTTGGCCTTGAAACGGTCCACGGTTCCGTCGGCATGACGCAAGGTTATGACGAACTGTTCGTTCGGTGCAAAGTGTTCCAACCCGAGTACCGAGACCTTGTCGTCTTCCTGCACTTTATCATAGTCGGCCTTATCGGCAAACGTCAAGGCCAACATGCCCTGCTTCTTCAGATTGGTTTCGTGAATGCGGGCAAAGCTCTTTGCCAACACCACCTTTACATTCAGATAGCGCGGCTCCATGGCTGCATGTTCCCTGCTCGATCCCTCGCCGTAATTCTCTTCGGCCACAACAACCGAACCGATGCCGTGCGCTTTGTAATCTTTTGCCACAGTCGATACTTTCTTATACGTTGCGTCCAATTGGTCTTTCACATAGTCCGTCTCACCGTTGAACGTATTCACAGCCCCCATCAGCAGGTTATCCGAGATGTTCTGCAAATGCCCTCGGTATTTCAGCCACGGTCCCGCCATGGAGATATGATCGGTTGTGCATTTGCCCTGCACCTTGATCAGCACGGGCATATCTTCAAGTGCCTTTCCATTCCAAGCCTCAAAGGGTTCCAACTTCTGAAGCCTCTCTGACGACGGATCGATTGCAACTTCTATATCTTGCTGTCCTTCGGCCGGAGCGATAAAACCTTTGTCTCCTACCGCAAATCCTTTCGGAGGAAAAGTAAGCCCCGAAGGTTCGTCCAAGAAGACAGTGTTGCCGTCGCGGTCAAGTAGTCCGTCTGTAGCCGGGTTGAAGTCCAACCGCCCGGCTATGGCCAACGCAACCGTCAGTTCGGGACTCCCGATGAATGCATACGTATTCGGATTTCCATCGGCACGGCGACGAAAGTTCCTGTTGAACGAAGTCACGATGGCATTCTTACGTTGATTATCGTCTGTGTGGCGGTTCCATTGCCCGATACACGGTCCGCAGGCATTGGCCATGACTGTGGCTCCGACCTTTTCAAAGTCGGAAAGAATGCTGTCACGCTCTGCCGTATAACGAATTTGCTCCGAACCGGGATTGACAATCAGTTCGGCTTTCACGGGAATGTTCTTCTCTATCGCTTGCTGCACGACGCTTGCTGCACGCGACATGTCCTGATAGCTTGAGTTGGTGCAACTGCCTATCAGTCCCACTTCCACTTTCATGGGATAGTCATTGGCCGGACCTTTTGCTTTCATCTGTGAAATGGGAGTCGCCGCGTCCGGTGTAAACGGACCATTCAGATGGGGCTCTATCTTGGAGAGGTCCACTTCAAGCACCTCATCATAATATTTTTCCGGGTCGGCATACACTACTGCGTCTGCAGAAAGATGACGGGCGTTTCTCCGTGCCATGGCCGCAATCTCTTCACGCCCCGTCTTGCACAGATATTCATCCGTGTTGTCATCATAAGGGAACAACGAACAAGTCGCACCAAGCTCTGCCCCCATATTACAGATGGTAGCTTTCCCCGTCGTCGAAACGGACTTCGCACCCTCCCCGAAGTATTCAAGGATGGCATTCGTACCACCTTTCACGGTCAACAGGCCGAGAATATGCAGGATAACGTCCTTCGGGCTGGCCCAACCCGATAGCTTCCCTGTCAGCCGTACGCCTATCAATCGCGGCATCTTCAGTTCCCAAGGCTGACCGGTCAACACATCGACAGCATCGGCACCGCCAACGCCGACGGCCACCATGCCCATGCCGCCCGCATTGGGCGTATGCGAATCCGTGCCCACCATCATACCGCCCGGAAAAGCATAGTTCTCGAGCACGACCTGATGGATGATACCGGCACCGGGGCCCCAAAAACCAATATGATATTTCCGAGACACCGATTTCAGAAAGTCATACACCTCCCGGTTGCTGCTGCGCGCCTTCGAAAGGTCGTGTCCGGCACCAAGCTCGGCCATGATCAGATGGTCGCAATGCACCGAAGCCGGAACGGCCACCTGCTCCTTGCCGGCATTCATAAACTGCAAGAGTGCCATCTGTGCCGTCGCATCTTGCATGGCAACACGGTCGGGACGAAAGTTCACATAATCCACTCCGCGCCTGTAAGGCTTTAGCTCCACGGCATCATACAAATGGGCATACAACACCTTCTCCGCATAGGTAAGCGGGCGTTTCATCACTTCTTTCACCCGCTCCACCCGCTCCGAATACGAAGCATAGAAACTGTGCAACATGTCATTATCCGGTATATTCATCTTGTCCACTCTTTTTTAATTTGTGTGCAAATATACAAAATTTCAAATAAAATGAAACATAACCTATTGAATATTTATCATTTTGAAACAACATTCCTGTAAAAAATAAACATTAATTGCATAATCATGTATCGTTATGCCTTATACTGTCTTAGTTTCAGTCAATATCACGAGCTAATACCAGCCATATTAGCGCGTAAAATGACTGAAATTGGGTCATAAAATGACTGAGATTAGCACACAATATGGCTGAAATAAAAAACAAGGTGGATTTAATGGTAATTCAGAGCCACCATTTTTGTAATCCTAATCAAATCAAAGCCTATTTTCTGTTTTTTATAGCTGCGAGACATTCTATGTCGGATTTTTTATCTACATTTGCGGTATGAAAAAGCAAAAGCATACAAGAGAAGAGAAATTGCAGGCCTTCGGTCGTCTGCTCGACATACAGGATCGGCTCAGAAGCGAATGTCCTTGGGACCGGAAACAGACGAATGAGAGCCTGCGCCCTTATACGATAGAAGAGGTGTTCGAGCTTTGTGATGCCCTGATGGAGGGTAATCACAAGGAAATCTGCAAGGAGCTGGGCGATGTCATGGAGCATGTTGTTTTCTATGCCATGCTGGGAGAGGAGAACGGAGACTTTGACATAGCCGACGTATGCAATGCGCAGAGCGACAAATTGATGTTCAGGCACGACTTCATCGACTGGAATGCAAACGGAGATTGGACGGTCAGCAATCCCGACCTGATGATCGACGAGCAGGGACAGGTGGTCTACAAAGGAGAGGAAAGCATCGGGAATACTCCCAAACCAACTACGGCTGCAGAGGTTTCAACGACATGGGAACAGCGTAAGCAGCAGGAAAAGGACGGGAATGAGACCATTCTCTCGGGTGTTCCAAAGTCGCTCCCCTCGCTGATCAAGGCTTACCGTATTCAAGACAAGGCCATGAACGTGGGCTTTGATTGGAAGCATAAAGAAGACGTCTGGGCCAAGGTCCATGAAGAACTGAGCGAATTGGAAGCTGAATTCAGGAATGCCGATAGGGACAAAGCTACCTCTGAATTGGGCGATTTCCTTTTCAGCGTCATCAATGCGGCCCGTCTATACCATCTGAATCCGGACAATGCGCTGGAACGAACCAACCAGAAGTTTATCCATCGTTTTAATTATGTGGAGCAAATGATTAGAAATCAGCATAAGGACATGAAGAACGTGTCATTAGAAGAGATGGACTGCCTATGGGAAGAAGCTAAAAAGTTAGAAAAAGAATAAAAGATAAAGTATGAAAAAGTTATTTTACATCACGTTTGTTTTTGTGGTTGCAATGCTTTTCGTTGCATGTAACAGGAAATCCGGCTCGTCGAAAACCGAAGCTAACGATAGTTTAGAAAACGTGGCAGAGCTTGATACGACGGTGTATGGTGTATGCGGTGAAAACACTTCGATGCACCATATCGAACTCATTACCGACTTGGGCGACACGCTTCAATATACGGTGATGGACGATGGCCCCGACGCAGCGACCATCTTGGGTGGTTTGCTCTCCGGCGACCGTTTGGCTGTCATCGGGTATGAAGCAGACGGCGAACGAGTTGCCCGTCGTGTAGTCAACCTGACAACCTTGCTTGGAAAATGGACCAGCCTTGATAAGAACTTTGAAATATTGGAAGGAGGACTGGTAAAGAATAATGTAAAGGCGGAGACCAATCCGTGGACGGCGTGGAAGATTTGTAATGGAAAGTTGTTGCTGAACAAAGACACTTTCATGATTGATAATCTGGGAGCAGACTCGCTTTATTTGGAAAACAAAGAAGGTATTTTCGTCTATAAGAGAGTGAAGTAAGCGCATTCATTGGCAAAAAAACTTCCCTGATTGCCAAAGGCTGGTAAAGCAACAATATGGGACCATTCAGAATTCATATCCTTGGTTGCGGGTCTGCATTGCCGACCCTCAATCATTACGCGTCTTCTCAAATTGTTGAAATCAGGGAAAAACTCTTTATGATCGACTGTGGTGAAGGGACGCAAATGCAACTTCGACGCAGCAAGATACGGTTCACAAAGTTGCGGGCCGTGTTCATTTCCCATCTGCACGGCGACCATTGTTTCGGATTAATCGGAATGATCAGCACCTTTGGTATGCTGGGGCGCACGGCTCCTCTTCATGTATATGCTCCCGAAGCTTTCGAACCTATTTTGCAGGGTCAGCTGGATTTCTTTTGCAAAGGATTGGAGTTCAAAATCGAGTTCCACGCTGTCGACACATTGAAAAATGATGTTATTTACGAAGACCAAAGTCTAACCATCGAGACCATTCCTCTTGAGCACCGTATTCCCACATGTGGATTTTTGTTTAGGGAAAAACCGCGACCAAGACATATCAACCGAGAGATGACAGATTGCTACGAGGTGCCCCTCTGCCAATTAAACAACATACGAAACGGTATGGATTGGACGACCCCGGAAGGTATCGTAATTGCAAATGAAAGACTTACGACCCCCGCCGACCCGCCAAGAGCTTATGCGTATTGCAGCGACACGCGTTATATTCCTACGCTCCATGAACTTGTGGCTGGCGTTGATACGCTTTATCATGAAAGCACTTATGCGGAAGACAATCTATCCCGTGCCCGATTATATTGGCATTCGACGGCACGTCAGGCGGCAACCGTGGCTCGCGACGCTCACGTCGGGAAATTATTGTTGGGACATTTCAGTGCACGCTATGAAGATGAAACATGCATTCTTGATGAGGCAAAGCAAGTATTCGAAAATAGTTGGCTAACAAATGAGGGGCTTGTGTTTGATGTCTGAAAGCGTATGAAATCGCAATTCAGATTAAAAAGAAAGGCAAATTCCATACAATAATGATTGTTAATTATGCTTCAATTCACATTAAAGTATGTATATTTGTAAACCGAATGATTGAAAACTTGTAGTAATATAATTGCCTATGACGAATTTTCTACTCAATATCGTGTTCTTTATGACCGCGTTTATGGCCTCCCCCATAGCGTCATACGCTGTCGGCAATAGCGGGATTGCAGAAAAGGAAGAAGCCCGTGAGGCCGAAATCATTGTCGACCATCACTCACTGCGTGTCACCGGAGCCTCCGGCAAGGTACTTTACATTTACGATGTGACGGGCATCTGCGTCATGACGCTCCGCATAGACAACAACGATAAGCGTTTCGAATTGAATTTAGCGAAGGGTTGCTATATTGTAAAGGTAGGCAAAGTGGTCAGAAAGATTTATGTGAATTGATTTTTTCCAGATAAAGCGGGCTACGCTGAACAGAAAAGCTTTACCCTCCCTTCTTATCACGCGATAAGAATGTTTATGAATTCTCCCCTAAATGCGTTGTCTTGAAATACAATGAAAAAGAAATCTTAGCAGAACTGAAGAACGAGGCGAAAAGAAGCCGTGCTTTTGGAATGCTGGTCAAGCATTATAGGGAGTTACTTTATTGGAAGATACGCCATATTGTTATCAATCACGAGGACGCAAACGACGTATTACAAAACACATTCATAAGCATATGGAATAAAATCGACGGGTTTCAGCACAGGTCTCAGCTCTCCACGTGGATTTATCGCATTGCCATCAATGAAAGTCTGGATTTTCTGAGGTCGAAAAAGAATTCTCCCGGTCCTTATGATGGTGTACTGTCACGCACGCTGCTTGCCGATGCGTATTTTGACGGTGACGAAGCACAGGCTCTTCTACAGGAAGCCATTGCAATATTGCCGGAGGTTCAACGAGTTGTATTCAATCTCCACTATTTTGATGAAATGAAGTATCGCGAAATCAGCCAAATCCTACGCACAAGCGAGGGTGCCTTAAAGGCAAGCTATCATTTGGCGGTGATGAAGATTTCTGCATATTTAAAGCGCCATGATTAAACGCTCATACGTGAATTTCGTCAGAATATGGAAAAAGAAAGAAATATGAGATATGGAAATAGATGAAGAAATACTTCTAACGAAATCCGGAAAGAAAAATCCATTCACTGTTCCAGACGGCTATTTTGAGCATTTCACGAGCCAGCTGATGGATTCCCTACCCAATCCGAAGGAGAAGAAAATCCTTTCTCCTGCTCCCAAACACAATTTCTACATATATTGCGCTGCGGCTGCAGCCTGTATCGTCGTCTTTGTGGCTTTGTTCTGTGTTTCTTTTTTCAAGGAGAACAGGCCGATTGCCAATTCTGCGGCGGTATTAAAGGAGCACCACGACGCTGAAGACAGAACATTTGACCGGATTGCAGATTACACAATGATGGACAACGAAGATATTTATGCATCAGTTGCAGACCATTGAACACATGATGATGATGAGACGGATTTTCTTTTCCCTTTTCTCTGTGCTTTTGATATTGCTACCAACAGCAGCAGGAGTTCCGAACAATAGAACATCAAAGTTCGATCCGGCCGCCTTCGAAGCAGCGATGGAACAATATGTATCAACGGCTGCCGGATTAAGCCCGGCAGAAGCCGGCAGGTTTTTCCCGCTCTACCGAGAGTTACACCGCAAGATGCGGGGATATTTCATGGAGAAAAGCATGTATCGCCATACGGATACGAACGACGACGAAGCCTCATGCAAGGCGATAAAACGCTTAGACGAAATCGATTTGAAGATGAAAGAACTCCAACAGCATTACCATGAAGCGTTCATGAAAGTGCTTCCGGCCGGCAAGGTGTTGAAGATTATAAAGGCAGAGAGCCGCTTTCACCGTCAATTCTTCAAGAAATCGCTGGAAGGAGCGAAGGAGTAAGACATGCAGAGATATTTCATCTATTTCGCTTACGACGGCACGGCCTATCATGGCTGGCAAATACAGCCCAACGGCATATCGGTACAAGAAGTCCTTCAGGACGCACTGTCGAAAATTCTGCGTCGAAAAACAGAGGTCGTCGGAGCAGGCCGGACCGATACCGGCGTACATGCACGCTTGATGGTGGCGCATTTCGACCACCCGGAAGCCATCGACGGCCCACAACTGACCTATCGGCTCAACCGGCTTCTGCCATCTGATATCAGTATCAGTAAAGTCGTGGCCGTAGAAGAAACGATGCACGCCCGCTTTTCGGCAAAATGGCGCACTTACCGATATTACGTCCACACCCGCAAGGCTCCTTTTCTACGTCACTACTCCTACGAGACCCCCTACGCGCTCGACTACGAGCTCATGGCAAAAGGAGCCGAACGGATAACGCACCATGAGGATTTCGCAGCATTCTGCAAGAGCGGTGCCGACAACAAGACCACGCTGTGCACCGTCCGAGCATGCAAATGGGTGCAGACTTCCGGCCATTCTTGGTATTTTGAAATCACGGCCAACCGCTTCCTGCGCAATATGGTTCGTGCAACGGTAGGCACCCTGTTTCTTTTGGGCCGCCACAAAATCTCCCTTACCGATTTAGAACGAATCCTCGACGAAGGCAACCGCAGTCACGCCGGCGAGAGCATGCCACCCCACGCGCTGTTCCTTGAGGATATTGAATATTGAGCCTATGTGGTTGTTTTTAGCATTCCTCTCGGCGACACTGCTGGGGTTTTACGATTCTTTCAAGAAGAAAGCCCTTTCCAATAACGCCGTCCTACCGGTTTTGTTCTTGAACACGCTGTTTTCTTCTTTGATATTCCTGCCATTCATCATCTTGTCTTCCGCCGGATATCTTTCAGCCCACAGTATGTTCCACGTACCGCAATGCGGTTGGCTGGTCCATCGATACATTCTCCTGAAAAGCCTGATCGTTCTGTCAAGCTGGATTTTCGGCTACTTTGCCATGAAACATCTACCGTTGACGATTGTCGGCCCCATCAATGCCACCCGGCCCGTCATGGTCCTTGTCGGTGCCCTGCTGGTATTCGGCGAAAGACTGAATATATGGCAATGGACAGGCGTCACGCTTGCCGTCGTTTCATTCATGCTGTTGAGCAAGAGCGGCAAGCGAGAAGGCATTGACTTCAAGCACAACAAATGGGTCTATTTTCTCGTGTTGGCCGCCTTGTTGGGTGCCGTGAGCGGGCTGTATGACAAGTATCTCATGGCGGGCACGGCAGACGGCGGCGCAGGACTGAACCGCATGGTCGTCCAAAGTTGGTACAACATCTATCAGATGGCCATGATGGGCGTCATGCTGCTTTTGTTATGGTGGCCCACGCGCCGACGCACCACGCCTTTCCATTGGGATTGGGCCGTGATCCTGATTTCATTGTTCCTGAGCTCGGCCGACTTCGTGTATTTCTATGCCTTGAGCCTGCCGGGCGCCATGATTTCCATTGTGAGCATGATACGGCGTGGCAGCGTCGTCGTGAGCTTCCTCTTTGGCGCCGTCTTCTTTCACGAGAAGAACCTCCGCGCCAAAGCACTCGACCTGGCCCTCATCCTGCTCGGCATGATTTTCCTCTATATCGGGTCGAAATAAAAGAAGCCCACCCCTAACCCCTATCCGAAAGCCCACCCCCTCCCCCTCCCAAAGGGGAAGCCTCCCCCAGCCCCTCCAAAGGAGGGGAGGCCGAGCTTGCGGGCTAATGATGAACAATACATAATAAACAAAAATAGGCCTTGTGAACTAAAGTGTTCGCAAGGTCTATTTGCATTTTACTCCCCTCCCTCTTCGGGGAGGGGCTGGGGGAGAGGCTTCATTCTCCCCTCCCTTCGGGAGGGGCCGGGGGTAGGTGTCTGGGGAGGGGCCGGGGGTGGGCTTTCGGGTTATCTTTTTGTAAATTATTTTCAATTCCCATCTTTCCCTTTTCGGCCTCGGAAAAGGGTTGAAAAATCGCCTCTGCAACTTATTGATAATCAGGCTATTAGGAGGGCAAAAATTCCCTTATAAGAGAATTTAAATTCGCTTATAAGACAATTTAAATTCTCTTATAAGGGAATTTTGATTTTCTTATAGGAAAATTCCAAAAGAATGCGTAGCAAATTCAAAAAGACTACAAAATTGTAAAGTTTTTTGCCCACCCCCAACCCCTCCCGAGGGAGGGGAGGAAACCTCACCCCCCGGCCCCCTCTCCGAAGGAGAGGGGGAGTTGCGAGCTTGCGGGCTATAAAGAATAAAAGATAAAAATAGGCCTTGTGAACTAATGTGTTCGCAAGGTCTATTTGCATTCTTCTACTCCCTCCCTTCGGGAGGGCCGGGGTGGGTATTTGGAGGGGCCGGGGGGAGGCTTTCGGGGTGTGTATTAAAACGGGGAGGGCAACACAGACAAGCAAGTTAATCATAAAATGGATTTTGATTTTGATTAAATGCTGATAAGTTGTGCGCCCTCCCTCCAAGAGGCTTCCCGCTGGAAGACCTCCTAAAATCTGGGAGCCCCAGGGAGCCTCCCCCAACCCCTCCGAAGGAGGGGAGTGCAAACAGCGTGCAAACTAATTCCTCGCAAGCTTGGTCTCCCCTCCCTTGGGAGGGGTTGGGGGTGGGCTTTCGGAGAGGCTGCTCCCCCTCTCCCCTTCGGAGAGGGGGCTGGGGGGTGAGGTCTCTCTTAGTTCCCGGGCTTCTCGTCCGCCGCATTCACGATATCCTCCTGCGGTGCGAAGTTGAGGAGGGTTGGCGTGAGCGTGTCGCGCATCGTGGTGCTCTTGGTGAACTGCACGTTCGCCCGCTTGATGAGCTGTGCGCCCTTCTTCTTCGCCTCGGCTGCCGTGGCCACACCTTCGGACTTGATGGTGAGACGGAACGAGCCGAGGTCGCCCAAGCGCACCGTGTTGCCGCTCTCCAGCGCGTCGATTACCTCGGTCTGCAGGGCATCGAGCACGGCCTTCACGTCGGCGCTCGACACGGTTGACCGCTTCTCGATGCGCTTCACGATTTGCGGCAGCGTCACCGGCGTGCTCGGCGCAATCTGCGGGTAAAACTTCTTTTTCTCGTCCTTCTTCTGCGGATTCTTCTTCGCTTGAATGATGTATTTAATCATAGCTCTAAAAAATTAAATGGTTTATAAAATAATTGATGATATATCAGGCTCCGCACATGGCGGAAGCCTGTTTCTTTTTTGGGGGGATACTTATTCGAACGCCTGTGCATTACACCCATAGCTACAATGCCTGATATCTACTGCAACCTTATCTTCAGTGAAGATAAGTAAGTATGCCTTTTCCTTCTCATTAGCGACGGGGAATTTACTCGAACTCCAATAGAAACCTTTATAATTAAAGACAGTCCAAGTCCAAAGCCCTATTCCTCTGGCTTTTAGCTCGCAGTATCCCTGCACGGGGAGGAAAAAATAGTCTGTGGTATTAGGAGGTGCGGGAGTTGTTTTGGGGTTGACGTCCGCCGGCCAGTTGGGAAAAGGATATGTCTTGGTGCGATAGTCTGTAGGGTTGTCTTTCGGGAAACCGCTTTTCATCTGTGCTTCGGTAATTCCCTCGTCGGCCATGATCTTTGCTTTTTTCTTCAGCCAAATCCCTTTAGATCTCCATAGACTGTAGTCTTTACCAATATAAACATTTCCGAACATATCCCAATGCGCATCGCCCTTGTAGACATACCAACACATCTCGTTTGCATTGGGAAGTGTCTTGAACAGCTCGGTCTGCGCATCGTTCTCAATGCCCTCGCCCGGAAAACTTTCGTTGTACCACCGAACATCGGTATTGTCTCTGGGAGCATTATTTATAGTATACAACATATGACTGAAACCTATTCTTGCCTCCGACTCGTGCCCATAAATATAATTCTGCTTGGCATCCCACATGTAATATCTTGTTAGGTCGGCATCGTTGATGAATGGGATCTCTTTCGTCAGGTCGGCAGTGATGTCATAGATGGAATTCTTGTCGAGCGTCTGATCAAGAACTTCTTGCTCGACAGTGGTGGTTACGTAGCTTCTTGAGTCTGTGATGATATATTCTATCTTGAAGTCATAGCGGCCGGGGCGGACGATTAAATAAGTGGCGTTCTGCTCTTGCTTGGTAGCTCTGTCAAGTCGGACGTTGAGAGTCACATTAATGTAGTTTTGACCAAAGGGACTGCCAGAGCTGCTCGTGATGTTCTCGCCATCGAAGCCGCAATAATCACTCATATAGCTTCCCGGGTCGTCATAGTTCTTGGTTACCGTAATCTTGATGTTTCGGAGAAATAGAACGCCAGATGATGCCTTAGGGGCTCTGGGCAGGAAGCACAGGTAGGCGGGCTTATGCTCAAGGGTGAAGTTGAACTTACGCGGGTTGCCCGTACTGCGTGCCACGCCCGAGCCACAGTCGCCCCATTCGCCGGCCTTACTGAAGTCGTTGGCCCTGGTGCGGCTTTGCTCTTTTGGAATGCTCACGGCATTGGCATTGAGCGTACCGCCATAGTAGGCCTTGGTGCCCGTATAGCGCACCTCGCAACCATCGGCATAGTCTGTCTTGTTGCCGGGCAGGGTGAACTCTGCGCTGGCTCCGCCATCGTGCAGTTCGATAGCCGTGCTCTTGGCCCAAGTGCCGTCTTGTTTCTTCACCCAGATAAAGTCGTCGCTTGTCCAATAAGCTTCGGCCCCGTTGCCGGGCGTGTGCTTGATACTCGTGCGTGTCTTAGCACCGGCAAACTCTTCTTCACCGTCTATCGACAACCGCTTTGCCAAAGTCTTCGGCCCATTGGCAGCAAAGATGACGCCGCCTTTCGGTGTTTTATTCTTCTCCTTATCCTTCTGCGCCATATTTTCACTGGTGCAGGCTACAAATAGTGCTGCCATTATGAGCAGCATACTTGCTCGTATCAATCTTTTCATCTTCATTTTCATTTGTTTTATAATTATTAAGAGCCTCCCCCCAGCCCCTCCAAAGGAGGGGAGCCCAAGTCTTCGGGCAGTTTGCTCTCCCCTCCTTCGGAGGTTTCTGTCCCCCGGTGGGGGAACCGAAGGGGGGCTAAAGACTATTGAACGGGGGAGGCTACTCCCTCCCTTTGGGAGGGCCGGGGTGGGTGTTGGTTGTTATTACTTACTCCTCCCACGCATTATAGCTTGGGTAATCACTCCCCTCTCCCTTCGGAGAGGGGTTGGGGGTGAGGCTTTCGGGTGAGGCTTCTTCCCACTCTTCATCACTTCCACGCTTTGCATTACCAATTGTTCCGCCTTGCCCGATATGCTTGTGCTGACCACTCACAGCTTGCAAGAGATTGTCTTCCTGCATCGGATAAACCATAATCTCGGGCGTTGTGTATGCCCGCTTCTTACACTCCATTTTCTTCATATTTATTGTTGTTATCTTGATTTGTGCCGTTTGCATGTAGGGACGCACGGCTCGTACGTCCGCTCCAATGGTATGTCCACCCGTCCATTTGCTCCACGATGAACGGACGCACGAGCCGTGCGTCCCTACAACGTGTTGCGGTTTGCTTGAATGGACGTCTACTTGTTCCCTTATTTCGTTCATTTTTTGCTCGCAAAAGGACACGAATATGCGAACAAAGGGAACTCCGGTAGGCCCTTTGTTTATTAGTGTTGCACGCGCTTCGCGCGCGCGTACGTGAAGACGTTTAAACGCCAGGTGCGCTAAGTGTGTGTGTGTGTGTTAGCAAATTATTTGGACCAGCCAAATAATAAGCGTTAAAAGATGCAGAGAAATCAAAGTTTCTTTGCATCGGCTTCACACCTTTATATATATGATTACTTTCTATCATCGCGTGCAAAGGTAAGGCAAAATTTCGGAACAAGCAAACTTTTCCTCAACTTTTGAGCATTGAACTTTGAAGTTTGAAGTTTGAACTTTATGATTAGCCCGCAAGCTCGCACTCCCTCCCTTTGGGAGGGTTGGGGTGGGTTTCTCCCCTCCTTTGGAGGGGTCGGGGGAGGCCTCTCCTCCCTCCCTTTGGGAGGGCCGGGGTGGGTGTTAGGCCCACATATAGGCGACGACGAATTCAGGTGTTATTTCATAGCAAACGACATGCAGGCTGTCGTCTTTCAGATTACGGGCATGACGCTTCGAAGGGGCAAAGTCTGCGGGCGAAATCTTCATTTCCAAGTATTGAAGATTTTGAGACGAGCAGAATTTATAGAGTGTTTCCTTTTCGCACCAATTAATCAATTGGTCAATGACGCTTGGGGCATCTTCATCGGGACGCATGAATTTGTCTGCAATCCTGCTGACACGATTGCTAATATATTCTATATCGACTGCAACTTCGCTCGTCCGAGAAAGTATCATGGCGGCATACCCTTTGGTGTGGCTAACACTGATGTTCCAACCTTCGACCATAGGCTTTCCGGCAGCATTGTGAGCAAGCTTTAAATGGCAGCCCGTCATTTCCCACAACAAGGAATAGACAGCTAATTTCTCTAATCGTCGTGCCTCACTGTGACAAATTGCAATTTCTTGCTGATAGAGCAGAGAAAGAGCGGGCGAAGATGAGATAAAAGTTTCCACACTTTCTTCTATCTTCCAAATGCCCAAGCGGACATCTGCTGAAACATTTTTGACAGACAACAGCGGCACCGTGCGTCAGGCTTTTGAATGTATGGTTACCTTCACCCTGCTGATGCGCCGCTCTTCGATAGAGAGAATCTCAAACGTAAAGTTCTTATAGTCTATCTTTTCATGCGCACTCGGAAAGTCACCTTTCAGTTCCAACAACAAACCGGCCAAGGAGTCGGCGTCGCCCTCGACCTCTTCGAATTCGCTGTCGTCGATATTCAGTATCTTGCAGAAGTCCGTCAACAGAACTTTCCCTTCAAAAAGATAAGTGTTATAGTTTAACTTGGAATAAACCTTCTCTTCCTCGTCATATTCATCATTGATTTCACCGACGATTTCTTCCAAGATGTCTTCCAATGTCACCAATCCGCTGGTGCCTCCATATTCGTCGACTACGATAGCAATGTGCACTTTGTTCTCTTGGAACTCTCGCAACAAATCGTCGATTTTCTTCGTTTCAGGTACAAAATAAGGCGGACGAATCAAACTCTGCCAACGAAAACCGGCTGGTTTAGACAAATGAGGAAGCAAATCTTTGATATAAAGGATGCCACGAATATTGTCGGTGTTATCTTGATAGACCGGAATACGGCTGTAATTGTTCTCGACAACACATTTCAACACATCAGAAAAGCTACTCAGGATATCCAAATTTACAATATCTTGACGTGAAGTCATCACCTCTTTTGCCGTTTCGTCACCAAAGCGTATGATGCCTTGGAGCATACTCTGCTCGTCTTTGATGTCTTCTTTATCAGTCAATTCAAGTGCTTGTTCAAGGTCGTCAACGCTCAACTGTCGGTTCTTTTTCTGCATCACCTTTTCGGCAAAACCTCCACTCTTGATCAATATGGTTTCCAAAGGCCAGAACAGTTTGCGCAGAAAAAGAATGCCACCGACAGAGAAACGGCAGAACTTCAACGCATTCTGGCGACTGTAGACCTTGGGCATAATCTCGCCGAAAAGCAAAAGCAGAAAAGTGAGTAACACCGTAAGGCTCACAAATTCAAGCCAGACAGCCTTGGGTCCGAAATGAATAATGGAGGCAAACACGAGATTACACAGCATGATAATGGTCACATTGACAAAGTTATTTGTGATCAGAATCGTGGCAAGCGTGCGTTCGCTATCATCGCGAAGAAGAACTATCCCACGGTCTTTTGCATGATGCTCCGGATCAAGTTCCGAAAGGTCTGTGGGCGAAAGACTGAAAAAGGCAATTTCTGAGGCACTGGCAAAGCCTGACATCGCTAATAATACGATTGCCAAGACAGATGATAGGACAACTCCAACCGAAGGTGATTGGAATGACACATCAGAAAGAGCTTCGAAGAAAGAGGTTATATCCAAGAGTAAAAGAATTTTCTACTTAAAAAGGTAAGGCCGAATTGTCTTCCGGAGCTGTTGTCGCTTCCTGACTATTGTCTTGTGGCTGTGCTTGACTCGCCAGCGACACGGTATCCTTATCGTTGGCCACTGGTTTAGGAGTAAGCAACTCCATGTTCTCCGCCAAAATCTCAGTTACATAGCGACGCTGCCCCTTCTGATCATCATAGCTGCGATAGCGAATACGTCCTTCAATATAGAGTTTATCGCCCTTATGAACATATTTCTCCACGATTTTAGCCAGTCCTCTCCATACCGTTATCGTATGCCAATCGGTATGTTCGGGCACTTTGGTCCCATTCTGAAGCGTATAGCCACGCTCCGTTGTTGCCAAAGGAAATTGTGCAACGGCTTGGTCTTGGTCGTAATAGCGAACATCGGGTTCCTTTCCGACATTTCCTATAAGCATCACTTTGTTCATAATGCAAGACAGATATTATATGATAAAAGCATCAGAATATCCACTTCTACTTCCACATTCCAAGATACTTGAAATGAAAATTCTTACCTTTTGCGGAAGGAAACTGAGAACGTCCGTCTACGCGACTACGTAAATAATCGACAATGCGCGCATAACAATCCTGTCCTGAGTTTGCTTTGCATTGAGCGACGAAATGCGTATCACGATATTCATGCTTTCCCGTAGCGGGAATCATCACTACACGTTTGAAATCAAGTGCGCCTTCATACCAACCCGGCTGCATTTCTGTGAGTCGGGTCATGACAGATGCTGCCAAATCATGCTTTTCAATGACAGGAGACATCTGTCGGACGGCCTTTTTCTCTTTGAAATCTTCCATTGTCGCAGCCGTGGTTTTTATAATAATAAAGTAAACACGTTGGCGGACCTTATAACGCTTCGGATAGCACACGTCGCTGGCAACATAATCACGAATATCTGCTTCCAAATCAGGATTTAACCCGATTTCGGGAATAGAACTTAAAAAATCAAGTGCTTCTTCTACATCAGAAACTAATGTCTCGCGATCAAAATATCTCAAATATAAATTCATTGGCTTGTATGTTTCCCTTAGAAAAAGAGCGGAAAACGGGACTCGAACCCGCGACCCCGACCTTGGCAAGGTCGTGCTCTACCAACTGAGCTATTTCCGCAAAAGGAATAAAAATCACTTATTGTGTGAAGAGGAGGAGACTCGAACTCCCACGTCACAATTGACACTACCCCCTCAAAGTAGCGCGTCTACCAATTCCGCCACCTCTCCAAACACATAAACCACTCTGAATAAAGGTGCCCAGAACAGGACTCGAACCTGCACGTTGTGAAACACACGCACCTGAAACGTGCGCGTCTACCAATTCCGCCACCTGGGCAAGCAAAGAAGATGACTCTTCTTTATGAATTATTCAGAATGTTGAGCGGAAAACGGGACTCGAACCCGCGACCCCGACCTTGGCAAGGTCGTGCTCTACCAACTGAGCTATTTCCGCAATTTCCTTTGCAAGAAGCACTTCTCTAAATGCGGTTGCAAAGGTAAGTCTTTTTTTTAAAACCGCAAACTTTTGTGAACTTTTTTTTATGAAAAGCTTTTTTTTCTGTCAATCCATTCTGCTTTTATAATCGTTATAATCATATTCACGCAGGATTTCAAGTGTGCCATCCGACTTGGCCAATGCGATGGCAGGATGAGAAACACCATTAAACATATTTGTCTTGACCGTTGTGTAGTGCAACATATCTTCAAAAATAATGTTTTCTCCTATCCGCAATGCATGATTAAACTCCCAATATCCCATATAATCACCACTCAAGCATGAGTTTCCTCCCAACCTATATATATAAGGTGAATGTTTATCGTCGGCAATACGATGTTTCCCACCCCTGACAACAGGTGTATAGGGCATCTCCAGACAGTCAGGCATGTGACAAGTGAAGCTAACATTCAGAATGGCCGTCTTGATTTCATGGTCTTCAACCACGTCAACTACCTGACAAACCAGCGGTCCAGTCTGCCAAGCAAAGGCACTTCCCGGTTCCAAAATGACTTTCAACCATGGATAACGGGCATGAAAGCCTCTAAGCGTGTCTATCAATAGCGTTATATCATAGTCGTCACGAGTCATTAAATGCCCACCTCCGAAGTTTATCCATTTCAGCTGTGTGAACCAACGCGCAAACTTGCCTTCTATATGCTGCAATGTGCGTTTAAAGACAGCTGCACCACTCTCACAATGACAATGACAATGAAAGCCGTCTATATCGACTGGCAATTGTTCGGACAGCCGATTTGCACTGACACCAAACCTCGTTCCCGGCGCACATGGATTATAAAGCTCGGTCTCAACTTCCGAGTATTCAGGATTAATACGCAGTCCAAAGCTTATTTTTGGATTAGACTTGCGAGCACGCTCATGGTAACGTTCATATTGCGTGAGCGAATTGAACTGCAAATGGCTTGAGCAACGCGCAATCTCGTCAATTTCATAATCGGTATAAGCAGGTGAGAACGTGTGGGCTTTACTCCCGAATTCCTCGTATGCCAACCGAGCTTCGGCAAGCGAACTGGCTGTCGTTGCATGAATATACTCCCGAAAAATGGGAAATGTCTTCCAAAGCGCATACGCCTTAAAAGCCAATATGATCTCGACATCGGCCTTACGTGCCACATCTGCTATCAAGCGAAGGTTACGACGCAGACGCGCTTCCTCAAGAATATACATCGGTCGATTGACAGTAGAGAAAGTATCAAGATTCAGTTTCATGAATAATAAAAATCAAAATTATGATACAAAGGTAACTTTTTACCATGATATAATTGTTCTTTTGGCAGATTTTTCATACATTTGCAAGTGGAAAAATGAGATATGATGAAGCAGATGTCCATCATAAATCCACAACAACAGAATAATTTCACAAGGAGAAAAGAAACATATTCAATAATAAACACGAATGGAAATAAGTGAAAAGAATTCTTTTTTGATTTTCTCGGGTACGAACACGCGATACCTTGCAGAAAAGATTTGCGCCAGTCTGAATTGTCCTTTGGGAAATTTGGTTGTGACCAAATTCTCCGATGGCGAATTTGCCGTGTCTTATGAGGAGTCAATTCGCGGGCGTGATGTCTTTCTTGTACAAAGTACGTTCCCGAATTCTGACAACCTCATGGAACTGTTGCTGATGATTGATGCCGCCAAACGCGCGTCGGCACGAAACATCATAGCTGTTATTCCCTACTTTGGTTGGGCCAGACAAGACCGTAAAGACAAGCCAAGGGTAAGCATCGGTGCCAAACTCGTTGCCGATTTGTTGAGTGTTGCCGGCATTAATCGCCTCATAACGATGGACCTCCACGCCGATCAAATACAAGGATTCTTCGATGTTCCAGTCGATCATCTATATGCATCAGGTGTTCTCTTGCCTTATTTACAGAGCCTACATCTAAAAGATCTCGTCATAGCATCGCCCGATGTCGGCGGCTCAAAACGCGCCAACACGTATGCAAAATACCTTGGTTGTCCACTTGTGCTCTGCAATAAGACCCGTGCCCGTGCCAATGTCGTAGCCAGCATGCAGATTATTGGCGATGTAAAAGACAAGAATGTAGTGATTATTGACGACATGGTCGACACCGCAGGCACCATTACCAAGGCGGCAGATATCATGAAAGAGGCCGGTGCAAAGACCATTCGAGCCTGCGCCTCGCATTGTGTCATGAGCGGACCAGCCTCTGAACGCGTGCAAGAGTCGGCCCTCGAGGAAATCATCTTTACCGACTCTATCCCCTACTCTCACCGCAGTGCAAAGGTAAAACAACTCTCTGTTGCCGATATGTTTGCTGAAACTATCCGCCGCGTAGTTGACAACGAGAGCATCTCTTCACAATATCTTGTGTAAACATACAAGTCGGTCGAATGCCCACGCGCAGAGACCGACTTACAATATCATTCATATTGCAGCGCAATCTCAGCCATTTTATCGCGTAATCTCAGCTATTTTACACGCTAATAGGACTGAGATTGCGTTGCAATATAGCTGAAATCGGGAAGTGACATGAGTGAAATAAACGCGCCATCTGATTTAATTGTCAAAAACAGGACGTGAGTATTGCCGAACCATTACGAAACAAAAGGCCGCTTCCAAACCCAAAGATACATGAAAATTATAATTGCAAACCATTATTGTATAAAATATTTTTCATATCTTTGCAATTATATATAATTAATGTAGCACGCCAATTAAGTGGAAAACATACTTGATTGTCACTGCTCATCTCACAAACTTTACTTGACTATAGCAAGCATTAACCGGATTATTAACTGACGTATGAAAGATTTTTTCAAGAACGTATTCGCCACAATGTTAGGCGTTTTCCTCTTCGGAGTTGCAATGACAGTCTTCGGATTCATCTGTATCATCGGCATTGCAGCCTCGACATCTGCCACTAAAAAGATTGAAAAGAACTCCGTACTCGTGCTGAAACTTGATGGAAGCATGAGTGAACGAGACGAAAACAACCTAATGGACGAGCTCAACGGAGTAACTTCATTGAGCTTCGAAAGCACGATGAAGGCCATCAAAAAGGCCAAGGATAATGACAAAGTGGCGGGAATCTATCTTGAAGTCGGCCAATTGGGGGCCGACCTTGCACAGGCTGAAGAGATTGAAAAGGCATTGCTTGATTTCAAGAAATCGGGCAAATGGATCATCGCTTACGGAGAAAGCTACAGCACACTGGGCTACTATCTGGCTTCTGCCGCCAATAAAATCTACATGAACAAGGAAGGAATGCTCGATTGGGCCGGTTTAGGGGGCGAAAAGGTCTATTATAAGAATTTGTTCGCAAAGTTTGGCGTCAGATATATAACGACAAAGGTCGGGAAATACAAGAGTGCCGTGGAACAGATGACGGCCGATAACATCAGCGATGCTGACCGTGAACAGACGCAACGCTATCTGAACGGCTGGTGGAACACCATTCTCTCCACGGTAGCCCGGAACAGACAAATCAACAAAGACAGCCTCAACGCCTATGCCGACCGCGTGATTACGCTTGAGGCACCGGAGAACACGCTTAAATACAAGATGATTGACGGCCTTGTCTATAACGATCAGGTGAAGAATATCGTCAAAAAACAATTAGGAATTGACGAAGACGAGGATATAAACAAGGTAAGTGTAGACGATATCAACGGTGATGAGACGCCGGTGATGGGCGACCATATCGCCGTCTACTATGCTTATGGGGACATTGTAGACAAGACTACGCCCCAAGGAATATTCCAAAGCAATCATCAGATTGTGGGAAGTGAGATGTGTAATGACCTCGAAGACTTGGCCAAAGACGATAATGTGAAAGCCGTTGTCGTCAGAGTCAACTCCGGTGGTGGCTCAGCTTACGCTTCAGAACAGATATGGCATCAGATAAGCGAACTGAAGAAAGCCAAGCCGGTGGTTGTTTCCATGAGCGGGGCTGCGGCTTCGGGCGGATATTACCTTAGCAGTAATGCCAATTGGATTGTTGCAGAGCCCACAACCATCACGGGAAGCATCGGTATCTTTGGGTTGTTTGCAGATTTGAGTGAGCTTTATACCAAGAAATTAGGCATCAACTATGCCGAAGTGAAGACCAATCGCAACGCTGTCTTCGGTGCATCTGGGCATCCATTCACCCCGGAGCAACTCTCAATGCTGCAAAATCATGTGAACAGAGGCTACATGCTTTTCAAGAAACGTGTAGCAGAAGGTCGGCGAATGACGGTCGATCAAGTGGAAAAAGTTGCGCAAGGCCGTGTTTGGCTGGGCGAAGATGCCATTAAACTGAAACTTGTTGACCAATTGGGAGGCCTTGACGATGCAATTGAAAAGGCTGCGAAACTGGCCAAGTTGACCGATTATGACACGGCTTCCTACCCTGCTTCATCAGGTATATGGGAACAACTGCTAAACAGTTACAGCAACGCCGATGACATACTCGACAGTCGGCTACAAGCCAATTTGGGTGAGTTCTACGAGCCGTTCAAGTTGGCCTACAGCATCAAAAGCATGGATAAAGTGCAGGCGCGCATGCCATATATCATCAAAATAAAATAAGATGAGGACCGAAGGTGACTTCATACACATCAATGAGTGGTTGCTTCCGCTAAGTTGGTTATACGGACTTGGTGTGCGGTTTCGTAATCAATTGTTTGAAATCGGCCTGCTGAAACAACATGATTACGACTTGCCAATCATCTCTGTGGGCAACATCACGGTGGGTGGTTCGGGCAAAACACCACATGTGGAGCACCTTATTCGGTTACTGAAAGACAAAGTTAAAGTGGCAGTTCTTTCTCGTGGATACAAGCGGAAAAGCAGAGGATATGTTTTGGCCGGCGATGATAGTACGGCTTATGACATAGGAGACGAGCCCTATCAGATAAAAAAGAAATATAACGATATATATGTAGCGGTCGACAAAAAGCGTGTGAACGGCATCAACCGCATCACGAAAGACGAGCAGACCGCTGATACCGATGTGATTCTTCTGGACGATGCCTTCCAACATCGCTATGTAAAACCGGGCATCAATATCCTACTTGTTGATTATCATCGGCTGATTATTTACGACAAGTTACTGCCTGCAGGTAGACTTCGGGAGCCACAATCGGGCAAGAACCGTGCAGATATCGTCATCATAACGAAATGTCCAACTGATTTGAAGCCGATGGAGTTTCGTGTGCTCACTAAAGCGATGAACCTTTACCCTTATCAAAGCTTGTTTTTCACGACCATTGAATATGGAGAACTGCAGCCCTTCAACACAACGGACGGGAAGCTGGCTCTCAACAAGGAGCATCTTGCTTCCAAACACGTTTTATTGCTCACCGGCATTGCTTCTCCCAAACAAATAATCCTTGATATCAAGCCGCATGCCAAAGAGACAACCCCCTTGATATTTGCAGATCACCACCGGTTTAAGAACAAGGATGCAGAGAAAATCAATGCGACTTTCAACGCTATGAAAGGCGAAAAAATCATTGTGACGACCGAAAAAGATGCGGCCCGAATGGAAGGTTTGACGGGATTAAGCGAAGAGGTTAAGCAAAATCTCTATGTATTGCCCATCAAAGTAAAGTTCATGCTCCATCAAGAAGAGGAATTTAATCATAAAATAACAGACTATGTACGAAAGAATTCAAGAAACAGCATCTTGGCTCAAGGAGAGGATGACGACAAATCCAAAGACTGCCATCATATTGGGAACAGGTCTCGGACAATTAGCTTCAGAAATAACAGATAGTTACGACTTCCCATACAGCGAGATACCCAATTTTCCCGTATCAACCGTAGAAGGTCATGCCGGGAAACTGATTTTCGGAAAATTAGGCGGCAAGGATATCATGGCAATGAAGGGCCGTTTCCATTTCTATGAAGGCTACGATATGAAAGAGGTTACATTCCCTGTACGGGTGATGTACGAGCTCGGTATAGAGACATTGTTTGTTAGCAATGCCTCGGGTGGCATGAATTCCGACTTCAAAATAGGCGACTTGATGGTCATCAATGACCATATCAACTTCTTTCCCGAGCACCCGTTGCATGGCAAGAACTTCCCTACCGGCCCTCGTTTCCCCGACATGCACGAAGCCTACGACCGGAAACTCATTGCAAAAGCTGATGAAATCGCCAAGGGAAAAGGCATTCAGCTGATGCATGGCGTATATATGGGCGTGCAAGGTCCTACGTTCGAAACGCCGGCAGAATATCGCATGTACCGCCTAATGGGAGCAGATGCCGTCGGAATGAGTACCGTTCCCGAGGTCATCGTAGCACGTCATTGCGGTATCAAGGTGTTTGGCATCAGCATCATCACCGATTTAGGCGGCTTCGATGCTCCTGTAGAAGTCAGCCACGAAGAAGTTCAAAAGGCAGCCAATGAAGCACAGCCGAGAATGACAGAAATCATGCGCGAGATGATTCGTTGCTCATAACACCAAGCTGCAAAGGAATGACAGAAATCTCAAAACTCGGTGAGTTCGGTCTCATACACCGGCTCACCAAAGACATTCAAATAAAGAATGCAAGCACCCGATACGGCGTGGGAGATGATTGCGCCGTGCTGAGCTATCCCGACACTGAAGTCCTCGTCACCTCGGATATGCTGATGGAAGGCATTCACTTCGATCTCACCTATACGGACATGCGCACACTGGGCTATAAGTCTGCCATGGTGAACATCAGCGATATCTTTGCCATGAACAGCATACCGCGCCAATTGGTCGTCAGTATTGCCTTAGGGAAACGCTTCACCGTAGAAGACCTCGATGCATTTTATCTGGGCATGAAAGAGGCTTGCGCCAAATGGAATATCGACATTGTGGGGGGAGACACCACTTCTTCAAGGACTGGCCTCGCCATAAGTATCACCTGCCTTGGTGAGGCACAGGCAGAACAGATTGTCTATCGCAACGGAGCGAAAGAGACCGACCTGATTTGCGTCACCGGAGACCTCGGCGCAGCCTACATGGGACTGCAGATTCTTGAGCGCGAAAAGGCGGTCTACTATGCGCAGATCGAAGACTACAATAAGAAAGTGCGCAAAGCACAAGCCGATAAAGACGAAGCCAAACTCAACATGCTACGCGAACAACGCCCGAGCGTGGAGGATTTCCAACCTGACTTTGCCGGAAAAGAATACCTGCTCGACCGCCAATTGAAACCCGAGGCCCGCGGCGACATCATCCAAAAACTGAACGAGGAGCACATCAGACCGACGGCAATGATAGATATCTCAGACGGGCTGAGCAGCGAACTGATGCATATCTGCAAGCAGAGCCACTGCGGCTGCCGTGTTTATGAAAAAGAAATCCCCATCGATTATCAAACGGCCGTCACCGCCGAACAGTTCAACATGAACCTCACGACCTGCGCGCTCAATGGCGGAGAAGACTACGAACTGCTCTTCACCGTACCCATCGGCGACTATGAAAAAATAAAGGAAATAGAGGGAATCCGGCAAATCGGTTACATCACGAAAGAAAGTCTCGGCTGCATGCTTGTCACACGCGACAACAATGAATTTGAACTTCAGGCACAAGGCTGGAATCCCCTCCGCGATGAATAAAACCAGAATTGCCGATAAAATGTGCTTCCACCGTGGGTGCGCCAGTCCGTTTTCTTCTTTTTTATGTTGTCGCCCATAGCTGAAAATACGATTTGCCGCTTTTTTTCTTCTTCCGCCATGGCGGAAAACAGTTAATCGTTAAAAAAAGTATTTTCCGCCATGGCGGAAGAACATTTCTTTAATTTTAATTAACTTCCGCCACGGCGGAAAGAGTTTCCTGTTAATTTTTCTTTCTTCCGCCACGGCGGAAGAACGTTCCGTTAATCTTAATTAACTTCCGCCATGGCGGAAAGGGTTTGTTTGTCGATTTTTCTTTCGTCAACCATGGGTGATAAGTATTTTTCTTATCCCGAACCTTTACTTGCCATAATCTATCAAAGGCATACGCACGGACAAACGTGTTGCGGTTTGTCTTGAAGCGTATGCCTTCTTTTGTTCCCTGAAAACAATATCTTATTTTCCGAACAAGGCCTTGCGCATGAACCTTGAGGTCTCCACGGCATCGTCCTTGCGAATCAGATTTTCGATTTCGGTAAAATTATGCTCGACGATTTCCTCAAACCTGCGCACCCACAGTACACTTTCGCCGATGGCATCAGTTGCATGCTCGCGATAAGGATATTGGTCCATCGACAGCCAACCCTGGTAGCCGGTCTTCTTCAGCTGGAACAGCAGGTCAATGTAAACGGTACTGTGGACCGAAGCCACCATCATGTCGTCGTCCCAACAGCCGTGGTTGTCGTTGAAATGCATGTGGAAGAGTTTGTTGCCCGCCCGCTTTGCCAGTACGACGGCTTCGGCCGTGTTCTCACCGGCATAGAAACTGTGGCCCGTGTCGATGCAAATGCCGACGTTGTCGCACCCCGTTTCTTGCGCTGCAAGAAGCGTGTCGGCCATGCGGGCGTGGAAAGAGAAGTTGCGAGGCTCCTTGGGTTTATACTCCAAGGCAAACTTCAATGTAGGAAATTCCTTTGCCAACGCAGCCGTTCCCTCGCAGAGCCAGTCGCGTTTTTGGTCATAATCGGTGGAAAGCAGATAGTCGTAGCCGTCTTGTGCCATCCACATGTTCACCAACTTACAATCCATCTCGAGGGCAATCTCGCCTATCTTGCGCAGATAGTCGAGGGCCTTGCGGCGAATGGCCGGGTCGTTGTTGGTGATGGTTCCCTTGCCGTAGACCTTGTCCGTGAACACATCGGGAATGATAGAGACGCAGGTCTTCCCGTAATCCTGCATGCGGCGTTTCATGTCTTTCACGTTGTCGGGCCTGATGTCCCATGTCCCCACCAGTTCGATGCCCTCGACATGAGGGATTTTCACAGCCTCGGCAAGCATTTCTTCTGTGCTGGGATTGTCTTTGTATCCCTTGCAGAAACGATCACACGTGTTGCCTAAGTTACCTAAAATTACAGAATACTTGTACATAAATTATGATTTTAAAGTTAAACAATAGATTGAATTATCGATAGATTTCGGGAATGTCCGTAAGTGTCTGCTCAAACATTCTGCGTCCTCCCCGCTCGTTGGGGTGATGATAAATCTGCCAACCGTAGCTGCCGGTATAGTCTTCCCAGAACATCAGCGACCTGTCTACTTCCTTACCGTCGCCGGCCAACGATGTCGGCAAGTCGAACCTGCACCCGTTGATACCTTCCTTGCGGCGTACTTTCTCAATGATGGCATTGTTGCTCACCTGCGTTCCACTTTCGTTACAGGGAATATTGTTGAGAATGGGGATTGCGCCTTGGCTGCGGATATAATCTATTAGTGCCGTCAGGTTCTCTTCCGTGTTTCCACCGTTGGTCCCGATGGTCACCATGACATACTTTGTTTTGATGTGAGGGAGCTCGTTCCGGATATATTCCGACAGCATCGAGATGTTTCCTCCACCACGTCCGCTTGACATGGCATTCCCTTTCAGCCTGCCGATGACCAGCTGCGTCCACGATTCGGGGAAAGTCTTTGTGGGGAAATAGCCTTCGGGCTGCGTGATGGAGTCACCATAGAGCAGCACTTTCACCTTTCGCTTCAGCGCACAAACAGTAATGCGCTTCACCAAGAATGACGTTCCGCTTACCAACCCAAAGCAATAGTGGTCCCATTGCATGCCGACAGAGAAGCCTTTTTGCAATGTTCCGGCCCCACAGCCTCCCGTTCCGTCATTAGTGGCACACAACTCTGCATGCTTCTTTGTCTGCAAGTCGGTGATACGCACCTTTGCTTGCTGATAGATATGGTAGATTTCTATCATATATTCCCTGTTCCCTTGCAGGAAAGGAACCTGCATCTCCGTAGCGGGATTCGTCGCCATGGAGACGCGTTGATGCGGAATATCCACATAGACACCGAAATCACTGAGGCTACTTCGGAAGAGAGCTGTGGCATCGGCCGAGAATGAGACGCGGTATCTCACTACACGCTCCGCCAAGGCATAGAAGATATTCAACTTCACCATACTATCTTTCTGCACGATGGCAAGGCCGTCCTTCCGATATGCACCGGCGTCGTTGAGCAATAGCTCCGGGATTGCCTTCCTATCATCAAGCTTCCGGTCATACAGGATGCTCTCTTTTGCCGTGCATTTCGTGCTGGCTTGCATTTCAGCACATCCTATATTTCCCATGAAAGAAAGAAGTTGGAAGGCAAGCAACAAGAAGACAACTTTATGTTTACAGTTTATTTTCCTCATTTTCTGCTTATCATTCATAGCTTTCTACATTTTACTTGTTTGATTATTTCGCCTGCCGCAGGCCCGGAAAGCATGTGAAGTTACCGCCTTGCAACGAGAAATAAGGCGTAAACCTGTAGTCGGGCATTCCCTCTACCATAAACTCACAAGGCTTATCCGTCGACTTGATACGTTTCAAGAACTCATCGGGCGAGACATCAAACTTAACAGAAGGCTCATTGGGTGCCTGCTCTGCATCTTTCATCATCGGACCTTGTAGTGCCATCAGCATCGGTCCATAGAAGAAGGCATAGCGTGTTGCACCCGCAATACGCGTCGCACCGATATACTTTTCATAGCTCCATGTCATCGGGAGGCTCCATGTTATTTCGTCGTTGTCCTTCCATGTACGATCTATTTCTACGTAGCTGCCGGGCATTCCGGTCTTCACCTTTCGATCGTTCACGCGAAGCACGACACCACCCTTTGCCCATTCGGGAATGCGGACACGGACTTTCATCGTCACAGGACGGTCTGCCGATACTCGCAGGGCTACTTGATTGCCGTATGGGAACTGCGTCTTCATCGTCAGCTTCACCGGTTGGTCTTTAACCTTAAAGTCGATGTCGGAAGCCGAGAACAGATTGACGAACACACCGTCAGGTGCAACTGAATAGACATACTGTGGTAACATACCGTATAAAGCAGTGGCTTGTATCTCGCAACAGGTGTTATAGCACATAGCTGGATACTTAGCATCGTTCACCTGATTGAAGTAACGTATGCAACCATTCTCGCCCTGTGCTGCGAAGACTACATTGTAGAGCGACTTTTCTATTTCCGAAGCATAGCGCTCTTTTGTCGGCCAAAGCTGAAGGAAGCGATGATTCAAGTCTATCCAGAACACGCTTCCGCAGGTTTCGTAGATGTTGTTGGGAAGGTTGGTCAGCACGTGCGACTTCGGACGGCACTCAAAGTGCTCACAGAGACTGATGCCTCCGCCAGGTATTTGGAAATAGCCCGAATAGATTCTCCATGCCCCCAAGGCGGCATTCAGGTAGCGCTTGCTGCCCGTTGCCTTGTAGATGTCGAACAAGGCACACACACTTGTCAGCAGATAGTTGTGAGGACGGTTGAGTGTGAAGCGCCATGCTGCCTCTGGCAGACCTTGTGCCAAGTCATTCAGCCACCAGTCCATGTCGTAATACTTCATGTTGGTCTGAATATCCTCGGGTTTTCCCACCGGAGAGTGGTAGACCATTGGCCCGGCTATGCTGCCCTGTATGCCCATGCTGCCCAACAGCATCAACGGAAGATACTCCTTCGCGTTGTTGAACCAGTCATAGAAAGGTCTCAATAGCCGATAACCCCTCTCATGTCCGCCTAATCCCGCGGCAAGCAAGCCTTTCGTGAGCATGGCGCGGTCATAGTTCTTCTGCTCGTCGCGCATCACGCCCGGCCACGTGTCCGTAGAAAGCTTGTAGTTCAGGCTCTGATAGGGCATAAGATAGCCATTGCCGTTGGCAAACTGCCTGCGGTCTATTTGCTCCAGAATATCCTCTATGGCTTTGCTGAATGCAGGAACGTCGCGGAAGCGCAGCGTATGTCCCATGCCACCCAGCATTCGTCCTTCGTTAGAGCCCATGAGCATATCGATCCAAATGCGGTCTTGGTCTTTGGCATCCACCCAGTTGGGCTTGCGAAGACAATCCTCCAAGTATCGGATATTCCTGTCGAAGATGGTCTTGAACACGCCATCCTCTAACTTCACGCCACGCACCGGAGCCATAGCCTCAAACCCGACGGGCTTCCAACCTGCAGGGTCTGAAGCCTTCTTTGCATGGCGTGCCATTTGTGCAAGCTCTTCGTCGGTCTGCCGGTTCATCTCCACCATCAGGCACGAGGGGTCATCTGTCACGAAATGCTCAAGGGCCACCCGCTTTCCTTTAGAAACAACGATGCCCTTGATACGGTTATATTGATCTGCCATAAGGTGGTCGACCGTGAAGAGCAACCGATGCTTTTGCGGAACCTTAGAATAGCAGTTCACCGTCCGATAAGGCTTGTCGTTCACATACAGCTGCATCGTGCCGCCATCGGGGCCTGTTTCGCCATAGCATCTCACCGTGCCGCCCTTGGCACAAAGCTCCCACTCTTCGTCCGACAGGGTAGCTTCGGCCACACTCTGCGCACGTTGCAAGTCGGCCGGCGTGAGCCTGAAGCCCGCCGTGTATTGCACGAACGAACGATTGCCGGCATCTATCTGCACGGGACCGGCCGGCTTACCTTTACACAGCAGCCAATCTATCTCCACGGCCCCCGACTTAGCCACGATAACGAGCCTGTGGTCGCCCCGTGACAGCGCACCCGAGTCGAACAGCAGTCCATCGGCGGCAGGCTTGGCACAGTCCACCGTTTTCACTAACTTTCCATCTATATAGACCTCGGCCACGGCTCCGGCCACAGGCTTCGCATACCAGCGAATGCCCTCGCAATCGTTGAGGAGACAACTTGCCGTAGCCCCATTCTGTTGCGCATAGCTACGCGTGTTACAGAAGTAGCCTCCGCTTCTGGGCAACAAGCGATTGAATTCCCACTTGCCCGAATAGGTCAGCTCCGTGTCGTTGATGACCCGTCCGTCGGCATGCTTCTGTCCGGCAGTTGCAGACAAGTTGCTCTCGCCCACCTTCTCCATCTTGATGCCGGCATACGAGACCTCGCCCGTCTGTTGCCCTGTTTTCACTGTGTCGTTGCCTGCGGGGCTTTGTCCGTAGGCCGCCCCCGCGCCCTGAATGAGCAGGGCGAGCACGGCATACAGCCATTTCTTCTTCGTTTTCATTCCTTTGATGATTAGCTTTTTCATACATTCTTCGTTACGTTTCTCTCTCATATCGTCCCTTCCGTTTCGCCGGTTGATGCGCAAGGCAGTGTTATGCGGCCGACAAAGGCTATGTGTCGGGCTTTGTATATAAGGACTCCGACCCGACAGATAGTATACTTATCGAATTATCTTCCCGATGAGAAATATTTCTCTACCCGAAGAGAAATATTTATCTTCATGAAGAGAAATATTTCTCATCGGGAAGATAATTCGACACATACGGTATCTCTCGCCTCACACTCCTTATACACCTCGCGGAGGAAGTGTATAAGGACGAGCGAGACACGTAACCTGATGGGCGCGAGGGAGAGACGGTTTTATTCGACATACACTCTGATTTGTGTGCTGACGCCCTGATGGGTGGCCGTAATGATGCCGTAGCGTTGCTTGCCCGTGGCCTTGAACGTCTGGCCCTCGATGGTGCCCAAGGCGGGCGACACGGCGAGTTGCACGTCTTTCAGGTCGTTGTCGACAATGAGGCCGGCGGCATTGATGCCGTAGAAGCGGAGCGCAGCCGACTCGCCTTGCTTCACGCGGATGACGTATCCGGCCGAGGCTATTGCTGCAATCCGGTTGTCGTCTTTCACGTCGGCAACGGCAAAGAATGCGTTCGCTACCTTGCGCGTGTAGGTCCCGCCATTGGGACGGTTCATCAACCCCGTTCCGTCGAGGCCTGTGTTGTAGGCGTACATAGTGCTCGAACCGCCGCCGTCGAGGTTGAAGGCGGTGGCTGCCCCGGCACGCTTCATGAGCAGGGCCAGCTGGGTGGTGGTGACACCAGCGGAAACGTTCCTCCAGCGGCCGTCTACCACGCACATATACAGCGTGCTCCTGTCGGCCGAGAGGCCCAATGAAGTTCTCGGGTGACGCTCGTTCCAGACGTAGGAAGTCGGTTCCCCGTCTTTCAGTATCAGGGGCTTCACGCCGAGCGTGTGAATGGGCGCGGAGAGGTTGTAGCTGGCAGCCGCGAGGGCAATGTTGAACGTTCCCTTGTCGCCTGCGTGCAGCGCGTTGAGCACGGCTTGTTTCGTTCCCGTGGCCGAAAGTACGGCGCAACCTTCGGGAATAGCGGTGTTGCCCTTGGCAGTGTGCGTCTCAATGACCTCGAACGCTACGTTGGCATTGAGTGCCCATGCACCTTCGGTAGGCTTCACGACGACTTCGGTGCCGGTGTCATCAGTTTGGGTCGTCGCACCATAGAAGTGGTTGTAAAGCACAATCTGGTCATTGGCCCGCTTGTTGTTGATGTTGTCGAGTGGAGTAACGGTTCCGCCAATGGTGATCTGTGGCTTTGAATAAGAAAGCTCGTCGATGAAGACGGCCCCGTCCTTCTGTACAATCATGTTGCCGACACCGGTCTCTGTGGGCAATGCCACGACGTTGCCGTCGAGCGTCATGCCGTCGAGAATGCGGTTGTCGCCGCCCAAGTTGAAGAAGTCGCCGTTCACGCCTGCGAAATAGCGTCCGTGCCCTTGCGCGGTCTTGCGTGGCCCCATGTGAACGACACGTTCGGCATTGCCTAACTGGTCGTCGGCAAGGACGGGACGGAAGAGGAGGTGCTCCGCCCGCACGTTCATCGTGAGGAAATGTACCTTCAGGGGGAACTCTTCATGCGACAGTGCAATCTCCGTGTAGTAGCTGCCCGGTCCCACAGGGTAGTGGGCCAGCGTGTCTACCTTGTACTTCAGACTCTCGAGCGTGAATATCGCGTTCGGGAACTGCATCTCGTAGGGCCTCTCGCGATACTGGGTGGGCGAATACACACGTACGGCAATCTTCTCGGTCAGTGCATCACTGCCGTTCGTCATCTCCGGAAGCACTACCTTGATAGCATCTGCGCTTTTTGAGACGATGGTAGCCTCGGTTTGATTGAACAATACTTTGACGGCATCGTCGAAGCCTATACCCTTAATGGTGACAGTGTCGTTGGCCATTAGCTGTGAGGGGACAATCGAATGAATGGTGAACGGCTTTTCATTATTGACGAGGCCCTCCCAGTCCTTACAACCACAGGTACATAAGACTGCGGCCGACACAAGCAACGCCTGCATACCTCGGAGGACGGCCGCGCGATGGGTTTTATTCTCTTTATTCATAATGGCTGTTATTTTAAGTTTAATGTTTCTCATCTGCTTACTGTGGCGAGAGTGTGAAGCCGCGAATGGTCATGTAGGTCCACGGCGTTCCGTCTACGGGATACATGTTGCGCAGGTTGAAGACGGTTCCGATGGTCACCTTCGACGGCGTCTTGACCGTAAACGGAATGGTTCTCGTCACGCCCAAGTGGTCGGAGAGCTTGTCCTGTCCTAATGTCTCTGTTGCCGTAGTCACTACGTTGTAGTCGGGCAATGTGGTGCCCGTAGCAACAACACCGTACATCTCAGCACAGTTATTACTGCTCACCTTTCCTACGTCTATCTTCAGGAGATAGAGTCCGGGCAGGAGGTCGAGCGTCTGATACATCTTTCCGTTGTTGACGGCGGGCACGCCCCAGACGGCAGCACACCACGGACTGAATAGACTCTCCGTAATATCAAAGCTAATCTTCACGTTGCTGCTGTGCGTCCAATCGGTTATCTTCTGCATTCTGCCTGCGCCTGCACCCGGGAAGAGGTCGGAGCCGTCGCCCTTGAACGGTGCACGGGCATTCTTCAAGGTAGGCATATCGGTCCCGTTCGTGCCGCTGGCCTTCAGGTCGTTGAAGAGGTCTATCTCTGCAAGCTGTGCAGAAGTGGTGCCTGCATTATAGGCATTGCGTATCGTCAGTTTGTAATAGCGAGCCGTGACCGGCTTGTCCAAATGGAAGATCTGCTTGTAACTATAGGCTTTCAACCGTCCTTCTTTAACGGTTTCCCAATTGACGTTGTCGTTGCTCACTTCGAAGCGGAAGTCTTTGCTGAAGCCTACTTCCTTTGGATCTTGTGACTGAACGACGCTAAACCCACTGAAAATCTTCTCCAACTGCATATCGACAGCAACCCAATGTGGCATTGCCGTTGGCTTCGACTGCCAATCGGTGAGCACATTGTTATCGAAGAGCTTTGTTGCTTCCTTGCCCGTCAGTTCATCCGATACGCCAGCGATAATCCAATCGTCTTTTGTAAATATCTTCATCGAAGCCTCCTTTGCATCAATCTTTGATGTTATAAACTCATCGATGCAAGTGGGAGCCGGTTTGTAGACCGTACAGAAATAGTAAGGCTTTGTCAGATTAATGTCTTTCACCGTGACGGACTTTAGGCTGCGATCGATGAAGACACTGTCGTTACTGCCCGACAGATTGACAAAGAACACCCTTACACCCAATTCGTCTTCCCGTTTGTTCTCATCGAAGTCTATCCGAATGGATGAAGCCGACACTCTTTTAAGCGTCAATAAGGTTCGGTTTTTCAGATTAGAAGAATAGGAGGTGCCGTAAACGGTCACTTTCACTCCCTTGGGGTCGGAGTTGTTTCCTGCAGAGTTGTAAGTAACGACACGAATTACCTGTTCACCCTCTGGCAACTGTGACAGCAGAATCTTCTGACGTGCCGCTGACTGGTCGATGGTGAAATTCTTGAACTTACCCGCACCGTAGAAGACTCTCCCCGACACGGCACCTTCAGGCGTAGCAAACTCTACAAGGGCCCGATTGTGACCAGGGAAAGCATTCAGCGAACTGACCATAGCAGGGGCATCGTTCTTATCGTCTCGGCAACCAACGGTCATAGCAACTAAAACGGCTGACAAGACAAAATATAGTATACGTTTCATATCTTGATGGTTTTGGTTTCTTTACTGTTTGCAATTCATATTCAGCGCCATGCTTCGGGCTGTGTCATGGAAGCCATCTTCTTGGCATCTTCCAAAGGAATGGGCAATACTAAATATTTGTCCGTGTTCGATTGATAGTCACGGATCTTCTTTCTCTGATAATGGAATTTATTATCCTCATCCTTCGTTATTCGCATACCTGTAACGAAATTGTTGGTCTTATCCAATATCTTCCAACGGCGTTGGTCGTGGAAACGCCAACCTTCCATGCAAAACTCTACACGTCTTTCATTACGTATACGATTCATGATAAAATCATGATTCTTCTGAAACCCTTCCACATCTTGGAGCTTGGGCTGCAACGCACGTTCACGAATGGCATTGAGTGCTGTCAATGCACCATCTAAGTCTCCCAATTCGCATAGTGCTTCTGCCTTGTCAAGATAGAATTCGGCTAAGCGGAAGAATACCCAATGCGTAGGTTCGTTTCCTTTACTCCCACCCGGACCGAAATACTTAATCTGCGTGTCCTTGCAGTTATAATAGCCGGTACAAGAATTTGTCGCAGGATCTGTGACCAAGTCGTTGAACCCGTTCTTGGCACCAACGTAAGTCTCGACAATAAACGGTTCCGTGCAGTTATAAGGTACGCCATAGTTTGCCATATTGTAAAGGATATCAACATAGAACCGGGCATCCCTATTTGAATATGGATCCCCACCCGGAGCCTCACTATAACCTAGTGCAGCCGCTCCTGGAGTTACTGTAACATTCGTACGCGTATCATCATTATAGGTTACAGGTAGAGAACCATTCTTCATCTCAAAGCAATCGACAAGTTCCTGAGTGGGACTGTCTCCACATCTCCACAAATGGTTTATCTTAATTCTGGTATCAGAACAAGTGTAAGTCCCTACATCTACACCATTGGTATCATTGATATGGGAATTATCTGCCCAAGAACGCCAGATGATTTCAGATATCGGGGTCGTAAAGGCGCCGACAAACAATTTCTTATAATCACTCATCGGAACAAGGCTGTATTCAGACATATTCAAGACATCCTGTGCTGCATCTGCGGCCCGTTTCCATTTTCCATTATCATGCGTAGGATTGTTCAATAAACTCGCATTGTTTAGAAGCACTCTGGCGCGAATCGCATAAGCCACTCCATTATCCACATGCCGGGCCTCGGTCGGTGTCTGCCTGTTGGGGAGTACTCCCGAATGGACAACAGCCATTAATTCATCGGATATCTTTGTAGCGATTTCGTCGTATGTGGGACGTTTCAAATCGTTCCACCCATTATAATCATCCTGCAAAGGTTCTTCGAGCCAAGGCATCGGACCATAGAACTCCAACAAATTCATATAATACCAACAGCGTAATACACGAGCTTCTGCTACCCACGTATCTCTTTCTCTCTCGGTTATCACTGTAGACATCGGCAGATATTTAATAGCATTGTTTGCCAATCTGATGCCTCGCCAGAAATCAGCCCACAATTGGTCGCGCGGAGAGTTCGTCGGCCAATCGATAACCGGATTACTCAACGATAACGAGCCATTATGCCATTCATATGCATTATAAGTACCGGCCCAATAAGTATTGTCCGTCAGTGACTCTATGGTATTATGTATAAAACAGATATAATCTCTTCCCATATAAACCTCACCATAAGCAGCATCAAGTAACCCCCTACTACGGCCATAATTACTCAACACCTTATCTAATGTTATCTGCCCGTCGGGAGTCTTTTCCAAGACACTTTCACAACTACAGAGAGAGATGAGTGCCGTAAGCAATATAAATGATATTCTTTTCATAATCTTTATTTTTGAAATATGTTAAAAAGATATGTTCAACCCCATATTATAGGTCTTGAAGACCGGATATAGCAGTTCGCTACTCTGTTCTGGATCTTGATACTTCACCGGATAACGATCGAAAGTCAGCAAGTTCAATCCATTAATATAAAAGCGTATGGAAGAAGCACGAATGGTCTTTGACCACTTCTTTGGAAGCGTATAACCAACTTCCATATTTTTAAGACGTATATAGCTTCCATTGACATACCAAAAGCTCGAAGGAAGATGATTGATGGAGCTTCCGGGGTCCAATCGAGGATAGGTTATCTTCTCTCCTGCGTTATAACGTTCCTGACTCCAAGCTTCCTTGTGCCAATTATTGAAGTTATAAGTCTCGGTAATGTTCTGACCTGTCATATAATAACTTCTGTTTGCTGCTCCTTGCCACATCATACTGAAGTCAAGGTTCTTATATTGGATATTTATTCCAGCACCAAATGTCCATTCTGGAATTTCCGGATAACCGATAGGTACCATATCCTTATCATTCACGATACCATCTCCATTTTTATCTTTATACTTCAAGTCTCCCAATTTGGGCTTAGGCCCTAATGCCGTCTGGTCATACCAGTCAAGAATATCTTGCTCTGTATTAAAATAGCCTGCCACCTCATAACCAAATGGTTCGCCTAAACGATATCCCGTGCTCCTTAACCGGCAGGCATAATCTTCAGGAAGCAGTACTTCACTCATATAAATAATCTTATTTCGATTAAAGGCAGCATTTGCTCTACAGTCTATACGAAAATCCTTATTGAGATTCTTCTGGAAACTTGCCGTGATTTCCATACCTTTATTATCTATAATTCCGGCATTAATCTTGGGAATAATACCTGACGCCTTAACGCCACCCGTACCGAAGACACCCGTAGGTATCAAGCCTGTTGCAGGGATAAGTATATTATTTCTCCGTTCATAAAATAAATCAATATCTAATCCGAAGTCTTTAAATAAGCGAGTCTCAATACCAATATTATATTTATTGGCTTTCTCCCATTCCAATTTCTTATTACCGATTTGCGATTCATAGCTTCCACTCCACAAGGTTAGGAAAGCGAAACGTGTACCATTCATATTGTCATTCCCGACCTGTCCGTATGACGCACGTATCTTCATGTAAGACAAGTAGTTCTTCAACTTATCCATAAACGGCTCTTCCGTCAACACCCAACCTATGGAAAATGAAGGGAAGAAACCCATTTTATGACCGGGAGCAAACTGTTCAGAACCGTTATATCCGAAATTAACTTCAGCCAAATATTTATGTGCGTAACCATAGGTAGCTCTTCCTACTAATCCAATATAATTATAAGGAAGCTGAATATTAATCACACGCTGATATCTGTTGAACAGAATAAGTCCTGTAATGTCATGCTTACCGAAAGTGCGGCTATAGTTCAGGGAGGCATCAATATCAAACAGATTACTGAAACTCTGATACTGTGCATCTGACAAGGTACTGTTGACAGAAGAACCTGTCGGCTCATAAGTCGCACTTTCAGGATTCATTGGATCACCTTTCACTTGATACGACTGATAAGTCCTTTGCCTGACTTGTTGATTGCTTGAGTAAGCATCATAGGAAGCGACGACCTTTGCAGATAATCCCTTGGTAATGAAGTCCAACTTCTGCTCTACGCCCAGTGTTGCCGTCACTTGATTTGTCTGCGTATTTCTGAATCCTGTTCTGTTGAGCATACCATAAGGGACATTCGCTCTCTGATAACTTGTCATAACTTCCCCGTCAGGTGTGAGGTCATTATGTGAATTATTCGGAATAGACAATAAATTACTCAGCATAACGGAGTAACCCTGAATATCATTCAAATAACTTGCATTATGAGGAACTATCACCGGATCGTTCTTCTTCTGCATATATCCGCTGATATTAAGGAACATTTTCAGATTTTTATGTAAGCTAATATCAAAATTTGACCTGAAATTCACACGATTTGCCTTAGATTGGGGATCATAGTCATACTCCTTAAATTTCTCGGTCTTAAAGATACCTTCTTGATATAGATAACCTACTGTTGCAAAATAGCGCATCCGCTCTGTTCCACCGCTGACATTTACATTTACCCTCTGCATAGGAGAAAATTCTTTCATAAATTCTTTTATGAAATTCCTCACGGGAAAGAATGTATGATTATCCCCCAACCGATAACGTTCCAAGGCATAATCACTGTAAGTCGGTTGCCTTCCGTTCTGTCGATCAACCTGATTAGTCAGCCTTGCATAATCGTATGCAGAGGTCATTTCTGGCAGACGTGTTGCTTGCTGCCATGCCTGTTCTACCGTTACATCAATTGTAGGTTTGTCTATCTTGCCTCGTCGTGTTGTCACGATAATCACACCATTTGCACCACGTACTCCATATACTGCCGTTGCAGAAGCATCTTTCAAAACCGTTATGGTTTCTACTTCGTGTGGATCAAGTGCCGTAAAACTACGCTCTACACCATCGACAATCGTAAGAGGCTGTTGTCCATTAATCGTACTGCGTCCACGGATATAGAAATCCAAGTTTTCTCCACCGGGAACACCTGAACGTTGCAGGACTGTCAAACCTGGTAGTCGACCGGCCAAAGCCACTCCAAGGTTTGAAGCCGGTGTCTGTTTCAGTCCTGTAGCAGAAATCGTAGAAAGAGCTGCTACGACACTTTCCTTTTTCTGTTGTCCATAGCCCACAACTACGACATCATTTAATTGAGTAACGGTTTCCTGCAATGTCACATTAACCGTTGACCGACCATTTACATTAACCTCTTGGGCTTGAAAACCTATAAAAGAAAATACAAGGATTGCATTCTTATTGGGAATTTTGATCCGATACTTTCCATCTGAATCGGTTATAACCCCTTGACCGATCCCTTTGATATTCACTGTAACTCCGGGCAAAGGCTCGTTTTGCTTATCAACAACCGCACCCGAAGTCCATAGCTGTTCACTCTGTCCCATTACTTGGATATAAAAAGATTGTAATGCGACCATCATAAATAGTGTGATTAGTTTTGCTTTCATACTTTTATAACGTTAAACATTTATTTCATTACATAGAGATAACTCAATCGCCCCATCGGCATTGCACAACCTGTTGTGTAGTAGTTCATGATATCGGAAGGTTTTGATACACCCATTGCCACTTTGAAGTAGAACTCCTTTTCACTGTCAAGCCCCAAGGCGGATCGTGGCAGTGAAATCTGAATAGCATCAGCTTCTTGAATAAATCTACCCTCAGCCTTTTTATAGGTATTGAACCCCTTGATTAACTGCTCAATGGAAATGTTGTTTTCATCAATATTTCTACCTATTATATAATTATAGCTTTCCCACCCTTGTGATTTAGGCGAACCTGTTCCGATAAAAAGATTCAGCCAATTCTTCCTGCCGTTATAGCAACTGAACTTATCCTTTCCTCTCAACAAAAAGTAAATATTATCTCTATCATAAGAAACTCTTACTTCTACAACTTTGTTTTCTGGTGCATCCTGTACGTAACGGACCGTAGGAGCTCCTCCGTAAGCATCTCTGGCCATGAATGCACATTCCGTATTATGTACGATATATCTGACAGTTTTCCATTTCACATCTATCATATTTTGGCTTATGGTCTGCGGAGCATAGACTATAGGCTTGTCTGTAATACCTTTATAACGATGTATATTCGCAATAAGCTGAAGATAGAAAGCATCCTCATATCCACCAACCATAGGTTCTATATCTCTCGAATATTCTTTGGTTACAGCATCACATAGCATATACTCACCATCATAGGGCTGTTTATAGGCTATCCATTCGTTCCAACCACCCACAGAGACTATTTGAGGTGCTGAAGCTATCGCATGATCCCACTGCGCTTGGAAGAAAGTTCCTTTATCCACATTTTCAGTTTCATTCGTTTTCGTCCGGGGATTCCACCCTCTTCCCCAATTTGTCCAATGTTTACGTGTCAAAGAGAATGACATGGGGACCATTGGATGACTGGCAACCGTCACATTCATTACCTTCGAACGATAATGATAGGGCTGCGGAAACTTCCATTCCACCCATGGAAAACCATCCGAAAAAATAGAATCGGAAGGCCATTGTGGTTTCACAAAATGAAAAAACGAAAGAATCTCAGGAGATAAGTTACCAGGGACATATCCGGTATCTTTCCTTGAAGCAGCCTCTTTCAAATCATCCTCCGGATTTGTATAGGCTATAATCATCGGTTTGCCATCTATATAATACCATGTCGCAGGATAGTAATTTGGAAGATAGATATGTTGATATAAATCTCTCACCGTCTGAAAAGAATGAGAATGGGTATAAAATACAACTTTTGGGGCATTCCATCCAGCTTTCAACATCTCATTAATGACGGCACAGACTTTCAATGCCACATTCGAATAAATCAAGGCATTTGTCGTGTCAAAGAAGATAAAATCAACCCCGGCAATGGTCAGCATCTGCATTTGTTTACGAATGACCCATTCATCATCAGAATTATAATAGCCCCATATCGGCTCTCCCCAATAATGCATTTGCCCATTAGGGCTGATTATAGAGTCAGCGGTCGTTGTCAAGACTTTCAGACCATCAGGCCTCGATAAGATTTTAGTAGCATCATAGATACCGGTTGCTAGCGGTTGTCCTATCCAAGGCCAATAAAACATACCAACTTGTCTATCTTCCCTATATCCGGAGACAGTACCGAAACTTCGCCCAAACTGATCAACTCCCACAATCTTGAAACTATTGTACTTCGCCTTTTGCATCAAAGACGTTCGATTTCTCTCTTGCATGATTGATCGGTTTCTACAATTGTGCGCGTATAAAGGAATACCGGCATTTAGAAAAAGAAATGCAGATAGTATAATTTGTATAAGTAAACGTTTCATCATAGTTTACATCTAAAGAGATAATTTCCCGATGGTACCAATAAAACAATATTATTTCCCCTTTCCGTCAGCCATGTTATTTCTTTCACGTGAGAGATATTCCGATTTCCTTCTGTTATTGCTTTCTTATCTCTAGCTGGAATATATACCTTAGCTTTTGTATTCTCAGGAATTGTTATATCCATCGTCAGCATATTTCCTTCTTTCTTCCATGACACCTTGATGGTCCCTTTTACTGTTTCCAAACTTCCTTTAGCAAAACTCAACTCCTGTGGCATATAAGGTCTGATCGTAAATTCTTCGAATCCCGGGTGCTCAAACTCCGGAACGATACCCAACAAGTATTTGTAAAACCAAGAACCTACTGAACCCATCATAGGATGATTATGAGAGTTCATGGCATCGCCGGTGAGGAACTCCCACCGTTCCCATAATGTAGTAGCTCCATTACTCAACATAAAGCCCCAACTCGGATAGGTGGTTTGCGATGCTATCTTGTATGCCACATCTATATATCCATATTCCGTCAGCATTTCCAACAAATATTTCGTACAAAGATTTCCCGTTGTAAGATGGTAATCATGCTTTTTCACATCTTCCACAAGATTGTTTACGACCCGCTGTATATGATTTGCATCTACTATCCCTAAATATAAAGCGAATGAATTGGAAGCTTGATTATTCGAAGCATATCCCCCCGTCTCTTCGTTCCAATAATGACGGTTGATGGCTTCTGCGGTTTCATCGGCAATATGTGCATACCGAAGAGCAACCTCCTGTTTCCCCAAAACCTTCGCCATATCAGACAACAACTTGCAACATAGATACAGATACCCTGTCGAAATCATCTTTCCCGGTGTGTCCTTTGAAACCCCAGAACCATTGGGGTCGGCAAGGAATTCTCGGGGAGGACACCAGTCTCCATAATAACTGTAATCCACGATACCATCCTTTGTCCGAGCATACAAGTAATCTACCCAAGCTTTCATTCCGTCAAAATGTGCTGAAATGATTCGCTTGTCACCATAAAATTCATAACACTTTTGTGCCAACAGCAGATAACTGGCTGAAACTGGATCAGCCGGACGCATACCGAAACGGAAAGGTGCCACGCATGTTATCGTCCCTTTAGCGTCTTGAGTATCTTGTATATCATCTATGAATTTGGGATAAAAGCGAGATAAGTTGAAGTTATAGATAGCTTGTTCTATTCTTACGGTCAGGTCATTCAACCACCCCATACGTTCATCACGTTGCGGGCAATCGGTCGGAACACTGTGAAGATTGCTCGCTTCCGTATTGACCACTAACTTCTGAATAGCATTCAATAACGAATTACTGCACTCAAAAGCTCCCGTCTTGGCAACATCCGTACGTACGATCTTGACGACAATATCTCCTTTCCGTGGTTTATCAGGTAATCCTTCTATCTGGAAATACCTAAACCCATGATAAGTAAAGGCTGGTTCCCAACGTTCCGTGCCTCCACCTCTCAATATATAAGTATCGGTAGACTTCGCATTTCTCAGATTTTCCTGATTAACGGTCCCATCTTTATACAGCGTTTCGGCATAGCGGATTGAAACCTTCGTTCCCCTCTTTCCATTGACCTGCAAAGCGACCCAGCCAGCAAGATTACGTCCAGCATCGAATACATATACCCCAGAACGAACTTCTTGTTTGAGTGTAGGCGTGATTTCTTCGACAACCTTTATAGGTTCTATCTTTTGTGCAACCATCTTCCCCGTAGGGTCATCCGTATTATGTGCCCATGCCCACTCTTCATTCATCAATCCCTGTGGTATTCCTGGCATATACAATTTATCCGTATCCAAACGGGCATCATAATTCTCTCCATCAAATATGGTAGAAGAGACTATCGGACCACCAATTACAGAACGAAAGCTATCAGAATTCAATGTCTCTGTCGTATTGTCCTGATAGGTCACTTCTATCTGCATACGCAGCCGGGGAGTACCCAGCCAACCCGGGGCAACCGGAACGACGATGCTGTTTGCCGTCTGGTTGAAACATCGGCTCACATCATAAGTTGCATAATAGACCCGCTTGCTGTAGCTACTTTGGGCAGGATCCAGCACATGGTCGCCCACTTTTTTCCGATTGATGTAAAGTTCATAAAAACCTAATCCCGACACATAGGCACGTGCCTGTTTGATGTACTTCCGGGGAGTGAACGTTCCCTTGAAATACAACACCCTGCCCGGCATACCCGGCACATAACCTATCCAGCCCGACTTCCAATCATCGGCCGACAACAACCCCATCTCGAAAGATGCAGGAGCCGACCAATCCGAAACCTCACGGGCATTCTTCCACACCCGCACTTTCCAGTAATACCGCTGCCGGCTTTCCAGCACCTTATTATATATAGCCACGCCCACAGATTGTGACGAAAAGGTTTTACCACTGTTCCAAACATCTGCATTCTCTACATTCAGTTGCTTCAATGACGAGGCAACGAGCACCTGATAGGCCGCTTGAGAAAATCCTCTTTGTTTAGACTGCACGCGCCAACTCAATCGCGGAGACACATCTATTCCGATAGGATTTGTCTGGTATTCCGACCGAAGGTCAAAGACACGGAATGCGGTCGCTTTCTCCTTTCCTTTCACAGGAATAGAGAGCATGCTGCACAAAAGCAACAGAAAACAAAACTTTACTTCTTTTTGTCTGTTCATGATACGTTGTTATGTTTTTAGTATTAACCACAACCGGCCGTCTAAAAGTCTGCCACGGGCTCAGCAAATCTCTTTTTTTTAACAGTGACGTTTGCTGAGGTTCAGCAAGGCTTCCGTCGTTTGCCGTGGCGTTTGCTGAGGTTCAGCAAGGCCCCCGTCGTTTGCCGTGACATTTGCTGAGGTTCAGCAAGGCCCCCGTCGTTTACCGTGACATTTGCCCACATAGAGCAGAACTAAAGACCGATTTGGCATTAAATCATTGCAAAGATACAAACCGACGGCATTTATCTTTTGTAAAATCTATTCGATTTTTTGTCATAGCTAATCTTATTTTACCGTTTTGGCGTTTTTTAGTCAAACAGATACCGGTAAGTCAAGAATTATGCTTAATTTAACAGCATAATTTCCACTAAATACACGTGAGAATATATGAAGATACATTATTATGCGACTGTCATATCTGTTGTGTGTTTTGTTTTATGGGCATGTACCACACAAGAAAACAAACCGAATGCGGACCCTGCTGGTTACGAACCGACTACCTCGCAGGATATATCGTTTCTTGATATCAACGATTTCGCAGAAGATTCCTTAGGATATATGTGGATTGCGACATTGGGAGGTTTGGACCGATATAACGGGTACGATTTTCTACACTTCTCGCACCAAGCCACAGATACCAAGTCATTATTGAATGATTTCGTCTTCTCCCTGTTCATCGATTCCTCACATCAGCTATGGGTAGGAACTTCCTCCGGACTCAACAAATACAACTATGAAAAGCAATATTTTGAAAGATACTCCGGTAAATACACCGTTCCCGTTTATTCCATGTTCGAAGCACCGAAAGGAAAGATATGGCTGGCAACACCTTTAGGGGCGGGATATATAGACCAAGCCAGGCATAATATCGTGTTCCCCAATAAACCAGAAACGGTCAATCTATTTTGGAAAGACAAATCCCAACGCCTTTGGATGGGATTAAACGGAGAAAAGGGGCTGGCCGTCAGAAAGAGCGACAAGGATTGGAAGTATTTCGTCTTGCCCGAAGGTCGAAAGGTCACATGTGTTTACGTTGACCCGCAAGATAAATGGTGGCTGGGCACTGATCACGGAATTATTTTATTCAATCCTAATACTCGGACATTTGAAACACCGGTTATTCCGCATGCAGGAAATGAGCAATTGAATAAACTGCAAATTACTTTCATAAAAGAAGTCGAGCCTTTGAAACTTCTGATCGGGACGACCACCGACGGATTTTTTTACTATGACATTTTATCTCACACGTTACAAAACAACTCTCCGCTACGTTTCAACCCGCAACTTTCTTCGCAATTGCATACATGCTACAGCGACAGGCGGGGAAATGTGTGGATAGGCTCTTACGATAAGGGTTTCGTCGTAAGTAGGAACGGGAACTACTTCAACACGAACCAAGCGCTCAGCAATTATTTCAAGGGAATGTTCGTTACCCGCATTCTGGAAGACCGGGACAAGCGCCTGTGGATAGCGGCCCGATATAAAGGACTGTTTCTCTATGACCGACAAGAAAGGCTCAAAAAAATTCAACTCCAAGAGAAGGGATTTCTCGAGGATATTTATATCGACTCAAAAAACCGACTATGGACGGCCTTCGAGCACAAATTGCTGCGAGGAAATATCACCAAAGACGGAACTGTCTGCCCCGACAGGCACTTCGACATTGAGAACGTAAGAGTGGTGAAAGAAGACCGGCAGGGGAACATCTGGATTGGCTCATGGGGCGGACTTTACAGGCTGGCGAACAACGGCGACGCGGAAATTCCACAGAAAATCTATACTGCGAATATCCCCGACATCAGAGTGCTGCACGACGGCGACATTTTCTTCTCGGCATTCGGAAAGGGCGTATTTCGGATAAAGGCGAACACGACAACGCCCTTCCCCGTTGACTTTCCGCAGCGATTTCTTCCCACGGCCAAAAACTGTGTGACCATTTTTGAGGACATGCAGCACAGAATATGGCTCGGGACGTACGGAAGCGGCGCACTCTGCTGCAAAGGCAGGTCGTTTCTGCATTTTTCCGCCGCAACAGGACTCCCCAACAACAACACACTCTGTTTCGAGGAAGACGCAGACGGGAACATCTGGCTGAGCACTTCTCACGGCATAGCGAAGATCGCATTCGACCATCGCCGCCCAAAAATCAAGAACTTTTTCAAGACAGACGGACCTCCGGGCGACCAATATCACGAAAAGGCCGGCTGCAGAGGACACGACGGGAGAATATTCTTCGCCGGAAACCACGGCATCACCTTTTTTAACCCTTCCGACATCAAACCCGACCGCCACGCGCCAGCTGTCAACATCGAAGACCTGAAGATTTTCAACAAACGCGTCAGGCCCGGAAAAAATTCGCCACTGCAGAAGGACATACTCCTCACCAAGCAAATCACGCTCGACCACCGACAGACCACGATATCCATTGACTATGCCGGCATCGATTTCCTCTCGCCCGAGAAGCTCACCTACAAATATAAGCTCGAGGGCTTCGAGAAACAATGGAATTACGTCGGGAATTTCCGACGGGCTACCTACTCCAACCTTCCTGCGGGCCGATACACCTTCCGCGTGTACGCCATCAACGGTGACGGCGTAGAAAGTAGCCGCCCGGCAAGCCTCGACATCATTGTCCGCCCAGCGCCTTGGCTCACTTGGCAGGCGTGGCTTGCGTACGCACTTTGCACCATCGCGATTGCCATCTTCATCATTCGTTTCGCCATTCGGCTGCGACTGAACGAGCAACTCGCAGCGCTGGAGCACAACGAACGCAAGCGAGAACAGGAAATGGCCCAAATGAAGATGAATTTCTTCACCAACATTTCGCACGAGCTCCGCACGCCACTAACGCTCATCTCCGCGCCGCTGGAAAAGGTCATGGCCTGCCAAAACGACGAGAAAAACATGCGCCTCCTCAACACCATCGCAAGGAATACCAAGCGGCTGTGGCAACTGGCCAATCAAATCATGGATTTCAGTAAGTTGGAGAACGGAACACTGCGTCTGCGCGTGCAGCGCGTGGAAATTATCGCCATACTGCAGGCCATTTTCGACAATTTCATCTACATTGCAGAGCGCAAGGGCATCGAAATCGCCTTTCGCCCCCACGCGAAGGAAGCATGGATATTGGCCGATACGGATAAAATCGAAAAAATCCTCTACAACCTGCTCTCGAATGCCGTAAAACATACACCGAGCGGCAAAAGCATCACGCTGTCTACGCGGATTATCGACGCGCAACACGCACACAGCCAAAGGGAGAACGTCGGTCAGTATCTCGAAATCGACGTAACCGACCACGGCGAAGGAATTCCAGAAGACAAGCTGCAAAACCTCTTCGTGCGCTATCAACAGATAGAAACAGCGTCGGGATATAAGCCCGACTACAGCGGAAATGGAATCGGACTGCACTACACGAAAGCGTTGGTAAAAACGCACAAAGGGAACATCAGCGCCGAGCGTGTGGCCGGCGGCGGCATGCGCTTCACGTTCGCCCTACCGCTCGACGACATCTACACCGACACCGAGAAACAAGAACACACCGAAAATCTCTTCGTCACATCGGCGCGACGAAAGGAAACGACCGACGATGCGCCAAAAAACACAACGCAAAAAGCGCACACCTACACGCTGCTCGTGGCCGAAGACAATCTCGAACTGCTCGACTTCCTCGCCGACCTATTGTCGCAAGAATATACGGTCCTAAAAGCGTCGGACGGCCAAAAAGCATGGAAAATCGTCAGCCAGCACACGCCCGACCTCGTCATCACCGACGTCATCATGCCCGCCATGTCGGGCCACGAACTTTGCGCAGCGATTAAAGACAACATCGACTATTGCCAGATTCCCGTCGTGATGCTCACGGCAAAAACCGTGACGGCCGACCGCATCGAGGGGCTCGACCGTGGGGCCGACGCCTATATCTGCAAACCGTTCGACACCGAAGAGCTGCTGCTCACCGTCAGGAACCTTCTGCAGCACAAGGAACGCATACGACGCTATTTTTCGACGCCCGGAGCAAGCCGACAGGCAGCCGACGACCAGCCCTTCCTTTCGGCCGACTATATTTTCCTAAACAAACTCAACACGCTATTGGAAGCTGAGCTAAGCAATCCGGAACTCGACATCGACGACATCGCCGCGCGACTCGGCTACTCACGCTCCGTGTTCTACCGCCGAATCAAGGCACTTACCAACATCGCGCCCAACGATTTTCTGCGAACCTACCGCCTCAAACGCGCAGCCGAGATGCTCGCCTCCTCTTCGCCGCTCGGCGAAGTGTCCGACCTCACCGGTTTCAGCTCATATTCCTACTTTTCCAAGGCCTTTAAGAAGCATTTCGGACTTTCGCCCAAAGATTATCGAGCAAAATCAGCAAATTCCGAACATCAACTCTGATTTTTTGGCGGAAATCGCTGTTTTCTGCAAAAAAAATCGGAGCCTCCCCCGGCCCCTCCGAAGGAGGGGAGCAAAAAACGAAAGCCTCCCCCAGCCCCTCCAAAGGAGGGGAGCAGAAACGCATGTTTTTCATCAAAAATCGCTGTTTTCTGTCAATAATTCGCGAATTTTTAGCGAAATTCGCTGCGTTCTGCAAATAATTCGCGAATTTTTAGCGAAATTAGCTGTTTTCTGCAAATAATTCGCGAATTTTTGACGAAATTCGCTGCGTTCTGCAAATAATTCGCGAATTTTTGACGAAATTCGCTGCGTTCTGCAAATTTTTCGCGAATTTTTGATGAAATTCGCTGCGTTCTGCAAATTTTTCGCGAATTATTGACAAAATTCGCTGCGTTCTGCAAATAATTCGCGAATTTTTGACGAAATTTGCTGCGTTCTGCAAATTTTTCGCGAATTATTGACGAAATTCGCTGTGTTCTGCAAATAATTCGCGAATTATTGACGAAATTAGCCGCGTTCTGCAAATTTCTCGCGAATTTTTGATGAAAATCGCTGTATTCTACAAAAAAAGTCCGACGGATTAGCAGAAATAGCTGTATTTTGCAAATAAATTGCGTTTTATTTACAAAATTAGCGTAGTTCTGCAAATAAAGTGCGATTTATTTACAAAACGCACCGTTTTCTACAAATAATTCACAAATTTTCATCAGAAATCGCCGTATTTTGTTCAGAAACGTGTGTTTTTTATCAGAATCAGCTATTTTCTGAAGAAAAATGAGAGCCTCCCGCCGCCCACCAAAAACAGGGGAGAAAAAACCGGAGCAGATTAGCCTGCAAGCTCGTTCTCCCCTCCTTCGGAGGGGCTGGGAGAGGCTCTCAGCTATTCTCCCCTCCTTCGGGAGGGTTGGGGTGGGTATCCCATTCGTTAGGTGACAATCATTACTTCGGCAAATGGAAAACCTGCGAGAGTTCCTTCATCTGCGCGTCGCTCATTCCGTCCGGCTCGAAGCCCATGGCTTTACAGTCCAAATAAATGGCGGCACTCTTCGACAGCACATCAACCTGGTCGAACGCATCCATGATATCCGTGCTTTTGGCAAAGACACCGTGCTTTTCCCATAGCACCACGTCGTAGTCCTCAAGTTCTTTCAGCGTTCCTTCGGCCAAGGCGTTCGAGCCCGGAATGGCATAAGGAACGACGCCCAGCCCCAGCGGACAGAAGGCTTTCGTCTCGGGAATCATGCTCCACAACAGACGTGTGAGCACATCTTTCTCCAAAAATTTCTTGCCATGGCTCATGGCCACAAGTTCAATCGGGTGTGTGTGCAGCGTAGCCCTGATTTCCATCTTTCGCTCGAGCCCTCGAGCGTGAACCATCAGGTGGCTCGGCAATTCAGAAGTCGGAAGCACGGGATTGTCGGCGATGATGACATAACTGCTGCAGTCGTCGAGCACACGAATGACGCTTCCGTTCTCCATCGGCCAGCGAGCAAGGTCGCGCATGCGTCGTCCCGTTCCCTTGCAGAAGAAATATTGGCCCTTCAAGGCTGGCAGCGTCGCTCCTATCTCTTTTATGTCGCTGATGGCTGGGAGCGCCTTGATTTCGTCGTCGATGAACGCCGTGATGTTAACGGTGATGTTCCCGCCGTTGCGCTCGGCCCACCCTTTCTGCCAGAGATATCCGGCCACTTCCGAAATCTTGCCGACCTCGTTTTCCAATCGGGGACGGCCGTCTAAAATACTTTTCATAATCATTTGCTTGTTTTAATTCAGTACGATCATAACAATTGAGGCAAGAACGAAGAAACAACCAGAATCGCGATGCCCACGACGAGCACGGCTATCGTTCGTCGTCCGCAGCCTTTCCACTCTTTCAGTAGTATGCCCCAAACGTTGGAAAAAACTACGTCAAGTGCCATCAGTATGCAGAACGAGAACGTAATCAGCACGGGCGAGTCGGTAAGGAAGCCTTTGCCCAGAGCCAATCCGAAGAACTGGCTGTACCACAACGCTCCCGCCAAAAGGCAGAAGAGAATGTTGTTAGCCCACACGCTTCGCTTGCCGTAATCACTCCAAGTGTGGTTCTTTTGGTTCTGCCAGAGACAGTAGACGGCGTTAGTAGCAAAGCCGCCGACCGTAACGAGCAGGGTGGCGGGCAGCGTCTTGAACAGGCCGGACGTCGCGGCAAAATGCAAGCCGCTCCCAAACTCCAGCCCCACATTGAAGCACGCGCTCATGCAGCCAGCCAAGAGTGCGATGGCGATTCCTTTCGGGAAATTGAAATCCTTGACGGCTGCGCGCTTCGCTTCGTCGCTAAGCTGAGCCGCCTTCATCGAGCCCGCAACGCCGATGACGGCAATGCCCACGAGCGTCACTCCTACTCCGATGAGCACCGAGACCGTCAGTTTTTCCAAGTGGTGCCCCTCGGGATAGATGACGTTCAGCATAATAGGACCGAGTACCGTTCCCAATCCCGCGCAAGTGCCCAAAGAGATGCTCTGTCCGAGCGCAACTCCGAGATAACGCATGGAAAGTCCGAAGGTTAGCCCTCCCACGCCCCAAAGAACGCCGAAAAGAATGGTCATGTTGATGTCGAACATGTGATCGGCGGTAAAGAGATCCGTCAGCGAGTGTCCCGAAGGCACGGCAAGCAATGCACCAAGTAGCGGGAGCAACAGCCATGCGAACACGCCCTGCACGAGCCAGTAGCTCTCCCAGCTCCACGCTTTGATGCGGTTAATAGGGACGTAGCAGCTCGATTGACAGAAAGCGCCGATGGCGATGATGAGAAGTCCGATGATGATATTCATTTTTTATCCGCGTTTAGACAGTACATCCTTTTCATATTGCTCGACTACGGGAATAAAATCCTCGCCGACAGGTACACCGCTTGTCAGGTTGAAATAGTCATAGACGGCGCCGAACGGCAGACTCTTGGCTTCTTCCAACAGGGCCAGGCGTTCGAACCCCTTGTCGGAATCCTCGTAGGCACGGAGCCGGTCGATAGGTTCCAAGAAAGCCTGCAACAGACATTTCTGCGTGGCGCGCGTCCCGACGATATATGCGCCGATGCGGTTGATGGAGGCATCGAAGTAGTCCAGCCCGATATGCGCACGGTCAAGCGCGTCGGCCCGCACAAGTTCCTTGAAGAGGTCGAGCGTCTGGTCGTTCATGATAGTAACGTGATCGGAATCCCAGCGCACGGGGCGGCTCACATGGAGCATCAGCTCGGGCACGAAGAGCAGGAGCGACGCTACCATGTCGCTGACGTTCTCGGTCTGCTCGTAATGTCCAGTGTCGAGGGTGTACATCAAGTTGCGCGTAGCGCAGTAGCCGGCTACGAAGTCGTGCGAACCGACGGTGTAGCTTTCCAGCCCGATACCGAAGAGTTTTGCCTCCAGACAGTTCTTCACGCCGTCGAGCTTCTCGGCCAATATCTCGTCCAAGCTCTCTGCCATGAGCCGGCGATAGCGCATACGCTCGACGGTCAGGTCCTTGCAGCCGTCGTGCACCCAAATGTTCATGATACAAGGGTCGCCCTGTGCCCTGCCCATAGCATCGGCAATCCTGCGGCAACGCTTGGTATGCTCAATCCAGAATTCGCGGATACCCTTGTCAGGATTAGCCAATGACAGGCTGCCGCTCTTCGGATGTGAGAAGCTGGTAGAGTTGAAGTCGAGTTTCATGTCGTTCTCTCTTGCCCAGTCTATCCAACTTTGGAATTGGCCAACTTCCACTTGGTCACGGTCTACGAACTTCCCGCCGAAATCACCATATATTTCATGAAGATTCAACCGGTGCTTCCCTCCCAACAGACTCTTTACGAAAAGGATGTCCCGGCGTACTTCCTCTATGTTTCGGGCACGCCCCGGATAGTTCCCCGTTGTCTGGATTCCTCCGGAGAGCGCTTCGTTGCGCTCGAAGCCGATCACGTCGTCGGCCTGCCAGCAATGTAGGGAAATCGGGGTCTTCTTCAGCAGTTCAACAGCTTTGTCGGTATCCACACCCACAGCTGCATAACGTTCTTTTGCATAGGCATAAGCCTTTTCAATACTTTCTGTTTTCATAACTTTAAGTTTTTAGTTGGTTTCTATATTTAATTTGTCCTAAGTTGGTCATTGGGAGGTTTTACCATAGTGTGACAAGTCTCCCGTCGTTTACCGTGGCATTTGCTCACATGTCACAAGGTTAATGGCTGATTGGGGCTTATGATTGTTTACTCTTCACTCCCACCTGTTACATACAGGTATTTCTCATAGGCAGCCTTCCACGGTGCCGTATCCCGAGGGATAAATCTTGCCGGTGCAATGCTGTTTGCGATGACTTGCCGCATTTCCCACACATCCTTGAAATATCCGGCGGCCTTTGCCTGCAACATGACATTGCCGATGGCCGTGCACTCTTGAGGACCGGCAAGAACAGTGATGTTGCATGAATCGGCCGTGAACTGATTGAGAAAACTGTTTTGCGAACCGCCACCTATCACGTGGAGTACATCTATCGGGAACGGAGCAAATTCCTTCAGCCAGCCGAACACCTGCCGATAGCGCAGTGCGAGCGAGTCGTATATGCAGCGACAGAACTGCCCCCGACTCTCGGGAACAGGCTCGTCGTGCCTGCGGCAATAAGTCTGAATGGCCGCCGTCATGGAGTCGGGATTGGCAAACATGGGGTCATCGGGATTGATGAGGCTCCTGAAGCCCTCGGCCTTCATGGCTTCTTCGATCAGCGTTGCATGGCTCACGTCGCCGGACTCTTTCTTCCATTCGCGGCGACAGCACTCATACAGCCACATGCCGCAGATGTTCTTCAGGAAGCGGACGGTGTCCGCAACTCCTCCCTCATTGGTGAAGTTACGACTGAAAGACTGCTCATTGACGATAGCCTGCGGCGTTTCGATTCCCATCAGGCTCCATGTGCCCGAACTGAGATAAGCAAAGTGCGGACCTGCGGCAGGGACGGCTGCAACGGCACTTGCCGTGTCATGCCCCGCCACGGCAACGACGGGAAGCGGACCGAGTCCTGTCAGTTTGCGGACCTCTTCGGTTAGTGTCCCGACAACGGTACCGGGTCCGACCGCCCTACCGAAATGTGTCCGTCGTAGTCCCACACTCCGAAGCAATGCCTCGTCGATTTTTCCCGTATGCACATTCAGCATCTGCGACGTAGAGGATATGGTATACTCACAAACCACCTCCCCTGTCAGGAGATAGCTCAACGCGTCGGGCATGAACAGGATTCTGTCGGCATTTTGCAGTGCCGGACTCCCAGCCTTGCGCATCGCATAGAGTTGGAAAAGCGAGTTAAAGTTCATCAGCTGTATACCCGTCTTCTCATACACCTGCGCTTTCGGCATCGCTTCAGCGAAATATTCATCCATTTTCCCTACGGTGTGCGGGTCGCGGTAGGCAAACGGATTACCCAACGGCAGACCGTCGGCTCCGATGCACACAAAGTCGCAGCCCCAAGTGTCAATGCCTATGCTTTCTATAGGGTAGTTTCTTTGGGCAGCAAGACGGAGTCCGGCGATGATTTCGTTGTAGAGGGCGGCCAAATCCCAGCAGACGTGCCCGCGGATTTGTATCAGTGCATTGTCGAAGCGGGTCAGTTCTTCCAACGTGATGGTCGGCTTGTCAGCTGCACAGCCGTCTGCACCCTTGCCTGAAATCGTACCGATGATAGTCCTGCCACTCGTGGCGCCTAAGTCTACGGCGAAGAAGACGCTGTCTGCTTGTTGAGATTTTAGTTGTTTCATTAGTTATATGGTTTAGTGATTATCGTCTTACAGATTTCCGATAGGCCGTCGGTGTGACCCCGTTCTTCTTGCGGAAAGTGGTTGCGAAATAGTCTACCGACTCATAACCCACCTGATAGGCAATTTCCGTCAGCGAAAGATTGGTGTTTGCCAAGAGTTGTTTGCATTTCGTCAGCCTCACCTCCTGAATATATTGGAGCGGTGCATAGCCTGTGAATTTCCTGAACACCTGACGGAACCTCGAATAGCCCATATTGATTTCTTCCGCCACTTCCATCGGGGTGATACCCTCTGCGAGCCGTTCCGTCATGATCACCTTCGCCTTTCTCATCTGCTCGACCACCTCACGGTTTTCGAATTCGTTGTGCCGGTTAAAGGCGTAAGCATGGCCCATCACCATGTTCGCGGCCCCGGCCAGCATCTGCTGGTAGCCGACATACTGCTCCTTGGCTATCGCAATGGCGTTCCGGAACACCTGCACAAGTTCATCGTGCAGCCCGACGTGGAACACCGGTTCCCGCGGAGAGAAAAAGCCGTTCGCAATACGGCTGTCTATGTTCTGCCCTCTGAAGCCTATCCAATATTCATTCCAGCCCGTTCCGGGGTCGGGGTGATAACTGTGCCACTCTCGTGGAAACAACAGAAACATGTCTCCTTCCTTGATTTCTGTCTGCGCACAGTGCTCGGATTGAAAGAAGCCTCTTCCCGCAGTAATGTAGATGAATTGATATTCATTCAGCCGCCTACCTTGGTCCGTCAGGAACGAATATTCTTGCGGATGGTTCTTCGGGGGATAAGGCTCGTCGGAATCTATATGCTGGAAACCGACACCGTTGACCGTCAGTCCCCAACGCGCATCCTGCTCGTTATCGATAAGATATTGCAATGTCTGGTTATGACCCATAGCGTCAATTCGTATTAGTTAATAGGTTCTTGTTGCAAAAATAATAATTTTCAATGTCAGTTGAGTGCCTATTCTGACATAAAATACTTGATATTTGACGTATTGGTGAATTATATGTGCGATTTTGGCTACGAAACCAACATGCGTCCGATATAAGTCCTCGGAAGCCTCACCCCTCTCCTTCTTCAAGAGGAGGGGAATTAATGCCTGCGGTCGTGAGTGTTAAACACTCGCAACAGTGAGTACGGAACACTCGCAACAGTGAGTACGGAACACTCACAACAATGAGTACGGAACACTCGCAATCACAAGTGTTAAACACTTACAAGGACAAGTGTTAAACACTTACAGGGATAGGTGTTAAACACCCTTGAACACGGGTACGGTACACCTATGGTCATGGGTACGGTATACCTATGGTTGTAGGTACGGTATACCTATGGTAGTGGGTACGGTATACCCTTGGTAGTAGGTACGGTATACCCTTGGGACAAGCTGTTCGGGCTCCTCCTCATAAAGAAAGGGCAAGGGCGGGCCTCAGAGCGTCGTGCATTCCGGGCAGAAAGCGCCGAAGGGGCCAACGGAAGGCTGTTTACTCCTACGGCTCTGCCTATCTTCTTAACAGCGAACCCATGTAATATTTACATATTCTCTTTGATATTCCGGCCAATTCCATTATATTTGCATGCAATAAACCCATTAACCCAAAGAACATGTTAGGAACACAAGAAATTTTTATCATTGCACTTATTATCCTGCTTTTGTTTGGCGGCAAGAAGATTCCAGAGCTGATGAAAGGACTTGGCAAAGGAGTCAAGAGTTTCAAGGACGGAGTCAACGGCATCGAGAATGAAGCGAATCCAAACACAAAAGATACGGAAAAGGACACGACAAACGCCAATGACAAGTGATGGCTGAGAACGAAGAGCTCTCCTTTTGGGAACATTTGGACATTCTGCGGAGCATCATTCTCAAGGTCATCATTGTGGGCGGAGCGTGCACACTGCTGGCCTTTTACTTCAAAGAGCCGATATTCAAGATTGTTTTGGCACCGAAAGACCACGGTTTCATCACCTACAAGATGCTGCGGACCGAGTCTTTCGGCATCAGCCTCATCAACACCGGACTCACGGAGCAATTTCTTGTCCACGTAAAAGTCGCTGTGTTTGTCGGTATTCTTTGCGCTTCGCCTTACATCATCTATCAGCTATACAAGTTCATTAGCCCGGCGCTGTATGCCAGAGAACGCAAGTATTCGGGGCGCATCGTCGGCAGTGCCTACGCTATGTTCTTCATGGGCAATCTCGTCAATTACTTCCTTATCTTCCCTTTGACGCTGCGTTTTCTCGGCACTTATTCCGTGAGCCCCGAAGTCCAAAACATGCTGACCATACAGTCATATATGGACACGCTGCTCATGATGGCACTCCTCTTCGGCCTTGTCTTTGAGATTCCGGTTATCAGCTGGTTACTCGCACTCGCGGGATTGCTCAAGCATTCATGGATGACACGATACCGCAAGCATGCCATCGTGGGCATTGTTATCCTTGCAGCCGTCATTACGCCTACCTCCGACATCTTCACCTTGTTCATTGTTTCCCTCCCCATCTGGCTGCTTTACGAACTCAGTATTCTTATCGTAAAAGCAACCGAACGCCCAAACGGATAGATTTACAAAGCTAAGACTGTCAGCACATCGCCCTTCACGCGGAAATGAATATCGGCTCCCATGAAAGGCATGCCGTAAATCTTATCGGGATTGTCTTGATACGGGGGACGAGGGTCTTGCTCCAACACTTGCTTCAACGCTGCTATCCGTTCCTCATCAAAGCCACGAGACAACAAAAAGGCATGCACTTCATCGGACATGACTACCTGCAAGCGTTGCCATTGGTTAGTGTCTACAAATCCACTGCGCGCATTGACATGTGCATCGGTATAGGTCACATAAGGTTTGATGTCGTAAATCGGCGTTCCATTCATCAAATCCGCACCCAATACATGAATGACCGGACCACGATTACTCGCCCACTCTATCATTTCAATCTTCACTGAAGAAAGACCTAAACCGTTAGGACGAAAAGGACTGCGACTGGCAAACACTCCAACCTTCTTATTCCCTCCGAGACGTGGAGGGCGTACCATCAAACTACCCGCATGATGCCTGTTGGCATTGAAATCCCAAATGAGCCACAAATAATCAAAGGCCTCCAATCCACGCAACGCATCAGGATTACGATAGGCTGGAAGGAACACAATCTCTCCTTTCAATATCTCCACAACACCACTCTGCTTTGGGATACCGAACTTTGAACTGAAAGGAGAATGGAAAACGGCAACGGGCGCTATGGTCATACGCGATAGAATATAGAGGAAACCATAATCACTGCCAAGATGAACAATCCCACCCACACCGGCATATAAAGGTTTTTCAAGTCTTGTGCATACTGCGGACCACTTATCCGACTAAACATATAATAAACAACTGAAGAACCACACAAGGCAAACAGCACCCCTATCAACAGATCGCCGAAATAGTGAACGCCCAAGTACATGCGACTATAGCATTGCAAAAGCGCCCACGAAAAGAGAAAGACCGAAAGCCAATAGCGTCTGAATAGATAGGTAAAGAAGAAAGCCAAGCCCCACGTATTGCTTGCATGATTGGACGGACAACCATACGCTCCACCACGATAATCGTCCACAACATGCACGCAAGCACTTAGGGGATTATCGAGATTACCGGGACGAAGCCGCGCTATCCATGGTCGGACAACCTGCGAAGTAAAGCTATCGGTGAACAGAATGACAACACCGATAGCCAAAAGAACAGACAGCACTACCTTATAAGAATAGTTCTTCAGCAACACATAGAGCAACGCAGCATACATCGGGAGCCACACGAACCTGTCGCTCACCAACCACATCACACTGTCGAAATAGTCGTTGTGACAACCGTTCACCGCGAGAAAGACTGTTGTATCGACAGTTTTAAGCGTCTGAAAGAGTTCCGATAGTTCTGTCATCATCGTTGCGCTATGTCGTTATAGAGTTCTTGCAAGTAGGCCTTTCCTTGCCTTTCTAAATCATGCCGGCCATTGCCCTCATCGAGCATCACCTTCTTCGAGACATTGTCATAAATCATTCGCCGTTCTTGCGTTGCCAAGCCCCAAAGGTCGGGGAACGTGAAGAATGCAAAGTGTGGAGCCTTGCGGTCAAGCATGTCTTTACTGAAGCGGAAATTCTCATGCCCGATGCCCATCTGCCCCAGTAATGTAGCTGCTAAATCATGCTGCGAGCCGTAGTTCTCCACCGTAAAAGGTGACTTAACAGCACCGCCCATCCATATCATCGGTATCTGATAATGTGCAAGACAGAACTCGCTCAAGTGTTCGGGATAGCAACCTTGATGGTCGGGCACCAAGATAACGAGCGAACGCTTCCAACGTCCCGTACGTTTCAGAAAGGCAATGAAGCGTCCCACGCAGTCGTCGGTATAGGCAAAGGCATTCAACACCTTGTTGCCCAGCCGCCGGAAAGGAACATCGAAAGGTTCATGCGAGCTACTTGTCTGGATAACACGCAACAGCGGACCGCCTGTCTCACCCTTCAAATCGTTCTGCAATCGCTCAAACACCAAATGGTCGGGAACGCCCCACTTACTCAGCCTACTCTTCAACGGGAAGTCTTTGTCCGACACAATGTCCGTGAAACCCATTCCTGTCAGATAAGCACGCATATTCGTGAAGTCCGCGTCGCCCCCGTAATAATATTTCAATCCATATCCCTGCCGATTCAACGTGCCTGCAATAGAAGGAAGATGATTGACCTTCCGCGTATATTTCATCAGACTGGTTGTCGGCTGAGCCGGATAGCCACTCAGGATAGACACAATGCCACGGTCGGTACGGAAGCTGTTGGCATAGAAATGCTCAAAGAAAACGCCTTCTTTGGCCCATCGGTTCATGTTAGGCACAGCACGGGTCTTCATCAGTTCACGCGAGAAGCTCTCCAATATCACGATATAAATATCGGGCCGCTGCACGGTGAGCAACCGTTCCGTGCTGTCGCTCCGCGTGTAGAGCAAAGGCCGGCAGACGCGCTCCGCCTCGCCCTCGTCCATAAACCTATATTGCGAAGCGAAGTCCTCCTGCTTCGACAGGCTCTCCATCAAGCTGAACACCGGGTTCACGGCCGCATGATTCAGCCGCATGTCCTTACTGAAATAGGCCTCGCCCACATTCATCACCGACACGCCCACACCACCTCTGATGGGCAGGAGCAACGCCCCCGTCAGCACAAGCTGCAACACCGACCGTCCTATCCTTCCACCACCGTTTGGGGAAAGACCGTCAAACCCGTGTTCCACCTTTTGTATCAACAGGAAAACGCCCGCCGCCAAGAGCAACGCCATTGCACAGCCCACTACCACCGTCCACACGCTCACACTCGCCACGGCATCGGCCGGAGAAGAGAAGAAGTAGAACAGCGGCGTAACATCAAGCGGAAAGCCCCAATAGCCATAAAGCACGAGGTTGAGACAGAATGTCACGGCAAACAACAGCGCGGCCAACGCGTCATAGCCACGGCCAATCCACCTCGTGACACGCCCACGACACCACGTCTCAGCCAGTATCAGCAGCCCCGGCACCACGCTGAAATAGCCTGCCACAGAAAGATCGAGCGACAGTCCGTGAAGCATCACCTGCCACACGTCGCCCACCCCTGCCGTCGGCATCAACGCATGATGCCAAAGCATGAAACAAGGTTTTTGCAAGGCAAAGAGCATCACCCATGCCGTATAGACCGCGAGAAACTTCAGTGTATTGGTTTTCATCAGTTGATTGGAATGCCCATTCCGTTTGTAAACGATGCAAAAGTACGCAAAAAGGGCGGACACCATCTTCCGTCCCGCCCTACTTTTAGACACATTAACGTTTATAGACAACTATAAACCCACACCGGTCCGTGGGAGGTCTGCTCTCAATTGGACCAACCTTTTTTCTTTCGGTTTGATGCTTGCGCCTTGGAGCACAGTCACCTTCCACTTCAGTTTGGTGCTTTCGCCCCGGGGCGACGTTAACACACGTTTACGTTTGGAACTTGCGCCCTAGGGCGATGTTAACACACATTTACGTTTGAAACTTTCGCCTTAGGGCGATGTTAATATATGTTTACATCGAGACTTTCGCCCCGGGGCGACGTTAACACATGTTTACGTTTGGAGCTTTCGCCCTAGGGCGACGTTAATATACGTTTACGTTTGGTACTTTCGCCCCGGGGCGCAACTAATATTTCTTTCGGTTTGGCGTTTGCGCCCCGGGGCTTATAACGATTTGGGCTGAAAATGAATTGTCGGCGGGCAGCGTTATTCCTGCATGAGCTTTGAAAGGAAGTCGTCAAAGTCTTTGTCCAATCCCGGCATCAGGTCGCCGTCGATGATGACCGTGTCGTCGTCGGCAAGATAGAGCTCGGCAATGGGCATGCGTTCGTCGCTCTCCAACACGAAGCTGTAGGGCTTCAGAATGCCCAGATGGTCGACGATTTCGGCCTCGCGTTTGAAAATTTTTCTCAGTTGCAGCGTAATCCGGTCGTAGAAGTTATCGTCGGTGTTGCCGATCCACTGTTCAATCACGCACCGTGTAATCTCGTTTTCATTGTCGTCGTAGGCCAACAGCTCCCCGGTGTCTTGGTTCGCGCATACGTGTATGTCGGTCACGATGTCGCATTCGTCGCACGCCGGAAACTTTTGCCCGATTTTATGGATAAAGCGTTCAATTTGTTGTGTGGTTTGTTCGATTGTATTCATGCGTTGTGCGGATTAAATGATTATTGTCAGAGGTCATCTAAGTTGACTTGCTGTTCAGCCGGCTTTCGTTTCTTGTCCTTCTCTTTTTTAGGTTCATTGGCAGGCTTTGCGGCCTTCGAATTTTCCGGAGTTTTATTGTTGCTTCCTTCGGATTCTTCTATCGGACGGGTGACCGGATTGCCTTCTTCGTCGAGTATGACCTCCTCTTCACCGATGATACTGTCGTTGGCCGTCGTGTCACGCTTGGCTTGCGGACTATAGCTGGGGCAGAGATACATGTCGCTCGTGATGTCATCATCGTGCGGTTTGTCGAACTTGGCGTGATACTGCTTGAAGGCCGGATCTCTGAACAACGCCTGCAGGAAGTAGCCGCAAATGGGTAGTGCCGTTCGCGAGCCTTGTCCTAACGCCCCGGTTCGGAAATGGATGCTTCGGTATTCGCCACCGACCCATGCTCCTACCACCAATTTGGGACTGACGCCCATGAACCACGCATCGGAGTGGTTGTTGCTCGTTCCGGTCTTTCCGCCGAACTCGGTGTCGCGGAAGTCTCCCACATATCCCCAAAGCGATTGTGACGTTCCGCCGGGTTCACGCATGCCGCCTTGCAACATCTGCTGCATGAGGAATGCACTCTTATAAGGAATAACCTGCTCGGACTTGGTTGGGCCTACATACACTTCGTTTCCGTCTTTATCCAAGACGCGGGTGACCAGCACGGGGTCGTGGTGCTTGCCGTTATCCGCAACAACGCAGTAGGCATTCACCATCTCCAACAGCGTGACATCGCTGGAACCCAGTGCCAAGGAAGGCGCATCGTCCAACGGGCTCACGATGCCCATCTTCTTGGCCGTCTCGATGATGCGCTTGATGCCCATCTCCTGACCGAGTCTGACAGCAACCGAGTTGATGCTTCGGGCGAAGGCACTCTTCAAAGGCATGGAGTCGCCACTGAAAGAGCCGTTGGCATTGCCCGGCGTCCATGTAACTTCCTTTTGTTTCTTCTTGTCATAGACTTGCATCGAGATATATTCGTCGCGTCGCTTGTCGCATGGGGTGAGTCCTTGGTTCATGGCCTCCGTATAGACGAACAGCTTGAACGTTGAGCCGGGTTGGCGCATGGCCGTCACCTTGTCATACTTCCACGAATTGAAGTCGATGTCGCCCACCCATGCCTTCACGGCTCCCGTCTGCGGTTCCATGGCAACAAAGGCGCAGTGCATGAACGTCGTCATGTATTTGATGGAATCCTCGGAGGTCATTTCTTTGACGACGGAGCCTTTGGCATAGTCGAACACCTTTACGGGGTGCTTCCACACTTTATAATAGTAGCTGACGGAGTCGGGATTATTGGGAAAACGGGCCAGCAAGGCCTTATAGAAAGGTTGCCGTTCTGCAATCTGTTGAATGAAGTTGGGTATCACCTGATGGTTCTCGTCCTGCCATGGTTCTTGACGGAGCCAATTGCCGGATTGGTTTCTGTAGATACCCCAATGATTATTGAAGTTCTGCTGCACCTGCTTCATCTGCTTTCTTGCCGCTTCCTCGGCATACTTCTGCATTCGGGTATCGATGGTCGTGTATATCTTCAGACCGCTGGAATACAAATCATATCCGTTTTCGTTGCACCAGTCTTTCAGATAAGACGCAATGGCCTCTCTGAAATATTTGGCCTGCCCGTCGTAGTTCTCTTCGACCTTGAAATCGAGCTTGATGGGAATGCTTTTCAGTGAGTCGCATTCCTCACGTTTTAAGTCACCGTGATGATATAAATTCTCAAGCACCGTGTTGCGGCGCGCCAAAGCGTTTTGCGGATTGGTTCTCGGATTGTAATAAGACGTAGCTTTCAGCATGCCCACCAAGACGGCAGCCTGTTCGGTCGTCAGGTCAAGCGGAGTCGTGTTGAAATAAGTTTTCGCTGCCGTCTTGATACCGAAAGAGTTGTTGCCGAAGTCCACCGTGTTGGCATACATCGTGATGATTTCTTTCTTGGAATACACGGTTTCGAGTTTCGTGGCAATAATCCACTCCTTGCTCTTCACAATCAGAATTTTCAATCCGGGTATCTTGCCCAATAGTCCCGTGGAATACTGCGAACGGACCCGAAACATGTTCTTGGCCAACTGCTGGGTAATCGTCGAGGCACCGCGGCCGTCATGATGGAACACGGCATCTTTCATCGCACCGAACAATCCGATAGGGTCGATGCCGAAATGCTTATAGAACCGTTCGTCCTCGGTGTCCACCAGTGCACGGAAGAACTTAGGGTTGACTTCTTCATACTTGACGGGGGTTCTGTTCTCGTTGAAATACTTTCCAATCAACTTGCCGTCGGCGCTGTATATCTCGGATGCCTCGCTCGTCTGCGGATCCATGATGCCCGAGAAATAGCCCGGTGATTTTCCGAAGAGCCAAAGGAAGTTCATGTCGACCATTCCCAGATAGACAATCAAGGTGATGAAGAATGACAGGAGTCCGATGGCGGTCTTTGTGTACCACGCACGCCCGTGGTATAATGACTTGTACCATGGCCAAAAGTTACGCAGATAGCGTATGCACCAATTGAATAATCTTTTTATCTTGTCCATAATCCTATGTTATATCAGGGTTTGTATGGTGCAAACTTACATAATTTTCTCGAATTCCACGCCGGTTGCATGAAAAAAGTTAAGGGCATTATAAAACTTAGAGATAAACGAAAGAATGTCCGCCGGCGAGAATTCCACCGAGAGTCAAAATAAAAAAAACATGTCGGCGGAACCTCCGCTGGAAGCCAAGAGGTAAAATACATATCGGCGGAAGTTCCGCCGAGAGTTAAAAGTTAAAAGATGTATTGGCGGAAGTTCCACCGGAGGCAAAACGTTAAGAAATGTATTAGCGGAAATTCCGTCGAAGGTTAAATGTTAAGAAATGTATCGGCGGAAGTTCCACCGAGAGTAAAAGTTAAAAAATGTGTTGGCGGAAGCCCCTATTCTTACCCCGAACCGCATTGACATCGTGAGCGTGAGGCTCTTTCTATCGGACAACAATCTTCTTGCCGTTCTGTATATATATTCCTTTTGGTAAATATTGAATGGAAGAACCCATGTAAAGACCGCCCAAGGTATAAATCCTATCATCATTCTTTCTCGATATTCGTAAAGACTTGACCTCGGTTGCCACTTTTTCAAAGCGCAAAGCGTCGGCTTTCGGTGCCTTATCACAGACAAGCAACCATCTGAAAGCATTCAAAGAGGCTTTCGCTTTGCCCTTAACCTTCACTTTGACAAGATTGTTATCTCCGAAGATATACATGTTGCGCTTCGAAGCAAACTTGTCCACTTTGTATGTTCCATAGCAAGTCAGGCCGGGAATATGATACGTTAAGGTTTCATTGCTTTTATGAGAGGCTTTGACAAGACCTATTTCATAAACATGATTTGCAGGAATGTTTATCTTGCCGAAAATCAGATAGGGCGTATTTGCTTTGAGGTCGGACTTTACCTCGGTGAAATAAATCAAGCCTTCCTTGCAAGCCGTAGGAATATAAGCCGCGGCCTCCTGCCCAAACAGCTGTTTATAGTTCGGGATATCAAACGGAACAATAAAGGTGTTATAGCATTCGGGTTTGAAGACTCTGTGCAAACTGACATCAATATCGGCATCAATACAGTCCAAACCAATCTGCTCGGACAATGAGATTTTAGTGTTCTGGACATGATACAGACGGACGGGGTTGAATTTCTTCGCATCATCACATAAGCGATACCTACCCTCCACATCATCATATCGCACTGCATACCCACCGATGAGAAGATGGAAACCGCCACTTTCTTTTTCGAAAGTGGCCAAACACTTCTCTGATGGCAAGTAGGTTGTTCTCAGATACCCGACTTCTGCCTTGTCATAACATAAATAACAATGCGAATCGTCGTTCTGCTCCGCCGTCAAGTCTTTGATATACCAGCCATCTTCTTTTTTCTGAAATTGCAATATGTCACAATGAGGCTGGACGTCGGAAACCAAAGTATGAGCAGAAACAGAACCATCTCGCAAAGAAGAGAAATAGAAGGCGCCTTTTATACCTTGATACCCCATAGCATGGTAACTGTTATCAGCAAATCCTGTCATGATATACAGACCGCCATCCACCAGTTGGCTCTCATTCTCCACTTCCACGGCAGTTACTTCTGCAGATGACTGTCCCCATGAACAAAGGGAAAACACGAGGGAAAACACTAAAAAAATAAACTGTTTGTTTTTCATATATGGTATTTTTTAGAAATTAACTATATCTTTTCACAACACCATCGCGTCACCTTGATCATAATGGCCATGCCGGGAACTTCCTTCAACAGATAATACATCTTGTTTGAACGTACGAGTCTTCCCGTGAGTCCTTTCAATGGGCCATGTTTCACAAGAACTTTATCTCCTTTTTTCAGATGAGCCTGTTCTTCGCTCAGATACTTTCGCATGGTGAGTTGAGGGTTACACATCGCCCTGAATTCATACATCTGCGTTGCAGGAATTTCATAATAGCTTTTATCTTCTTTGCTTTTTGTAACAACACTCATCTTGAGTGTCGACGCTGTTACAAGATTACGCATCTCTGCCTCAGTTCCTTCCTTTTTAAGGAAAATGAGATTGCGTACAACGGGCCGCAAGACGTGCTTGACACCATGGTTTTTATCTTCTACATCCATGTATTCTTCGGGAATGAACGTTTCAAGTCCCTTATTCTGGAAGTAATCAGCCGCCTCCTTCTGACGTGTGGTATAGAGTTTGATTGCATACCACGGCGAATAATCGCGTAACTCTGATACGGATTGCGCAGCATCATCTAAGCATTCAGTAGTCAGCTTCTTTTCTTCCATCATATGTAATCCACCCGAAATAAATCAGAATTCACTCGTAAAGTGGAACCTGATGTTTTTGAAATCTTGCTTTGCCATTGACAAGACATAGCCACTATCGGCAAGGAACACGTCACGTCCTTCCGTATCTTTGGCCATATATTGATATTTTCGCTTCTTGAAATTATCCAAGTCCTCTGCGTCACTCGCTTCAACCCAACAAGCCTTATGCAAGTGAACGGGCTCCCAACGGCATTTGGCATTGTATTCATGTTCCAAACGATACTGAATAACTTCGAACTGTAACTGACCTACCGTTCCGACAATCCTGCGACCATTGAATTGATTGACGAACAACTGAGCAACACCCTCGTCCATCAACTGCTCAAGTCCTTTCTGGAATTGTTTGCTCTTCATGGGGTCATCATTTTCTATATACTTGAACAGCAATGGAGAGAAACTGGGTAAGCCACGGAAATGAAGCAGTTCGCCTTCTGTCAACGTATCACCAATCTTAAAGATACCGTTATCCGGGAGACCAACGATATCACCGGGATAGGCTTCTTCGACAGTGCTCTTACGTTGTGCCATAAACTGAGTAGGCGAAGAGAACCGAACCGTCTTCCCCTGACGTACATGCAGATAAGGTTGATTACGGACAAACTTGCCTGAACATACTTTACAAAAGGCGATGCAACTGCGATGATTGGGATCGATATTGGCTGTTATCTTGAAGATAAATCCCGTGAATTTCGATTCTGTCGGCTCAACCATACGCTCTTCGGCCTTGGTTGGCTTTGGACTCGGAGCTATATCAACAAAACAGTTCAATAGTTCTTGGACACCAAAGTTGTTCAAAGCAGAGCCAAAGAAAACAGGTGCGACCTCGGCATTACGGTAAGTTTCTTTGTCAAAAGCCGAATATACGCCATTGACCAATTCAAGGTCGTCGCGCAGTTGTTGTGCTTCACGTCCGCCTACTTTCTCTTCAAGTTCACCCGATGCAATATCAACTGTTGCTTTCTCTGTTACACGCTGCTTGTTTGGCATGAAGAGATTAAGCTGCTGCTCATAAATATTATATACACCCTTGAAACGTTGACCTTGACCAATGGGCCATGACAACGGGCGTACCTTGATTTGTAATTCTTCTTCGAGCTCATCAAGCAAATCAAATGGATTACGACCTTCACGGTCCATCTTATTAATAAAGATAATTACCGGAGTATTACGCATACGACACACCTCCATCAGCTTCCGAGTTTGTGCCTCTACTCCCTTTGCACTATCAACTACAATGATGGCTGAGTCAACAGCCGTCAATGTTCGATAAGTATCCTCGGCAAAATCTTGGTGTCCAGGTGTATCAAGGATGTTGACCTTATAGGTATCTCCGGTTTCGTCATCAGGAAGATAGTCAAATTCCATTACAGATGTAGACACTGAGATGCCACGTTGCTTCTCAATATCCATCCAATCTGAGGTGGCTGTCTTACGAATCTTATTACTTTTTACAGCACCGGCAACCTGTATCTGCCCACCGAAAAGCAAAAACTTCTCTGTCAATGTCGTTTTACCGGCATCCGGATGAGAAATAATAGCAAAAGTTCGTCTTCTTTGTATTTCGTTCATAGCTATAATCCTGATAATCTGCTTAACTTTTTACATTGACATTTCAGACCAGCTCAGCCATACATTTCTTCAGACTATCTGTCCAATATGGGATTTTAATGCCAAAGGTCTCTTTGATTTTAGTCTTGTCAAGCACTGAATAGGCAGGTCTAATAACCTGACTCGGAAATTCATTACTATGACATGGCTGTATATCACAATCTATATGACCTGCAATTTCTGCAATTTTCTTTGCAAAATCAAACCATGAGCAAACACCTTCATTGCTGAAATGATATATTCCTTCATTGCCATCAAGTTTACGATTCTCAATGATATAGAAAATTACATCTGCCAAATCACCGGCATAAGTCGGTGTCCCACATTGGTCGAAAACTACTTTTAACTGAGGTTTTGTCGCAGTCAAGTTCAGCATTGTCTTGACAAAGTTATTTCCAAATTCAGAGTAAAGCCAGGCTGTCCTGATAATAAGATGTTTTACACCAGTAGCTTGAATTCTTTGCTCTCCATGCAATTTGGTCAAACCATAAATACCCGTAGGAGTCCCTTTTTGTTCTTCCCTGCAGGGTGTATTATAGGGATTACCTCCAAAAACATAGTCAGAACTGATATGAATTAAAGATCCACCAACATCTTTCATTACTTTTGCCAGATTCTCAGGTGCCGTTGCATTCAATATTTCAACTATGTCACCAGCTGTTTCTGCTGCATCGACATTCGTCCATGCTGCACAATTAATGATACATTTCACATCATACAACCTCACAGTTTCACGAATATCACCAAGATTAGTTATATCTAAATTCTGATAGCCCTCACAAATATCTGTGAAGATATAATTGTCGTGCCCATTCTTAGAGACCTGCTGTATCTTATGGCCCAACTGTCCATTTGCACCCGTAACTAAAATATTCATATATCAGCCATTTTACGTTATGATACAAAATTATTCATCACCAAAATTCAGACCTTCTGTCTCATCTTTTATATAATAATCACTCAAAAGACCAATAAAAGTAGAGATTTCCTTGATAGCATGTTCCGTATCCGGTGACACATCCTTCTGCTGCATTCGCAACATCATTATTCCATAAAGTGCATCCAAACAAATTTCTATCTCACTCACTTCCTTATTTTCCTTATTACGTAACTCAACAATAAAAGGAAGGACTTTGTAATATTCAGCATTATAGATAGGAAACTTATTACTCTGCAATAGTCGATTGTGAAGGTCGAGCATATCTTTGATTATGATTGTATTGACATCTAAATGACCTTGCTCACGCTTTCCTTCTTCATTCATCATGCGAATAAGATTACCAAACCAATCTAATTCAGCCTCTTTCTGCTCATTTGTATAACCGGAAAACTTACTAATATATGCTTTTCGGATCAATGGAAGGGAACAACCCATTGCACGAATTATATCTTCCATCTGCCACATATATAATAGATATTCAGCAATAGACTTCTTTCTTAATTCTTTTGCTATAAACATTTCTTTACTTTTTGTTGTTTAACAAGCTTATCTTAAAGATGCAAACTCTGGAAGATGATATAAATTAAAGATTGTACCGATAAGAGCTATCAGCGAAAAGATGATGACTACACTACCAATTACCTTGTTTATAATGACGATTCCATTATCATCAAATTTCGTTCTAATTTTATCGACAAGCCATGTTAACCCATACCACCACAACAATGCACCAAATAACACACTTGCATACCCTATACACATTTCTATCTTATGGTCAGGTATTACAAAAGCAAAGAGAGCAAAGAGCATCATGAAGTATGGAACAATTAATAAATTACTAAATGTAACTGCAAAAGCTGTCAAAGCATTATGCCACAACGTACCTCGTCCGTTCCCATTACTTGGATGAGCGTTTTGCATAGGATTGCTGCGATAACTATAAATCCCAAATAGCAATATTAGCACTCCACCAAAAATCTGAAGATAGAATTTTGTGTTAGGATTATTAACAAAATCAATAACAAAACTCATTCCCACCCCCGTTAATACCGCGTAGATTAAATCACTCATAGCTGCACCAACCCCTGTGACAAAACCAAACCAACGACCTTTCTTAAGAGTGCGATTAATACAAAGTATACCTACTGGTCCCATTGGTGCAGATGTAAGAATTCCTATCAAGATACCCTTGAATATGAATTCCAAAATATTTATCTGAAAAGGAAATGACATATCCATAACAGGGTACAAAGTTAAACAAAAAAGGGCAGATTACAAAAGTCATCTGCCTAAATATGAAAAAATTATAATTCCCAACCAATTGCACTGGCACCAAGAACTGCCGCACTAGAACCTTCTAAGCCACTGATCAAAAACTTAGCTTTATTCTTAAACACTGGAAGTATATGTCTGTTATAACTTTCAACAAGCGGTTTCATCAGCAAATCACCCGCTTTGGTCAAACCTCCAAAGAAAATGAATGCCTCTGGACTTGAGAACACTGCAAAGTTCGCACAAGACTCTCCAAGCATTTCTCCTGTAAATTCATAGACACGATTTGCCAAAGCATCACCTTTACTCGCAGCTATACTGACATCCAAGGATGTAATGTCATCTGCATTCATATCACGAAGCAGAGAGGGTTCATCGCTGGTACTGAGGAATTCACGTGCCGTACGAGCAACGCCCGTTGCTGAACAGTAAGCCTCCAAGCAACCCTTACGCCCACAACCACAAAGGCGGCCATCATTAGGTCGCATTGTCGTATGTCCCAACTCACCGGCAAAACCATCGCTGCCATAAACCATCTGACCATTGATAACAATACCCGAGCCAACACCTGTTCCCAAAGTTATAACGATGAAGTTCTTCATACCACGTGCTACACCGTAAGTCATCTCTCCGATAGCCGCTGCATTCGCATCATTGGTAAGTCCCACAGGAATACCACCCAACCGTTTACTGAACATCTCAGCCAAAGGAACAATACCACTATGCCCCCAAGAAAGATTTGGAGCAAATTCTATTGTGCCCGTATAATAGTTGCCATTTGGTGCACCAATGCCCATCGCCTTGATTGTATCAATTCCGCCAACCTGATCTATAATGATGTTCAGTGCTTCAACAGCAGCATTAACATAATCTTCTACTTTTTCATAGCCCTGTGTCTTTATTGCAGTGGTCGCCTTAATCTCTCCACGGGAATCCACAATACCAAATACAGAGTTCGTACCGCCTAAATCAAGTCCGATTACATACGGTTTAATAATTTCATTCGTAGCCATATTCTTACATTAAATAGTATTTTTCAAAATTGATAGTGATAAACTACAGACAAAGATATCATATTTCCATGATTTTTGCAAATTTTTCCTTGACAAATTTATCACTCGGAACTAAAGTCTGCCACTAGATGTCTATACATGCTATACATACGTGTCCTTGACACATAGCCTTTCAGACGATTATTTAAATCGACTACGGGCAGATAATTACAATTGGCAGCCTCGAATTTATGCATCACATCTATCATTTTATCCTCCTTCACCAGCGTTGTTGGCACCGGAGTCATAATATCTTTGACCGTGAAACGATTATACAATTCCGACCGAAACATAATATGGCGTATCTTGGTAATATCCACTTCTCCAAGCAAAGTCCCTGCATTATCCAAGACAGGCAGAAAACTAGTATGACTTTTACTGATGGCATTGATCAACTTGCCAAGTGGCATGTCAGGGGTAACCGATGTAAATTGCCGATCGATGATACTATCTAAACTCATCAATGTCAGAATAGCCTGATCCGTATGATGTGTCAGCAATTTACCTTCACGGGCCAAACGCATTCCATAAATACTATGCTGCTCAAAAACATTAATCGTTAAATAAGCACAGATGCAAACTATCATCAATGGTATGAAAAGCTGATAACCTCCCGTCAGTTCTGCAATCAGGAATATACCGGTAAGAGGAGCCTGCATTACTCCGGCCATTACCCCGGCCATACCCATGAGTGCGAAATTCTTCTCTGGAACATAAACTCCCACTTGATATATATTCCAAATACGGGCAAAGAAGAAACCAGCAAAGCCCCCTATAAACAATGAAGGAGCAAAAGTTCCTCCACAACCTCCAGCTCCATTGGTTGCCGACGTTGCAAATACTTTAGTGAGGACTACCAGTCCTACATACACCACCAACAGATTGCCATGCCCATAAAACATTGATCCGTTCATCACTTGTCCCCAATCGTCTATGGTCTTCCCGTCCAAAAAAATATTGATAGCACTATATCCCTCGCCATAGAGCGACGGAAACATGAATATCAGCACGCTCAACATTACCCCACCAATGATAAGTCGCAGATAAGGAAAACGTTTCATGCCTGCAAACATGTTTTCACACACCGTCATTGTACGCATGAAATAAAGACCGACAAGCCCGCAAAAAACGCCTAATATAATATATGGTGGGACGCGTTGGATATCCCATGCCATATCCATATGGTAAGTGAACAGCGAATCACTACCTACGAAAATATAACTAAAACATGTGGCAGTGACGCTCGCTATCAATATCGGAAGCAATGACGCCATTGTCAAATCGAGCATCAATACTTCAAGCGTGAACACCAAACCTGCTATCGGTGCCTTGAAAATACCCGCTATTGCAGCTGAAGCACCACAACCCACCAACAACATCACCGTGCGAGGTTCCATCTTAAAGAGCCTTCCCAAACTGCTACCTATGGCCGACCCGGTGAGCACAATAGGAGCCTCAGCTCCCACCGAACCACCAAATCCAATGGTTATACTGGAAGCAATGACCGATGTCCAACAGTTATGCGCTTTCAATTGAGATCGCTTGGTGGCAATGGCATAAAGTACCCGTGTGATACCATGCGAGATATTATCCTTGACAACATACTTGATAAACAGTGATGTCAAATAGATACCCACAATAGGGAAAATCAAATAAAGCCAGTTAAAGGTCGTAGTATCGAAACCAGCTGTAAGCAACTGCTGAATTTCCTTGATGATACTATGCAGCACAAAACCTGCCACTGAAGCAAAAAGCCCTATGACAAAGGACAAGATGAGCGTCAGCTGTCTGTCTGACAGATGCTCCTTGCTCCATTTTCTCAAATCAGAAATCTTCAATTCTAAAACCTGTTTGTTTACAAAACTATTTTCGGATTACAGCAACCTCTCCGTTTCTTCCCAGTTTGACGATCGAGCTCGGCGTATGAGGCTTATGCTCCTGCCGGCGACTCCAACACACATAATCGACAGCATTGAGTATAACATCGCTGATATCTTCATAATTAGAGGCAGCAGGTTCGCCACTCACGTTGGCACTGGTACTGACAATCGGCTTTTGGAATCTATAACAAAGTTCTTTACTGAAAGGCTCCGACGTGATGCGCATGGCTAAACTTCCATCTTCTGCCACTAAGTTTTCAGCCACGTTCACCGCATCATCCAAAATCACAGTCGTAGGTTTCATGGCAGCTTCCAATAAATCCCAAGCCACATTGGGCACATTTCTGAAATAACGTTGTAAGCGTGCTTCCGAGTCAACCAAGCAAATCAGTGCCTTTGAATCATCGCGCTGTTTAATGGAATAGACCTTGGCCACCGCTTCCTTATTAGTTGCATCGCAGCCAATTCCCCATACCGTATCTGTCGGATAAAGAATCACGCCGCCTTTTCGCATACACTGAATGGCCTTCTTGATATCTTCTTCTCTTGTCATTATTCGGGTTTTGTTCTTCAATTCGCAAAAGTAACGTTTATTTTCCGGTTTTCCAAATTCCACGTCCTACTTTGTAAGTATCCGAAAAGATTTATCGCGCATTCCATTCAGGAAATCACGTGCACACATACGCTTCTTTCCGGCCATCTGCAGTTCTAAAATCTCCAACCACGCATCTCCACATCTCACGTAAAGACGATTCTTCTCGCTCCTCACCGTGCCAACTTCGGCTTCCATGTCCTCGCTTGTTTTCGCGGTCTTGAATATCTTGAGCACGGATTGTTTCCCATTCTCTTCCATATTCGTCCAACTTCCGGGATAAGGACTCAGTCCCCGAATGAAATCATAAACTCTCTTTGCCGGCAGATTCCAGTCAATCAAACAGGTTTCCTTGAATATTTTTGGTGCCGGTTTCAATTCATTCCCGGCAGACAATGCCAAATCTGCCTGCTCGATACCATCTATTTTGCCACCACATTCAAGTATTTCATCAATGGTTTCAATTGCAACATCGGCTCCTAAAGTCATCAATCCGTCATACACATACGCCACATCTGCTTCGTCAGGAATCGGGAAACGCCTTTGCATGATGACGCGTCCCGTGTCAATATCCTTGTCAAGGAAGAAGGTTGTGACGCCCGTTTCGGTCTCCCCGTTGATGACAGCCCAATTGATCGGCGCAGCCCCTCTGTATTGCGGCAACAGTGCTGCATGCACATTGAATGTGCCGAAACGGGGCATATTCCATACCACTTCGGGCAGCATGCGATATGCAACCACCACTTGTAAGTCGGCTTTATAGCCTCGCAGTTCTTCGACAAAAGCAGGGTCTTTCATTTTCACGGGCTGCAACACCGGCAACCCATGTGCCAAAGCAAACTGCTTCACCGCCGAAGGTTGTAGCTGTTCTTGATGCCGACCTACCGGTTTGTCGGGTTGTGTAACTACGGCCACCACGTTATATCCGCCTTCTACAAGTCGTCGAAGCGTTGCCACGGCAAATTCAGGTGTGCCCATAAAGACTAATCTCAATTCTTCTTTTTCCATTCCATTCGTCGTTTGTCACGCAAAAGTAATAAAATTCTTCTGATATCCCTAACATTCATTCGTCACTTTTAAAACTACGATCGTCCAACACGGCAGATGATAGTAAAATAGAAAAAGAATGCTCTTCGCCCGCGGGCGAAGCTAAAAAATGCAAAAAGAACGTTCTTCGCCCGCGGACGATGATAAAAAATGTAAAAGGAACGCTCGTCGCCCACGGGCGATGATAAAAAAAAGTGAAAGAAACGTTCGTCGCCCGCGGGCGAAGCTAAAAAATGTAAAAGGAAACTATCTTCCTCCATGGATGACGAACGAAAAATAAAAACAAGACGATTTCTTTGCCATATTATTGATAATGCATACCTTTGCATGCGCATAACAAATGAGATTGAAATGATTTCCGTAGAAGGTTTAAAGGTTGAATTTGGTGTAAAACCATTGTTTGTCGATGTCAGCTTTGTCGTGAACGACCGCGACCGAATAGCACTCGTCGGGAAGAATGGTGCCGGGAAATCCACCTTGCTGAAAATCCTCAGCGGCCTTCAACAGCCGACGGACGGTATCGTTTCCATTCCCAACGACACCACGATCGGATATCTTCCACAGGTGATGAAACTTCAGGACGACACTACCGTAAGGGAAGAAACGCGCAAGGCCTTTTCTGATAATATGAGAATGAAGGCCCGACTGGAAAAGATGCAACAGGAGATGGCCGACCGCACGGATTATGACAGCGACGAATACATTGCGTTGGTAGAAAGATTCACGCAGGAGCATGAACGCTATATGATGCTGGGCGGCGAGAACTATGAGGCGGAAATCGAACGCACGCTGACGGGGCTCGGCTTTACACGCGATGACTTTGAGCGTCCCACGAAAGAGTTTTCGGGCGGATGGCGCATGAGAATCGAACTGGCCAAGATACTGCTCCGCAAACCGGATGTGCTGCTGCTCGACGAGCCGACCAACCATCTCGACATTGAGAGCATTCAATGGCTGGAACAGTTTCTGGCGCAGAGCGCAAGCGCTGTGGTGCTGGTGAGCCACGACCGTGCCTTCATCAACAACGTGACCAACAGAACATTGGAAATCACCTGCGGACATGTGGAAGATTATAAGGTGAAGTACAACGAATACCTCGTATTGCGCAAGGAGCGTCGCGAACAGCAACTGCGTGCCTATGAGAATCAGCAAAAGGAAATTGCGGACACGAAGGCTTTTATAGAAAGGTTCAGATATCAGGCCACGAAAGCCGTGCAAGTGCAGCAACGCATCAGGCAGTTGGAAAAAATTGTCCCGATAGAGGTAGACGAGGTCGACAATAAGGTGATGCACTTGAAATTCCCCCCTTGTCTGCGCAGCGGAGATTACCCCGTCATCTGCGACGAGGTCGGGAAGAGCTATGGCGACCACGTTGTCTTTGAGCATGTGACGCTTACCATCAAGCGAGGCGAGAAAGTGGCTTTTGTCGGGAAGAACGGTGCCGGAAAGTCTACGCTTGTGAAATGCATCATGGGCGAAATCCCTTTCACGGGGAAACTGAAGATAGGACATAACGTGCAAATCGGCTATTTTGCCCAGAACCAAGCACAGCTCCTTGATGATACCCTTAGCGTTTATGACACAATAGACCAAGTGGCAACGGGCGACATGCGGCTGAAGATTAACAACCTGCTTGGTGCCTTTATGTTTGGCGGTGAGGTCTCCGATAAGAAAGTAAAGGTCTTGAGCGGTGGAGAACGTAGTCGTTTGGCAATGATAAAGCTGTTGCTCGCGCCTGTGAACCTGCTGATACTTGATGAACCTACCAACCATTTGGACCTTCCTTCCAAAGATGTATTAAAAGAAGCCATCAAGGCTTTTGACGGAACGGCGATTATTGTCAGCCATGACCGTGAGTTCTTGGATGGACTCGTTGACAAGGTGTTTGAATTCGCCGACGGCAAGGTCATTGAACATTTGGGCGGAATTTATGATTACCTGCGTGTGCATCATGCAGATACCATTCAGCAAGCCGTGGACGGGCAGGTCGAGGAAAAGGTGCCTGAAAACAAAGTGACGGCAGAAAAGGTTGGTAAACCGAGTTATCTGGAGCGCAAAGAACTGCAAAAGAAAATCAATAAGGTGGAACGTTCCGTGAAGGAAAGCGAGAAACGGATCACAGCCATGGAAAAGCGAATCAAAGAACTTGATAGCTTGCTGATGGACGCAAAGAACGCCTCTAATATGGAACTGGTCACGGAATATACTTCCGTCAAACAGAAAATCGACGAAGAGAACGAACGATGGTTCATGCTCTCCGAATCGTTAAGTGAATTGAAAAATAATGTCTAACATATTAAGTTATAAGCATGAAAATAAAGAAAATTATTCCGATGATGATGGCAATTGCTCCTATTATGGGAACGGCACAAGACCAATCGGGACTCTACGAAAAGAACTTCGACAGGTCGGTGCGTCCACAAGACGATTTTTATCGATTTGCCACCGGTGGTTGGCAAAAGAACAACCCGCTCCCTGCGGCATATAGTCGTTTCGGCAGCTTTGACCAATTACAAGAGGACAACAACAAACGTATCAACACCATTCTTGGAGAACTGCAGAAAAAGAAGTACAAGCAGGGAACCATTGAGCAGAAACTTTCTGATTTCTACAAGCTGGCTCTTGACGTCGAGCGTCGAAACAAATCCGGCATCGCACCCGTCAAGGGATTGTTGGAGGAAATCGAAGGCGCCAAAACCATTAAAGAACTCCGTGCGCTGCAGTTGAAATATGCCGCTCAAGGCTATGGCGTGCAGTATGCTGCAGGCTTTGGAGCCGATGAGAAAGACGTGAGGAACAATATTCTGAATATCTATCAGAGTGGACTGACGCTCGGCCAGAAGGATTATTATCTCAATAACGACTCTGCAACCGTAGCTATCCGTGAGGCGTATAAGAAATATATCGACCGCATGTTCCGCCTTTACGGTTTCAGTGAGGCCGAAGCCGAGCAGCGCAGCAACGACCTGTTCCGTCAGGAAACGCTCGTAGCTTTGATTTCCAAGAGCATGACCGAACTGCGCGACCCACAGGCAAACTACAACAAGATGTCGTTGGCAGAACTCAAAGCCGATTACCCAAATATTCCCATCGAGCAGCTTGCCAATGCCGAGGGCATCAAGTCTGAATATATCCAGCATGTCATCGTCGGCCAGCCTGCGTTTATGACCGGACTCGACAAACTCGTTTCGCTTCAATCGGTCAATGATGTCAAGGCACTCATGGAGTGGGACGTCATCAGCAGGAGTGCGAATTATCTCACCGACGAGATACGCGAGGCCAGCTTCGACTTCTTTGGCAAGACCATGAGCGGACGCAAGGAGGATTATCCGCTTTGGAAGCGCGCCACCAATCAGGTGGAGGCACAGATGGGCGAAGCTTTGGGCAGAATGTATGTCAAGCGTTACTTCCCCGAATCGTCTAAAAAGATGATGCTCGAACTCGTGAACAATCTCAAAGTGAGCCTCGGCGAACGTATCGATGCACAGACATGGATGAGCGACGCAACGAAGCGCAATGCGCATGCCAAGTTGGATAAATTCTACGTGAAAATAGGCTATCCCGATAAATGGACCGACTACAGCCGACTCACAATCGACCCGGCGAAGAGCTATTATGAGAACGTGATGGCCTGCCGCCAGTTTGCCCACGACAAAGAAATCGCAGACAAGGCCGGAAAGCCCGTCGACCGCGAAGAGTGGGGAATGACACCCCAGACGGTGAATGCCTACTACAACCCGACGACAAACGAGATTTGCTTCCCCGCCGGCATTCTGCAATATCCGTTCTTCGACCCTAAGGCCGACGAAGCCTTCAACTACGGTGCCATCGGCGTGGTCATCGGACATGAAATGACCCACGGATTTGATGATCAAGGTCGGCAATATGATGCAGACGGAAACATGAAAGACTGGTGGACGGCCGACGATGCCAAGGGCTTCGAGAAACGGGCAAAGCTATATTCCGATTTCTTCGACGGCATAGAAGTGCTACCCGGGCTCCACGCCAACGGAAAATTCACGTTGGGCGAGAACCTTGCCGACCACGGCGGTCTGCAGGTTGCCTACCATGCGTTGATGAATGTCATGGCGAAGAAGCATTTAAAAGACAAAGACGGATTTACACCCTTGCAACGCTTCTTCCTGGCCTATGCCGGCGTCTGGGGACAGAACATCACCGAGAAAGAGATACGCAACCGCGTGAAGCGCGACCCACATTCATTGGGCGAATGGCGCGTGAATGGTGCGTTGCCCCACATCGACGCCTTCTACAAAGTGTGGAACGTGAAGCCGGGCGACAAGCTTTATTTGCCGGAGTCTGCACGCTTGCAGCTTTGGTAATAAAAAGCCCACCCCCAACCCCTCCCAAAGGAGGGGAGAGAGCCTCCCCCCAACCCCCTCCGAAGGAGGGGGAGACCGAGCTTGCGGGCAATGATGAACAATACATAATAAACAAAAATAGGCCTTGTGAACTAAAGTGTTCGCAAGGTCTATTTGCATATTTCCCCCTCCCTCGGGAGGGGTTAGGGGTGGGCTTCTCCCCCTCCTTTGGAGGGGGCTGGGGGGGGGAGGCTCTCCTCCCCTCCCTTCGGGAGGGGCCGGGGGTGGGTGTCAGGGGGTGGGTTTGAGGGCTTTAATTCCCGTGCTGCCCAATTCCTCCTTCCTCTTTCTTCTTCTTCCGCGCCGGGTTGTTCACGCTCACCTCGGCCGTCTTGGCAGCCTCGCGCATCTTGCCTTTCGGCGAGAACACGATTTTCGGGGTCTTGAGCGAGGCGGCAGTCACGTCCTCCTTCTTGTCCACCATCTTCGAGGGGTAGTAGACGCGCAGGGCACCGAGTTCACCCAAGTCTACGCTGAAGCCCATCTTCAGCCCGCGGCACACGAGGCGGGCCAGCGTGGTGAGCGCGTTCATCACGTCGCCGTAGGAGAGCGACGTCTCGTCTACGATTTGCTGGCACACGGCGTCGAGTGTCATGCGGTTGTTGTTCTTGGCCACGGCGTAGTACACCGTTTGGCCCTTCTTTGCACCAATCGTCTGTTTCTTCGATTTGATTTCAAATTCGATCATGTTTGTAATTGATTAAGTTTAACATATATGAAGCACCCTTTTCGAAGGGTGCGGAACACGCATCATTATGAGTGCGGAACACTCGCTACAACGAGTACGGAACACTCGTCACAACGAGTACGGAACACTCGCTACAACGAGTACGGAACACTCGTCACAACGAGTACGGAACACTCGCTACAACGAGTACGGAACACTCGTCACAACGAGTACGGAACACTCGCTACAACGAGTACGGAACACTCGTCTCATCGTGAGCACGGAACACGCTTGGCGGCCTGTCTTCGCCGGGTCTCACGCTCGTGACATCCACCTCTCATTTCGTTCCGAGGGGGGAGATGTGCCGCCACGCGCCGCTACTCGAACTCCTGCACCAAGGCTCCCGTTTCGCGGGTCACGTATCTAGCGTCAATACCGATTCTTTGAAATGTCAGTAGGTACGACCTATCAGTGGTGCCTGGTTCCCCGCTCGAGGTCTGATACTGGGCGTAGTTTCCATAGTTGCGTAGCTCACCCCTCCATGTCCAGCCCAATGCGGGAAGGTAGAAATAGTTGCCTATCTCCGTAGCCAACGGCCGGCCCAGAATAGGGGTCGCCCCTGCTGCGGAGTTTGGACGAGCGGGATTGTCATCCTTTCGGTAATCCATTTTGTCACCAAAATTACCACCTATGGGATCAGCGGCAGTGCCGGGATCAGGACCATAGACCTCTTTCATCTTTTCCCACGTGAGCGTGGCGGGATAGCCTTCGTGCGCAATGAGGTCGGCCACGATGACGCTCTTCTTTTTAAGCCATAGGCCGCCCATGCTCAAAAGATGGTTGTCTTTGACATAGATGCCCTCCTCCCAATGGGGATTGCCCTTGCGGATATACCATACGATCTCGTTCGCGTTGGGAAGCTTCTTGAAGAGCGCAGTCTGCGCGTCATTAGGGACATGAAAGGGGGTCTTGCGTTCGCTGTACCAGCGTGGGTCGGTGTTGTTCTTTGGGTAATGCTCTCCTTTTTCCTCGTTGGCGGTGGGCTGCTCGCTCTCGTAGCCGTGCCAATAGTCCTCCTGTGCGTCCCACATATAGTATTTGGGGGCGTTGAAGGGTGGTGCGGGCGGCGGTGTGAGGTTGGCCGTGATGTCACGTATCTGCCCCTCGGGGCATGCAAAGCCGGTCTCGGTCTTGATGAGGTCGCCGCTGACGCCGTTGACGTCTTTGAGCGTGTAGGCTATCGTGAGGTTGTAGGTGCCGGGGGCGAGAACCATGTAGGCCGCGTTCATGGCGAGGTTGTCGGTGGTGGTGTTCAGCGAGAAGTCGTTGGCGCTGCCGAGGTTCAGGGTGATGGTGTTGGAGCCGCCGGTGGGTGTCTTGTCCTTGAGTGTGCCGTCGCTGAAGTCGTAGGTGCCGGCAATGGGCTTGTCGGCCGTGACTACAATCTTTGTCAGCTTCACGTTCGGGCCGAGGCCGGTGTGCATGCAGCGGGGCACGAAGCAGAGGTAGCTGGCCTTGTGGTCGAGGGTGAACTCGTAGTCGCCTGCTGCGAGGGCACCGCTGTGGGCCGTGGCCGTTCCGCAGTCGCCCGCTGCGCCGAGATGGCTGAAGTCGTTGGGCGAGGCTTGTGTCTGTGCGGCGGCGATTGTCACGTGGTCGACGTCGGTGCTCGCGCCCGTGTAGCGCACTTCGGCAGTGGGCGTTGCGTAGAAGCCTGCGCTAAGGTGGAAGTTGGCGCGCGAGTGGTCGGCCGGTGTGGCCGATGCGGCGAAGTCGGCGGCCTCGCTCTGGTAGAACCGGCCGTCGTCGGCCTTTACCCAAATCTTGTCGGTCGCCGTCCAAAACACTTTGGCTTCGCTGCCCCGTGTGTGCGTGGCCGTGGTGCGGCTCTTTGCCTGACTGTTTCTCTTGACCAGATGGGCACCCGTAAACGTCGCCATGAACTTCGTCTCCGGTTGTTTCCTCTCATCTTGCTTCTGTTGCGTGTCTTCGCTCGCGCAGGCGGTCAATAGGCCAGCTGCCACGAGCCACATGCTTGACTTTATCAATCTTTTCATCTTCATTTGTTTTATAATTATTAAGAGCCTCCCCCAGCCCCTCCAAAGGAGGGGAGCCCGAGCTTGCGGGCAGTTCGCTCTCCCCTCCCTTGGGAGGGATTGGAGAGGCTCCTCCCCTCCCTTGGGAGGGGCTGGGGGTGGGCTTTTTAGTTGTTTACTCTTCCCACACATTATAGCTTGGCAGGGTATTCTCCCCTCCTTCGGAGGGGTTGGGGGAGGCTTCCTCTTCCCACTCCTCTACGCCTGTGTTGCGTTTGGCGTCTCCACCGTCTCCGCCATAGCCAATCTTTCCTGCATTGCCGCTGGCAGCCTGCAAGAGATGGTCCTCCTCCACCGGTACGACGGTGCACCGAGGGGCAATGTAATGTCGTCTTTCTTTCTGTTCTTTCATAATCTCTAATTTATAGGGTGAATATATTTGCTTTCCTTGTCTCGTTGCGTGCATGGCGCATGTAGGGACGCACGGCCCGTGCGTCCGCTCCAATGGCCCGCTAACTGCCAACTCGTCAACCGTGGCGAACGGACGCACGAGCCGTGCGTCCCTACATGCTCTTGCGTCTTTTCGTTTGCTTCCTTTTGCGTCTTTTTGTTTGCGAATGCATGTAGGGACGCACGGCTCGTGCGTCCGCTCCAATGCCCTGCTAATTGCCAACTCGTCAACCGTGGTAAGTGGACGCACGAGCCGTGCGTCCCTACATGCTCTTGCGTCTTTTCGTTTGCCTCCTTTTGCGTCTTCTCGTTTGCGAATGTATGTAGGGACGCACGGCTCGTGCGTCCGCATATTTTGTGACGTTATTTCGTTCATTTTTTGCTCGTAAAGGGACACGAAAATATGAACAAAGGGAACTCCGAGAAGCCCTTTGTTTATTGGGGTTACGCGCTCTCCGCGCGCGCGTACGTGAAGACGTTTAAACGCCAGGTGCGCTAAGTGTGTGTGTGTGTGTGTGTGTTAGCAAATTATTTGGATTAGCCAAATAATAAGCGTTAAAAGATGCAGAGAAATCAAAGTTTCTTTGCATCGGCTCCACACCTTTATAATATATAGGATTACTTTTTATCATCGCGTGCAAAGGTAAGGCAAAATTTCGGAACGGCCAAATAATCGGTCAAGAAATATTAGAGACACTCATTTCATTTTGATGAAATAAACGGCCACACTTTCGTGCAATTCAACTTTAATTGCTAATTTTGCAGCAACAAGACTGCACCCGTGGGACCCCCACATATAAAAAAGGAACATGAACGAGATGATTAGAATCAAAGACATTGCTGAACGGGCGGGCGTTTCAGTGGGAACCGTAGACCGAGTGCTCCACAAGCGTCCCAACGTGTCGGCCCCGGCACGGGAGAAAGTGGAGCAGGCCCTTAAGGAGATGAACTACCAGCCGAACATGTATGCGAGTGCGCTGGCACACAACAAATCCTACACTTTCTATCTTTTCATTCCTAAGCACGAACAGGAGGCTTACTGGGAGGAAATCGAGGAAGGCGCGAACAAGGCCATGGAGGCGCGGCGCGACTTCCACATCAACGTAAGGCTCGTTTATTACGAACGCTTCGACGATGCGTCGTTCAGGCAGGAAAGCAAAGCATGCCTTGCACTGCAGCCCGACGGCGTGATTATCGTGCCGGCCGAGCCTGCAGTCACACAAGAGTTCACGGACGCCATGCATGAACAAGGCATTCCTTTCGTTATGCTCGACTCTTACCTGCCGGCACTCCGTCCACTGTCGTTCTACGGTCAAGACTCATTCAGCAGCGGATATTTTGCGGCAAGAGTCCTGATGATGGAAGCTGCCGGGGCGCAGGAAATCATGCTGATGAAACAGACGAAGAACGGGAGCGTGGTCAGCAAGCAACAGGCGAACCGCGAAGTGGGGTTCAGACATTATATGGAAACGCATTACCCGGAAGTGAGCATCAACGAAGTGAATCTACCGCTCGACGATACGAAAGATACCTACGCCGCAATCCTCGAAGACTATTTCACCCGGCATACGCTCACCCGGCATTGCATCACGTTTGGCTCAAAGGCGCACCTCGTAGGCGAGTTCCTGCAAAGGACTAACCGCACGGACGTTCACATCATGGGCTACGACATGGTGGGCAAGAACGCGGAGTGCCTCAAGAAAGGCAGCATCTCCTTTCTGATTGCCCAACACGCCTACCAGCAAGGTTATTCCTGCGTCGAGGCACTATTCAGGGCTATCGTGCTGAAAAAGGAGGTTCAGCCCGTGAACTACATGCCCATCGAGCTCATTATGAAGGAAAACATCGACTTTTATCGAAGAACACAACTATAAAACAAATATACTACAACCAATCAACATGAAACAAACTGCTTACTTACAAATCAACAAGGCCGACACGGTCGTCGTCTGCCTTCGCCCTATTGACAAAGGAGAGACACTGGAAATCGGCGGGCGACGCATCACGGTACGCCAAGACACGCCTGCCGGACATAAGATTTTACTGCGTGACACGGCAAAAGGAGAGAACATCATCAAATACGGCTACCCTATCGGCCATGCAAAAGAGAACCTCGAAGCGGGCGAATGGGTCAACGAGCACAATATCGGGACCAATCTTGCGGGCACGCTGAACTATGAATACAAACCCGTGGAAGAGGTGCTCGACATTAAAGATGAGCACAGGACCTTCAAGGGATACGTCCGGAAGAATGGTGAAGTGGGTGTGCGGAATGAAGTCTGGATAGTCCCGACGGTGGGTTGCGTGAATGGCATAGCCGAACGTTTGGCAAAGCAACTGGAACAAGAGACTCGGCTCGAAGGTATCGATGCCGTGCATGCTTGGCACCACAACTATGGCTGCTCGCAATTGGGTGACGACCACGAGAACACGCGCAAAATACTTCGCGACATTTGTCTGCATCCTAATGCCGGTGCCGTACTGGTATTGTCGTTGGGCTGCGAGAACAATCAACCCGAAGACTTCATGCGACTGTTAGGAGATTATGATGCCGACAGAATTCAGCTTCTTATAACCCAGAAGGTCGAGGGCGACGAGATGGAAGAAGGAATGAAGCTCCTACGACAGCTCTACGCGAAAGCCGCACAAGACAAGCGTAGCGAAGTTCCCGTCAGCAAACTGCGCGTTGGTCTGAAATGTGGAGGAAGCGACGGTTTCAGTGGCATAACGGCCAATCCGCTTGTCGGCGAATTCTCAGACTGGCTAGTTGCACAAGGTGGTACGACCATTCTCACGGAGGTTCCGGAAATATTCGGGGCAGAGACCATTCTTATGAACCGCTGTAAGACACCGCAGCTGTTTCAGAAGACCGTAAGCCTGATCAACGATTTCAAAGATTATTTTCTCAGTCATGGCGAACCCGTCGGCGAGAATCCTTCTCCCGGAAACAAGGCCGGCGGAATATCTACCTTAGAAGATAAAGCTTTGGGATGCACACAGAAGTGTGGACGTGCCCCTGTCAGCGGTGTTCTTGAATATGGAGAACGCCTGCGACATAACGGACTGAACCTGCTGTCTGCCCCCGGAAACGATTTGGTCGCCGCCACGGCGCTGGCTGCGTCGGGTTGCCAGTTGGTGCTGTTTACCACGGGGCGCGGTACGCCTTTCGGCACTTTCGTCCCCACAATGAAGATAAGCACCAATTCTAATCTTTACAACACGAAGCGCAACTGGATTGACTTCAATGCGGGAGAGCTCGTGGAGGGAACGGACATGGACAGTCTCAGGAACCGCTTTACTGACAAGATTATCGCTACTGTAAGCGGCGATTTGGTCAGAAACGAAATCAACGACTACAGAGAGATAGCCATTTTCAAAAACGGTGTAACTTTATAAAACAAAGAGATTGAGTAATAAGAAAGGATTACTGGCCCTATCGCCACTCTTCATGCTGATTGCATTCATCGTGATGTTTACAATCTATTCCGTCGACAAAGGGAAAAACGAGCCCAATCTCTCGCTCTCTGTCGCTTTCATGCTGTCGAGTATCTATGCCATCATCATATCGGGTGGTCTTCCCATAACGAAAAGGATAGACATGTTCAGCCGGGGTGCCGGGGCCGGTAATCTGATGCTCATGCTTTGGATTTATGTCTTAGCCGGTGCGTTTGCCGCATCGGCAAAGAGCATGGGAGCCATTGATACGACCGTAAACTTCACGCTTCATTATCTGCCGTCGGACATGCTGTTACCGGGACTATTTTTGGCGGCGTGTTTCATATCCGTGTCTATCGGCACCAGTGTGGGAACGGTCGTGGCCTTGGTTCCCATTGCAGCCGGCATAGCCCACTCCACAGGCTTCAACACAGCCCTGATGACGGCAGTCATTGTTGGTGGAGCCTATTTCGGCGACAATCTTTCGTTTATCTCGGACACAACGGTAGTTGCAACACAGACGCAAGGCTGTGCTATGAAAGACAAATTCCGCGTGAACTTCGCCATCGTGGCACCGGCAGCCCTTATTATCCTCATTATTTATTTCTTTTTGGGAAACGAAATCAGTGCCCCAACCACGGTTCCTCCAGTTGAATATATCAAGATGCTCCCCTATCTTATAGTTTTGATTACAGCCATTGCAGGCATGAACGTCATGGCCGTGCTTACACTGGGGCTCTTCTTGTGCGGCATCATCGGCATGGCAACCGGTGACTACAATGTCTACAGCTGGTTCTCGGTCATGGGCGACGGCGTCCTCGGCATGGGCGAGCTCGTCATTATTGCGATGATGGCTGGCGGAATGTTGGAGATAATCCGTGAGAATGGTGGCATTGATTATATCATCGATAAGATGACCCGAAAAATCAACGGCAAACGCGGAGCAGAATTATCCATTGCAACGCTTGTCTCGTTTGTCAACATCTGTACAGCCAATAATACGGTGGCCATTTTGACCGTAGGTTCCATTGCAAAGAAGATAGGAGACAAATACGGTGTCGATAACCGCAAGGCCGCCAGCATACTGGACACCTTCTCCTGCTGCGTACAAGGACTTATTCCCTACGGCGTCCAGATGCTGCTGGCCGCAGGATTGGCCGGGGTGAACCCTATACAAATCCTCTCCTACCTTTACTATCCGATGGCCATTGGCGTAGCAGCATTGATGTCAATTCTGCTGCGGTATCCCAAGAAGTTCTCCTAACCTGTCCCGTCCGTTCTATGCACATCATCTATCGCAATCTTTTTACGAAACTCAGGATTGACAACTTCCAAACCCAAGAACGGTTGGAACCCATGTCAAGGTTCAAGATAAGAAAGCTCATGGCAATCATGAAGCATATCGCCGACATGCCGGCCGGAGAAATTGCCTTATCAAATCCGATACTGAACAGGCGATTGAAGAAAATACAGCGAGAGGAGCCACACGCCATCGACACTTCCATCGAAACCATCTACCTCCTGCGCATCATCGTCAGCAATGTCAATGCAACGATGAATTACGGAATGCCTGTCCGCGGCATTATACAACTGGGGCAATACTTGCGCTCACGCGGCGACAAGGTCAACTTCGTGAAACTGGAACATTGGCTGGCAAAACTGCATATCGCGCGCTTGGCACAGCTTCAAGGAAGCGTCCTCACCTGTCTTTTGGGATTCAGCAAAGACGAACTTCCTTTCGTGAAGCGGATAGAGCGGAATGCCGTTCCACTAACCCTCCGTTCCATCAGCAACATCGAACGTGACGAAGCGCAACACGCCGGACAAGATAATGGCCTCCCTCCACACAACACCCGAAGATTACTATGCCGAAATATAAGCTATCTTACTTATGCCCCCATGGAGACCATCGGCAATCTGCTGTCGAATTTCTCAAAAAGTCTTCCGAAAATTGAGGAATAACGCGAGTTTTGATATGAGAATTTTGATCTCCCGATTCAATTTTCCCTACTTTCTTCCCGGAGTTTTATAACAAATGCACGTGCAGAATAAGCAAAATAAAATTAATTTATTTTGCCATTATGCCTTTTTAGGGTAATTTTGCAGCCATGAGTTTCAAGAAGACATACACGGCCCTCCTACTTACGCTCCTCTCCACAACGGCAATGAAGGCGCAGGACTACATTCAATGTGAAGACACGTGCACCCATGTGCATGGCATTGACTTGAGCCACTATCAGGGAGACGTGTTCTGGGAAACACTGGGCGAGAACTCCAAGATGGCCTACGTCTATCTGAAAGCCACCGAGGGCGGCGACCATATCGACCGGAAATACGAGCGCAACATCGAACTGGCACACAAATACGGACTGAAAGTTGGCTCATACCACTTTTTCCGGCCCAAGACCGACCTTGCTCTCCAACTGCGCAACTTCACCACCCAATGCCAGCCAGCCAAGCAAGACCTCATCCCGATGATCGACATCGAGACAAAGGGCGGCCTCGACACCGAAGCCTTCTGCGACTCGCTGTTCAAATTCATCGCCATGGTAGAGAAGGCCTACAACCAGAGGCCGCTGCTCTACACGTTCGTCAACTTCTACAACAACTATCTGCAAGGCAAAATCGACGGCTACAAGCTGATGATTGCACAATACACCGACCGCACGCCCGTCCTTGCCGACGACCGCGAATACACGTTGTGGCAATACACCGGAAAAGGCCGCATCAACGGTATCAACGGCTATGTGGACAAAAGCCGGTTTATGGACCGCCACAGCCTGCGTGAAATAAGATTCAAACACTGACAATAACCTTTATAACAACAACAGTATGGCAATAATAAAATGTCCGGAATGCGGGAACCCTGTCAGCGACAAGGCTCCCATTTGTCCCAAATGTGGTGTGGAAATAGCAGGGAAAGTCAAGCCCGCAACGACAACTCCTCCACCTGTCCCCCCAACGTCGGAAACCGACAGACCGCAACGGCCCGACAACGAAAAAAAGAAAAAAGACACGAAGAATCTGCTCATCATTTGCCTCGTCATCGCACTGGTCGCCTGCGCCGCAGGATTCTATTTCTATCACGATGCACAGGCCGGCAAGGAGCAAGACGAATACGAATATGCCATGAGGTCGTCTGACCCTGCCGTGCTGCAGGCCTACTTGGACACCTTCACCGATGCCCCGAGAGCGCACATCGACAGCATTCAGGCCCACCTGACGCTGCTCATGCAGAGCGACAGAGACTGGACAAACGCCTTGGTGAGCAACTCGAAGTCGGTCTTCGAAGACTATCTTGCAAACCATCCCAACTCTCCCCACAAAGCCGAGGCTGAGCACAAGATCGACTCGCTCGACTGGATCACCGCCTCAACGACCAACACGCCCGATGCCTACAACAGCTACCTGCAACGCCATCCCAACGGAGAATACGTGGACGAGGCTAAAGACGGCATCAAAAACGTGAATGCCAAGACCGTGCAACCCGAAGAGAAAACTATGATCGCCAGCCTCTTCCGCCACTTCTTCCAAAGCATCAACTCGCGCGACGAAACCGCACTGACAAGCACCTGCGAAAGCATCATGACCTCGTTCCTCGGCAAGTCGGACGCCACCCGAAGCGACGTGTCAACATTCCTCAACAAACTGTGGAAAGACGACATCACCAACATGAACTGGCGCATCAACAACGACTATTCCATCGACAAGAAAGAAGTGGGCGAGGGCGAATACGAATACACCGTGAAATTCTCCGCCGTCCAGCTGAAAGAGTCCGAAGACGCATCGAAAAGCGGCAAGAGCACTTTCCGCATCAGCGCAAAAGTTAGCCCCAACGACAAAATCAGCTCGTTCAACATGGTCAAGATACTCGAATAACATTCGAATCTAAACCGATTATTCGCTTTTCCCGCATGCGCAAGCCTCAAAACGAATAAAATATAGCTTGCGCACCCGGGCGAAGGTCTCAAACGTAAACATGTGTTAACTGCGCAACGTGCGCAAGTCTCGCCCGTTAAGCTGCGTTAACATTGCAGGGGTACGAAAGTCCCGCCTGTTAAGCTGTGTTAACTGCGCAATGTGCGCAAGTTCCGCCTGTTAAGCTATGTTAAGTGCGCAACGTGCGCAAGTCTCACCCATTAAGCTGCGTTAACATTGTAGGGGTACGCAAGTCTCGCCTGTTAAGCTGCGTTAACATCGTAGGGGTACAGAAGTCTCGCCCGTTAAGCTGTGTTAACTGCGCACAGCGCGCAAGTGCCAAAACGAAAGAAATATTGATTGCGCCCCGGAGCGCAATCTTTTTTATGACTGATTGGGGGTAATTCTTCCCTTAAGAACTCATATCAGATGCCCCGAATGCCGCGGGAAAGCCACTCACAGCTTTCTTAGCGCGGCCAGCAGTTCCTGATTCTCGGATTTCGTCCCGATGGTGATGCGCAGGCAATCGTCGCAAAGCGTGATGCGTGTACGGTTGCGCACAATGATGCCTCGGTCGACGAGATAATCATAGATGCCCTGTGCATCGGTCACCCGTGCAAGGAAGAAGTTGGCTTCCGTGGGATAAACCTTCTTGCAAATGGGAAGGTCTTCAAAGGCCTGCATGACGCGCGTTCGCTCTTGCTTGATGATGGAGACCCATTTGTCCACGGCGAACGGGTCTTTCAGTGCATCGATAGCCTGTCGCTGGGTCAACGCATTGACGTTGTAGGGATATTTCACCTTGTTGAACAGGCCGATAATATCCTTAGAGGCAAAGGCCATGCCCAGTCTGATGGCCGCGCACCCCCACGCCTTGCTCATCGTGTTGAGCACGATGAGGTTGGGGTGGCTCGCCAATTCATGTCTGAACGGGCGGGCGTTGGCAAAGTCGCTATAGGCTTCGTCGATGATGACGATGCCTTGGAACATTTGCAACACTTTCTCTATCGCCTCACGGTCGATCAGGTTTCCCGTCGGATTGTTGGGCGAGCAAATCCACATCAGTTTCGTGTGCGCATCGCAGGCTCCTAAAAGTTTGTCTGCCGTTATCCGATAATCGGCATCAAGCAACACGGGCCGGTATTCCACGTTGTTGACATCGGCGCACACCTCGTACATGCCGTAGGTGGGTGCGATAGCCACGACATTGTCGATGCCGGGTTCGCAGAAGATGCGATAAGGCAGGTCGATGGCCTCGTCGCTCCCGTTGCCCAGAAAGATATTCTCTGCCGGAACACCCTTTACGGCAGAGAGCAACTGCTTCAATTCCTGCTGCAAAGGGTCGGGATATCTGTTGAACGGCTTATTGAAGGGGTTCTCGTTCGCATCGAGAAACACGGTGGCCGAACGGCCCGAGAACTCGGTTCTAGCACAGCTGTAGGCGGCCAAACGCCATATATTGGGGCGGCAAAGTGCCTTGATTTCTTTCATCTTAGGCCTGCTTTAGGGGTTGGTGTCATTGATTCTGATGCGCATCGCGTTGGCATGGGCCTCCAACTGTTCGTTCTCGGCCATGCACACCACGGCCTTTCCGATGCTCCGGACGCCTTCACGCGTCAGGTGCTGGAAGGTAATCTTGCGATTATAGCTGTCAAGATTCACGCCGCTGTATGCCGTTGCATGGCCGTGCGTTGGCAGGGTGTGGTTGGTTCCGCTGGCATAATCGCCTGCACTCTCGCAGGCATAGTTTCCCAAAAAGACACTGCCCGCATTCGTGACTTGTTTTGAAAGGTTTTCGGCATCTTCGACAGCAAGGATGAGATGCTCGGGTGCGTAGGCATTGCTCAAGGCCATGGCCTCATCAGTGTCGTGCACCAAGACGAACCGTGAATGTTCCAACGTCTTTTCGGCCATATCCTTGCGGGGCAGCCGTTGCAATTGCTTGTCGGTTTCGCTTTCGATGGCCAGCAAAGCCTCTTCCGAAGTGGCAATCAAAAGCACTTGTGAGTCGGTGCCGTGCTCGGCCTGCGAGAGAAGGTCGGCCGCAACGTATGCGGGATTGCACGTGTCGTCGGCGATGACGCACACCTCCGACGGGCCTGCAGGCATATCGATAGCAACATCATGCAAGCTCACCTGTTGCTTGGCCGCCATGACATATTGGTTGCCCGGCCCGAATATCTTATAGACTTTCGGCACGCTCTCCGTACCATAGGCCATGGCTCCGATGGCCTGCACGCCTCCAATCTTGAATATCTTGTCAACGCCGGCAATCTTTGCAGCCATCAGAATGGCCGGGTTCACCCTGCCGTGGCTATCGGGTGGCGTGCAAAGCACAATCTCCTTGCAGCCTGCAATCTTTGCGGGGGTGGCCAACATCAGCACCGTTGAGAAGAGGGGAGCCGTTCCGCCGGGGATATACAACCCCACTTTCTCGATGGGCACGCTCTTTTGCCAACAGGTGACACCGCGTGAGGTTTCAACCTTAGTGCTTTCAAACTGCTGTGCCCGATGAAACTTTGCGATATTGCGATGAGCCAACGCCAAGGCTTCCTTCAGTTCAGACGAGACGAGTGTCTCGGCCGCATCCATTTCTGCTTTACTGACGGCGAGGTCTTGCAAAACAGCATGGTCGAACTGCTGCTCATAGCCTTTCACGGCCGCGTCGCCATGCTCCTTGACATGGGCCAGCACTTCTGCCACGACAGCATTGAGCTGCGAGACGTCGAGTTGCGGACGCTTCACAAGGTCGCCCCACTCGGCACGTGCCGGATATTTAATGATATTCATGCTTATAGAATCATCTTTTCAATAGGCGTAACCAAGATTCCCTGCGCACCCAACTCTTTCAGTTTGCCGATAATCTCCCAGAAGCTTTTTTCATCGAGAACCGTATGAATGGAGCACCATGCTTCATCGGCGAGCGGAATAATCGTTGGACTCTTGATGCCCGGGAGCACTTCGGTGATGGCTTTGATGTTGCTCTTGGGCGCATTCATCATGACATACTTCTTGTCTTGCGCCGAGCGCACAGCCCCGAAGCGGAACAACATCTCGTTAAGTATCTTATGCTTATCTTCGTCCAGTTGCCAATTGGCTATCAGTACGGCCTCGCTCTTGGTAACCACCTCCACTTCGCGCAGATTATTGCTCACCAACGTGCTGCCCGAACTGACAATATCAAAGATGGCGTCGGCCAATCCTATACCCGGACTAATCTCCACACTACCCGTGATGACATGAATGTCGGCATTGATGCCGTTCTTCTTCATAAACTTCGAGAGAATGACGGGATAAGAGGTGGCTATCTTCCGGCCATTGAACCAACTGAGCCCCGGATAGCTCACATCTTTCGGAATGGCTAAAGACAAACGACACTTGCTGAAGCCGAGCCGGTCAATGATTTGAGCGTTCTCGTCACGCTCCATGAACTCGTTCTCACCCACAATACCGATATCGGCCACACCGCTTGCCACGCTTTGCGGAATATCATCGTCTCTGAGATAAAGGATTTCGAGCGGAAAGTTGGAAGCCTGCACCAAAAGGCTACGCTTGTTGGCATTTACTTTGATGTCGGCCTCGGCCAGCAGATGCATCGTGTCGTCATAGAGACGACCTTTTGATTGTATAGCAATACGTAACATGTTGCGTCGTGATTGAATGAAAAATACGATGCAAAAGTACGCTTTTCTAAAGATATTTGCAAATAATGTTGTAATTTTGTGCCCCATAGGGGCTTATTCCTTATATATTATAAGAAAGCATCAACGTTTATGCGCTATTTATTGATTGGGTTGACGGCGGGCCTGCTGACGGTGGCAATGCTGGCATCATGCAACGGAAAGAAAGAAAAGGTGCTGACGCCTTGGGGAGAGGAAGTCGGCAGCGAAGACTCCTTGCCCAAGCAAGGCGGCTTCACGCTGACAGACATTCAGAGCAACGGCGAGCTCATCGTGCTCACGATGTCGGGGCCCGAGACCTATTATGACTACAGAGGACGCGGAATGGGACTGCAATACATGCTGGCCGAGAAGTTCGCCGAGAAGCTGGGCGTTTCGCTCCGTGTAGAAGTCTGCAGAGACACGCTCGAGCTCGTGCGCCGCTTGCTTGCCGGCGATGGCGACCTGATAGCCTTTCCGCTGCCACGTGGCTATAAGCACATCGAATACTGCGGCGCAAAGATGGAAGCACAGCACGCACAATGGGCCGTCAGACAGCACAACGAAGAACTGGCCGACTCGCTGAACAGCTGGTTCCGCCCCCGCATGATTGCCGAGCTGAAGAAAGAAGAGGCCTTCCTTTTGTCCACACGCAGCGTGACGCGCCACGTCTACTCGCCGATGCTCGACCGCTCGGGCGGCATCATCTCGCGCTGGGACATTCACTTCAAGCAGTATGCCCCACTTGCCGGCTGGGATTGGCGACTCATGGCTGCACAATGCTATCAGGAGTCGACCTTCGACCCACAGGCACACTCGTGGGCCGGAGCCTGCGGACTGATGCAAATCATGCCCCGGACGGCTGACCACTTGGGGCTTCCCCGCGAAGACCTGTACAACCCCGAGCGCAACATCGCCGCCGCAGCCAAATATATCCGCGAACTGTCAGACCGGTTCTCCGACGTTGGCAACCCCATCGAAAGGTGCTGTTACGTGCTGGCAAGCTACAACGGAGGCTTCTTCCACATTCGCGACGCCATGGCCTTGGCGCGCAAGCAAGGCCGGAACCCCAACCGCTGGAGCGACGTCAGGGAGTATGTGTTGCGCCTGAGCACCCCTGCCTACTACAACGACCCCGTCGTGAAATACGGCTACATGCGGGGCAGCGAGACCGTCAACTATGTCAACCGCATCATCGACCGCTGGGCGCAATACCGCGGCTTTACGCATGGCGGAAGCACCGGCACGATGGGCGGCAGCTTCAAGGGCTTCGGCGACGGTTTCGGCAACATGAAGCCCTCGCGTGCCAAACATCACAACCGCTTTAAGCTGTAGCCGCTCGGCAAAGCCTGTCCGCCCGTTCCACTTCCATAACTATCCTCACTCTTCCTTAAGCAGTAGTCGCCCAGCAAAGCGTATCTCCATGCGCTTTGCTATAAGGATATCGGGCTTCCCGCCACGGTGGGAAAACATTCCCGCCACGGTGGGACATTATTCCCGCCATGGCGGGACGCTATTCCCACCATGGCGGGAAACCAGCTATCCTACTATCAGGCGAGGAGAATTCCCTATGTAAAAGACGTGGCATCTACATAGGGAATAAGAGAAAACCTCTATGCGGGAGCGCACAGAGATGGACGTTATCCGACAACAAAAGAGGGCAGGTATCGCTACCTGCCCCCTCGAATCAATCATCTGCGGTTATTCTGATACTTTAACTACCTTATAGTCTCGTTTTCCCGTCGGCCAAACGCCTTTGATAATCAGCACGGGATCTTTGCTCGTCGATACGCTCTTCACGAGCTCCTGCAGGTCTGAGATGCTCTTCAGCGGCGTGTCGTTGGCATATTGCATGATGAATCCTTGTCCGATGCCGCCGTCTTTGATGGCTCCCTTGCCCACTTTGGTCACTTCGAGTCCGAAGCCCAAGTCGTATTCCTTCTTCTGTTGCTCCGTTATGGGGCGGAAGCTTGCGCCGAGCACGTCGAGGTCGGCCGTCTTGATGACCTTCGTGTTGCCTTGCGCGTTCTTCAAGGTGACGGTCTTGCTCTTCTTTGCCTTGTTGTGGAAATAGGTCAGCGTGACTTGCTCGCCCGGCCGTTTCTTGGAGAGTAGTTCCTGCAGTTCGGCCATCTTCGTGATTTTCTTGCCGTCGGCCTCGACGATAACGTCGCCCTTGACGATGCCGGCTGCCGAGGCAGAGCTGCCTTCGACCACCTCGGCCACGTAGACGCCTTCGTTCGTTCCGAGGTCAACCGTCTTGTTGTCTTCCTTCTGTGCGTTGATGTAGTTCAGCACGTCGCCTCCCTTGATGCCCAGCACAGCACGCTGCACGGTGCCGTATTGCTTGAGGTCGTCCACCACTTTGTTCATGATGGTGGTTGGAATGGCAAAGCCGTAGCCGCTGTATGAGCCCGTCTGCGAGTAGAGCATGGCATTGATGCCCACGAGTTCGCCCTTGACATTGACCAATGCGCCGCCGGAGTTTCCTGGATTGATGGCTGCGTCGGTTTGTATGAAGCTCGATATCTGCGGTCCGTTGGTGCCTTCTCCGCCCATGGAACGGGCCTTTGCGCTGACGATGCCTGCCGTTACCGTTGAACTGAGGTTGTAAGGATTGCCCACTGCGAGCACCCATTCGCCTACTTTCAGGTTGTCGCTGTCGCCGATGGGCAGCGTCGGCAGGTTCTTGCCGTTCACTTTTATTAGTGCAAGGTCGGTATTGGGGTCGGTTCCGATGATGCGGGCAGAGAACTCGCGGTTGTCGTTCAACGTAACCGTCAGTTCATCGGCACCGTTCACCACATGATTGTTGGTCACGATGTAGCCGTCGGGGCTGATGATTACGCCGCTTCCCGTGGCTTCTTTCTTCGGGGTCTGCACTCTGCGCTTCTGCGTTCCGCCGTTTCCGCGGTCGGGATTGCCGAAGAAGCCGAACGGACCGAAGAAGTCGCTGAACGGGTCTTCCTCTACTTCCACCGTTTGCACCTTGGAATTCTGCACATACTTGATATGAACCACTGCGGGGAGTGCCTTCTCCGCAGCATAAGTCAGGTCTACCGGCTGCCCTGCGGCAACGGATTCGATGGCCGGAGTCGCATTCGCTTTGATGAAAGCTCCGGCAGAAAGGCCAAGTGCAGCTATGCACATGGCACTAAAAACATACTTACCATACATTTTCATAATCCTATTCTGTTAGTTTATATTTCAAGTTTCAACTTCTTACTTCTGCAAGTAATTGGTTGCAAATATAAAAGTAAAACCAAGAATATACATGAAAACCATTAATTCTTTATTCGATTTTAACTATTTGATTTAACACTTTAACGGCTCTTAAACGAGTCGTTTCCTTTTTTACACTTGTTAATCTGCAATCCATACGACTATCTAAAAGACATCAAAAGTACGAAAAACTAACTATTTTCTACTATTATGAATAAAAAACTTACTATTTGTTTGCATTTTAATCAAAAACATGTAACTTTGCAACCAAATAAAAAGAACGATATTTACTTAATCAATTAAAAGGAAAAAGATGATGAAAGCAGCAGAAGTTATTGAAAAGCTGAGAAGCAGATTCCCTAATGAGCCGGAGTATATCCAGGCTGTCAGTCAGGTACTCGCCACCATTGAAGAGGAGTATGACAAGCATCCGGAGTTCGAGAAGAGCAATCTTATCGAGCGTCTTTGCATTCCCGACCGACTCATTGAGTTCCGTGTCACATGGGTAGACGACAAAGGCAATGTGCAAACCAACATGGGCTACCGTATCCAACACAACAATGTTATCGGCCCATATAAAGGCGGACTGCGTTTCCACCGGTCGGTGAATCTTTCTATTTTGAAGTTCCTTGCCTTCGAACAGACCTTCAAGAACTCGCTGACAACACTCCCCATGGGAGGCGCAAAGGGCGGTTCCGACTTCTCACCCCGTGGAAAAAGCAATGCAGAAGTCATGCGTTTCTGTCAGGCTTTTATGAATGAACTCTACCGACACATCGGCCCTGACGAAGATGTTCCGGCCGGAGACATCGGTGTCGGCGGCCGCGAAGTGGGCTATCTCTTCGGACAATACAAGAAACTGACGCATCAATTCGTGGGCATTCTCACAGGTAAAGGCCAAGAGTTCGGCGGTTCTTTGATTCGTCCCGAGGCCACGGGATACGGCAATGTCTACTTTCTTGAGAACATGCTCAAGACACGCAACATCGACCTGAAAGGCAAAACGGTGCTCGTTTCAGGTGCAGGAAACGTGGCACAATACACGATTGAGAAACTGCTTCAGCTGGGTGCGAAACCGCTTACATGCTCCGACTCCGACGGTTACATCTACGATCCAGACGGAATCGATGAGGAAAAGCTCGCTTACATCATGGAATTGAAGAACGTGGAGCGTGGACGTATCAGAGAATATGCCGAGAAATACGGTGTTAAATACGTCGAAGGAGCTAAGCCTTGGTTTGAAAAGGCCGACATCGCCACGCCATGTGCCACGCAGAACGAAATCAATGAAGAGGCTGCAAAGGCACTCGTGGCCAACGGAGTGATTGCCGTCACCGAGGGAGCCAACATGCCTACCACGCCCGAAGCAACGAAAGTGTTCCAAGATGCCAAGATACTTTATTGCCCGGGTAAGGCTTCCAATGCCGGAGGTGTGGCCGTTTCGGGACTCGAAATGAGCCAGAACTCGGAGCGGTTGAAGTGGAGTCGTGAAGAAGTTGACAACAAACTCCGCAACATCATGGACGATATTCATGCCAACTGCGTGAAATACGGCACCGAAGCCGATGGCTATATCAACTATGTGAAGGGGGCCAACGTTGCCGGTTTTCTGAAAGTTGCCAAGGCAATGATGGCGCAGGGCATCGTCTAAGCCCAGTATTCAGCACCCCATCGACAAGCGGATAGAAACCGAAACGGGCTTCTATCCGCTTTCATTTGGCCTGTATTTCAATCTCCCTCCACTCGTCTTGCATACCGAAATAAGGCATACTGGACAGCAAAATCATGGGCGAAGCATGCGGATATGTTAGGGAAATATCGTAATTTTGCAGCACAATGAAACAGTATATCGGCAATCATGAAGAAATCAACATGGCACAAACATCATAAATGGCTGGGCATTGTCCTCGGCTTCTTCTTGTTGATGTTCTGCCTTTCGGGGCTTGTTCTCAATCATCCCACCCTATTTTCCGCCCTCAATGTGAGCAGGAAGTACCTTCCCGCAAGCTATCAATACCATCAATGGAACCAAGGTTTGCTCCGAGGAAGCCTCAAATGGAACGACCACATCATGCTTTATGGTAACAACGGAATATGGCTGACGGACAGCACGGCAACGACTTTCAAGGACGACAACCAAGGGTTTCCGTCGGGCACAGACCACAGAAACATTCGAGGCTTGGCCCTATTGCCGGGCAACAGACTGTTCGCCGCGGGCCAATACGGACTTTATGAACGCACGGGGCAACGCTGGACGCACATCAGTCTGCCCAAAGATGAGGACGAAAAGCTATGCGATATCACCGCTAAAGGCGACTCGTTGATTGTCACAAGCCGCTCGTTCGTCTATCTCGCCACCCCACCCTACCGCCTGTTCCGGCGCATCATGCTGCGCCCGGCAAGCCATTCCGACGGCAAAGTTTCACTCTTTCGCACGGTATGGCTGCTGCATAGCGGTGCGATTTTCGGCACGGTCGGCATCTTGTTTGTCGACTTCATCGTCCTTGTTCTCCTGTTCCTCTGCGTCACGGGCATTGCTTATTGGCTGCTGCCCCACCAAAACAAATCCCGATGGAGGCGGTTTCTGTCCGAATGGCACGACAAAATAGGGAAGATAAGCCTTGTCTTCACGCTCTTTCTCTGCCTCACGGGCTGGCTGTTACGCCCTCCCGCGCTGCTTGCCATCGCCTCGGGAAGGGTTCCGCCCCTGCCTTTTTCGACCTTAGACAACCCAAATAGCTGGACCGACCGGCTGCGTTCGCTCCGCTATGATGCCGTGAAAGGCGACTGGTTGCTCTACAGTTCCGACGGATTTTATGTGCTTCAGACACTGCAATCTGCCCCACAATCCGTGCCTGTTCAGCCTCCCGTGAGCGTCATGGGCATCAATGTCGAGACGCAAGATACCAACGGTTATTGGCTGATAGGCTCGTTCAGCGGCATGTATATTTGGGACCGAACGACCGATATCATTGCCGATTACTACACTCATGCACCCGCCTTGCCAAACAACGGTATGCCTTTCGGAACGCATGCCATAGCAGGTTACACCAATGATTTTGGCGAACACGAACGCATTGCGGACTATAATGACGGCTGTCCTGGCCTGAACATGCCCCCAGAAATGCGAACGTTGCCGATGTCGCTGCGCAATGTTTGCCTCGAAATCCACACGGGACGCATCTATACCTTCCTCGGGTCGGGTACCCTACTCTACATTTTCATCATCGGAATGGGCATCATCTGGTGCCTTTGGAGCGGTTGGAAGATACGCCATCAGGCGAGGAAAGCCCCCGAAGAAAGTGAAGGCAACAAGTAGATATTGCAAAAACTTATTGTCTGAAAAACGACTTTCGTTTTTGAAGCAAACTGCCTCTATCTGACCATTAAAATAGAATCGCATTCTTGTTTCAGCTATATTAGTGTGCAATATCAGCCATATTGCACGCTAATCTCAACCATATTACACGATAAAATAGCTGAGATTAGAACGCGAGGTATAAGTCGTTGAAGCTCAATCGAATGCATGTAGGGACGCACGGCTCGTGCGTCCGCTCACATTATAGTTGACTGTTGACAAGTAAACGGGTGGATAAGTGGATTGCCGCGCGTCCCTACATCGCCGATTTCACTGATACTCCGCTCGCAATCAAACGCCTTTAAAATGGAAAATCGTTGCAGGAGACAAGCCCCCACAACGATAACACTCACCCAAGAAGCGGAAGATGAGGGATTCAAACCCCCGATACGCGGAAAGCGTATACCGGATTTCGAGTCCAGCGCATTCGGTCACTCTGCCAATCTTCCTGAAATGCTTTGCAAAAGTAATAAAAAAAGATGAAAGACACACATGATATGCAAACGGAAAACAGCGATTTAACAGACATTATACATTTGTTATTGGAACGAAAGCTTGTTCAATCGGCTCCTCAACTGGTCGGCTTCGCCCTTTCGAATGCGCAAAGTAATGCTGCATGTATTGTCAAATTGCTGACTGATGATGCGTGCCTGCATCTCTTTCACGACGTGCATCACCTCGTTCATCATTGGATAACTGAAATCAAACGTAACGATTTCTTCCACTTGCCGCAGCTCTATTGTGGCATGTGCAAGGGCATCAGACGCTGCCGTTTTATAAGCAATTATCAGCCCACCTGTGCCTAAATTCACGCCACCATAATAGCGAACGACGACGATAAGGACGTCGGTAAGCCCGCAACTGTTGATTTGTCCCAAGATAGGTTTACCTGCTGTGGAACTCGGTTCGCCGTCATCATTGGCGCGAAATACCGACCGTTTGGGCCCAAGTACGTAGGCATAGCAGCAATGACGGGCATCATAATACTTCTTTCTGTAGGAAGCAAGAAGGGTTTTCACCTCGTCTACAGACGTAACATGATGCGCAAAAGCGAGGAATTTACTTCGTTTCTCACTGTAAAATCCCTCGCCGAAGCCGTCTTCAGAAATGGTTTTATACTGATCTTCCGCCATTATTGCAATTGATGTATGACCAAACCGCTGCGCAGTTTAGGCTCAAACCACGTGGCTTTGGGCGGCATGATCTTCCCACTGTCGGCAATATCCATGATTTGTTGCATGCTGACGGGATAGAGTGCCAATGCCATTCGCATCTCACCGCTGTCTACTCGACGGCGAAGTTCCTGCAAACCGCGCAGTCCACCCACGAAGTCGATGCGCTTGTCTGACCGCAAGTCCTTAATACCGAGCAGTTCATCGAGAATCAATCTGCTGGAGATGTCTACGTCCAAGACGCCGATGGGGTCGCTGTCATCATAGGTTCCGAGCTTCGCTTTCAGGCTGTACCACTGCTTATCTATATAGAGTGAGAACTCATGAAGCTGGCGGGGGCGATAGTCTTCGGCCCCTTTCGGCACCACCAAAAAGTGCTTTTCGAGTGCATGCAGAAACGCTTCTGATGACAATCCATTGAGGTCTTTCACCACACGGTTGTAATCCAAGATGGTCAACTGGCCGGCCGGGAAGCACACGGCCATGAAGTAATTGTAGGCTTCTGTGCCGGTATGCTGCGGATTTTGCTTGGCTTTCTCTGCCCCTACCAATGCGGCTGCGGCCGAACGGTGGTGTCCGTCGGCAATATAAAGAGCGGGCATACGGGCAAATTCGGCCGTGATTGTCGCTATATCCACATCATTACCGATGACCCAAAAGCGATGACGAAAGCCGTCTATCGGCGCAATGAAATCATATTCAGGTGTGGTTTGGGCGTAACGCGCAATCAGTTTGTTCAGAACTTCATTGTCGGGATAGGCAAAAAAGACGGGTTCAATATTGGCATTGCAGGCCCTCACATGCTTCATTCGGTCTTCCTCTTTGTCACGCCGCGTCAGTTCGTGCTTCTTGATAACCCCATTCATGTAATCATCTACGCTTGCTCCGACGACAAGACCGTATTGCGTCTTGCCGTTCATCGTCTGTGCATAGAGGTAATACTGCTCCTTTTCGTCCTGCACGAGCCAGCCGTTGCGTTGGAATTTCGCAAAGTTCTCGGTAGCACTTTCATAGACACGAGGGTCGTATTCACTGGTTCCAACGGGGAAATTGATTTCGGGTTTGATGATATGATACAGGCTTTTCTCATTGGTTCCGGCCTCCTCGCGTGCCTCTTCAGAGCTCAACACGTCGTAAGGTCGGCACTCGACCGCCTCGACGAGTGCTTTTGGGGGGCGCAATCCCCTGAAAGGTTTGATTTTCGGCATGATAAAAATGGGATTAAACAGGCTGAAACAAAAAACTTCCAAGCCGACTGTGACAAGACAGGTGGCTTGGAAGGTTCCGAATAGCCGGTTTTATTTGTTCACTTGATACGTCGTGCAACCGTCGGCAAAGAATGTATTAATCTGCTTGGCTGCCGCAATACCGGCATTGATATTGGCTTCGGCAGTCTGTGCACCCATTTTTTTGGGCGTAGAAAAATAGCGGCCTTCAAACTGTTGGAAGTCAACATCGGCATCGGGTTTAATGTCTGTGATGTATTTCAAATCGGTTCTTTCGGCAAGAAGTTTCAGCAATTCGGGTTCGTTGATAACTTCTTTGCGGGCCGTATTGATAAGAATACCGCCCTTTGGCAGCAGATTCACCGTGCGATAGTCGATGCTCTTGAGGGTCTCAGGCGTTGCCGGAATGTGCAAACTAACGATATCACTGCTCCGGAAAAGCTCGTCCACACTTGCGCAGGCCCGTACACCAGCGGTCTCGATTGCGGCGGTCGGGCAGAAAGCATCATAGGCACAGACTTCCATTCCGAAGCCTTTTGCGATGCGAGCCACGTTGCGTCCGACGTTTCCAAAGGCCAGAATGCCGAGACGTTTCCCCTTTAGTTCACTGCCCGACTTGCCATTATAGAAGTTGCGAACGGCAAACACAAGCAATCCAAATACCAGTTCGGCAACGGCATTCGAGTTTTGTCCCGGTGTGTTTTCCGCCACGACATGATGTGCAGTGGCAGCGGCAAGGTCGATATTATCATAGCCTGCACCGGCACGAACCACTATTTTCAACTGCTTTGCAGCATCAAACACCTCGGAATCCACCTTGTCCGAGCGGACAATCAAAGCGTCTGCATCCTTAACGGCAGCGAGCAACTGCGCTTTCTCTGTATATTTTTCAAGCAGAACCAACTCGTGTCCCGCAGCTTCCACTTCTTTTTTGATTCCTTCTACAGCCTCGGCAGCAAAAGGTTTCTCTGTAGCGACTAATACTTTCATCGTCATTTCGTCTTTTAATGTTTAGCTTCAAAGTCTTTCATTGCCTGAATGAGCGCGTTCACACCCTCCATGGTCTGTGCGTTGTAGCAGCTTGCACGGAAGCCACCCACGGAGCGATGCCCTTTGATGCCTACTATTCCGCGCTCGGTAGCAAAGTCCAAGAACGGCTTTTCAAGCTCTGCATAGTCCTCATTCATCACGAAACAGAGGTTCATCACCGAGCGTGAAGCCTCTTCAACCGTACCTTTAAAGAGCTTATTGCGGTCGATTTCGGCATAAAGTGCCGCTGCGCGCTCATGTGCCCGCTTATCAGCAGCCTCCACACCTCCATTCTTTTTCAGCCAACGCAGGTTCTCCAACATCGAATAAATGGGCACAACGGGAGGCGTATTGAACATAGAACCCTTCTCCACATGCGTGCGGTAATCAAGCATCGTGGGCAGTTCGCGCGGTGCTTTGCCCAAGGCATCGTCCTTCACGATGATAACCGTCACGCCAGCCATGGCGAGGTTCTTCTGTGCTCCGGCGTAGATGGCATTGTATTTGGCCACATCTACGGGCCTACTCATAATATCCGAGCTCATGTCGGCAACCAACGGAACTTTCACATCAAAGTCCTTGCGGCACTCGGTACCGTAAATCGTGTTGTTGGTACAAACATGCAGATAGTCGGCATCAGCCGGGACGTTCGCCTCGAAGCCTTTCGGATAGGAAGTATAGCCGCCATCGGCAGACGAAGCCACCTCGACGACCTCGCCGAAGAGCTTGGCTTCTTTCATAGCCTTCTTAGCCCACACGCCCGAATTCACGTAAGCCGCTTTCTTAACAAGGAAGTTGGCGGGTATTTGCATGAACTGCAACGACGCGCCGCCGCCCAAAAAGATGACCGAATAGCCCGCAGGAATATCGAGCAACTCCTTGAACAAGGCCACACACTCATCAACAACGGGCTGAAAGTCTTTGGCGCGATGACTGATTTCCATCAGCGAAAGCCCGCTGCCGTTGAAATCCAATAATTGCTTAGCGGTGTTCTCGATCACCTCGCGAGGGAGCATTGACGGGCCCGCATTAAAGTTATACTTCTTCATTTGGATATTTTTTTTAAGTTGTTTATAGCATCTTGTGTCTGAATTCCACGCTTGCGAATTTACACTTTTATTTTCATATAAACAAATTATTTGTCACGAATTCATTATTTTAAGCATAATTCTTTCATTATGTCAGCACACATGTCCGACACGTCACAGAAAACAAGACCTGCGTCCGGCTCTGTCGGCTCACGACGACAGCCGAAATGAAACATTGAATAAATCTTTACAATATAGCAGAGAATTCAAATTTGCTGCGTATTCTTTTCAAATTCTCTTATAAGCGAATTTTAGCACGCTATATACTACTGATTATCAATAAGTTATAAAAGCGATTTTTTGGCCTTAAATAAACATGAAAATTCTTTACTTTCCTTGGAATTCCATGCGTTCGCCACTACCTTAGCGCACTTCCTCAACAACAGTCTTGATACCTTTGAGCTTCTCGCCCTTGGTAAGCGCCAGCACCTGCCCCGCCTTTCGGCGACTCACGGCCACATAGGAATAGCGTTCGTTGACGTCGATGCGCCCGATCTCGTCGGCGTGCAGGCCGCCTTTCTTACAAAGGAAACCGACAATGTCTCCCTTGCTCACCTTGTCGCGCTTGCCTTTCCCGATATACAGCGTCACGTTCTTCGGCTGTGCCGGCCGAGGAAGTTCGTACGGGATAACAAAGTCTTCGACCTTAGCGTCGACATAGGCCGGAATGGCCTCGCTATCGTTCAAGATAAAGAACGCCCGCCCGCTCTTATCCCACCGCGCAGTGCGCCCGACGCGATGGATATAGCCGTCTTCGCTCTCGGGAAGATGATAGTGGACGATATTGTCAATGTCTGGGATATCCAAGCCACGCGACGCTAAATCGGTGCTGACAAGAATGTTTGTACTGCCATTGGCATACTTATAAAGTGCTGCTTCACGCTGCTTCTGCTCCATACCACCATGATACACGCTCACACCAAAGCCCGCTGCGCTCAGGAATTCCGCTGTCCGCTCCACGGCTTCCCTGTGGTTCAGGAACACAATGCTGCGCTGCTCGCCGAACGAGAGTAACAGCTTTTCCAACGTTTCGAGCTTATCCTTTTGCGGACTTTTCACCTTATATATATATACACGCTCAGGGACTTGCGCCTCAATGGGCAGGAAGTCGAGCCGTCGGAAATGCTTTTCAACGACGTGTGCGTCGCCCAACTCTTCGGCAGGAGTAGCAGAAAGGAGCACGCTGTGCACCTCTTTCGGGAGCTTATCCAACAAAGCTTTCATCTCTTCATGGAAGCCCATCTCTAAGCATTTGTCGAACTCATCGAGAATAAGATAGCGAATGCTGCCAGCCAATATATTCGCTTTATCGAGATGATCGTTCAATCTTCCCGGCGTGGCAAAGACAATCTGCGGCTTTACCTCGCGCAGTTTGCGGTGCTCCTCCATCGTGGCTCGCCCACCATAGCAGGCCATTCCGCGCAAACCACTGCCCATGTTCTTCAACACCGTGGCCGACTGCAAGGCTAATTCGCGCCCGGGAACGACGACGACAGCCTGCACTTCATCGGACTGGACGTCCAACAATTCGGTCAAAGGCAGCAGATAAGCCAACGTTTTTCCAGAGCCTGTCGGAGAAAGAATCATCAGGTTTTCCTTGCCGTGTAGCATACCTTCGATTACTTTCTGCTGCATTTCGTTGAGCTGGATGCCCAGCTTCGCGATAATGTTTTCTGTCTTCATAGCAACTTGTCTATTTCATCAAACTGCTTACCCATGTTCAGATTGAGGTAAATGGTATAGAGTGGCAGGGCCCATTTCTCCTTTTGTTGCGGGGCTAAAGCGCGGTATTTCTCAAGATAGGGCAAGGCTTTGCGGTAGAAATCCAATATCCGGTTGCGCGCTTTCTGGCTCACCTGCACGTTCTTGTCCAGCTCTATGGCCTGATTAAAGAGGGCTAATCCCGCGTTCAGATAAATGTCGGGCAAGGTGTCGTTGTCAGCTATCAGCGCCTTATTGATGTCTAAACTCTCCTGATAGCGGCCCATTGTGAGCAGCAACGAGCCCTTGGCAAAACGGAATATCCTATTGGTAGAATCCACCTGCAAAGCCCGGTTACAAGTCTCCAATGCCTTTTCGTATGCATTCTCTTGGCCGTAATAGCTTATCAGATGCGGGAAAAAGAAAGGCGATGTAGGAAATTTCTCGAAACCTTCGCGTAGCGTCTGTACATATCTTGCCGTGTCTTTCTCCAGTTTATAGGTCTCAGCCAGATACTGCAGCAGGTAAACTTCGTGGGCAGTGTCCTTCAATGCCAAATAAACATGGCGCAAAGTCAGTTGCGGTTGCCGCATTTTATAACCGCAATACGTGGCCCAATAAGCCGCTTGTGGCATCAGTTTGTCCCACTCGCCATACCGGAAGCGGGCAAACATCGGCTTTGAAGCACAGGCAATATAAGTGTCGAAGAAATCAAAGGCATGTGCAAAGTCTTGCTTTTTCAGAAAGAACACACCGCCGTTGAACAGATTCGGGCGATATTGGTTCAGCACTTCCGCACTATGTTCGCGATTCTTTAGCCTCACTCTTCCCTTCGCATCGGGAATCATTTCCAGCGAATCAAGCCCTTCGAGCGTTGCAAACATTCGCCTGCCCATAAGGAACAGGGCCGCTGTATCATACTTCTCTTTCAGGTAGAGTTTTTCATTTCCTTGCTCATATTGCTTCTGTTGGGCCTCAAAAAGCAATAGCCACACCTGCTCGTTCTTTCTTGAAACAGAGTCTTTCAGCAGGTCTGCCATCAATACCTCGGCCTTATCGAAGTTCTTTCCGCTTTTGATATAGTCCTTGGCTTGGGCGATAATCTTCTTCTGTCCCATGCCAACGAGCGGAAAACAAATTAAAATACTAATGATAACTCTCTTCATTCCTCTACAATCCTAATACCTTATTCACTTGATCAAGTATCTTCTTCCATTCAATCAACTGCCGGTTCTCATCAAGACCGGCAGTCCTGAGCAACCAATCTCTTGCCTCCTGATACAGCGCTTTTATCCGGTTGGCATCGCTTTTGGTCAATTTATGCTGGTCATCCTCCAAGCTGTCACGCAGTTCTTCGGCTTTCGAGACATAACAAATGCCCACATCATAGACCGCCTGCACATAGCTGCTATCAATCGCTACAGCCTCTCTAAAGCACTCTATGGCCTCGTCCCATTCCTTATTCTGCATACTGATTTCGCCTTTCAAGGCCCATGCACGCTTGTTGTCGGGCCGTTTCTTGATTTCTTCTGTAGCAAATTCGGCCAGCTGCGTCCTGTCTTTCAATCCCGAAAAATAGTCTATCAACATTTTGAAATACACGTCGTTGGTGGGTGCCATATCGTGTAGCTCAACCAAAGCCGTGATATATCTTGCGGAGTCCTGCTGCGATTCGAGATGCGTCTTCATGCAATTGATTTTTATTTCAGCCGCATCTTTAGCATAATTGGAGTCTTTCAAGGCCACATCGGCATAGCGTTCCGCTTCTGCAAAATCCTCTTTTCCATAGGAAAGCAGGCTGACATAATAGGCCACCAGCCCCATGTTATTGTCTTTCCCTTGGAAAAGAGGCCGCTCAACGCAGTCCAAATAGAGTTTGAAAATCTCCATCGCCTCTTCATTTTTCCTTCGGCTGTATTCATACATCCCCGCATCTACCAACACAGAGAGGTAAGGTGAGAGCCTTTTCCCATTGGTCATGCGATAGCGGGGACTGCTCTTTCCCTTCTTATCGGGTTTGGAATCGAAATAATCGCATATCACTGCGTCTTTCATCAACTGCACAACACCTTTATAATAAGCCGTGGTATCATGCTTGACAGCAGGGAGTTCCTGCAACAATCCATCGATTTCGGCGTTCATCGTCTTGGCTGTGCGCCTTGCATTCTGCCCCACACACGGCGGAGAAAACAGTGTGCAGAGTAACAAAAAGGATAAGATGACACAACGCTTCATAAGGAAAAATAAAGAAAAAGGACAGCATGCAGCCAAAGACTGCATGCTATCCCTTATAAAAGATATTACTTCGTCAACGCTTCCATCTCTTTGGTGCGGCTGTCAGCAGCACCATAGAGACTGTAGTACACGGCATAAAGCGGATAGCTCCAGTTTGCTTTCTCACGATTGGGATCGAGACTGCGGGCCTGCTCAAGGAATCCTTCGCTCTCTTTATACAGCTTCTGCTGCTCGTCCTTGTTGCCGTTGATAGCCCCAGCCTGTGCATTGAGACAGAAACCAAGGTAGGTCAAGACGATAACATTCTTACCATCCTTCGCTACGGACTTCTTAAAACAGTCCACGGCTTCCTTAGGTTTGTTCTCATTCATGTAGATCTGACCTTTCAAAGCCCATGCCAAAGCATTCGTGGGATCAGCAGCCAACTTATCGTTCAGCATTTTGTCTTGCTCCGAAATCATCTTCAGACTGCCGTACATCGTAACTAATGTAGAGAAAATTTGGTCGTTATTGGTATTCTTTGCATAGAGGTCTTTCAGCTTGTTCACATACTGCACGGAGTCTTCCTTGGTCTTCAGACCCTGCTGCATGATGTAGAGTTTGAGGTTCAATGCGTCTTTATAAACCGCAGTGTCCTGCAGGGCAACGTCCACATACTTGTTGGCAAGTTCCATATTATTTGCTTGGAAAGCATAAACACCAGCAACACGGGCCACTTCTCCAAGGTAGGTATCAGGGTTCTTACCTTTGTCAACGCTGTTGAACAATGGATTTTTTGCACTTTCCACATACATCCCAAAGAACTTCAAGGCTTCAGTTTGATTGTTATGCTGGGCAGCAGTCTGACCGGCATTAATCAAATTAGGACGCAAACCGTAAAGACGAGTGGCGTTGTTGCTCTCATATTTAGGTTTTACTTTACCTTTCTCGTTCGGCTTCTGGTCATATTCGTTACAAAGGAACGCATTGCTGATAGCATCATAGATAGCTTTATTGAAACCCAACGTGTCATAAGGTACTTCCTTACCCTGCCCGAACTGTTTGGCCATTTGGTTGGAAGTAATCGTTCCCTGCTCCCTCGATACCTTTTCCATGGCAAGGTCTACAAGTTTGTTGTAGGCTTTGGCCTTCTCTGCATCATTGGCAAGCTGATCCAAATTGGCTTTTATCAAGTCTTGGGCCTCGGCATATGTCTTAGCCTTCAGAATGGCCTTCAAAGGCTCACTGTCACCGGCAAAAGCAGCAGATGTACTGAGTAGCATCACGGCTGCAAGCATTAACTTTTTCATTTTCTGTTATGTATTAAAAGGTTTGTTATTCAGTTTCATTGTCTTCTGAGTCTGCGAGCGATGCGTCTTCAGCCACGTTACTGCCTTCACCCTGGGCGCCTCTCTTGATTTCTTCAGACTTATTGGCCCATTGTGCACGACTTTCCTCTTCAACGGTAGCCTCCAACTCCGAACTCATCACCTTGCAAACGCTGGCAATGGCGTCGTTCTTCTTGGCCAGATTGATGAGGCGCACACCTTGGGTGGCGCGTCCCATAACGCGAACATCGGCAACTGCCAAGCGAATAACCACGCCGCTCTTGTTGATAATCATCAAATCGTTCTCATCGGTCACGTTCTTGATGCTCACCAGTCGACCGGTCTTGTCGGTGATAGCCAGCGTCTTGACACCCTTACCGCCGCGGTTCGTAATGCGATAGTCCTCAACCTGACTGCGTTTTCCGTAGCCCTGCTCGCTCACAACCATTACGGTTTCGGCCCCGGCATCGTTGACCGTGATCATACCCACGACCTCATCGTCGCCCCCATCAAGCCGCATTCCACGCACACCTGTAGCTGTTCGGCCCATTGTTCGAATGGTATTCTCATCGAATCTCACGGCTCTTCCATTGCGATTTGCCATGATCAACTCGTTCTTTCCATTGGTCAAGCGAACGTCTACCACCTCATCTTCGTCTGCAATGTTTATTGCAATCACACCGTTGGCACGCGGACGACTGTAGGCTTCGAGGCTGGTCTTCTTCACTGTTCCATGCTTGGTTGCGAAGATAACATAGTGACTGTTGTTGAAAATTTCATCGTTCAACGTCGTCAATCTCAGTATAGCATTGATGGCATCATCGCTCTCTATATTGAGCATATTCTGAATGGCACGCCCCTTACTGTTGCGATCTCCCTCTGGAATCTCATAGCATTTAAGCCAGTAGCAACGCCCTTTCTTCGTGAAGAAAAGCATCGTCTGGTGCATCGTTGCAGGATAGATGAACTCCGTGAAGTCCTGTTCGCGGTGACGAGCTGCCTTAGCTCCCACCCCACCACGGGCCTGTTCGCGGAACTCGCTCAGCGGTGTTCGCTTGATATATCCCATGTGACTCACCGTAATTACAACCGGATCGTTGGGATAGAAGTCCTCGGGATTGAACTCTTCGCTTGAATATTTGATTTCAGTTCGGCGTACATCACCATACTTTTCCTTTACTTCATTCAACTCATCCTTCATCACTTTCTTACAAAGTTCAGGGTCGTCGAGTATCTGTTGGAAGTAAGCTATCTGGCGTTCCAACTCTTCATACTCAGCATGGAGCTGGTCCATACGCAGGCCGGTCAGCTGACTCAGGCGCATATCGACAATGGCCTTACTCTGCAATTCGTCGAGTTTGAAACGCGTTTCCAAGTTGCGCTGGGCCTCAACCGGGGTCTTACTGCCACGAATAATATGCACAACTTCGTCGATATTGTCGCAAGCAATAATCAGACCTTCAAGAATATGGGCACGCTCCTGTGCCTTTTTCAAGTCGTATTTCGTGCGGCGAATGGTCACGTCATGCCTGTGCTCCACGAAATACTTCACACATTCTTTCAGGCTCAACAGGCGTGGACGACCCTTCACAAGGGCAATACAATTCACCGAGAACGAGCTTTGCAGGGCCGTCATCTTGAAAAGTTTGTTCAGAATGACATTGGCATTGGCATCGCGTTTCACGTCGATGACAATGCGCATTCCTTGTCGTCCCGACTCATCATTGGCGTTACTGATACCGTCGATCTTGCCTTCTTTCACGAGTTCAGCGATATATTCGATCAGCATCTGCTTGTTGACGCCATACGGAATCTCCGTTACGACAATCTTATCGTGGCTCTCTCCGCTTTCAATCTCAGCCTTGGCACGCATCACGATGCGTCCTCTTCCCGTCTCATATGCCTGACGTACGCCTTGTATACCATATATATATGCACCCGTAGGGAAGTCGGGAGCCTTGATATACTGCATCAAATCATCGAGCGCAATGTCGGGGTTATCGATATAAGCACAGCAACCATCGATTACTTCACACAGGTTATGTGTCGGTATGTTCGTTGCCATTCCCACGGCAATACCGTTACCTCCGTTCACCAATAAGTTGGGAATCTTCGTCGGCATGACGCTCGGCTCGACCAAAGTGTCGTCGAAGTTGTTGGCCATATCAACGGTTTCCTTCTCCAAATCGTCCATTACGTGCTCGCCCATCTTGCTGAGTCGGCACTCCGTATAACGCATGGCGGCCGGCGAATCGCCGTCGATAGAACCGAAGTTTCCCTGCCCGTCAACCAACGTATAGCGCATATTCCAGTCCTGCCCCATGCGGACAAGCGCACCATAAACCGAGGAATCGCCATGAGGATGATACTTACCGAGCACCTCACCCACGACGCGGGCACACTTCTTATAGGGTTTATCACTGGTATTACCGATGCCTAACATTCCATAAAGAATGCGACGGTGCACCGGTTTGAACCCATCACGAACATCAGGAAGCGCACGTGCCACGATAACCGACATGGAATAGTCGATATACGAAGACTTCATTTCTTCCTCAATGTTAATCTTTAAGATTCTGTCATTGTCAATTGTCTGATTTTCGTCCATTGATATTCTTGATAATGATTTATTTTGTTCAACCACAGAAAAGCTGTGAAGCAAAACCGTCCCAAAGGCCGTTTATTTTCGTTCTAAGCCATTTTCCATCGTTTTTCAAGGGTGCTAATTTACTACTTTTTTTTGATATAAAAGCCGTTACGAGCCTTAAAATCGCCAAATTTAGATTTATTTGTATTTGTAGAGCCACGCGGTTCGTGCGCCTGCTCAAGCCCTATGCTATCAACATATCGTGTACACACATTTTTAAAAGGCCGAAATAAGCGGACAAACAAGCCACTTATTCCTACAAAAAAGAAAGGAACCGCTGTGCCATTTTGTAAATTTTATATCACAAAAAAGCACATCTTTAAAGACCGACAAATAGAAAATGAAAAACAATGAAAATGAAATTCACGAATAAAATCAAGGCGGTTTTCCCGCCATCCAAGTCGGGTTGTATTACAAAACGACCCATTCTGGCACGCAGAATGCCTCATTTTGCAACGTAGAACGGCCCAAATTGTATGACAAAACAGTAGAAACAAGCCACTAGAAAAGCGTAACTCACCCACTTTTGATGCACAAGCCACTCACTATTAAAAGGCAAAATACAAAGGAAACTCCATCAGTCAACGCAACCATCTCATGGCCAACAACTTACAGAATAACCCATAAAACGCGCAAATTCGCAGAATTCACTCCCCCATTTTGCTACACGCAAAATACAAAGCCCTTTTTGTAAGATTTATTCCGAAGCAAAACAACGCCTAAGATGCTGTGTTTTGAAACTCCACTACCCCTTTGAAAGAGAAAATTCCTATCTATTTGCAAACTCATTCACCCTCTCTTCGGGAGCAAAGAGGCAGACCTTCCATTTTTTTTGACGCAGTGTCGTTTCCTGACAAAGGCTTTTCCACCTTTCTCATCAAGTCTTCTTATTGCCTGACCGCAACGTTCAACGCCCGTTAACATAGTAACGTTGCAACAAACCCTCTATGGGACGCTTCTCGATACGGCTCACTTCGTAACCCGATTCGTGGCATACTTCAATCAGAAGCGGGGAAAACGCATGGGCAATGCTGCCGACAAAGCCAATGGGAAGCCGTTGTTTGTAGGGTTGAATGTTGCGCCGAATGAAATCAGAAAAGTTGTCTTTAACCAACTGTTGCAGGCATTTTTCGTCTTGATGCCGGCCGATGAACAGGGCCACGGAAGCCAAATAGCGGTTGGCAAGTGGCTCACTATAGACCCTATGAATGATGTCTTCGTAGGATTGTTCGGTCTCTTTCAGATACAAATCACGGACAAATGGGGGCAGACTTCCCTTAAAAATGCCATTCAAAAAACGCTTTCCAAGCACCGCACCGCTACCCTCATCGCCGAGGATATAGCCCAAGGGTGGAGTGTTATCCACGATGTTTTGCCCGTCATAAACACAGCTATTGGCCCCCGTTCCGAGTATACAAGCGATGCCTTCTTCGTGACCACAGATTGCGCGGGCAGCCGCCAAGAGGTCGCCGGCCACCTCTATTTGACCGTCAGGAAGATGGAAAACATCTGCCAATAGGGCTGTCATACCGGGGACAAGGCCTGCCGTACAGCCACTTCCGTAAAAGGAAAGCCGCAGTTCGGGAGTCGTTTTACCCTTCAAAAAAGGCAACAACTCGGTTTGAAGGATATGCCGTATCGTTGCCGGTTGCTGGTGACAAGGGTTGATGCCCTGCGTCTTCCAAGCGGAAAGGACACTGCCTTCGGCCAAAAGCCAGTCGGTCTTCGTGCTTCCACTGTCTGCTATCAATCTCATATTGCTTGTTTTGCCAGACAAAAGTAGGAATAAAAAGCGAAAACAAGAGCCGAAAATGATAAATATTTCAAAATTACGGCAGCCGAAACCAGTCGTATCTATACTTTTTATTACTTTTGTAAGCGCAATAAACCGATAAAAACGACATGAACAAGAGGTCAATCTTATTCTTCCTACTCGCCATATTCGCCCTTTCGCCCACGCATGCTGTGCTGAAAGAACAAAACATTGAGAGTACATTATCTATCCTTCGCACCGAGTTAACCAACTATCATGCCGAGCTGGAACGCCAATCGGGCTACATGAGAGAGCAGCAATCGGCCGTGCGCGACAAGCTTTTCAACATCATGGGCAAGAGCAATCAGAACGCATTGATGCTCTATTCGCAGAAGCCAGAATATGTTTTTGACTTGGCATATGCCTGCCATGAGGCCACTGAACAATATGCCGACTTCAAGCAAAACGTGCAACCTTTCCGCCTTCTCATTGAGAAAAACAATGCCGAAATAGCCCGCTATGACTACCTGATCAACTCATTGAGCACGATGAACGTCATGGCATTGAACCGGAAAGCACAAACAGATAAGAGCGTATGTCTGACACTTGCCGTGAATATTCGCCACACCCTCAACGACAACATCAACCAGTTCAAAGACTACATCGGCTACTATCAAGCCATCGAAGCCCAGCTGAAATCGCTCAACGACTATGCAAACAAACGCTACAAGGACATACAAAGCCACATCTTCAGCAACACCGGAGAGAACTATTTCCATATCCTTGCCCGGCTACGTGCCAACATTCAGGATACCGAAGAGACCATTTCGACCAAGTATTTCGTGAAGACCAAGGTGCGCTCGCAATGGGATTCGCAGTATATCATCGGTCTTTTTGCCCTCATCGGCTTCTATGCACTCCTCGCAGGACTGCTGAATATCATAGCCGTTCGGTTCCTTATTCCGAAAAGGTTTCGCACACCTGCCTTCATGACCCGGCGCACTTGCATCATCATGACCTCGTCGGTGGTCACGTTGGCACTTATTCTGGGCCTGATACGCATTGTCTTTTCCGACCAAAACTTCATTATCATGGCCAGCGGACTGCTTGTCAGCTACACATGGTTGCTGGGAGTAATCCTCATTTCATTGCTGTTGCGCCTCACCGGCAACCAGATCAAGAGCGCATTCCGCATCTATCTGCCGCTGATGGCCATGGGGTTCATCGTGATTTCATTCCGCATCATTCTCGTTCCCGACAATCTGGTCAACATTGTGCTGTCTCCAATCCTCTTGGTTTGCACAGTTTGGCAATGGTTCGCCATACGTCACGACAACAAAAGCATTCCCAAGAGCGACGTAACCTATACTTATGTGTCGCTCACTGTCTTTGTCGGCTCGCTGATTTGCGCGTGGTTGGGCTATACATTGCTCAGTGTGCAGTTGCTGATTTGGTGGATCATGCAGCTAACCTGCATACTGACGATTACATGTTTGCGTGGTTGGATTAAGAAATGGGCTATAAAGCGGGGCTATGCCGACAAGGAAATCACGAAGACATGGTTCTTCCACCTCGTTTATCAAGTGGTATTGCCCGTGCTTGCCGTGATCTCGTTCCTCTTGGCCCTCTATTGGGCGGCCGATGTTTTCAATTTAAGCGATAAGATATGGGACATCTACCGCGAGCAATACATCAATACTAAATGGTTCGCTGCCAGCATTCTCTCTGTAGCGGAGGTCATTGCGTTCTACTTTATCTTTGCATATGTCAACCGAACGCTGAAAGCACTGCTCAAAATACACTTCGAACAATCCGACCTTAGCACTGCCGCAAGTCGCTATACGATGGCAAAGAACGTCATTCAAGTGGCCGTTTGGGGCATTTGGTTGATGGTGTCGCTGGCCGTTTTCCACATAGATAATACTTGGCTTGTGGTCATTTCGGGTGGTCTTTCAACGGGTATAGGCTTCGCTATGAAGGACATTTTGGAGAACATTTACTATGGAATATCACTCATGGCTGGCCGAGTTAAGATCGGTGATTACATCATTTGCGACGGCATGCGCGGCCGGGTTAGCTCCATCAACTACACATCAACCATCGTTGAAGCGGTGGACGGGTCGGTGATTGCCTTCCAAAACAGTCAGCTGTTCACGAAAAACTATAAGAACATGACCAAGAACCACGGTTACGAACTCGACGCTTTGGAAGTCGGCGTGGCCTATGGAAGCGACATCAAGAAAGTGAAACAACTGCTGCACGACGCCATCGTTGACCTTGAAATCACGGAGCCGGGCCGCGATGTGAAGATTGTTTTGAAGGAATTTGGTGACAGTTCCATCACATTAAAGATATTAGTGTGGGTTTCTGTCATGACACAAGGCATCGATGATGGTCGTATTCTCGAATGTGTTTACGACACATTGAACAAACACAGTATAGAGATTCCGTTCCCACAACGCGACGTACGCATCATTCATGCCACGCCCGAACAAGCCGAGAAGGCTACTGCCGAAGCCGAAGAATAAGTGGAAACGAAAGCTTGGCAGCCGCATAAAAAGAGAGAAATGTTTGCACTTTTCTCCCTTTTTGCGTAACTTTGCATCTCCAAGTAAGTGTCAAGAAACGATAATATTATGCAACCCTTATTTATTGCAGGCCCATGTGTCATTGAATCGGCAGCCTTATTGGATGCTGTTGCCCAAGAACTGGTGAGGCTAAATCGAAGATTCGGCATTGATATCATCTTCAAATCTTCGTTCGACAAGGCCAACCGCACGTCCGTCCACGCCTTCCGTGGCCCCGGATTGGACAAAGGTTTGCAGATGCTTGCCGACATAAAGCAGAAATACGGACTGAAAATCCTCACGGATATCCATGAAAGTTATCAGGCAGAAGCAGCAGGTAAGGTGTGCGATGTGCTTCAGATACCGGCCTTTCTTTGTCGGCAGACCGACTTATTAATAGCTGCTGCAAAGACGGGAAAGGTGGTCAACATCAAGAAAGCACAGTTTCTTAGCGGGACAGATATGAAGTATCCGGTCGAGAAAGCCATGGAAAGCGGTGCCAAGGAAGTGTGGCTCACGGAACGGGGTAACTGCTTTGGCTACAATAATCTGGTGGTCGACTTCCGCAATATCCCTGATATGAAAACGATAGTCCCCACGGTTATCATGGATTGTACGCACAGTGTGCAGCGTCCGGGAGCAGGAAACGGCTCGACATCCGGCGACCGTAGATTCGTTCCGGCCATGGCTTTGGCTGCCAAGGCCTTTGGAGCAACGGGCTATTTCTTTGAAGTACACCCTGATCCCGACAAGGGATTGAGCGATGGACCGAACATGCTTGAACTCGGAAAACTGGAACAACTCATTGAGAAACTACTGTAGAAATGGACAAAACGATAGAAAAAAGGCTCGAAAAGGTTTGCGATTGGGGCGGACAGGCATTGAAAGAGGAAGCCCAAGCCATCTTGGAACTCCTGCCACAGCTTGATGACAACTTCACGAAAGCCGTCGAAATCATGTATAACTGTCATGGGAAAATCATCGTGACAGGCGTAGGCAAGAGCGGAAACATCGGGGCTAAGATTGCAGCCACACTTGCTTCGACGGGCACACCGGCCTTTTTCATCAATCCATTGGACGTCTATCATGGCGATTTGGGCGTGATGACAGCCGATGATGTGGTGCTGGCGCTGAGCAATTCGGGGCAGACCGATGAGTTGTTGCGCTTCATTCCAATGGTGCTCCACATGAATATTCCCATCATCTCTATGACCGGGAACCCCAATTCCTTGTTAGCCAAATACAGCAACGCCCATATACGGGTCTATGTCAGGAAAGAAGCCTGCCCATTAAACCTTGCTCCGACAAGCAGCACAACCGCTGCGCTGGCTATGGGCGATGCTTTGGCGATTGCTTTGATGCAGATGCGCGACTTCCGTCCGCAGGACTTCGCGCAGTTCCACCCGGGTGGCGAGCTTGGGAAGCGGCTTTTGACCACCGCGGCCGACGTGATGCGCACCAACGACCTGCCTATTATCCCGCAAGAGATGCACTTGGGCGAAGCGATTATCCGCGTCAGCAAAGGTCAACTCGGCCTCGGTGTGTCCCTGACCGACGACCATCAGGTGATAGGACTCATTACCGACGGTGACATTCGCCGTGCCATGGAACGCTGGCAAGCCAAATTCTTCGACCATACAGTAAGCGATATTATGACAAGAACGCCGAAACTTGTGTTGCCAAGCACCAAGATCAGCGAGATACAACGCATCATGAACCAACACAAGATACACACGGTATTGGTCGTAGACGAGGAGAAACGTCTCTTAGGTGTAGTAGATCACTACGCTTGCATGGTGTGAACAGAAAACAAGAGATTTGAGAGATTGAAACAACTTATACTTTTTATCGGGCTATGGATTGGCGGCACGACGCTTTGTGCCGCCCAAACTTCCGACTCATTAATAGCAAAAGACCTGAGAAGTCATGGCGTCACGTTCACCAATAACAATGCCGTGACACTGCTCATGAGCGGACAAGAGAAGTTCGACGACATGTTCAAAGCTATCCGACAAGCCCGGAAAAGCATTCATTTAGAGTATTTCAACTTCCGCAACGACTCCATTGCAGGCCTCTTGTTCAGCCTGTTGGAACAGAAAGTCAAGGAAGGTGTGGAGGTGAGGGCCTTGTTCGATGCCTTCGGAAACGCCTCCAATAACCGACCATTAAAGGCCCATCACTTGCAAAAAATCCGAGAATCGGGCATCGAGATATATAAGTTCGACCCGATAACCTTCCCATGGGTCAACCATGTTTTTGCGAGAGACCACCGCAAAATCGTTGTCATTGACGGCCGAACTGCCTACACCGGTGGCATGAACGTGGCCGACTACTACATCAAAGGCACGAAGGTTGTGGGCGAATGGCACGATATGCATTGCCGCATTGAGGGCGATGCAGTGAACCAATTGCAGGCAATCTTCCTCCGTATATGGAACAAAGTGTCCGGCCAAAACGTGCATGGTGCACAATATTTCCGCGGCATACACGATGCCGACTATATCAAAGGACTGAAGCAAGATACGTGTCCGACGGCCCACAACAAGTGTGTAGGCATCGTCAACCGAGAGCCAAGGACGAGCAATGAAATCATCCGAAGGTTCTATCTCTCGGCCATCAACCGCGCAAAAGACAGCATCAAAATCATCAATCCGTATTTTACGCTGAACCATAAGCTGATGAAAGCCTTGAAAGAAGCTGCAAAAAGAGGTGTGAAAGTGGAAATCATGCTGAGCACAAGGAGCGATATTCCACTGACACCCGACTGCGGTTTCTACAATGCCCACCGACTTATGAAAGCCGGTTGCCATGTATGGATGTACACAGCTGGCTTCCATCACACGAAAATCATCATGGTAGACGGGCGCGTATGCACTGTCGGGAGTGCCAATCTCAATGCCCGAAGCCTCAGTTGGGACTATGAAGAGAACGCTGTTATCCTTGATCGGTGCACCACACAGCAGTTAGACGACCTCTTCGACAGCGAAAAGAAAGATTGTTTCTACCTAACCGAAAAGCAATGGAGGCAATGGCGCACGCCATGGCAGCGACTCCGCGGCCGACTCAGCCACCTATTGGCCCCATTCTTATAAAGAAAGCAATATGGAAGAGAACAAAACAAATCCGATGCAGGCTCATACAATGGGCAAACATACAGGCGACAGGCCCAAGATTGCCATCATTGACAACAATATGTTGGCCATGATGGGACTGAAAACAATTCTTTTGAACGTGATGCCTATTGCGGATATCAACACATTCTGCACGTTCTGCGAGATGGAAGCAGCCGGTCCCGACAGCTTCATGCACTATTTTGTCGCACTGAAGGTTGTGCTTGAGCAACGAAACTTCTTTCTTGCGCACAAAAACAAGACCTTCGTTCTCACGACATCTACCAACCCCAACGCACAACTCACGGGCTTTAAGAGCATTTGCATCAACACTTCGGAAGAGCAATTGGTGAAGTCTATCCTGCAATTAGAGCAGCATGGACACGCAGGTGGGCGAAATCTGCCCGCCATGCCAAAGGCTTTGAAGGCCAAACTGCTCAGCGACCGCGAAATCGAAGTGCTTTCACTGATTGCACAAGGCTACATCAACAAGGAAATAGCCGACCAACTCAACATCGGTCTCACCACGGTCATCAGCCACCGCAAGAACATTGTCGACAAACTCGGTATGAGAAGCGTCAGTGCCCTCACCATCTATGCCGTCATGCACGGCTATGTGGACATCAATAAGATTTAAGGTGAAAGTCTTTCTCGGTCCTATTGCCACACAATAGGGTTGTGATGGATTTGTAGAGACGCACGGCTCGTGCGCCTGCTCCACAGGAATAGAAACATAAAAGCATGTTCGTTTGAGCGGACGCACAGACCCGTGCGTCCCTACATTCGCCCAAACGGTTTTTCACATCAGCCATAGCACGTTCTAATCTCAGCCATTTCACCGCGCAATATAACCCATTTTATCGCTTAATATGGCTGAGATTGCACGGTAAAATGGCTGGAATTGAAATGCAAGGTGCAAGTGGTTGATTTTCAATAGGACTTATGTTGCGTTTCGCTTAAATGGCTGTAGGGACGCACGGCACATATATCCACTCCTACGGCCACGCAAATTTACTTTCATTTCCACTTAAAAGGACGCGCAAACCGTATGTCCCCTACTTGCTAAACGAAAAAAAAGCGATGACCTTCACAGGTAACCGCTCCAAATCTTCAATAGGTATTAGTCCTTTAAGGTAAAAAGATTGTTTTCAGGATAACGTATGCAAAGATAAGATATTTTTTTGAATTACCAAACATTTTGCGCCTTTTTTCAATAAAAACATTGAAAAACGTTAATTATATTCATTGATAAAGCTACGAAAATGCTATCTTTTTATGCTTTTACTGCACGACGATTTTCTTGTGATTGATGATATACACGCCCTTTGAAAGACGCGATTTGTCTGTTCCCATATATCTTCCGTCGAGCGAGAATATCCTGTTATCGGTCTGAACATTATCCATTTGAATGGCATCAATGCCCGTGGTATGCTTCTTATAGTCGGCAATATACTTCAAAGTTATCTTGCCGTCGGCCGCGACATTGATGTTTTCGAGCGCCTGATTCACTTTGAAAAAGTTCGTGTTGTAGGAAGAGTGTTCGTTGATGGCCCCTTCCGTGTACCAACAGAAGTTGGGTAGGCCCATCATATCATTCAGTTTGTTCACGCTTCCAGTCCCCGGGAACACATCGCCCTTGAGTTGCGTCTGATATTTCAGTTCCTCTTGCGCGTTAAGTTCCTTATATTTTGGTTCAGACTTGTTATAACGTTTTTTCAGATAGGAAGAGAAGCAGAGCCCGTCGGCCGGAACAACGGCCATGCCCGGCTCGCCTGCCGTGTTATTCGGGTGAGAGAAGAAGTCAACGGGATCGTAGTCAACGACCTTATACACCAACAGTCCGCCATTGGGTGCACCGCCATACCAACCGTTCTTCTTGATGTTCTCCAACAAGAAGTATTCGTTGGCATCATTAGGATTGGCCATTTTGTAAACCACACCGCCCTCATTGGCCGTCTTGTCCATTGTTATATTGGTGTTTGCCGTCAGCGGTTGAATGTTAAGGGGCCAGTTCATCTGCTGCCTTTCCCATGCCGTATAAGGCATAGGAACGAAGCCTCCGTCTCCGGCATACTCGCCACCGTCCATCAAATCCCAAAGTTCCATCTCTTGATTATGCACATATGCAGAGCTGGTTGTCGGATAAATGTCGGGCAATCCCATGGTGTGGGAAAACTCATGACAGGTGACACCGATGCTGTTGATTTGCATTTTTGTCTTGGTTGCATCAGCATAAGCAGGAAAGAGTTCTGCCCCGATGCTGAACCTTCCCAATATTTTGTTCCCTAATTTCAGAGAAGGGTCCGTGAACCTGCTCGCACAAGCCCACACCGTTTTGGCACCGCCACCGTTGTTCTGCCCCAAACCGGCATAAACAACATAGACACAGTCGACGTATCCGTCGTTGTTCGAGTCGTAAAGCGCGGGATTTGTAATCGAAGTCTTCACCAAGTTAACGGCGTCGCGTGCCAATTCTGCCGGCCGCTCGTCATTATTGGAGTTTGCATTATTTCCGCCGTAGTATTCCATGTTCTGCGGAAGGTCAACAGGACCATAGACATCGAAGACCGGCGTAAAGACACCCCGGCTGCAAGCCTTGAAATATTGGGCCACGCTTCCGTGGTTCTTGTCGTTGCCGTTGCCGCGGTTGACAATGGCACCGGGGGCATTAAAGAAGTCGTTGAACGCGGCTTTCGGGTTCTCCACGCGGAACTTTCGGTCCTTGAAGTTAGCAAGAATGACGAGGATATGGGGCGAACCCGTATGCGGCGTATAGTGCACAGAAGGATTGACTGCCCTTGTATGCGTAGGCTCTTGAAAGTTATCGGGATGCTTGCGCGGCGTAATCAGTTGGGCTTCCGGGCTTCCCCATGCGGGAACGGGCACCATCTTTCCGTCGTTTCTTCTGACAAGCAGCTCGCTGTTATCGTCTGCCGATGCCGCAAACGCGACTGCCAGCAAACCAACAAGAAGTAGTATTTTCTTCATATCGTATTGTTTTAGTGTTATTGTGTGAAGTTTTATCTCAAGAAATATTGCCCTTTACGGCGCGTTGCCCAGCCATATTCGATGGCATGGTGCGGGCAATGGTGATAGCAGGCGAAGCAACTGACACACGAGCCGTCGTGCTTCCAGCGGGGACGGAGCCTGTAGCCGCCTTCAACGTTGCCCACGGGGCACACGTTCGCGCATATCCCACATTTCACGCAACGGGCTTCGTCCACTCTAAAAGGCTTGTCTGTGACGAGCCACTTGGCGAACACGGCCCCCAAGAAGCGGCTGTTCGTACGCGGCCAATGGCTCAGATGGACGGGCGAAGCGCCTTTCTCCCGACGCACAATCCGCTCCGCATAGTCCTGCACCTGCAGCGCAGCCTGCCGCAACTTTTCTGCTTCGGCGGCCTTACCGTCCGTGTCCATAAAGGGAAGGCCCACGTAGCTGTTGGGCATTTTCAGCGAGAAAGCCGCATCGGTCTGCAGCCCCACGCACGCAAGGTCTTCGTTCAGGCAGTCCATCGTCAGTCCGATATCGTCGCCCGCCGTACAAAGTGCATAGCAATAATGCGACCGCAAGTCGGCGGCGTCAAGCTTCAACCCACGGACAAACCTGCGGACAATGAGCGGCGGACGCCAGCCATGCACCGGAAAAACAAAGCCAATGCGCTCAGCCGTCTTCAAGGTATAAGCGCATTGGTCTTTCATTGCGGTCGGGATGAAACGCGCCGTCTCTCCCGTTGCCCGGGCCAGCCGCAAGGCCGCCCACTTCGAGTTTCCTGTTCCCGAGAAATAGAAGATCATTATTTCTTCTTCTCCGTCATCACGCCCTCCACATAGAGTCTCGTCATCTCGGTCTTGGCATTCGTGCGCACGGTGACGCTCTTCTTGAAATGGCCGGGAAACTTGCCCTCGCCGTTGTACGTCACCTTCACCTGCCCCTTCTGTCCCGGCTGAACGGGCGTCTTGGTGTAGGTGGGAACGGTGCAGCCGCAGCTGGCGATAGCCTGATTGATGACCAACGGCGCGTCGCCCACGTTGGTGAACACGAACGTAGCCTCCTGAACGGGATTGCTCTCGGAGAACGTCCCAAGGTCTTGCGTCACTTTATCGAACTTTATCTCTGCCTGTTTCTGGCCGTAGGCCGCCGTGAGAATGGTCGTAAGCATGAATGCAATCGTTAATAACTTCTTCATTTTCGTTCCTTTCTTTTGATAAATCAAAGGCAAAAGTAATAAAGTATTTTGAATACTCGCCCTTTTTCGCCGGATTTTTTTTCAGAACAAGCCGTTGCAAACGTTTTAAAATAGGTATGAAAGCGCTTTTACATGAGGACATGAACCTATTTAAATAGGTATATAAATTTTCTCAGACAGGCTTCTTCTGTGATTTACATCCGCATCTTTTATGATTTAGGTGTATATCTTCTATGATTTGCAACCGGACGGAAACGTATTTACATCCGTATCTTTTACCATTTACATCCGTATCTAATCGGATTATCACCATGGAGATAAATGTTTATCACCATGGTGATAAGGTTTTATCACCATGGAGATAAGGTCTTATCACCGTGGAGATAATCCGATTAGATACGGATGTAAATCACGGGACATACGGATGTAAATACGTTTCCGTGCGGTTGTAAATCACAGAAGATAGGGACGTAAATTTTGGAACATACGGGAGAGCGGTTCTTTTTCTCCCGTTCTGATAAGAAAGGAAAGGGGAAACGGGGGTCAGGATGGCGGGAAGAGCAGGCGGCGGTCGCGCGCTAAGGCGGGGAGAGCCAGGGACTCGGGGACGAAGCACCAGTTGTGGTGGATCGTGGCAGGGATTGTGTGAAGGCGTTCGATGTAGGCCATGATGATGGTTCGCTGGTCTTCGGGACTGATGCTTTCGATGCGGCTCGGGATTTCGGCTAAGGGAATGCCGGCACCGCGCGTGAGCAGTTCGCCGCCGCCGTTGCCGCGGTAGCTGTTCATGGCCACGCGGTAGTGGGATTCGTCGGAGAATGGACGGCCGGAAGAGAGGCGGAGAATGTTTATCCGGCTGCCGTGGGGGCGGGCGACGTTGACTTCGTAGTCGATGCCGGCGGCGGTGTCGAAGTTGAAGGCGAGGTTGCGCCAGTGCCACTGCCCGCCGGGCGCTTGCTGCATGAGCATGATGTGGTCTCGGGGCGAGCGCATGGTGGCAATCCATTGGTCGTAGCTCAGTTCGAGCAGTGAGCGGATTTCTCGGCCCGTCATGCGGAGGACGTAGAGTTGGTTCTCGTAGGTGTAGAGGTTGAAGAGGTCGCTGACGCGGACGGGGCCTTTGGGAATGCAGACGTCGAACTTCAGGGGCGCGTTGAGCGAGATGTCGGCCTTGGTGTAGTCGAGTTGTATGTCGTGTATGAGGCTGTTGAAGGGTGCGGGGCCGAAGAAGCAGTCGCGGGTGCAGAGTGTGCGTGCGAGGCTTCCTATTTCGCGGTCGGCGTAGCGGCGCACTTGCGTTATGGTGGGGGCGAAACGGCGCATGAAGGCTGCGTCGACGGGTTCGTTGTCCATGCAGACGAGTTGCGTGTCGATGCTGGTCAGGCGTGAGCGGCCGTGCGCGTCGCGTGCCATGTGGAGCGTGCTTTCGCTCAGGTAATGGGCGTTGCTCGACGGGTTGATGACGTCGATGTGCTTTCCGCCTGCGGATACGGTTGCTTTTCGCAGACGATGGTCGTGCCCGCAGAGTATAAGGTCGATGCCGGCGACGCTTCTTGCCGTCTCGAGCGCGGCGTTCTCGTTTCCCGTGTTGCCTGCGATGCCGCCTTCGAAGCCCGAATGGAAGAGGCCGACGACGACGTCTGCCTGCTCCGTTTGGCGGACATGGGCGACCCACTTGCGTGTCGTTGCGACGATGTCGAGGAATGTCATGCCCTGCCACAGCGTTTCGTGGAGCCAATAAGGGATTGTCGGGGTGAGCATTCCTATGAAGGCTATGCGCGTTCCGTGGACTTCACGAATGGCATAAGGCTTGAAACGGGACTGCAATGTGGCCGTGTCGACTACGTTGGCCGCAAGGACTTCGCAGTGGACCTCGCCCACGTATTTGTCGTAAACGGCACGGCCTGTCTCGATGTCGTGGTTGCCTATCGTCTGAACGTCGTAGCGCATGTAGTTCAATACCTCGGCGGCGACGTTGGGCAATGACGGGTCTACGTAGTTGGAGTAGTAGCAGGCGGGCTGTCCTTGCAGCACGTCGCCGCCGTCGACGAGCAGCAGTCGCCTGCCATACTTCTTGCGTAGCCTTTTGACGTAGGAGGAGACGCGCGCCATGGAGCCGCTGCAGGGCTTCCGTTCGATGAAGTCGAAGGGGAAAAAGCAGCCGTGCACGTCGGTCGTGTGGAGGATTTTAATGTCGAAGGAGGGCTTCATAGATTTCGATATAGCGTCGTGCGACTTTCAGGTAGTCGTGATGCCGCCGGACGTAAAGCATGCTTTCCCGCTTCAGCACGTCGATACGTTCGGGACGGGCCAGCAATCGCCGCAAAGCTTCGCAGACGTCGGCTTCGCTCGGTCTGACGTTGACGATTGGCCGGAGCGTTTCTTCCTGCAACAACGCGTAATGTTCCTCCTCTCCCCCACCGATACAAATCAGTCCGCGAGCCATTGCTTCCAAGGCGTTCATGGCGGGCGTGTAGCTGTAGAGCTGGTCGAGGATAGCGTCTGCATGGTCCATACATTGCGTGTAGGCCGCGAAGGGGAGGCTTTCTGCCAGTTTAAGGTCTACCTTTCCGGAGTATTCGGCCGCTATTCTTTGCGCCGCTTTCAGCATGATGTCCGTACCTTTGTAGGCACTTCGCTCGCGATTGATGCCGAGGAAGAGGCGCAATGTGCCGTCGAACGGGCGCGGCGGATTGTCACGCGGCACAATCGGGAAAGGACAATAGGCCGTTTTGTCGAGGAAAACGGGCTGGTAGCAGACCCAATATTCGTAGAGTCCGGTGATGATTTTGTCGCAGTCGTTTGCAATATATTGGCATAAGTCGCCCTTCGGTGTAGCAATCCACTCCCGAATGTACTTTTGTGCCTCGCGGTCTTGGCGGATTTCGGTGCCGAAATTGAAGTCACTGTAGCGCAACGGAAAGCGCGTGATGCACTCGTGCACCCAATAATAGTCCATGCCGAAGCCACCAAGGACGACACGGCGGTTGTGTTGCCTCAGATAATGATAGAAGAAGTAGAGCCGTTCGGCCTTGATTTCGAAGAACATCGGGTTGATGAGTTGCACGATGTCATAGCCCCTGAGCCTCGGCAGCAGCGAAAGCAGGCGCAGATACAGCCGCAATCCCCCGAACGTTCCGTGCCTGCTGACGTCGATGTCCCGCGGATAGTCTTTCCAGAAGTCTCCGTTGGAGACCACCCTCACCCGATGTCCCAGCCTACGCAGCCCTTTTGCCAAGGTTGCATGCACGTTACTGTATTCACCCAACAAGAGTATTCTCATCTGAAAGTCGCTGCAATGATGATTCCACGTCCCCACTTCGTGTTGCACAATCGGCGGAACAGCGCGTATTTTCGCGTATATCGCTGCTCGGGGAGCGGGAACAGTCCGTGCGTCCTAAGCCTTTCGCAAGCCTTGTCCAGCCGCGTAAGGCTGTGCGTCAGGCGTGCCGTGTTGTAAAGATAGTCCATCGAGAGCTGCGCGATGCGGCGTTTCAGTGCCAGCCGCTCAGGGTTTGGCAAGGAAGCGAGCCTTTCCTGCAAATGACGGACGGCCCGTTCGGTATTCACCTGCCTTTTAACGAGGTCCCGTTTGCCCAAATGATGAATGACAGAGTGCGGGTGCTGCCGATAGAAATAAGCCTTTGCCGAGGTCGTAAAGAGTCGTTTGGCACGGAGAACCAGCAGGGCCGTGAATTCTTCGTCCTCGGCATAGCGGTCGAAGTCGGGCCGGAAACGCAGCCCGTTCAACAACTCTTTCTTGAACAGATAGCCCCAAGCGGCTCCCTTGATGCTGTGCCGAAGCATGTAATCCGCGCCATCGAACGGCCCGTTCACGTCTTCCTGCACGGAGGCGCACTGCCGATGCGTGAAAGCAAAGCCGACCATGTCTGGCTGAAGCCTGCGTGCCACGTCCAAACAATGCTCGTATGCCGGGCGAAGCAGGCTGTCGTCGCTGTCGACAAATTGGATATAGCGACCGCTTGCCATGTCCGTTCCACGGTTACGCGCCACACTTATGCCCTGATTGCGCTGCCGCAGATAGATGATATCGTCGCTGATATCGAGCAATTCGTTGATGGCCGGCCGGTCGCTTCCGTCGTCTATGACAATGATTTCACGCCTTTCACGGCCGAACGACAGGCTGCGTATGCTGTCGATACAGCAGCGAAGCATCGTCGGTTCGGTGTTGAACGTCGTGATAATGAAACTGACCAAAGGCCTGTCTGGTGTATTTTGTGGGCGAAGCATCATCATTTTTAATTCCAACAAATTTACGCATAAATCCCTCACCAACCAAGAATAACGCCGTTTATTTTGTCGTTCAGAAACCAATCCGCAGCAAAAGTCGCAAAAGATAAAGCGAATGGCAAGCTGATATTCATCATTCATGGCCGCTATCTTTGGGGCTATTCTTGTCAATTAAATTCATAACGGATTTGCTTTCGGCTGTAAAAATCATTATCTTTGTGTCGGGGAATGCATGAAAATGCGTTCCCTTTTCTTGTAGATAAGCATACAAAAGTATACAAAATGGTTGAAAATAGCTGCAAACGCATGTTATTTCGCACGCCAAAACCTATCATATTGCGCGGCGAAATGAGGCATATTGCCAGCCGATATGACCTACTTTGAGACGTAAAATGATTGAAACAAGAAAGCGAAATGGCGTTTATCAGTAATCGATGTCTTTTTGTTTTGTTCGCTTTTCAGAAAACTTTGTTAAACTATCACAATGCCCCTTTCCACCTTTTTCACGGAAAAGGGTCCCGCACTTGCAGAATATCGAGAAACCATGTAGGGACACACGGCTCGTGCGTCCATTCAAACGGGCCATCAACTCGGCTACTCGCTCACGCTTTCTCTTATTCTGCGTTGGGTGGAGGCGCAGACCTTGCATCCCTCCAAGGCCCATATTCTCCTGATTTTCCAAAACCATTTGTGAACAATACACAGGCTTTTAAGTCCGAAAAGACGATACAATGTCGGCTTCAGGCCGCCTTTATAAGGCATTCCGTCAGCCAGCAAGAGGGGCCCTCCCAGCCTGTAGACATCCAATTGAATGTTGAGCACGTGCCTGAAATAATCGGCATCGCAACACCGTTTCATGATTTCACGATGGGAACGGAGCATGGCTTCCATTTGCAGGGCACCCGCCGAAGCCGTCAGTCCATGTGGATTGAACCGATAATGATAGCAACCTTGCGCGGTAGTCATGATGCAATGGCAGCGGAATAACAGCCGCGACATCAGTTCCAAGTCCTCAAACACGATACCCGGCTTGAACATTTCTTGTTCGAACAGTGCCTTTCTGAAAATCTTGTTCCATGCATAGGCGTGCGTATAGGCGTGCGTTTTTAACCAATAAGTCTGCCAATCGGTATACACACAGTCAGTCAATTGCAGTCGGAAAGGCGTTGTTCCGCCTCGCCTTTCGACCGGATATTCCAAGAAATCGATGTCGGGTCGGGCCGTCAGCTTTGCCATCAAGGGGCGGTAAGTGCTGGGGTTCAAATCGTCATCACTATCAACAAACGTCACATAATCCCCGTGGGCAATCCGCAGTCCGGCATTGCGGGCCTCGCTCAATCCCTTGTTGGGCTGATGCAAAAGGCTGATGTTCGCATGCTCTTTGGCGTAGATACTGCAAATATTCGGGCTGTTGTCCATCGAACCATCGTCAACCAAGACAATCTCCATGCCTGCAATCTGCTGCCCAATGACCGAGTCAAGACATCTTGACAGTGTGTCTTCGGTATTGAATACGGGAATGATGACCGATAGTTTCATGGCTGCAAAAGTAATAAAAAAAAGGAAGAACTTTGTGTTTTCGGTTAAATTTGCTATTTTTGCAACCATAAACAGATGATGAAAGAAGTAAAAATCAACGACCGGCTACTGCAACAAGCGGCCGAAAAGGGCATGGACGCATTCGTAGGTGTGTTCGTCGATGCGATAACAGCGGCCATCGGCGGCAGTCTGAACAGCCATAATATGGCCGAATTGAATGCCGATCAAATCACGCTTTTGGCCTATCACTATCTCCACGAAGAGGTGATGGACGGCGGATTCGTGCAACTGATTCACAACGGACTGGGAGCTTTCATCTATAAGAACCCAACGGGCAAGGCATTCCGCCAGTGGGGCATTCAGGAACTTTACCAAATCATCAACAAGAGTCATCGCCTTTACGCAAAATACCACGAGGAAATTGAACGCGATTGCACCGATGATGAGTTCATGGCCATGTTTGAGAAGTATCCCGAATTCGACGAATTCGATGATAAGTTCATAGAGAATGAAGAGCAGTTCACCAGTAAGATTGCCCATTACATTGATGAACACATTGAGAATTTTGCAACGATAACGCATGAATAAAGAGGAACAAGAACGCAGAAAGAAGAGTCCTGTCAGGATAAGGAACAAGAAAGCGTCGTTTGAATATCTCTTTATCGACACTTATACGGCCGGTATCGTGCTGACGGGAACCGAAATCAAGAGCATTCGCAACGGGAAGGCCTCGCTGGTGGACGCCTTTTGCGTGTTCTACAAAGGCGAACTGTGGGTGAAGGGCATGAACATCAGTCCCTATTTCTATGGTTCATACAGCAATCACGAAGCCAAACGCGACCGCAAACTGCTGCTGACCAAGCGCGAACTCCGCAAATTAGAGGAGGATGCCAAGCAAGTGGGCTTCACGATTGTGCCGACATTGATTTTCATAGACCCTCATGGTCGGGCCAAGGTTGATATCGCTTTGGCGAAAGGAAAGAAGGAGTTTGACAAGCGTCAGACCCTGCGTGAGAAACAAGACAAGCGTGAAATGGACCGCGCAATGAAGCACTTCTAAGCCGTTAGAAGCGCTTTTTATATACCATTGCTTGAATATGAAAGGACTACGAGAGCTCGTTAAGGAGAGAATATTGATATTAGACGGTGCCATGGGTACGATGGTTCAGTCTTATCAGCTGTCAGAAAGCGACTTCCGGGGGCTGCGCTTCAAGCAGGAAAACGGCCGGCAAATGAAAGGAAACAATGACTTGCTTTGCCTGACACGGCCCGATGTGGTCCTTGATATTCACCGACGCTACTTGTCAGCTGGGGCAGATATCATCGAAACCAACACCTTTTCGGCACAAAGCATCTCGCAGGCTGACTATGGATTGCAGGACATTTGCTATGAACTTTCCTATGAAGGGGCCTGCTTGGCCCGTCAAGCCGCCGACGAATTCACCACGGAAGAGAAGCCACGCTTTGTGGCTGGGGCCGTAGGACCAACGAACAAGACCTGCTCGATGAGTCCCGATGTGAGCGATCCTGCTGCACGCGACCTGACATACGACGCGCTTTTTGCGGCCTATGAAGAGCAGATAAGGGGACTATTAGACGGCGGAGTCGACGCCTTGCTCATTGAAACGATTTTTGACACCTTGAATGCCAAGGTTGCGATAGACGTCGCTGTTTCACTGATGGAGCAACGTGGGCTCGACTTGCCTATCATGTTGAGCGTCACCGTCAGCGATTTGGCCGGTAGGACATTGAGTGGGCAGACATTAGAGGCCTTCTTGGGCAGCATCAGCAGCTATCCCGTCTTCTCCGTGGGCCTGAACTGTTCTTTCGGAGCACGTCAGATGAAACCTTATCTGAAAGAACTCGGCAAGAAATCACCTTATTATATATCCGCTTACCCCAATGCGGGGCTTCCTAATTCCATGGGGCAATATGACGAAACTGCCGAGAGTATGTCACCACAAATCGCCGAATTCATGGACGAAGGCTTGGTGAACATCGTGGGAGGTTGCTGTGGAACGACCGATGAATTCATACGGCGATACACCGAAATGGCCGAAGGAAAGCCGCCCCGTCAACCGATTGAGAAGCCCGAAAGCATGTGGTTGAGTGGACTTGAGCTGTTAGAGGTCAGCAAGGAAGTGCGTTTCGTGAACGTCGGTGAGCGTTGCAACGTGGCAGGAAGCAAGAAGTTCCTGCGCCTGATCAAAGAAAAGAACTACGAAGAGGCCCTGACCATCGCCCGAAAGCAGGTGACCGACGGTGCCTTGGTGATCGACGTCAACATGGACGACGGCCTGCTCGATGCCCGAACGGAGATGGTGAACTTTCTCAATCTGATTGCCTCCGAGCCCGATGTCGCCAAAGTCCCGGTCATGATCGACTCCAGTAAGTGGGACGTTATCACGGCCGGACTGAAGTGTATGCAGGGAAAGTGCATCATCAACTCCATCTCGTTGAAGAACGGAGAGGCCGAGTTCGTCAGTCATGCCCGCGATGCCAAGCGATATGGGGCAGCCATCGTGGTGATGTGTTTCGACGAAACAGGACAGGCTACGACCTACGAACGCAAGATAGAAATCGCTGAAAGGGCCTACCGTATCCTTGTCGATAAGGTGGGCTTCAACCCACTCGACATCATCTTCGACCCGAACATACTTTCCATTGCGACCGGTATCGAGGAGCACGACAACTACGCCGTCGACTTCATCAAGGCTACGGCGTGGATAAAGCAGCATCTGCCGGGAGCGCACATCAGCGGTGGTGTCAGCAACCTCTCGTTCTCTTTCCGCGGAAACGACTATATCCGAGAGGCCATGCACGCCGTGTTCCTCTACCATGCCATACATGAGGGAATGGACTTCGGTATCGTGAACCCGGCGACAAAGGTGACCTATGCCGATATTCCTGCCGACCGGCTGCGCATCATCGAAGACGTTGTCTTGAACCGAAAGCCGGGTGCGGCCGAAGAACTCATCGAATTGGCTGGCCGCATCAAGGCCGAAGCGGAGGAAGCCAAGGCAAACGGGGCCTCCGTTGGGAGCGGTAATGCAGAACAACACGAAGCTTGGCGGGAACAACCTGTGGACAAGCGGCTGGCTTACGCATTGAGGAAAGGCATCGGCAACTACATGGAAGAAGACCTTGCCGAAGCCTTGCGGCAATATCCCCATGCCGTGAACATCATCGAGGGACCGCTGATGGACGGAATGAACGAGGTGGGCGAGCTCTTTGGCGAAGGAAAGATGTTCTTGCCGCAGGTGGTGAAGACGGCACGCACCATGAAGCAGGCCGTGGCCATTCTCCAACCCCACATCGAGGCCGAGAAGACCGGAGATTCCTATAAAGCCGGCAAGATTGTCTTAGCCACGGTGAAGGGCGATGTGCACGACATCGGGAAGAACATCGTGGGCGTGGTGATGGCCTGCAACAACTATGACGTGATAGACCTCGGCGTAATGGTGCCCGCGGAGCAGATCGTGAGAAAAGCCATCGCTGAAAAGGCCGACATGATAGGCCTTAGCGGACTGATAACCCCGTCGCTGGAAGAGATGGTCAACGTGGCCAAGGAGATGAAGAAAGCCGGGCTTGACATTCCGATTATGATTGGTGGTGCTACGACAAGCCAGCTCCATGTGGCCTTGAAAATAGCCCCCGTCTACGGCGGCCCTGTGGTTTGGATGAAAGATGCCTCACAGAACGCACTGATTGCTGCCAAACTGCTGAACGACGCTGAGCGACAAACGCTGACCAACGACCTGAATGCGAAGTATGCCGACCTGCGCGAAGGCTACAACCAAGAACAACAGAAACTCCTGTCCTTGGAAGAGGCTCGCAAGAACAAGCTCGACCTGTTTTCATAAATTCATTGCTCAATTCTTTGGTTGTTTCAAAATAAAGCCTTACCTTTGCCGCCAAGATGATATTTTCAATCAACGATAATAAGATGTGTACGGTGATGCAAAGAAACTTTGATTTCTCTGCATCTTTTAACGCTTATTATTTGGTTAATCCAAATAATTTGCTAACACACACACACACACACACACAGGCGAGCGACCTATAAATACTTACGCGTACGCGCGCGAGGCAAGCCTCGTAACCCATATAGACAAAGGACTTCCGCGGAGTTTCCTTTGTTCCATAACTCGTGTCCCATAATGAGCAAAGATGAACAGCTTTTGCATGTAGGGACGTACGGCTCGTGCGTCCGCTCAATGCGGTGGACAAGTAAATGAGTGAACGAGTAAACATACCATTTGGAACGGACGCACGAACCGTGCGTCCCTACATACCAACAGCGCAAAAAAGATAAAACAATAAATATGGACAAAATGGAGAATAAGAAACGCCCTTATGTATATCCGTGCATAGCGGTGATAAAAACAGAAACGGACAACATGTTGGTAAACACTTCAACGATGAACGGCGGACATAACCAAGGCCACGTAGGTGGCGGTGGTGGAGATGCCAAGCGGGCATGGTTCGACGAAGACGACTTTGAAGAAGAAACAGAAAACAGCGAAGCCTCCACGACTTACAATCCGTGGGACGAATAAACCAAAAAGAAAGAACAATGAAGACAATAAAGAAATTCTTGATGCTTGTAATGTCAGTCCTGCTGTCAGTAGGCTGCACCAACAATGAAGCGACAGACGGAAACACACAGGGAAAGCAGGAGCCCCTGCAGGGAACGACTTTCGTGGGAGGTATTGCGCCCAACGCTGGTGCTAAGTCTGGCACTCGCACATCGCTCAATGTCGTTCTGCCGAGTGGCACTACCGTGGACTATTTCTGGGAGAAAGGCGACAAGATTTGGACTGCTGACAACGCAAACGGTGAGGCTCAGATAACGACAACATCGCCAACTGCTAAGTTCCAAATGGGAAAGGATTACTTCACGCCTACTGTTGCGCTGTACTATCCGGGCAAGAATGCCACGAAATACAATGAAGTAATCATTGCCACCACACAGACACAAACTGCACCCAACAACACACAGCATCTCGGTGCTGCAGGTGACTGTGGGACGGCCACAGCGCATCAGCAGCTCGACGGTACTTATCAATTCAATCTCGACCATCATGCAGCCTACATCTGTCTGCTACCCCGGTCTTCCAACCCTTATATCCAACGTAGTAAAATCTTTAAGATAGAAATCATATCTGAAGACAACATTGCCGGAACCTACACACTCGGTATGACCGGCCTTACGGGAACGGGCAGTAGTAAAACCATCACACTGACTACAGGTAGCGGTTTCGAGGTGAACAACACCTCTACCAATCAATCCCTCAATGCCGCTTATGCCGTGATAGCTCCAGGTACACACAACCTTGTGATACGCTACTGGTTGCGGAATACCGTAGACAATCCATCCGGTACCATTGAAGGCACGGTTACCAAATACTTCTCCGGCGCATTTGTCGCTAACACGGTGAGTCCTATTACTGCTAACCTTGACATTGCCAATCATAGCAGTATATATTATCAATTTGGTGCAAAGAAACATTATTGGGATGGCTTTGAAAGTGTACAACCTAAAGTAAACGGTGGACATGACGAGCATTATCCAGGAGGTTATGGTGATCTTACTCCTCCGCATCAATTTGAGTATGGAGGGAGAAGTTATTCACTAACACTTGACTATGCCTGGGAACCTCCAACGAAAAATATGCCTTATTTTGGAGATATGACATGGTATATGCGATACGGCAACCCTACTTACGACGAAGAACTCTTTACAGTGATGGGGCATCTTTACAAAGGACGTGTGTTAATGAAAAAGAGCACCGTATTACAGACCGAAGGACATTGGAACACCACGGTTAATGCTTATGGAAAGACGAAAGTGTCTTATGACAAATTGGACATTCTAAATACATTCCTTGATGTAGGTACAGGTACCTTTCCGAAAACAATCTCCTTTCCAACATCTAAAACTCCGCTTACCTATTCTGACCGCGATAACTACTTTGCCTTACCTTTCCTTGGCACCTATTATCATGGCACATTGGAAGACGTGGGCACAAAAGGATTCTATTGGACAAATACTAATAAAGATGCCTATGACTATATGGGTGCGGTTCCCCTTGAAATCTTTGAGAATGAAATTAAGATAACAGAGTCAAGGTCAAGAGGCTATGCGATGAACGAAGATGGGGCAACCATGTTCAAATAATATCATTAATTCATTATCCCCTTATAGTATAAGAAGAATAGGCAAGCTCGTCGTAAGGCAGACGCAATCTACTCCTACTTTAGACGTGATGTAGTCCTACTTTACATCATGTGTAGTCCTACTTTACATCATGTGTAGTCCTACTTTACATCACGTGTAGTCCTACTTTAGATAAAGTCCCGCCACGGAAGCCTCCCCAGCCCATCAAAAAAAGGGAGGCTACGAACTTGCGGGCAATAAAGGAAAATAGACCTTGCGAACACTTTAGTTTGCAAGGTCTATTTCATTTATATGTATGTTAGGTATTCTTAATACGCTTCGCCGTTTTTGATTTCCTCACGGTCTATCTTCTTACTATCGATGGCGCGCCAAGCGTAGAAGATGTAGGCCAAGACAAAGGGTATCAACAATGAGACAACGGACATCGCACTCAGAGTGAACTTGCTGCTGCAACTGTTCACGATGGTCAGGCTGCTCTGTAGGTTGGCCGTAGAAGGATAATAGGCCGTGTTGTTCCAACCGGCAAGGAGCAGGAGGGCTATCACCGTGAGAACGACGCCGATGCCTGCAGTCCAGATGCCACGAAGATAATCGGGCTTCATCATTGTTCGTACGACGGCGAAGAGCAACAGGACGACGCCCGTGAGGAAGACGATCGAAACATACCACATCACGGTCATGTTGTGCAGGTATTTCATCGGTTCCATGAAGATCGTGCCCGTTTCGGGATTGTAGGCAAAGCCATCTTTCAGTAGTGTGCGCACAAGGAACGAGAGGAACAGCACGAGGAAAGGCACCACATTATATATAAGGTGGCGGCGGGCACGGGTGTTGATGGCTTCGTCGGCCACGTTGTTGATGATATAGAACAGCCCTAAGACGCGGGCCAAGAACATGACCGACAGTCCGAAGACGAGGTTCCATGGGTCGAGCAGCGCATCGAGCCCGTTGCTTGCGTTGGCCCAACGGCTGATGACGGGCTGCAGCGTGTCGGTGATGTTCATCTTGTTGACGAGGAAGTTGCTGCCGTTGAAGAACGTGGCGACAGCTCCGCCCAAGAGCAATGGGCCAAGGATTCCGTTGATGACAAGGAAGCATTGGAAGGTGCGCGGGCCGAGCAGATTGCCGAGCTTGTTCTGGAACTCATAACTCACGGCCTGCAACACAAATGTAAAAAGAATAATCATCCACAACCAGTAGGCTCCGCCGAAGCTTGTGCTGTAGAACAACGGGAACGAGGCGAAGAATGCGCCGCCGAAGGTGACAAGTGTGGTGAAGGTGAACTCCCACTTGCGACCGGTGGAGTTGATAACCAAGCGGCGCTCTTCGGGCGTATGCCCCAGATTGAAGAGTAAAGAATTTGCCCCCTGCACAAACATGAGGAACACTAACAAGGCACCCAACACGGAAACGAGCAACCACCAATAATGCTGTAAGAATGTGTATGTCATACGTTCGGGGCCTCCATCCCCTTCTTGATTTGTTTCAAAAGAATGTTGATTTCGACGGCAAGCATGGTCGTGAAGAGCACGAGGAACAGGAAGAATGTCAGCATGATGCTGCCCGAACGGAGGTCGCTCACGGCAACCCATGTGGGCAGCATGTCTTGAATGGTCCATGGCTGACGCCCCATTTCTGCTACAATCCAGCCTGCTTCACTGGCCACATAAGCCAAAGGCACAAGCACAATGGCTGCAATGTGGAGCCAGTGCCAACGACGATGCGTGATGTCCTTGCGCCATGTGATGTGGCCGGCAACAAGGAAAAAGAGAATGAAGAGGCAACCCAGTCCCACCATGACACGGAATGCCCAGAAGCTAATGGGGATATTCGGCACGATTTGGTCGGCCGACTTCACGTAGCCATAGCCGAAGTATCGGATATTGTCTGCCAAAGTCTTACGTGTGGTCACGTCTTTCTTCCCTGTACGGTATTGCTGCAATGCCAAGATTGCCTTACGTCCGCGCTGCATCTTCTCGGTCACGGAAGGCTCTCTGGTCCCGTCTGCTTTCGTGTAACCGGCGATAATGTCGTTCACACCGGGCACATAACCGTCGAAGTCGCGTGTGGCCAAGAAAGAGAGCGCCTTGGGAATACCTATCTTGAAAGGTGGTTCCTGTCCATTCTGATAATCTGGTTGCCCGAAAGGCGATACCCAAGCGACAGCTGTCAGAGGCTGTGAGTGGCCTCCGTTGTAGAGTGCCTCCATGGCTGCGAGTTTCATCGGCTGAACCTTTGCCACTTGATAAGCAGAACCGTCACCGGTGAACGCTGCCAAGAGTGAAGCACAAAGACCGACAACCGTAGCAATCTTCATGCTGTTGACAGCCAACTTCCTTTCGCGACCTTTCAAGAGATACCAACTGCTCACTCCGACAACGAAGATTGCCCCAATAATCCATGAGGAAGTAATGGTGTGACAGAACTTGTTTACGGCAAAAGGAGAAACGGCTACCTCCCAAAAGGAATTCATTTCGAAACGCATGGTATCGGGATTAAACTCCTGCCCAATTGGATATTGCATCCATGCATTAGCCACTAATATCCACCAAGCCGAGAGGGTCGCCCCGATACCTGTAAGCCATGTTGAAGCCAAATGGAAGCCGGCCGATACTTTTTTCCACCCGAAAAACATTACAGCTACAAAAGTACTTTCCATGAAAAAGGCAAGGATTCCTTCTATAGCAAGTGGCGCTCCGAAGATGTCGCCCACGAACCACGAGTAATTGCTCCAGTTGGTTCCGAACTCGAATTCAAGGATAATACCCGTAGCAACTCCCATAGCAAAGTTTATCCCAAAGAGTTTTTGCCAATACATGGAAGCGTCTTTCCAAAACTGCTTCCGTGTACGGTAATAACAGGTTTCGACAATTCCCATGATCACAGCCAGTCCCAACGTCAATGGAACAAACAGCCAATGATAAATGGCAGTCAATGCAAATTGTGCCCGTGACCAGTCTATTGTGGCTGCACTGACATCCAATATTTGATGCATCATAATGTAATTTTTGAGTATTTATTAAATGTATATTTCGTAAATCAAGCTGTGAAGGCGATGCTTTCAAGGCATACGTTGTTCTAACTGCGAATTGACAAAGTCGGCTTCACCTCCAACCTTTGCTCGAGTCCCGATAAAATCAGGAAAGAAGAACAACTTCAACACCGCAAAGATGACAAACAGTTTAATCAGGATAATCAACCATAATGTTCTCCCCAAAGTCATCTGTCGGAAGCCATCATAATAGAGGTAGAATGCTTTCTTAAAGAACCCTCTTGTCTTCATCTTATTTGTTCGCTATTGTTTGGGGCGACAAAATTAAGAAAAATATTTTAATGTTGTCCTTTTTTTCGGTAAAAATGCTAAAAAAGCATACTATTAAAGTTTACACATTAAAAAACCTTTGCCAATTAAGATTTAATAGGTAAATTTGCGTTGTTAATCAACGTTAGAAGCTAAACAGCAATATGAATAAGAAGCTATTGATTCCAATGATTATCATTGGATTGTTCCTTGTGGCCGGAGTTATTTATCTGTGGGTCACGCTAGATAACCAGAAGAAAGAAAACAAAGCGATGCAGGAGTTGGCTGAACTCGACAAAAAGGAAATGGAAAACGAATATCAGCAGTTTGCCAACCAATATAGCGAGATGAAGACGAAAATCAGCAATGATTCTATCATTGCCCAACTAACAGCGGAGCAGGAGCGCACACAACGTCTGCTGGCTGAACTTAGAAACGTCAAAACCACCGATGCTGCAGAGATAGCACGACTCAAAAAAGAATTGGCTACGGTAAGAGAAGTTCTGAGAAGTTATATCATTGAAATTGATTCGCTCAACAGACTGAACCAGAATTTGACTGCAGAAAACACACAAATCAAAGGACAATATGCCGAGGCTACCCGTCAGATAGAAGGTTTGAGTAGTGAGAAGGCTACACTCTCTGAAAAGGTTGCCATTGCTTCACAACTTGATGCTACAGGCATTAGTCTGCAGGCAAAGGACAAACATGGCAAGACAACGAATAAGATAAAGAAATGTACAGCCTTGCAACTGAACTTCACTATTACCAAGAATGTCACTGCAGGAAACGGCACGAAGACCATTTACGTGCGTATCACTTCGCCAACGGGCACACTACTTGCAGGCGGAGGGTCGTTCCAATATGAGAACAAAAGTCTTGCAAGTTCTATGCAGAAAACCATTGAATACGGAGGGCAGGAAATCCCCGTCACCTTGTATTGGAACGTTAACCAAGCATTAATGGAAGGCACTTATAACGTCAGCATCTTTGCTGACGGTAACATGATCGGTTCCCGAAGCTTTACGCTAAAATAAGACATCAGTCATAAGAGATGAAGAAGATATTTTTCATACTAATCCTTTGTAGCGTTGGTCTTCCTATCGCGGCCCAGAAGGTTCTGACCCTCGACAGTTGTCGTGCGTTGGCTTTGCACAACAATAAACAGATCAACGTCTCCAAGTTGAAGCAGGAGATGGCACTGAATATCCGAAAGGCTGCCAGAACGAAGTATCTGCCGAAAGTGGATGCGGCGGGGGGCTATCAATACTTCAGTGAATCGATTTCGCTCTTGAGCAAAGACCAGCAGGCGGCTCTCAACAACTTGGGCACCAACCTCGCAACTGCAGCAGGCGGAAGCCTCACCGGCATGATTACCGGACTTGTGCGGCAAGGCATCATCACTCCCGCCGTTGCACAACAAATCAATGGTATGGTAAACCAAGTCGGTGCTCCTATGGCGGCAACAGGCAATGAAATAGGACAATCCATCACCAAGGCCTTGGAGACCAACACCCATCATATTTGGGGTGGAGCGGTCATGGTTCGGCAGCCCATCTACATGGGCGGAGCCATAACGGCCATCAATACTATTGCAACCATCAACGAGCAGTTAGCGGCCAACGATGCCGACACAAAGACACAGGCAACGCTCTACAGCATTGACCAAGCTTACTGGCTCGTCGTTTCTCTGAAGCAGAAACAAGTGCTTGCGAACAGCTATCTCAACTTGGTGAAGAAGTTAGACAGCGACGTGAAGAAGATGATCCGTCAAGGGATAACCACACGGGCTGCAGGTTTGAAGGTAGATGTCAAGGTGAACGAAGCCGAGATGCAGGTGACACAGGTCGAAGACGGCCTTGCCTTAGCAAAGATGCTGCTCTGTCAACTCTGCGGACTCCCGATGGAGCAAGACATCGTCTTGGCCGATGAAGACAGAAAGCAATTGAACGTCAACCTTGAAGAGCTTTCGACCGACGTTGCAGACAAATCATCGGCCAACAACAACCGTCCCGAACTTCGAACGCTGCAGAACATGGTCGACATCAGCCAACAGGTAACCCGACTCGTCCGCGCCGCCTACCTGCCCCATGTCATGCTCGCAGGCGGCTACCTTATCAGCAATCCCAACCTTTTCAATAGCTTCGAGCGCAAGTTTGCCGGGACATGGAACGTAGGCGTCATCGTGCATGTCCCCGTGTGGAACTGGTTCGACGGTGCCTATAAAATAAGAGCATCGAAGGTTGCTACAAGCATGGCCCGAATGGAACTCTCCGACGCGCAAGAAAAAATCGATCTTCAGGTTACGCAAAGCCGGTTCAAGGTGAAAGAGGCCCACAAACGCCTGATGATGGCCCGCAAGAACATCAAGAGTGCAGAAGAGAACCTGCGTTGCGCCAACATCGGCTTCAAAGAAGGAGTCATGGAGACAACAGACGTTATGGCAGCACAGACAGCATGGCAGCAGGCCCAAAGCCAACAGATTGACGCGGAAGTCGAGGTTAAACTGGCACAAGTGAACCTGCAAAAGGCCCTCGGCGTATTAGTTTATTAACATCTAAAGGAAACAAACCTATCATGTCAGCAAAATCACAGCATAACAACATTCTACTTGCCATCATCGGCTTCGTTCTCGTCATTGTCGTTGTCGGACTCATCGGCTTCCTTACGCTCGACAGAGGAGACGACACCATTCAGGGCGAAGTCGAGGTTTCTGAATACCGGGTATCGTGCAAGTTGCCCGGCCGCATCGTTGAGCTTCGCGTGAAAGAAGGCGACTTCGTACACATAGGAGACACTTTGGCTATTCTCGAAATCCCCGAGATCGACGCACAGAAGAAAGTCGTCCAAGCAACAGGAGCTGCAGCCCAAGCTTTGCAGGACCTCACCGATGCCGGAGCACGAAAGGAACAGATACAAGGGGCTTTCGAACTGGTGCAGCAGGCGAAGGCCGCCGCCGAGATAACGCGGAAGACCTACAACCGCATGCAGAACCTCTACAACGAAGGCGTCATCAGCGGACAGAAGCGTGACGAGGCTTTCGCTGCCTTCAAGGCTTCAGAGGCGCAAGTCAAAGCCGCTGAAAGCCAGTATGAAATGGCAAAGAACGGAGCAAGGACACAAGAGAAGCGAATCGTTGCCAACAACGCACAAGCAGCAAAGGGTGCCGTAGATGTCGTCAACTCCCTGTTGAAAGAAACTGTCCAAGTGGCACAAGTGGAGGGAGAAGTCAGCGACGTCTATCCGAAGGTTGGCGAACTCGTAGGACTCGGCTCGCCCATCATGAGCATATCCCTCTTGGACGACCAGTGGGGCTCCTTCAACATTCGCGAAGACAGGCTCAACGGCATGAAACTCGGAGACACGTTCAAGGCCTTCGTTCCTGCCTTCAACAAAACAATAAGAATGAAAGTCTTCTACATCAAGGATCAAGGAAGCTACGCCGTGTGGAAGGCCACCAAGACCACCGGAGCATACGACCTTAAAACCTTTGAAGTGAAAGCACGCCCCCTCGACAAGCTCGACGGATTGCGTCCCGGTATGAGTTTGATCAAGAAATAAATGCATATCCTCCGACAGATATACAGGATTGCCCTTCGCGAATGCGGCATCATCATCAAGAACCCCATCTACTGGTTCTGCATGGTGCTGTTTCCCATCTTCATCATCTGGTTCTTCACCTCGATGATGCAGGCCGGCGTACCGACCGACATGCCCGTCGGAGTGGTCGACCTTGACAACACCACAACAACCCGGGCCATGATTCGCCGGCTCGACGCTTTCCAAACCACTAAGGTCGCCGCCACCTACGACAACGTGAACCAAGCCCGGAAGGCTATACAAGAAAACAAAATCTACGCCTTTCTCTACATTCCCCGAGGCACAACAACAGGACTTGCCACTGCAAGCCAACCCAAGATTTCCTTCTACTACAGCAACGTCACCCTCGTTGCCGGGTCCATGCTCTACCGAGACCTTAAAACCGTGGCCGCGTTAGGTTCGGCAGCCGTCGGCCAACAAAAGCTCGCCGCCGTGGGGAAGACTGGTAACGAGATACGCACCTTCTTGCAACCGATAGCCCTCGACCTTCATATGATCGGAAACCCGTGGGCCAACTACAACGTTTACCTTACCACTGCAATGGTGCCCGGACTCCTGATGCTGTTCGTCTTCCTTATGACGCCTTATTCCATCGGGACAGAACTTAAGTTCAAACGCTCAAGAGAATGGATGGCCATGGCCGACAACAGAACATGGGTCGCCCTACTTGGCAAACTTCTGCCACAGCTGATGCTCTTTCTCACAATCTTCTATGCCTTTGAGTTCTATATCTACTACGTGTTGGAATTCCCCCATCCCGGCGGTATATTCCCCATCCTCCTGCTGGGGCTTCTCGCCGTCACCTCAGCTCAAGGCTTCGGCATCTTTGCTTTCGGACTCATGCCCAGCCTCCGCATGTCGATGAGTGTCTGTTCGCTTTGGGCCATGATCAGCTTCTCAACCAGCGGCGCCACCTATCCCGCCTTCGCCATGAGTCCTTTCCTTGAGGGAGTCGCACAGCTCTTCCCCTTGCGCCACTACTACATGATCTATCAAATCGGCATCTTCAATGGCTTCCCACTCGCCGACGCATGGTTCAACATCGCCGCCCTCGTGTGCTTCAGCCTGCTACCCCTCTTCACATTGTGGAACATCAAGCGTTCCATGCTCTTATACGTTTACATTCCCTAATGGAGAAACACAGTTTGCTACAGAAAATCGTCAACGGCCTCAAAGACATGTGCTATATCTGGGCCAAGGAAATGCGCTCCACCGTCACCGACGAAGGCGTGCTCATCTTCTTCATACTCGTCCCCATAGCCTACCCGCTGCTCTACTCGTGGATCTACAACAACGAGGTCGTCCGCGACGTGCCCGTGGCCATCGTCGACCAAAGCCACAGTCAAACCTCCCGCCGTTTCATCCGCGCCTTCGATGCAAGTCCGGAGACAAAGACGGCCTACTTCTGCGACAACATCGACGAAGCCCGAGACCTCGTGGCCAAACAAGTGGTGCGCGGCGTGCTCTACTTCCCGAGCGACTTCAGCCATAAACTTAATCGGGGAGAACAGGCCCACATCGGCGTCTATTGCGACATGAGCCTCATGCTCACCTACAAGGCTATCTATCAGACTGCCCAATCCGTAGCCACCGACATCAACGCCGGCATACAAATAGCCCGGTCGACCAACTACACCGACCGCGACGAAGAGCTGACCACCCAGCCGCTCGATGTTGAAGAAGTGCCCCTCTTCAACACCACGGGCGGCTATGGCAATGCCATTATCCCCGGCGTGCTCATCCTTATTCTACAGCAAACCCTCCTGCTCGGCATCGGACTTGCCGCCGGAACAGCACGCGAGAACAACCGCTACCGCGAACTCATTCCCATCAGCAAGCACTACGTCGGCGTCTTCCGTATTGTCTTCGGAAAGGCCCTGTGTTATTTCATGGTCTTCGCCCTTATGGCAGCCTACCTCACACGCTGCGTGCCCCATTTCTTCCGCTTCACTACCATGGCAGGCGGACCAGAACTCGTTGCCCTGCTGACGCCCTTCCTCCTGGCCGTCATCTTCTTCGGAATGGCCCTCTCGGCCCTTGTGAGATACCGGGAAAACGTGATGCTCCTCGTCGTCTTCACCTCTCTGCCGCTACTCTTCATGACCGGCATCTCGTGGCCGCAGACCAACATGCCTGCCATCTGGCAATACGTGGCCAGTGTGTTCCCATCAACCTTTGGCGTGCGCGGCTTCCTGCGCCTCAGTAGCATGGGCGGCAATCTTCACGATATCCGCCCCGAACTCATTGCCCTTTGGATACAGGCCGCCCTCTACTTCTTCGCCACCTGTGCCGTCTATCGTTTCCAAATCAACCACACTCGCCAACAGGCTTTCGACCGCCTCGATATGCTCAAGCGCAAAGCCGTGGAAGCCAAATCCAATCGTAATATCAAAGAGTAACACCAAACTCAACTCTCCCAAAAGCCTCTCCCCCAGTCCTCTCCCCGACCCCCACTGGAAGTCCTCTCCTACCTCCAATGGACATCCTCTTCGACTTCCACTGGAAGTCCTCTTGTACCTCCAATGGAAGTCCTCCCCGACCCCCACTGGAAGTCCTCTCATACCTCCAATGGACATCCTATTGTATAGATACTATCTATCCTCCTCTATATATAGTATCTATAGCTTCCTATACATACTATCTATCCTTTCCTATATATAGTATCTATCCTTTCCTATATATAGTATCTATCCTTCCATATACATACTATCTATACCAAAGGACCTTAAGTATAAGTCCTCGACATCTTTAAATATAACTCCCAAAGGACCCTAAGTATAAGTCCTCGACATCTTTAAGTATAACTCCTTAAGGACTTTAAGTATAAGTCCTCGACACCTTTAAGTATAAGTCCTCAGAGGCTTTAAGTACACCCCTTCTCCTACATAAAGAACGGGCCTTGCGGATAACTATCCGCAAGGCCCGTCCTTTTTTAATTTATAATTCATAATTATGATTTGCCCGCAAGCTCGGACTCCCTCCCTTGGGGAGGGCTGGGGTGGGTGTTTCCCCCCTCCCTTGGGGAGGCCGGGGGCTTTTAGGACCTCACTTTTCTACCTGCTTTATCACTCCATAGGCATCGTAGAGGCCAAGTTCACCTGCTTTGCCAAGGTCTTTGAGCCCTTCGATCTGTTGCTGTAGGGCTATCTTGACGAGGCCACGGTTGTAATAGGCCTCGGCGATACGACTATCGAGCTTTAGGGCCTTGTCGTAGTAGACCATCGCACGGGCATAATCTTTCTGCAAGGCATAGGCATTGCCTAAATCGTAGTGCAGGTAGGGATTATCGGCATTGAGTGCCATCGCCTTTTTCAAATCATCGATGGCTTTCTTGATGACCAACTCGTCCGATGCTGTGGTATTTTCGTTATTGGCGGACAGGATGAGGCAGGCCGCCCGTTGCCAATAGGCCATGGAGAGGGTGGAGTCTTGCTCGATGCAGGCAGAAAGGTCGTTCAAGGCGTCCGCGTAATCGTAGGTTGCCGTATAGGCCACAGCCCGCTGCAACAACAGTGAAGGCAGTGCTTTCGGGTCGGAGAACTTATTGATGCGCTCGGAAAGACGCTCTATCAAACGGAAATATTGCTTGGCTTGCTGCTCGTTGGCCGGAACCGTACGGCAAGTGACGTAGAGCTTGTACAAGGGTGCCTGCCGTTCGTTGAACCCATCGACCTCTTTACTCGACACCTGATAATCGTTCACCCCGTTGGTGTAGGATTGATAGGACAGGAAATACATCGGCATGTAATCGGTAGACACCCGACGATTCTGGATATATCCCCGGATATTGCTTGAATACTGCGGGGTCGAAACTTCTTCGCCAAGGACGATCCAGCGGTCGTATTTCTCGATGTCGAAGTCGTTCATCTTCCTTACTTGACGCAACTTCTCCTTGCTCCAGCGTTGCTGAATGCCCAGATGCTTGTTCATCTGTGCCTTGAGCACACGGAACTCGTCGAGCTCGGCCTTGGCCGTCATGCCCAAATGGCGATAGCACTTGGCACGGTTCAACAGGCCTGCCCAAAAGTTGGGAAACTTATTGATGACGCGGGAATAATCGGCTATGGCCTCGGTATAGTTCCCCACCCTGTCAAGCAGCAGGGCACGGTTGTATAAGGCCTGAAGGTTGTTGGGTTCCAAGCGCAAGACAAAGCTGAAGTCTCTGATGGCCTTGTTGTCGTCGCCTACGGTAACACCTAACAGTCCGCGGTTGTAGTGGGCAAGGAAACTGTTGGGGTCCATTTCGATAGCCTTGTCGAAGTCGTCCATCGCCTGCCCCAAGCGGTTCAGGTTTACCCGGCACATCGCCCGATAGGTGTAGTTGTTGACCACGTTGGGCGTATAGTGTATGGCCTGACTGAAAGCCTGTTCGGCCTTGTTCCAATTATTCCTTCGCAGGCAAAGACGGCCCAATATCGACCAAGAGTTGCCATCGTAGGGATTGACTTTCAATGTCTTCTCCACCCATCGACGCGCATTCAGTGTGTCGTTGGCATTCAGATAGGTTTCTGTCATCAGGGCATAGGTGTTGGGCAAAGTGGGCCATCGCTTCAGAATGTATTGCAGGTCTTGGCGAGTCTGTTTCACGTCCTTTTGATAATAGCGCGACAAGGCCCGGTTGAACCAATATTCCTTATTGTCGGGGGACAGCGCAATGGCACGACTGTAATCTTCGGTAGCAAGGTCGTATGTCTTCAGAGACATTCGGTTATTGGCCCGTTCACGAAAGAGTTCGTGCACATAAGGATTGAGTTTTACAGCCTGATTGTAGTCCTCTTCGGCCCCCGTATAATCGCCTAAGCAATGCTTGGCTACGCCCCGATAAAACCATGCCTTGTAGAGATTGGGGCGGTTGGAAATGATGTTGTTGCAATATTGGATAACGACCACAAAGTCTTTATTGTCTAAGGCCGTCGCACTTACGTCAAGCAAACGCTGTGTGTTGTACTGTGCAAGGCCTACAGCATGCACAGTAAAAGAAAAGGTGATTAGAATTAGTAGGCGCCTCAACATTGTCGGAAACTTACTTGCACACGACTTTCGTGCGATAAGCACAGCTGACCTTTCCTTTCAACATGGCTTTCAGTTTGCCGACAATCATCTGTTTGCGGAAAGGTGGGAGGTGGTCGATGAACATCTTTCCATCCAAATGGTCGAACTCATGTTGCATGACGCGTGCTAAATAACCTTCGACCCACTCGTCATGTTCGACAAAATCTTCATCTTGATACTTCACATGGATACGTGTCGGACGCGTCACACGCTCAGAGAGTCCCGGTAACGAAAGACAACCTTCTTCCATTGTTTCCTTGGGAGAAGATTCATCAAATTCTATGATGTGTGCATTGATAAACGCTTTTCGGAAGCCTTTATACTCGGGGAGATCATCGCTCAAGACATCTAAATCAATAACGACCAACCGAATGTCCTTGCCTATTTGTGGGGCAGCCAATCCAATACCATTACTCGCCATCAATGATTCAAACATATCTGCGATAAGTTCCTTGAGATTGGGATAGTCCGGAGTTATATCCTTCGCCACTTTTCGCAAGACAGGCTGTCCATATATATATATAGGTAATATCATTCTGTTATCTTCTTCTTATTTAAGTACCGAGGTTCTGTACTGCATATAGTCTTGCAGTATGATCGTTGCAGAGATTTCGTCTACCAATCCTTTGTTCTCCCTGCGCACCTTCTTTTTGACGCCACTATCTAAAATAACCTGATGTGCCAATGACGATGTAAAGCGTTCATCAAAATAATCGATAGGTATCTCCGGCATCACCTTACGCCAACGATTGACAAATCGTTCAACTCTTGCAAGATTCTCACTCGGACTTCCATTCAATTGCAGAGGCCTCCCAATCACGATACGCTCTACTTGTTCTTTCGCGATATAATCCTTTAGATAATCAATCAATCCCGCTGTAGAAACTGTGGCCAACCCATTTGCTATAATCTTTAATGGATCGGTCACAGCCAGGCCCGTACGCTTTTTACCGTAATCTATGGCCAATATACGTGCCATATAGATATGCCTCTCGTTTCCAGAGAATATCTACTTACTTGGTCTACTTCTTAAAAAGCAACCAAGCGTCAGCATATTTTGAGCGCAAAGCGTCGCGACTTCTGACAGCATCGTTCTTGTTATCAAATGAAGTTGCCACAACACGATACATGTTACGCTCGCTGTTATAGATGATAGAGGCATCGTAACCTGCACTCTTCAGTGTATTCTGAAGTCCCTCTGCATTAGCTTTCAATGAGAACGATCCAACTACCACACCAAAACTTCTGACATTAGGACCACCTATAACCGAGAAGTTTTCTTGACGAACAACGGCATTATCCGTATTATCCATAACGGTTGTCTCGGTTACCGGTCTTTGTTCCAAGGGAGTCACAACGGGAGCAGTCGTTTGTGGTTCTTCGGCTTGCTGTGTGTTCGCTTGAGCTTGAGCTTTTTCGTAAGCTTTCTTATATGCACTTTCACTTGACTTACAACCCGTGAAAACAAAAGCAGAACAAAGACCTATACATAATACCAAAGTTTTTTTCATAATTCTCCTATTTATTGAAATTAGACTTAAATTTTATTGTTGCGAAAGTACAAAATATATCACAATAAATAGCGAAGAACGCGCATAAAGTTTGTTAAATCAAAGAAATACATAAAAAATAACAAAAAGGAAATAGATTTCATTGCATACTTACAAAACATTTATTATATTTGCCTTAATATTGGTCTGTATTGATCAATGTATTATATTATTATGTCTAACAATTAAATATTGAGCGTATGAAAACTTTAGGTTACATTGGAGCTTTTATCGGCGGAACTATAGCCGGTGCTGCTCTTGGATTGCTGATGGCCCCGGAAAAGGGAACAGACACACGTAGTAAAATCACAGATGCTGTTGATGATTTCTGCAAAAGGCATAACATCAAACTCACACGAAAGGATGTGGAAGATTTGGTCGACGACATCAAAGATGCTGCACCGGAAACAGTAACAGATTGATTGTATGTTTTCTAACGATAAGAATATCGAAACCATAGGACAACTCATTGAGGTGTCGAAACACTACATTGAGCTTCAGACCGAATCTCTGAAGCTTGATGTGTTCGAAAAGATTGTTCGATTACTAACGGCAATCACTATCTCCGCAATCTTTGTCGTCCTGCTGATGCTGGCACTCATTTATCTGAGTTTTGCTGCCGCATTTGCACTTAGTTCGAGTTTGGGTAACGTAGCAGCGTTCTGTATTGTGGGAGGTTTCTACCTATTGATGCTTATGCTTTGTATACTGTTCAGGCACCAATGGATTGAGCGGCCCTTAGTTCGTTTTTTAGCCCTTCTCTTTTTTAACAAGTAATTCATGGAAACAGTTGCTGAATATAAATCTCTTAACGATATCAAGTTGCGTAGAGAAAAATTACGCGATGATATCCTCAAAGAAGACCAAAAGATAAGGAGTCTTTGGGGCGATCTCTTTCACTCGTCAGGGAACCGTACAAAGAACACAAGCCCTTCACAGCGTATCTCAGGAATTATCAACACCGGAGCTAGTGTGCTTGATGGTATTATTTTAGGCTGGAAACTCTATCGCAAGTTCAGACCGTGATGATTTCTCCATCATACCCAAATTTGATACCTTCCGGCAACAAACGGTTTGCATCCGCATGCAAGCCTATCTCGTGTGTCATATGAATGAGAGACGTACGTTTGGCACCGATTTTTTGGGAAAAAGCGATGGCATCATCTACCAACTGATGGCTGTGATGTTCCCGTTTCCACCGCAAGGCATTAACAACCAAAACCTCTATCCCATTTAAATAGGGATATTCCGTTTCTTCCATATACTTCATATCCGTAATATAGGCCAATTTCCCTATCCTAAATCCGAGGATAGGTAGTTGACCATGCATCACCCTTACGGGTATAATATCCATATCGCCGATAGATATTGGCTTATGGGCTTCTATCTCATGCAAATTCAATCTCGGGACTCCGGGATACAATGTGCCTTCGGTTGGGAAACAATAAGGCATATTATGGCGTAAACCCTGAACGACACTTGCATCAGCATAGAGATTGATATCCCCGAATCTACAATAAGGTCGCAAGTCATCAATACCTCCTACATGGTCGTAGTGTATATGCGTCAACAACACAGCATCAATCTTTCGGAAAGGCTGTTTCAGCATCTGTGTCCTGAAATCTGGGCCACAATCAATCAACACACGTGTGGAAGCTGTTTCTATTAAAGCTGAAGACCGCAGCCGTTGGTCATGTAGGTCGGAACTTTTGCATACTTCACAATCACATCCCAACACCGGAACTCCCTGCGAAGTACCTGTCCCCAATAAAACGACTTTCATCGTATGTTCACCTCCGGATTTATTGCTATACCAAAACGTGCTTTGACATCATGCTGAACGGCATGATAAAGTGCAATAATTTCTTCTCCCGTTGCCCCTCCGAGGTTGACCAACACCAATGCTTGCTTCTCATAGACGCCGGCCTTTCCCAATGTTTTGCCTTTCCAACCACACTGTTCAATCATCCAACCTGCCGGAATTTTATATGCATTCTCGGATATACGGTAAAATGGCATCTGTGGGTAAACGGCCGACAGCTCCTTATATTTAGCTTCATCAACTATGGGATTCATGAAAAAACTACCGGCATTACCGATAATCTTCGGGTCGGGAAGTTTCTCTTGTCTGATTTCAATAATTACATTTCGTAATTCCTCGGCTGTCGGGTTCTTAATATGCTTTTCTGCAAGTTTGGAACAAATGTTGCCATAACTTAATTTTGGATTGAATGTGCTTGACAGTCGATAGGTAACATGGGTCATCAGAAAATGCTCTTTCCAATCATGTTTGAACTTGCTTTGACGATAACCATATTCACATTCGGTGTTCGTGAACTTCACAATCCTTCCGGTTACAATTTCGACAGCCTCCACTTCGACGATAAAGTCTTTAGCCTCAACACCGTATGCACCGATATTCTGAACCGCACTTGCTCCCACTTCGCCCGGAATCAGCGAAAGATTTTCCATTCCATAATATCCGTGCGCTACGGCATAAGCCACGACATCGTCGAAAAGCTCACCCGAGCCGCAACGCAACAACCAATATCCATCGGTGGTTGGCTGCACTTCAATACCATGAACGGCCGAATGAATCACGGTTCCCGGATAATCCCCCTTTAACAGCAGATTACTTCCTTCACCGATGATCAGCAGAGGGTCATCTTCCTCCGTCAAAGACGCAGTCAATTCCATGGCTTCATCGACAGAGGCATATTCCAAGAAACGTTTACACGACACATCAATACCGAATGTATTATGCTTCAGAAGCCTATAATCTTTCAAATCTTTCATCGCACGAAGCCTTTCCCGCTACATAGATAGTTTTGTCAATTTCCACTTTCCACCGCGACGTTTGAACGTCAACTCCGTTTCCAAGCCATTGGCAATACCGCGAATGACGAATATCTTTTGATCGCTGGTCACATATTTTTGCCCATAAATGATATTATAGATCAAGTCGCGAGGCAATTCCGGTGCAAAAGAAGACCATTGTTCAGGCAATAGCGTTCCCGATGTCGTAGCGAAATCATTATCCGGATCGGGGCCGACAAACTTCAGCGGGTCGTTCACACTCTGAATCTGGAAGGCCGAGTCTGCCGCAAACCTTTGATAAAACGCAAGAAACGAGGCATTACTATTCTGATACATGTGCTTGAAATTGATAGAAGTCAGCAACCACTCACCATTGACCCTGTTAAAAAGATACTGTTTGACGGTCTTTGTCTTGAAGTAGATTTTCTCCACAACGACATGTCCGATGGTTGTGTCCTTGACAACCTGCATCTGCTTGGCATTATCAAATATCAACGTATAAAAATCCTGTCGCATGAAGAAGTTGTCTGTCTTCCATTCGCCTTTCCGAATCGTCTTCTCAACCTTTCCATCCCGATAGATTGGCAACGGAAAATGAATGCGTTTACGTTGCAGTTTCCTGTTTGCTGCGAAGTTGAAGAAGAAATCATCAAATAGTTCATCGGCTGACTTTGGCATCGGCTGCTCCGTTATCAGTGTTTCCAACGTGTCGGCCGCAGTCGAATCCGACTGTATCGAGTCCACGGCCGCACTGTCTGAAGGCGTTGGTCTCTTGTCCGTACAACCTGTTGTCGAAATGAATGCAGTCACAAAGATGATAGAGAAAACAAGAATTATAGCAAACTTTTTCATATTCTTTTGCCGAGGTGATAATACACGCTCAAGCACATTGCAAAATTACAATTAAATTTTGATTGACCCAATAAACCTTCGGAAAAATACGAACCTACAGCAAAATTATTATTTTCACTTATTTGTTCTCGATTAAAATCCTTATCTTTGCAACCATCTAACGAAAAGATAAAAATATGCTTTTAGAAAAAATAGAAACTCTCCTGCAGGAAGTAGGCAGTCTGACGGCCAAGAATGCAGATGAAGTAGAGCAATTACGCCTCAAATATCTCAGTAAAAAAGGCGAGATAAACGCACTAATGGCCGACTTCCGCAACGTGGCTGCAGATCAAAAGAAGAATATCGGCATTAAAATCAACGAACTGAAGCAGGCTGCCACCGATAAAATCAACAGCCTCAGAGAATGCCTCACGCAAGTCGAGACCCAAACCGACGACCTTGACCTCACTCGCACAGCCTACCCCATCCCGTTAGGCGCACGTCACCCTCTGACCATCGTCAAGAACGAAATCATCGACATCTTCCAACGCATGGGGTTTGTGTTGGCCGACGGTCCGGAAATCGATGACGACAAGCACGTGTTCACCATGCTCAACTTTGCTGCCGATCACCCTGCACGCGACATGCAAGACACATTCTTCATCGAACAAAGCAATCCTGACGACGTAACAAAGAACATTCTACTGCGTTCCCACACTTCCGGCGACCAGTCGCACTTCATGGAAACCCACAAGCCGCCGTTTCGCATTCTTTGTCCGGGGCGCGTCTATCGTAACGAGGCTATCAGCGCCCGTGCCCACTGCTTCTTTCATCAGGTAGAAGGCCTGTATGTCGACAAGAACGTCAGCTTTACCGATCTGAAACAAGTACTGCTCACGTTCGCCCGCGAGATGTTCGGCCCCGAAACTAAGATACGCCTACGCCCAAGCTACTTCCCTTTCACCGAACCCAGTGCCGAAATGGACATTTCTTGCCACATCTGCGGTGGCGAAGGTTGTGGCTTCTGCAAACACACCGGCTGGGTCGAAATCCTCGGTTGCGGTATGGTAGACCCGAACGTGCTCGAAGCCTGCGGCATCGACAGTAACGAATACACAGGTTATGCCTTCGGTATGGGCGTAGAGCGAATAACCAACCTGAAATACCGTGTCAGCGACCTCCGCATGTTTTCCGAAAACGACACCCGCTTCTTGAACGAATTCGTTTCGGCACACTAAATTTACGCGAGTTCGGGATAAATCCCAATGGGGGAAAATCAAAAAAGAGCCTCGGTGCCTCCGCCGAGACTTCGAGAAACAAAAAAATACGTAGCGGGACCTCCGCCGGAAGCCAAGGGGGTAAAATACATATCAGCGGGAGCACCGACAGGGTTTAAAAAGGCAAAAGATGCATAGGAGTGCCGCACGCTGACAATTAAACGGTAAGAAAAGTATAGGAGTGTCACACTCTGACAGTAAAACGTTAAGAAAAGTATAGGAGTGCCGCACTCTGACAGTAAAACGTTAAGAAAAGTATAGGAGTACCGTACTCTGACAGTCAAACGTTAAGAAAAGTATAGGAGTACCGTACTCTAACCGCTAAACGTTAAGAAAAGTATAGGAGTGCCGCACTCTGACAGTTAAACGTTAAGAAATGTATCGATACCCCCCCCGAAAAAAAGAGGTGACGGACCTGCGGAAACAACTTTTGCTTCGTTCCGTCACCTCTTCAAGGTTCCTGCCGCTCCCGTCACGACAACGGGGGGCTGGGATGGGTGTTAGGCTTTTCCTTGTTGCAACCCCACCATGTGGGCGAACTCGCCTTTCTGCGCCATCAGTTCATCGGGCGTGCCCTGCTCGGCAACAGTACCATTTTTGAGCACCACGATGTGGTCGGCATTGCGAACGGTACGCATGCGGTGGGCAATAACGATGACGGTCTTGTCGCGCACAAGCTCGGAAATACCGGCCTGTATCTTCGTTTCGTTCTCTGCGTCAAGGCCGGCGGTGGCCTCGTCAAGAAGGATGATGGGTGCATTCTTCAAGAGTGCACGCGCGATGGAGATACGCTGACGCTCACCGCCAGAGAGTGTCTCTCCGTTTTCCCCGATGACTGTGTCGTAGCCTTGCGGCATGCGACTGATGAAATCGTCACACTGTGCCAACCGTGCTGCGCGTCGTACCTCGTCGTCGGTTGCTTCGCGCCGGCCAATGCGAATGTTATCGGCAATGGAAGCATTGAAAAGTAGCACGTCTTGGAAAACGATAGAGAAGTTCTTTAGCAATTCCTCAGGATCGACGGTCGCGATGTTGCAACCACCGAGCAGTATCTCCCCTGCATCAATATCACGGAAGCGTGCGGCAAGCTTGGCAGCAGTGCTCTTTCCACCGCCCGATGGTCCCACAAGGGCAGTCACCTCGCCTTGCCGGGCCGTAAAAGAGACGTTGTGCAACACCTGCTTGTCGCTTTCATAGGCAAAGCTAACGTTGCGAAACTCAATGTCGTATCGTTTCATCGAAGCTTCCTCGTTACCTTCTTGTGTGGGCATTGCCTCGATTTCCTTCATGCGGTTGATGCGCACGTCGAGGAACGAGAGAATGGCCAAATGAGCGAACACCTCTTGCACCGGATTGTAAACCATGGCCGAGACAAGGAGGAACACCATGTAAACGAAAAGGGAAACGTCGCCGCGCTGAAACAGGAAAGCTCCCAAGAGAATAACGGTGGGCAGGCCCAACTTCAACAGCATGGCCGAGAGATTTAGGCAGACGCCCGCCACCAATTCTCCATGAATGAGTTCGCACTCGTAGCCTTTCAGTCTGTGGTCGAAGCTTTGACAGTAGGCCTGCTCCCCACCGTAAGCACGGATTTCCTGTACGCATTCCAATCCTTCTTGTATCTGTTCGGTGACACCGCGCTTCTTAAGATAATGGCTATTGAAGACCTTATTGAGTCGGCGTTTCGACAGCAACAGCATAGCAAGCGCCATCGGTACTACCCAAAAGAGCGCGGTCGCCAATCTCCAATCGTAACAAAACAGGCTGACGGCAATGACAATCATGCTTAACACAGAGGCAAAGAGCTGTGGAACAGCATGTGAAAAAGTTTGTTCAAGTTGTGTGCAATCCTCCATTACAGTCGATGTGAGGTCGGAGAGATTACGCTCATCGAAGAAGGCCAACGGTAGCCGGCGCAACTTCTCAGCCATGTTGATGCGGCGTCGTGCGCTCTCGGTATAAACGGTGGTATAGGTACTATCATACTGCCATCGGGCCACGACAAACATCACGACGGCCAAACCGCCGGCTAATAGCAGATAAACCCACAGTGCATGGGGTTGCAGGCCGGGCTGGGCGTCAAGGTATTCCATGAGAAAGAAGAAGAGGTAAGTGGGTGGCAACATCAACGCAAGGTTGAGTAACGTGGAGAAGATGATGCCCCTCCGCAGGTCCTTCGCTCCTTTCTCAGAAAGAGCGAAACGGTTTTGAAAGTATCTGATCATAGTTGTATCTTTGATGGTTGGTTATAGTTTCCACGCTATCGCTCTTTGGTATTCGTTCCACATATTATAATAGGTGGCTTTTCGAGCCAGCAGTTCTTCGTGCGTGCCCTGTTCGACAATACTTCCACCATCAACGACGACGATGTTATCGGCGTCTACTACGGTGGTCAGTCGGTGGGCTATCATGAGGACAGTCTTACCTTGGGTAAGGTTAGCGAGAGCCATGCGTATGAGATGTTCGTTCTCGGGGTCGGCAAAGGCGGTTGCCTCGTCGAGCACCACAACGGGAGCATCTTTCAATATGGCACGGGCAAGGGCGATGCGCTGCTGTTCGCCACCCGACAGATAGGTTCCTTCGGCCCCGATGACGGTATCCAGTCCTTGTGGTAAGCGATCGATGATGTCACGACTTTGCGAGAGATCTATGGCGCGGTTCACTTCCTCAAGCGTCGCTTCCGGACTTCCATAGCGCACATTCTCCAAGAGGGAAGTCTTGAAGAGGCGCGTATTCTGAAAGACGAACGACACGCTGCGCATCAAATCGGTCTTGTCCATACAGCGTACATCGGTTCCGCCGATGGTCACACTGCCTTCCGTCACGTCGCGGAAGCGTGGGATAAGTCGTGCAATCGTGGTCTTTCCACTTCCAGAGGCACCGACGAGGGCCACCGTCTTACCTTCGGGAATAGTTAGGTTGATATGGCTCACGGCATCCTTCGCAGCTCCCTCATAGCGGAAAGAGACATCGTTCAGCCTAATGTCAAACCCTTGAGGTTTGGCCGGCACTGCAGGTTCGGGCAGCGGAGGCGTAGCGGTAAGTTTCTCCAAACGGTCTACGGCCTCATTCGCCAAGAAGAGATTCTGACTGAGATACATAGCCTTCATTATATTGGCAGCTATAACAGGTGCTATCACGACATAGAGGAAAAGGTCGGCTATGACCATTGCCGGGTGCTCGCCGTGGCTTATCAGAATAATTCCTGTGGGCACGAGGAAGAAAGCAAAGGCATTGATAGCAACGGTGTAGGCCGACATGGGTATGCGCCACAGGAGGGTATAGCGGCTGACGAGGTCGCGATAGCTGATGATACTGTCGTAGAACCTTTTGAATGAGAAGACCGTTTGTTGAAAGACTTTCACCACGGGAATGCCACGTACGTATTCCACTGCCTCTGCACTCATCTTCTCCTGTGCGTCGAGATACATTCGTTGGAAATCGTTATTCTTCGGGTTCATCATATACCCCATGATACCGAAGGCACTAACAATCGGCAACATCGAAGCAAGACCAAGCTGCCAGTCAACCGTAAACAAGAGGATAAGGACACCGAGAGGAGCGACGATACTTCCTGCTACATCGGGCAGAATGTGCGCCACAAAGGTGTGCGTTTGTCCGGAGTCTTCATCAATGACCTTCCTCATTTGGCCTGTGTTACGGGTGTCAAAGTAGCCCAGCGGCATACGCATCAGGCGTTCCATGGCACTGCGTCGCATATTGGTTTCAACACGGAAGGCGGCAAGGTGCGAGCACATGAGTGCTGCAAAGTATAGCAACACGTTGACTACGGACACTACCAACGCAGCAATGGCATAATTCCACAAAGGTGTATCGGAAAGATTGCCGTCTGCCATGAGCAACGTGCGCACTACAAGCCACAAGAAGACAAAGGGAACGAGCGACAGCAGTCCGTTGACCGCCGACAACCCGATGGAGCAAGGCAGCAGAAGTCTGCGCCCTCCCATGTAAGCTCTCATGCGTTTGAGCGTCTTTATCATATACATTTCATTAAGACTCGCTGTTTCTCCACAAGTTGAGAGAAGCAAGTAGAAGTTTACGACCCAAAAATAGCAAGAGATTGGAAAAGCGGCAATACCCTAAAATAAGTATTTTAAAGCAATTCTAAGGCAACATACAAAACATACAATAGGAGAAGCGAATAGCGCTTACCTATCTCATGACAGATAATCTGTCGGGCTTTAAGTTTCAAGCGTTCTACCGTTCGTTCTGAAACCTGAAGCCTTTTCGCGATGGCCGAGGTCTTCTCTTCCTGCAGCTGGCCCATCACGAAAGCAATTCTGTAAGCATCGGGGAGGGAGTCTACTATCTTGTTCAATTGCTCTTGCAATTCCTCGTACACAAGAAGTTCATCGGTATCTTTCGTCACAGCCGACTGCAAATTGACATATTCCACGTAGCGTTGCTGAACAGCGTCGTGTTTGAGAACGTTCAAGCATCGGTTCCTTGTAGCGGTCTGAAGGTATGCCCTGACCGAGGTTGCCGGCTCTATCTCATCACGGTGCTCCCACAATGCGACAAACACGTCTTCCACAATGTCTTTTACCGCATCAGTGTCGGGGATAAAGCGGCCGGAAAACACACACAAGGGTGCAAAGAACGCTTCGAACAGGCTGCGAAAAGCATTCCGGTCGTCGTGTGCTTTCATACGGGTGAACAGCAAGTCGAATTCCGCGTCTTTCTTGTTTCTCGTTATCGTATCGTTCAACGGTATCGGTGGGTTTGTTTCTCGTTGACAAAGGTAGCAAATAACCCGAAACCCTACAATGATTTCCTCTGGTTTCTTTTTCATTTCGTGGTTTCGAATAAGAGAACAAAGAGATTTTATCCGCTGAAAGTTTGGCAGTTTGAAAAGAAAGCCTTACCTTTGCCGCCAAGATGATATTTTCAATCAACGATAATAAGATGTGTACGGTGATGCAAAGAAACTTTGATTTCTCTGCATCTTTTAACGCTTATTATTTGGTTAATCCAAATAATTTGCTAACACACACACACACACACACACTTAGCGCACCTGGCGTTTAAACGTCTTCACGTACGCGCGCGCGAAGCGCGCGTAACCCCAATAAATAAAGGGCTTCTCGGAGTTCCCTTTGTTCGCATATTTGTGTCCCTTTACGAGCAAAAAATGAACGAAATAAGGAAGCAAAATGTAGGGACGCACGGCTCGTGCGTCCACTCACCACGGTTGACGAGTTGGCAGTTAACAGGTCATTGGAGCGGACGCACGAGCCGTGCGTCCCTACATGCATTCGCAAACAAAAAGACGCAAAAGGAAGCAAACGAAAAGACGCAAGAGCATGTAGGGACGCACGGCTCGTGCGTCCGCTCACCACGGTTGACGAGTTGGAAGTTAACGGGGTATTGGAACGGACGCACGAACCGTGCGTCCCTACATGCATTCGCAAACAAAAAGACGCAAAAGGAAGCAAACGAAAAGACGCAAGAGCGTGTAGGGACGCACGGTTCGTGCGTCCGCTCACCGCGGTTGACGAGTTGGCAGTTAACAGGCCATTGGAGCGGACGCACGAGCCGTGCGTCCCTACATGCACCATGCACGCAACGAGACAAGGAAAGCAAAACAATATTCACCCTATAAATTAGAGATTATGAACAGAAAACAATTCAAAAAGAAACGGTATGTGAGTCCTTCCATCGAGGTTATTCATAACCCATTCGAAGGTCAACCCCTATTGAACGCGTTCTCCAACAGCGGCGGGCACACTAAAGCCGGCGACGACGGAAACGACATCAATGATGCAAAGCGAGGCTACTACGATGATTTCGAAGACGAAGAGGAAGAAACTCCGCAACCGTGGGGCCTGCAGTAACAAAACGTTTCAATGACTAAAAAAGAACAGAAGATGAAAACAAACGCATTATCCCTGCTCGCACTTACAGGCGCATTGTTCCTGATGGCAGCCTGTGCAAGCGAAGAAACAAACAGCCAGCAAGAGCAAGCACAGAAGCCCGACACCAAAGGCCTCACCGCATTTACGGTAGATGGTGGCGCAACCCGAACGACAGCAGAATACGACGGCTCGGGCCTGAACTTCTATTGGACGGAGGGCGACCACCTGTGGGTGAACAACGGAACGTTGATACAAGACAACAGCAACAACATCTCTGCAATGCTCACCTATAGCCCCACGGTGCCGGGGGCTGTAAAACGGGCAGCAACGGCACGGTTCTATTTCGCGGGTACCTATACTGCTCCCTCCTATCCCGTCCGCTACACGGGCAAGGGCAGCACAGTGGGCGACAAGGTGACCATCAAGGCTCAACAATCACAGACCATACCTAACGATGCCTCGCACATCGGTGAGAGCGGCGACTGCGGAACAGGAACAGCTATCTATTCGGGAACAGGTTATAACTTCACCCTCGACCACAAGGCCTCCTACGTCACCTTTATACCTTATTCAACACAAACATGGGCACAAAATCAAAATGCTTGCGTCCTAAAGATCCGCGTGTTCACCGGCCACGCTTCCGATGCACTCGCCGGCACCTTCAACTTCGCCGACGATGGTACGCTCAGCAACCCCGCCTCCACTTCCAACAGTATTGAGTTAAGCCTCAACTACTTCCCTGTCCCCAACACATCTACTGTTACCACCAAAACTGCTACGATGGTCGTCAACCCCGGTACTTACAGCAATGTCAGTATCGAGTATACGCTCTATGATCAACAAACTCGTCTCACCGGCACCATCACCAAGACCTATCCCAGCATGACTTTTACCGCCGGTAAGAACAAAAAGGTACATACCGACTTACAGGTTAAAGAATACTCCGGCGGTTACCCCCGGCTCTGGGATGAAACTGTTGCTGCCGGTTGCCCCAACGTAAACGAAGCTTGTTGGTATGCTATGAAAGGCGACCCCCATTGGGACGCTACGACCCTTTGGACAATGAATGATCATTTGTACGTCCGCGGCATGTGGTTTAAGAAAAAGGCTAAAATCTCAGGCTTTACCAATTCTAATTATGGCGGCACCGATTACCGAACCACAGCTATGAGCAACCCCACCAACATCATTAACAACAGCACCCAGGGCAGGCCAAGCAACCCCGACGATTACTTTTTTCTCCCAGCTTGTGGTTATTACTACAACTACGGGTGGACGTTGCTCGATTTTGATCGTGGCTACTACTGGGCAAGTCCACCTGTTGTTCCGGGGTATTCAGACATCTACTATTACATGTACTTTGCCAAAGATGGCGTGTCCGTGCAATACGAATATTACGGGCATGGTATGCATCTGTGGACTGCCGAGTGAGAAAATGATTTTAAAATCGTATTCCCCAGTGAGAAGCCTCGATCTTTCCCAATAGGAAGACCAAGGTGTTCCCAATAGGAAGACAAGACCTTTCCCAATGGGAACACAAAAGGCTTCTCAATAGGAAGACAAAAGACTTCTCGGTAAGAAGGCAGAGACCTCTCAACGGAGAGGCAAAATGAAAACAAATTTCGTTAACGGGGCAAGGCCTCACGACCGAGCCCCACATTTATTCATTTAATACATTAAAAACATGATTATCTTTAAAGTTGTCGAGCGCGTGCTCGGCGTAGGCCCGAAAAAAGGGCAGAAGGCTTATTGTGCAGAACCCAAGGCTCCGAACAAGTTCTCGTCGACGTGGCTCGTGGAGCGCATCGTGCGTGAAACCTCATTGAGTGAGGGCGACGTGCGCAACGTGCTCATCACGCTGAAAAACATCATCAAGGAGGTGGTCACCCTCGGCGGTTCGCTCGACCTCGGCGACATCTTTTCCATTCGTACTACGATTCCCTCGAAGATGGAGGCTAAGGAAGTCGACGTGTGTGCCACTTCGTTGAAGCGTCCCCGTATATTGGTGCGCTGGAAGCAGTCTATCGCCGACACGCTGAAGAAAATAGAAGTGGAAGTGGATAACCCGAAGCGGAAGGAAGAAAAGAAGAAAAAGAAAAAAGAAGAAGGGGGAATTGGGCAGCACGGGAATTAAAGCCCTCAAACCCACCCCCGACCCCTCCCGAAGGGAGGGGAGCGCGAACAGCGTGCAAACTAATTTGGTGCAAGCTCGGTCTCCCCTCCTTCGGAGGGGGCGGGGGAGGTTTTCGGGGGGCGGGGGAGGTTTCTTGGGGAGGGCGCACGACTTACCTGTATTTAGTCAAAATCAAAATTCACCTTATGATTAACTCGCTTGTCTGTGTTGCCCTCCCCGTTAAAAAAAAGCCCACCCACAGAAAGCCTCCCCCCAACCCCCTCCGAAGGAGGGGGAGTCCAAGCTTGCAGGCAATGATGAAAAATGCATGATAAACAAAATAGACCTTGTGAACTAAAGTGTTCGCAAGGTCTATTTGCATTTTACTCCCCTCTCCTTGGGAGAGGGGTCGGGGGAGAGGCTTTTGGGGGAGGCTTCTGGGAGAGATTAAGAGTTAGTAAAATAATAAAGGAACGTGGCCTCACCCTCGAGGGCGGGCTTCTTCTCGCCTTCTATCTCAATCTTGAAACCAATCTGTGCCTTGCAGATGCCACGCAGGTTCTCGATGGCATCGAGCGCCGTCACAAGGCGCACACGACTGCCCGTGAGGACGGGCTTGCCGAAGCGCATTCGGTCCATGCCGTAGTTGACCATCATCTTGAGGTTGTTCACCTCGATGATTTGGTTCCACATGTAAGGCAGCAGGGAGAGCGTCAGGTAGCCGTGGGCAATGGTGCTCTTGTAAGGACTCTCGGCCTTGGCGCGCGCCTCGTCTACGTGTATCCACTGGTGGTCGAGCGTAGCGTCGGCGAAGTTGTTAATGCGCTCTTGGTCTACCTGCAACCACTCCGACACGCCAAGCTGACGGCCGAGATGCGATGCGAACTCTTCGTATGAATTGACAATTAACTTGCTCATGCTTTATTCTTTTTATTCTAATCCAAGACTCTTTTTGATGGCGTTCACCTTCTCCATGCCCCGGGCGTCGAGTGCGGCATACTCCGAGGCGTGCTTCATCTCGCCCTTCACTTCAAGGTAGAACTTGATTTTCGGTTCGGTGCCCGAGGGGCGCACGCTCACCTTCGTACCGTCGTCGCAGAACCACTGCAGCACGTTGCTCGTGTCGGGCATATCGAGCTTGGTCTTGCTGCCGTCTGCGTGCAGGGCCTCGAGCGACTGGTAGTCTTTCCACAGCACAACCTTACTGCCCCCGAGTTCCTTCGGCGGGTTGTTGCGGAAGTTGGTCATCATCTGCCTGATTTCATCTGCACCTGTCTTGCCCGGACGGACTACGTTCACCGTGAACTCCTTCGAGAAGCCATACTCCAAGTAGATATCCATCAGCACGTCGTAGAGCGTCTTGCCTTGGTCCTTGGCCCACGCGCAAATCTCTGCCAGCAGGCTCATGGCCGACACGGCGTCCTTGTCGCGCACGAAGTCTTGTGCAAGGAAGCCATAGCTCTCCTCGCCGCCACCGATGTATTTCTGTTTACCCTCGGAGAGGCGAATCTCGCGGGCAATCCACTTGAACCCCGTGTAGCAGTCGCGCATCTCAATGCCCGCCTTGTCGGCCACCTTCTTAATGACCTCAGTCGTCACGATGGTCTTCACGATGAAGTCGGTCGGCTTCAACAGGCCCTTTGCCTTGCGGTTGGTAATGATATAATAAAGGAAGAGCAGGCACGTTTGATTGCCGTTGATGAGCACCCACTCACCCTTGTCGTTCTTGCAAGCCATACCCACGCGGTCGGCATCGGGGTCTGAAGCCATCACGATGTCAGCGTCCAAGGCTTTGGCGTCGCGAATGGCCAGCGCCAATGCCTCGCCGTTCTCGGGGTTCGGGCTTACCACCGTGGGGAAGTCGCCGCTGCGCACCATCTGCTCTTTCACACAATGCACATTGTCGAAGCCCCACAACTTCAGGCTCTGCGGAATAGACATCATACCCGTGCCGTGGAGCGGTGTGTAGACTATCTTCAGGTCGTGCTGACGTTTGATTACCTCGGGGTCGATGCTCAACGTATGTATTTCGTTCAGGTAAGGCTCGTCGATATCCTTGCCGATGAGTTGAATGAGCGCCGGATTGCCCTTGAACTTCACGTCCTCCACCTTCACCTTGCCCACCTCGTCGATGATACCTTTGTCGTGCGGAGCCAACACCTGCGCTCCGTCTTCCCAATAAGCCTTGTAGCCGTTATACTCCTTCGGGTTGTGGCTCGCCGTTATGTTCACGCCGGCCTGACACCCCAAGTGACGAATGGCATACGAGCACTCGGGCGTGGGCCGCATATCGTCGAACAGATAGACCTTGATGCCGTTGGCCGAGAAGATGTTCGCCACGGTCTCGGCGAACTTACGACTGTTGTTTCGGCAATCGTGACACACGACCACCGCGATATCTTTCTTGCCCTCGAAGTTTTTCTTCAGATAGTTGGCAAAGCCCTGTGTAGCCATGCCCACCGTATAGACATTCATACGGTTCGAGCCCGCGCCCATGATGCCGCGCAGCCCACCTGTCCCGAACTCGAGATCCTTATAGAAACTTTCGATCAACTCCGTCTTGTCCGTCGCAGCCAGCTGTGCCTCGACCGCCCTCCGCGTCTCCTCGTCAAAGGCCGGAGCAAGCCATTGCTTAGCTTTCGCCTCGCACTGTGAAATAAGTTCTGCACTGTTTGTCATAATCATAAGTATTTAGTTGGTTTAGGGCAAAGATAAGCATTTTCGACGAAAAACCACGTCGTTTCACAACTATTTTTTGTACCTTTGCCGCCTAAAATCACTATATATGTATCTCACAGGCATCATCATCGCCCTCTCCACCTTCCTCATCATCGGCATCTTCCACCCCATCGTCGTCAAGACCGAGTACTACTTCGGCACTCGCCCATGGCCCCTCTTCCTCGCTCTCGGCATCGCCTCCATTGCCGCTTCCCTCTGCGTCGCCCACGTCGTATGGTCGTCCGTGCTCGGCGTCCTCGGCGCATCGCTCCTTTGGAGCATCGGTGAACTGTTCGAGCAAAAGAAGCGGGTAGAAAAAGGATGGTTCCCACGCAGAAAGAAACAATGACATGAAGACGCGCCTCATACTCATAGGCAAAACCACCGACAAGCACCTCCTCGCCGGCATCGACGACTATCACCGTCGCATCACACACTACATGCCGTTCGACATCACCGTCGTCCCCGAACTGAAAAACACCAAGAGCCTCAGCGAAGAACAGCAGAAGGTGAGCGAGGGCCACCTCGTCCTGCGCCTCCTCCACCCCACCGACACCCTCGTCCTCTTAGACGAGCATGGACCGCAGCACACCTCGACCGCATTCGCCCGCTGGTTGCAGCAAAAGCAGCAGACCGCCCGACGTCTCGTCTTCCTCATCGGCGGTCCCTACGGATTCTCCCCCGACATCTACGCCCGCGCCAACGAACGCCTCTCCCTCTCGCCCATGACGTTCAGCCACCAGATGGTGCGCCTCATCTTCACCGAACAACTCTATCGCGCCTGCACCATCATCAAAGGCGAGCCCTACCATCACGAATAGCCTTAGCCCACAAGCCGACAAGTCAATGGGTTGACAAGTTGCTTGCCGAACGGACAGGCATATAGAACAACCTGCCCTACATACGTGAAACACACAGTCCCACATAGATGAAACACATGGTTCCACGTACGTGGAACACACAATTCCACGTAGATGAAACACACAGTTCCACGTACGTGGAATGCACAGTTCCACATAGATGAAACAGCCGTGGAACTCCTCGTCGACAGAAAGCCCGTGACCGGAGGCGTGGCGACAGCGCATAAGAAAGGCAGACAACAGACACCGCTGCGGGTGTCATGTTGTCTGCCTTACCGTGTGACGCGCCTGTCCTGCAGGGCCGGCGTGAAGGGTCAGTCTAACGTCTTCAGCTGCTCGGCCACCTCGTCGTTGATGCGCTTTGCAAACGCCTCCATCGTCATCGTGGCCTGCTCGCCGCCGCCTTGCTTGCGCATGGAGACGAGGCCCTCGGCGGCTTCCTTCTCGCCCACGATTACCATGTAAGGCACGCGCTTGAGCTCGTTGTCGCGTATCTTGCGGCCGATTTTCTCGTTGCGGTCGTCGATGACGCAACGCACGCCTGCAGCGTCGAGATGGTCGACTACTCGCCTTGCATAGTCATTATATTTCTCAGAGATGGGGAGCACGGCCACTTGGTCGGGCGTCAGCCACAGGGGGAAGTGGCCTGCGGTGTGCTCGATGAGCACGGCTGTGAAGCGCTCGAGCGAGCCGAACGGTGCGCGGTGTATCATCACGGGCGTCTGCTTGGCGTTGTCCTCGGTCGTATATTCCAGCTTGAAACGGGCCGGCAGGTTGTAGTCCACCTGAATGGTGCCCAACTGCCACTTGCGGCCGATGGCATCTTTGACCATGAAGTCGAGCTTCGGTCCGTAGAAGGCGGCCTCGCCTATCTCCTCGCGTGCCGTGAGGCCCTTTTCCTTGCAAGCCTCGCGAATGGCGCTCTGGCTCTCCTCCCACACCTCGTCGGAGCCGATGTACTTCTCTTTGTCTTTCGGGTCACGGAGGGATATCTGCGCCTCGTAGTTGTCGAAGTTGAACATCTTGAACACCTTGAGAATGATATCGATATTGGCCTCGAACTCGGCCCTCACTTGGTCGGAGCGCACGAAGATATGGGCGTCGTCCTGCGTGAAGCTGCGCACGCGGGTGAGTCCGTGCAGCTCACCGCTCTTCTCGTAGCGGAACACGGTACCGAACTCTGCGATGCGCAGCGGCAGGTCTTTGTAGGAGCGCGGCTTGCGGGCGTAGACTTCGCAGTGGTGGGGGCAGTTCATGGGCTTGAGCATGTATTCCTCGTCCTCTTCGGGCGTGTGGATAGGCTGGAACGCATCTTTCCCGTAGTGGGCATAGTGGCCCGAGGTAACGTAGAGGCTCTTGCCGCCGATGCCGGGCGTGATGACCTCCTGATAGTGATAGGGACGCAGGAGGCTACGCAGGAGTTCCTGCAGGCGCAGACGCAGTTGCGTGCCTTTCGGCAGCCAGATGGGTAGCCCCTTGCCCACGCGGTCGGAGAACATGAAGAGCTCCATCTCCTTGCCTATCTTGCGGTGGTCGCGCTTCTTGGCCTCTTCGAGCATGACGAGGTATTCGTCGAGCATCTTCTTCTTCGGGAACGTGATGCCGTAGATGCGCGTCATCTGCTCGCGCTTGGCGTCTCCGCGCCAGAATGCGCCGGCCACGCTCGTTATCTTGACGGCCTTGATGAGCCCGGTGGACATCAGGTGCGGACCGCGGCAAAGGTCGGTGAAGCGGCCCTGCGTGTAGGTGGAGATGGTACCGTCTTCCAAGTCCTGTGCAATGTGCTCGCATTTGTAGGCCTGACCGTCGGCCTCGAACTCCTTCAGCGCGTCGGCCTTCGAAACATCTCTCCGCACGACGGGCTCGTCTTTCTTGGCCAGTTCGAGCATCTTGGCCTCAATCTTGGCGAAGTCGTTCTCCGAAATCACCTGCCCTTCGGCCGGCATGACGTCATAGAAGAAGCCGTTCTCGATGGCCGGTCCGAAGCCGAACTGAATGCCGGGATAAAGCTCCTGCAAGGCTTCGGCAAGCAGATGCGCCGACGTGTGCCAGAAGGTGTGCTTGCCCTCTTCGTCCTCAAACTTGTAGAGTGCAATCGTCGCGTCTTCGTTGATGGGGCGGTTCAGTTCTACGGTCTCGCCGTTAACCCCGCAAGATACAACGTTGCGGGCGAGAGCCGGCGAGATGCTCTCTGCGATTTGCAAACCGGTGACGCCCTGTTCATACGTGCGAACAGACCCGTCCGGGAAAGTGATTTTAACCATGTTACAAATTAGTTTTATCAATCAATTATGAGCGCAAAGTTACGCCAAAAGCACGAGATAGCAAAATAACGGGACACATTATTTCACGATTTCTTTGCCGTCTGTGAAAGATTATCTCCCTTTTCCTTTTCTGTTTCCCGAATTTTATTTACCTTTGCACGCGATGATAAAAAGTAATCATATATATTATAAAGGTGTGAGCCTGATGCAAAGAAACTTTGATTTCTCTGCATCTTTTAACGCTTATTATTTGGTTAATCCAAATAATTTGCTAACACACACACACACACACACACACACACACACTTAGCGCACCTGGCGTTTAAACGTCTTCACGTACGCGCGCGCGAGGAGCGCGTAACACTAATAAACAAAGGGCTTAGAAGAATTCCCTTTGTTCGAATATTCGTATCCCTTTACGAGCAAAAAATGAACGAAATAAGGGAGCAAAATGTAGGGACGCACGGCTCGTGCATCCGCTCAGCGCAGTATGACAGTGTGTGTGAACAAGCAGACAAATTCATAGGCCATTGGAGCGGACGCACGAGCCGTGCGTCCCTACATGCAAACAAGGAGTATCACGCTAAAACGAGATAAAAGATGAACAGAAAACAAACAGAAAAGCGGGTCTATGTGCCTCCCCATATCCGGGTGGTCGAGACGGAAGACTATTGCCGGCTGTTGCTCGGCTCGCACGCAACCGGAGGGCACGAAGATGCCCTTGACGAGGAGTTCGAGCCGTATTCGCCGGGAACAGGCGGCCACGAAGACGCCTTGGACGAAGACTTCGAGCACTACACGCCCAGCTTCGGAGGCCACCACGACGCACTCGACGAGGGCTGGTAGGCCCCAAGCACAAACCAAGTGAAACGTAAAAACAAGTAAAGAACAATTAAAAACAAGGAAACAATGAAAAAAGCAATGACATTCCTGTTCCTGCTCGCCGCACTCCTTTCGACGGCAGGTTGTGCAAGCGACGACGCTGCGCAGGACAAAGACAACCCGACGGCAGGCACCACGGCCTTTACCATGATAGATGAGGCACCCGCACCGCAGTCTGCCAAGAGCCGCACCGCCGGCGAATATACCGGTTCAAAGGTCAAGTTCTACTGGACGGAGAACGACCACCTGTGGCTCAACACCGGCTCTGACGTGATAGAGAGCCACCATTCAGACATCGGCGACCAACTCGCGGCCGGTGGTGGAACCCTCACCAAAGTGCCCACGGCCACGTTCTACTTCCACGGCACCTACACCGACCCGAGCTACATTCTGCGCTACACGGGCAAGAACGGCACGAAAGATAAGGTGACCATCGCCGCTGTGCAGACCCAGAAGCTGCCTCTCGAGGCAACACAGATAGGCGAGTGTGGTGACTGCGGAACGGCCACCGCCACCAAGAACGGCGACCACTACGACTTCACCCTGCGCCATAAGGCTGCCTACTTCACCCTCACACCGTTCTCTTCGGACAGCAAGTTAGCCGGCGGCAAACTCTCTAAAATCAAGATAACCGCCGATAAGCCCTTGGCCGGAACTTTCAACTTCGGCGATGCCGGTCTCGACATTGCCACCGCGCCCGCAGGGCCCTCGCAGAGCATTACGCTGAACCTGCAAGGCACAGACGGCACGGGCTTCACCCTGCCTGCAACTGCCACCCCTGCCGACAACTCCGCAACCTTCGTGCTGCCCCCGGGTACTTACACCACGTTCTCTATCGAATATACCGTGACCAACACCGTGACCCACTTCCCCGGAACGGTGACGGCCAACTATACCTCCAAAGACTTCCATGCAGGCGCAAACAAGAAGTTCGCCCCCGACATCAAAGATGGTGTGTTCCCTGCGCGCTACCTTTTCAGCGACGGCACCACCGGCACATTGGCCGAACGAGCAGGGCGTACCCCCATTGGTCTTGTCGTGGAGGAGAAGACAGCCACCAAAGACGGAACAGCTATGGCCTTGGATTGCGCACCAACCTCTCTGTATCCCATCGTCACCGGATATAATGGATTTATGTGGGACAGGAGAGCTACCACCCCGCAAGCCAACAGTGCCCTATTTGCCACTCCTACCGATGCCCTCAACGACGTGGACGGCTACAAATATACTTGGGAGGCCGCAGGAAGCGCAGACGGAACGACCATCAAAGCCAACAGCCTCGACTTTCCCGCTTTCTATGCAGCCGCACGCTATGGCGACCACTTGGCCGCAAGTGGTATCACCGTATCCGGCTCGATGGTCGGCCGCAAATGGTATCTGCCCGCCTTTGGCGAAGTGATGAAACTGCGGAACGTTTTCGGCAGCACCCTGCCCATGTACACCCAATGGAGCGGCTCTGCAGCTATCGATCCTGCGACTATGTCTGTCATCGATGCAACGTTCACGGCTGTTGGTGCACCAGCATTATCCAGCCATGATAACCCCGACTGCTCATGGACGAGTACGGAGACGGACGCACTGAATGCCGTGAATTACTATCCCAAGCATCTCGGTGCCGACAACTTTGCCGGAAAAGGATCAGGGCTCTCCTACTTCACGGTAATTCCTTTCGTGCACTTCTAAACGGAACTGACTGCAAGTGTTTAACACCTACGACGGTGAGTGTTCCGTACCCACGACTGCAAGTGTTTAACACCTATGACGGTGAGTGTTCCGTACTCACAATGGTGAGTGTTTAACACCTGCAGTGATGAGTGTTTAACACCCTTGAAAAAGGGTATTTCATATATGTTTAACTTAATTATTTATAGACATGATCGAATTTGAAATCAAGTCGAAGAAACAGACAATCGGCGCAAAGAAGGGCCAGACGGTGTACTACGCCGTGGCCAAGAACAGTAACCGTATGACGCTCGACGCCGTGTGCCAACAAATCGTAGACGAGACATCGCTCTCTTATGGCGACGTGATGAATGCGCTCACCACGCTGGCCCGCCTCGTGTGCCGCGGGCTGAAGATGGGCTTCAGCGTAGACTTGGGCGACCTCGGTGCCCTGCGCGTCTACTACCCCTCGAAGATGGTGGACAAGGAAATCGACGTGACAGCCGCCTCGCTCAAGACTCCGAAGATTGTATTCACGCCGAAAGCAAAGATGCGCGAAGCCGCCAAGACGGCCGAGGTGAGCGTGAATAACCCGAAGCGGAAGAAAGAAAAGAAGAAGGAGGAAGGGGGAATTGGGCAGCACGGGAATTAAGGAAGCCTCCCCCCAGCCCCCTCCGAAGGAGGGGGAGACCGAACAGCGTGCAAACTAATTCAGTGCAAGCTCGGTCTCCCCTCCTTCGGAGGGGCCGGGGGAGGCTCCCCCTTTGGGGAGGGCGCACGACTTACCTGTATTTAGTCAAAATCAAAATTCACCTTATGATTAACTCGCTTGTCAGTGTTGCCCTCCCCGTTTTTAGATATCCACCCCGAAAGCCTCACCCCGAAAGCCCACCAGACACCCACCCCCGCCCCCTCCCGAAGGGAGGGGTTGGGGGAGGTTTTCGGGGGCCGAGAGTGGCTTTTGGGTGTTTGAGTGATATCTTACAGCTTCGCGAGATATTCATCGGCGCGCTTATCGCCCAATTCCTTAGCCTTGAGCAGGGCTGTGCGTGCCTCGTCCTTACGTCCGAGCTCGAGCAGGGCCATGCCGAGCAGCAGGTGGCCGTCGGCATAGTCGGGTGCCAACTCGGTGCAGCGACGTGCGGCCTTCTCGGCATCGTCGTTGCGACGGACGCGCAGGCTCAACGAAGCCATCTCTGCATAATAGGTTGGTTCGGCAGGACTCATGATGATGGCGCGGGCAATGTCGTTGAGGGCCTGCAGATACTGCCGGGAGCGTGTTTCGCACTTGTAGCGCAGATAGTAGAAGTCGGCCGAGAGGGGCCGTCCCTGCATGAGCGAGTCATAGAGGTTGTAGTCTTTCAGTGCAAGGCGATATTGCCCCTGTGTGTCGAGGGCCATGCCTCGTGCCAGCACGTAGGGTGCGGCTATCGCGGAGAGTGGCTTAGGACAGGCGGCCACCGCACTGTCGAGCAGTGCCATGACCTCTGTATCGGGTGCCTTGAGCATGGTCTTGCATTGCGCGGCTTCATAGAAAAGCTCACCGCCGCGGATAGAACTCTTGGTGAGGGCAAGGAAGCTATTGAGCGCCTCTTGATAACGGCCCTGTGCGTAGATGATTTGTGCTTGTTGGTGACGGTAGATATCGAGAGGATTGATGGCTTCGGCCTTTCGTGCCTCGTCGAGTGCCTTGTCGAGCGACCACGGCGCGAAAGGCTTGTCGGCATGATAGCGTTGCTTTTGCAAGATGACCTTGGCATATTCGGCGTGGGCCTCGTCTTTCTTGTCGACTCGTTCGAGGGCCGTTTGCATGACCTTGTCTGCCTCGGCATAGCGACCCGCGTCTACGTAGCTCATGGCCTTGGCCGAGTAGCCCTCAACAGCCTTGGGGAAACGGCTGATGAAGTCGTCGATATAGGCTTGTCGCTTGAGCGAGTCGACCGTCTCCCCAGTCATCATGATGGTGAGGAGTGCCTGATCTTGTTGTTCGGGCAAGGCCGTGCGAATGGCGCAAGTACGCAGCACGGGGTCGTTGAGTGAGAAGGCATTCGCCTTAAGGTCGGCTGCCAATCGGGCATCGGTGGCATACGCTTCGCCGCTCTTCTTGTTCCGTTGGAGCAATCCGATGACTTGTCCTTGGGCATTGACGAAGGGACTGCCGGTGAGGTTCTCGGGGGCGTTTTGTGAGAAGACATAGTAGTTGTAGCGGTTCATGAACTTCTCCACACGGCCGATGTTATATGGTCGTGCATCGACCTTCGCATAGGAACCGTGCATCAGATAGGTTGTTCCGCTTGCCGGACTTGAGGCGAGCGTGGCGGGAAGCGTACGGGCATTGATGGTGAACTTACAAACATCGTAGAGTTCGTTGGCACCGATGATGGTCTCCACAGTGTACTGCTTGCCATCAGCATCAATGACGACGGCGTGGTCGGCACCCACAAAGGGCGTCCATGTGCTGACGGCCTGTCCGTCGACCGAGACAAAGATGCCGTGGCCGGAAGCGTGTAGACTTCCATCCTTATTAAAAGTAGTCAGGGTGAAAACAGATTTGACTGTTTTACGCACGGCAGCCGGTTGGCTCTTCACCGAGAGCGTAAGGAGAAAGACCGTGAAGAAAAGGAGTATCTTTTTCATTGTGTGGGTAGTTGTTTCTTGTTTCGTGATAGGTGTTTCAGGCGTTCTTCAAGAGCGCTTTGGCATTGCTGACGGCCTCGGCCGTGACGTTGCTTCCGCTTAGCATCTGGGCTATCTCTTGTATGCGCTCTTCAGGGGTGAGCCGTTGCATTCGACTGACGGTGCCCTCAGCTGTTTCTTCCTTCGACACCTTGTAGTGGGCTGCACCGAGGGCGGCAATCTGTGGCAGGTGGGTAATACTGATGACCTGCCGGTCGTTGCGGCCCATCTCCTGCATGATTTGTGCCATCATCTCGGCCACGCGTCCGCTGACACCGGTGTCTATCTCGTCAAAGATGATTGTGGGCAGCTTGACCGCTCCGCTAATCATAGCTTTCAAGGAGAGCATGACACGGGCAATCTCGCCTCCCGAGGCCACTTCGCTAATGGGCTGAAGAGGCGTGCTGCGGTTGGCACTGAAGAGGAAAGCAATCTTGTCACGGCCGTCTTCGGAGAGTTCTTTGGCGGTAAACTGTATTTGGAACCTCACATTGGGTATGCCCAACGGCACAAGGCGACTCGCCATTTCTTTCTCTACCAGTAGGGCGGCTTTCTCACGTTTCTCGGTCAGGCAGGCAGCCTTGTCTAAACAGTCTTTTCGGAGCTGCTCCACACGTGTCCGGGTTTCTTCGAGCAGTTCGTCTGAGTTATCGATGTTGCCGAGTTTCCGTTCGAGGTCGTCTCTTATTTGTAGGAGTTCTGCTATGGTTGATACGTGGAACTTCTGCTGGAGCGAATAGATGGTGTCAAGTCGCTCGTTGAGTTGGTCAAGACGTGCTGGGTCGAACTCCAAGTGGTCTGCGTCGCGACCGATTTCCGATGCGATGTCTTTAAGTTCTATATGACAGTTGTCGAGTCGTTCGGCCAGTTCCCGGGCATCGGGGAATACGTGTTCGATGGCATGCAGACGGGCTGCGGCTCGTTTCACCTGTTCCACTGCCCCTTGCACTTCACCGCTTAAAAGGTTGTCGCTGTCGGAAAGGGCTTCCTTGATTTCCTCGGCATGGGAGAGCTGTTCGGACTCTTGTTCGATGCTCTCTTGTTCGTCAACCTTCAGGCCGGCCTTGTTGATATCGTTGAACTGAAAACGCATGAACTCTTCGTTCTCCCTGCCTTGTGCGATGTTCTCTTCCAACTGTTTCAGGTCGGCCTGCGCCTTTTTATAAGCGGCGAAACTTTCCCGATAGGCATCGCATTCTTTGCTGTCATGGGCAATGATGTCCACTACGTTGAGTTGAAAGTTCTCCTTTTGGAGCAAAAGGTTTTGATGCTGGCTGTGAATGTCTACCAGCATTTCACCCAACTCTCTCATAAGACCGAGTTGCACGGGGAGGTCGTTGATGAAAGCCCGGCTCTTTCCGTTCTTGTTGATTTCGCGTCGGATGATAGTATCTTCTGACTCATAATCGACATCGTTATCTGCAAAGAACTGCTCCATGTTGTAGTTGGACAAGTCAAAATGTGCCTCAATCACACATTTGTCTTCGTGAGCTTTGATGACTTTCGTGTCGGCTCGCTGACCAAGGAGCAGATTAATCGCACCGAGGATAATACTCTTTCCGGCACCGGTCTCACCCGTGATAACCGAGAAACCACTGTTAAAAGTGATGTTCAGTTCATCTATCAGCGTGAAGTTCTTAATGTATAGTTGTTTCAGCATATACTGTTATTGTTTTATCTTCTCCCATGAATTATTTTGGCTGGCATTGATACTGAAGAGTAGCCCATAGACGCTTTCCTTTTCCTTCTGGGTACCTTTACCTTGATAGATGGCAGCAAGCTCTTCTTTCTTGTAGTCGGTCCATATCTGCGGTAGCATACTCAGTGGCCGATTCTCGTGGGCCTTGCGGAGATTAGCCTCGAGTGCAGAGGAAATATTGACACGCGCCTTCTCTGTGTTGTTGGCCATCTGGTCGAGTCCTGTACGATAGTAATCATATTGCAGTCGGCGGAAAGGAGAAAGCGCTTCGTCCATGTAGTCATTGATGATGGCATACCGGTTACGATTGTCATCAAAACTCTTCCAGCCAGTGAAGTTCAGATTCTGAGCATTGTTTGCTACATTGAGGCATCGTTGTAGAATATCGGTCCCCCCTAAAGGCGAGAAACTATCAAGATCGATACCGATAATGAGGTAAGCATAATAGGCACAGAGTGCCATGAGTTGGTTGTCGATATGCTCTTCGTTGAAGTCAAGCTGGCTGAACGCGGCAAACTCGAAATCGAAGTCATTGTCGACATTATTATATAAGGTAGTCGTGTAAGACGAATTGTACACCGGACGGTTGGCCTGTATGATGGCCTTGCAGGTGAAAAGATTACTCGAAGGGTCATATTTTGTAACAGTTATATTGAAACTGCACGGTATTCGTTCTTTCTTCTGAAATTGGAGAGCGGTCCATTTCCTGTCGTTGAGAAATCGCTCAAGAGTTGTTTGCAGGTTATCGAACACGGTCTTGTCGGTTCCTTGTATTTGGGAATAGTTGACATTGACGGTGGCCTGTAGCTCTTGTGCCATGAGCAAACCACTATAGAAGAGTAGCCAGCTCGTCAACAATATCTTTAGCAACATCGGTTTTCGGCTTTTTGGCATATTCTTTCTTTCCTTCCCTATTGATAATCGTTATTTTGTTCTCGTTGCTTTGGAATGTCGTACCGAGATTGCGTGTAGAATTTAGTACGATAAAGTCGGCATGTTTTCTTTCCAATTTTCGTCGGGCATTACTCTCTTCGTCATTGGTTTCAAGGGCAAAAGCAATAAGATGCTGTTCATTGGTCTTCATCTTCCCAAGCGTGGCTGCAATATCGCGCGTGGGTTTCAGGCGGATAACCAAGTCATCTTTTTCTCGTTTGATTTTATAATTAGCCACATTTTCCGGTTGAAAATCAGCCACAGCTGCGCACAAAATGGCTGCATCTTGATGTGGAAAGGTTGTGATAGCCTGTTCATACATTTCCTCACAACTTTCGATATCTATTCTTTTGATACCTTTGGAGCAGGATAAAACCACCGGGCCACTTATCAACGTTACTTCTGCACCACGCTGATAGCACTCTTCAGCCAAAGCAAAGCCCATCTTCCCACTTGAATAATTACCGATGAAACGAACCGGATCAATTTTCTCATACGTTGGACCGGCCGTAATCATGATACGTTTTCCTTTCAAATCATCTGCCGAACTGAAAAACATTTCGAGTGTCTCAACTATCTTTTCTGGTTCTTCCATACGCCCTTTTCCTTCAAGACCGCTGGCAAGAAAACCACTTGCGGGCTCGATGATGTGATTGCCATAGGCTTTCAGTTGTAAGAGGTTAGCCTGTGTTGAATGATGTTGATACATGTCAAGGTCCATTGCCGGAGCAATGAATACAGGGGCTTTCATGCTGAGATAGGTCGTGATAAGTATGTTATCGGCTATTCCATGCGCCATTTTACCCAATGTGCTTGCCGTGCAGGGAGCTATGAGCATGGCATCGGCCCATAATCCAAGGTCCACATGCGAGTTCCATGTACCGTCACGTTGAGCAAAAAACTCACTGACGACAGGCCTTCGAGTCAGTGCAGAGAGTGTAATCGGCGTGATGAACTCTTTCCCAGACGGCGTGATGACGACTTGCACCTCAGCACCACGCTTGATGAGTTCCCGAATAACGAGACATGACTTATAAGTAGCTATGGAGCCTGTGATTCCCAATACGATCTTTTTCCCTTTCAGCATGAGCGGTTGTTGAATTCTCTCAGTCGGATACGTGTCAATACTTGTTTGGTGTTATTAGGAAATTCAGCTGCCAACATCCAAGAATAATATCCCGGATCCTTCTTCAACACCTCGGCCACGGGCATATCCTTGTATTTTCCGAAATTGAATATCTCTTGCATTTGCGGTTTCCCATCTTTATCAGTCAAAGGTTTGCCGTCTTTTCCGTTCACGGGTGCCCACACGATACGCCCTGCAAAGTCTACATTGTCGTTCTGTTTGGAGAATTCTGCCAGGTAGTCCATGTCGTTGGGCAAGATACGGTCAGCATCTTCCTGCCTTTCTGTCGTGTACATATCAAGTTCACCCATCAGCACGCGGTAGGTCGCCTCGGTGTCTTGATCAGCACGATGGGCCTCAAAGTCTTCTTCCATCTTCCGTCCACAATAGAATTCGTAGGCTGCTGCCAAATTCCTTCTTTCCATTTTATGGAAGATGGTCTGTGCATCGATAAGCCGGCATTTGGAAAAGTCGAAATCAACACCTGCACGCAAAAACTCTTCGGCCAGCAAGGGCACATCGAAGCGGTTCGAATTGAAGCCTGCGAAATCACACCCCTTGAACGTTTCGGCCAAGGTCGTGGATAGTTGTTTGAACGAGGGAGCATCTTTTATGCGCTCGTCATCAATGCCGGTAAGATCACTGACAAACTCCGGTATGTGTCTGCCCGGATTGATAAGAAAGTTATTGCGCTCCTCTGTTCCATCAGGATAAATCTTAATATAGGACAATTGGATGATGCGGTCGTTTACAATATCAAGCCCCGTAGTCTCAAGATCGAAGACTACGAGGGGCTTAGTAAGATTTAATTTCATTTTCTAAAAGGGTGGGAAAGGCATTAATCGTTAAGCAGCATCTATCACGAGCCTCGCCGTAGCTTTCGGCTTCTTCTACGGTGGGAAAGGCATTAATCGTTAAGCAGCATCGGCATAATCAACATCAGAATATTGGTATTCTCGGGCTGTTGGGCCGGAACTATCACGCCTGCGCGACTCGGGTCGGCCAATTGGAAGACGACTTCGTCGCTGTCGAGGTTGTTGAGTATTTCCTGCAAAGAGCTACCTTTGAAACCAATGCTTATCTGTGGCCCGTTGTAATCGCATACGATATGTTCCTTGGCACTGGTGGCAAAATCGATATCTTCGGAAGACACCTCCAGTTTTCCGGTCTCAATGTGGAAGCGAATGAGCTGGCTACTCTCACTGGCGAATGGAAGCACGCGACGCAGTGCACCGATAAGGCTCCTGCGGTCGATACTCATATTGTTGGGATTTTGGGGAATGACACTATTATAGTTGGGATAGTTACCCTCGATGAGTCGACAAGTAAGCTGGCCTTCGGCAAAACGGACCTCGCCACTGCGGTCGTCGAACTTGATGACCACCTCATTATCGTCCTTTGTCAACACATTCTTCAGCAACATGGCCGGTTTCTTCGGAAGAATGAACGAAGCCGGGGTATCGCTCTTCACGGTGTAGTCTTGGTTGCGCACCAACTTATGTCCGTCTGTGGCGACGATGGACAGGAAGTCGGTAGACAAATCGAAATAAATACCATTCATCACGGGCCGAAGTTCATCGGCTGCTGTTGCGAAGAGCGATCGAGTGATATTGTTCACCAGTGAGGCCGAGCTCATCGTGATGACGTGTGCGCCGTCAGGAACAGCCTGCGTGTGAGGATATTCGTCGGCATTCTGTGCTGTGAAGTTGTATATACCGTTCTGATAGAGGATTTTAATGGTGAGTGCATCGGTGTCGATATCGAACGAAAGAGGCTGCTCCGGCAGTTCTTTGACCGCATCAAGTATCGTACGGTTGGGCACGGCGAAACTTCCTTCGCCGTCGCATTCGTCAAGTGAAACGAGGGAGGTCATAACGTTTTCGCTGTCAGAAGCCGTGATTTTGAGCTCCTTGTTACCGACTTCGAAAAGGAAGCTGTCGAGAATAGGTAAAGAATTTTTGCCGTTAATCACTTTGGCAAGAGACTGCAGACGTGCATTCAGTGCACTGCTTGATAATGTAAATCTCATCAGTATATTTCGTTTAATAGTTAATGTTCCGTTTATTTTTTTACACATACAAAAATACTAAAAACCATTGTGCAAAACAAAAAAAAGGCATAAAATGTTTCATTTATTAGAACTATTTTAGTAATTTCGCGAGCAGAAGTGTAAAAACAAAAACCCTTATTCGGCTTTTTTGAAACTTAAAAAACAATATAAAACAGATTATGGATTTACAAGGAAAGGTTATTGCAGCACTTCCCGCACGTTCGGGTACATCTGCACGTGGCGAATGGAAAGCACAGGATTTCGTGATAGAAACCCATGAGAACTATCCTCACAAGATGGTTTTCAGCGTGTTTGGCGAAGAACGGTTGCAGCGTTTCAATATTCAAGTCGGTCAGGAAGTGACGGTTTCGTTCGATATCGACGCTCATGAATACAATGGTCGCTGGTTCAACAGTATCCGGGCCTACGATGTCCGCCTTGTAGACCCTGCCACATTAGGTGCCGGAGTGGCCGCTCCCGAACCATTCGGAGCTGCCCCCAATGCAGCATCGTCACCGGCTCCGGACGGGGCGCAGGCTCCGTTCCCTCCACAGCAGGCCGCCGAAGGTGAAAGTGCAGACGACCTACCTTTCTAAATTGCACGCACGGCATTCCGCGCAGAAAGGATACAGCCTTTATAAGAAAGCAAGCAGACCTTGTGGACACCTTAGTTCACAAGGTCTGTTTTTATTTGTCATTGGCCCGTAAGCTCGCACTCCCCTACTCGAAAGCAGTTGAAAGAACCGTCTTCCCCCTCTTTGGAAGGGCCAGAATGGATTTTCGGAGTCGTCAAAGACTTATATTTAGGGTCCAGTAGGATAGATACTATCTATACAAGAGGATAGATGCTATCTATACAAGAGGATAGATACTATGTATAGAACGGGATAGATACTATCTATATGAGAGGATAGATAGTATCTATACAAGAGGATAGATAGTATCTATACGAGAGGACTTCTATTGGAAGTGCAAGAGGACTTCCAATGGAAGTACGAGAGGACTCCCAATGGAGGTCCTCCGCCCTTCTTTATAAGGAATGGTCAAGAGTTCCTCGTAGCGGGGCTTTCCCCTTAGACTGTGCTTCCCCTCGGAGCCTTATTTTCTCCTTATTATATAGGTAGGGTTTGAAAATATTTTTATACCTTTGCATCATGGACAACAAGGACGCGACATTACAATTGGGCACAAGACCTGTGGGCAAACTGCTGCTGCAATATGCCATGCCGGCGATTGTGGCGATGACGGCGGCGTCGCTCTACAACATCGTCGACAGCATATTCATCGGTCAGGGCGTTGGTCCTTTGGCCATATCCGGGCTTGCCATCACCTTTCCCTTCATGAACCTTTCGACTGCCTTCGGTGCCGCTGTGGGCGTAGGGGCCTCAACCTTCATCTCCATGAAGCTGGGACAGAAGGACTATAAGACGGCAGAAAGCATCTTGGGAAACACGGTAACGCTGAACCTTATCATTGGGATTGCATTCTCGGTCGTGTGTCTTTTGTTTCTCGACCCTATCTTGAAGTTCTTCGGAGCCAGTGAGGCCACGCTGCCATACGCCCGCGATTACATGGTGATTATCTTGGTCGGCAACGTCTTTTCTCACATGTATTTCGGCATGAATGCGGTGCTCAGGGCAGCCGGAAAGCCTCGTCAGGCCATGTATGCCACCATTGTCACGGTCGTGATGAACACGATGCTCGACTATGTCTTCATCATGCTCTTCGGTTGGGGCATTCAAGGTGCTGCCTACGCCACGGTGCTTGCACAGGTGATGGCACTGATATGGCAGCTTCGGATATTCAGCAACAAGCAGGAACTCCTGCACTTTGAACGTGGTATCTACAGGCTTCGCAGCGATTTGGTGAGGAACATCATCGGCGTAGGCATCTCACCTTTCGCCATGAATGTGTGTGCCTGTGTCGTCGTTATCTTCATCAATCAGCAACTGGTCAGGTATGGCAGCGACCTTGATGTGGGTGCTTACGGCATCGCAAACAAGGTTTCTTTCGTCTTTCTGATGTTCGTTCTGGGCGTCAATCAAGGCATGCAACCCATCGTAGGTTACAACTATGGTGCACAAAAGATAGACAGAATGATACATGTGGTGAAGCTTTCGATTATTGCTGCCACGCTGATCATGACCACAGGATGGCTCATCGCGATGTTCATGCCCTACTATTGTGCGCGTCTGTTCACCAAAGATCCGACGCTGATTCAGTTAGGTATGAAGGCCATTCGCATCAGTATGGTACTGTTTCCCCTCATCGGAAGCCAGATGGTCATCACGTTTTTCTTTCAGAGCATCGGCAAGGTAAGAGTGAGCATCTTCCTGTCTCTCTCCCGTCAACTCATCTTTCTGCTGCCGGCCTTAGCCGTCTTTCCATTGTTCAGAGGCGTAGACGGTGTGTGGTATGCCATGCCCTTCGCTGATGGTTTCGCTGCTTTTATCGCCGCAGTCATCATGCTTTTCAACGTAAAGAAGTTCAAGAAACAACATAAGGAATTGCAATATGGAGAACAAGAAGATGATCATTAACATCGGAAGACAGGTAGGAAGCGGTGGGAGAATCATTGCCAAGCAACTCGCCGATGACCTGAATTGCACGTTTTATGACCGCGAATTGCTCAATCTGGCAGCCAAAGAGAGTGGTTTCTGCGAGAAGTTCTTCGAGCAGAACGACGAACAGAAGGGGTTTCTTCGCTCGTTGTTTCATACCCATGTGCCGCTGATGGGCGAGAATAACTTCTATAAGAACAACTTTTCACAGGAGAGTCTGTATCAATTCCAAAGCGATGCTATCGCCAAAGCTGCCGATATGGGGAGCTGTGTCTTCGTGGGTAGAACCGCAGACTATGTGCTTCGTAATCGCAAGGACACGATAAACATCTTTATTACGGCAGCCATCGAAGACCGCATTAAGCGTGTGTGCGAACGCCAACAACTGACAAACGAAGAGGCAAGGAAGTTTATCAATACCCGTGAAGAGGCCCGTTCCACCTATTATAATTACTATACCGGGAAGAAATGGGGAGCTGCCGAAAGCTACGATCTCTGCGTGAACAGTAGCTTGTTAGGCTTGGAAGATACCACGGCCTTCATCATCTCTTTCGTTCGTAAACGCTTTGAAAGATGAAAAAGATAGGCATCATCAGCGACACACATGCTTATTGGGACGACAAATATGAAACCTATCTCGGCGAATGCGACGAGATATGGCATGCCGGCGACATTGGGTCTGTAGAGCTGGCTGACCGCTTTGAAGCCATGAAACCTATCTTTCGGGCCGTCTATGGCAACTGCGATGGGTATGATCTAAGGGCACGTTACCCCGAAATCCTGCGTTTCAAATGCGAGGATATCGACGTGATGATGAAACATATCGGTGGTTATCCAGGACGCTACGACCGTTCGATTGCAGCGAAAATCTATGCATCTCCGCCCGATTTATTCATCTCTGGGCACTCTCATATCCTGAAGGTCATGCCCGACAAGAGGCTCGATTTGCTGCATATCAATCCCGGTGCAGCCGGCATTCAGGGTTGGCATAAGGAACGAACCTTAGTGCGTTTGACCATTGAAGGCAATAAATTCACAGATTGCGAAGTTATAACAATAGGACAGAAACAAACAAAATTATAAACAATATGAAGACATATCTCGTAACAGGTGCGGCCGGTTTCATCGGCGCAAACTACATCAAGTATCTTTTGAACCGTAAATATAAGGGACAGGATATTAAGGTTATCATTCTCGATGCACTCACTTATGCCGGTAATCTCGGCACTATCAAGGATGATATTGACGACAAACGCTGCATATTTGTAAAGGGAGACATTCGCGACCGAGAGCTTGTTGATCGTTTGTTTACTGAAAATGACATCGATTATTTGGTCAATTTCGCGGCCGAAAGCCATGTAGACCGCAGCATCGAAGACCCACAACTCTTCCTGAGCGTCAACATATTGGGCACACAGAACCTGCTCGACGCAGCCCGCAGAGCATGGGTTACGGGCAAAGATGCCCAAGGCTATCCCACATGGAAAGCCGGAAAGCGTTACCATCAGGTGTCAACTGACGAGGTATATGGCAGTCTTGGCGCCGAAGGTTACTTCACGGAAAAGACACCATTGTGCCCTCACAGTCCCTATAGTGCCAGCAAAACGAGTGCAGATATGTTTGTCATGGCTTACCATGACACCTATAAGATGCCTGTAACAATCACGCGTTGCTCCAATAACTATGGCCCCTATCACTTCCCGGAGAAGCTGATACCACTCATCATCAATAATATTTTGGAAGGTAAGAAGCTGCCTGTTTATGGAGAAGGGCTCAACGTTCGCGACTGGCTCTACGTGGAAGACCATTGCAAAGCCATCGACATGGTGGTGCGCGAAGGCCGCGAAGGTGAGGTTTACAACGTCGGCGGACACAACGAAATGACGAATATCGATATCGTAAAGCTGACCATCAAGACCATACATGATATGATGGAAGCCGACAAGAGCCTGCGCAAAGTACTCAAAAAACAAGAGAAAGATGCGCAAGGCGACATTGATATCAGCTGGATCAACAACGACTTGATTACCCATGTGACCGACCGTCTGGGCCATGATAAGCGCTATGCCATCGATCCTACAAAGATAAAGGAAGAGCTGGGCTGGTATCCTGAGACTAAATTTGCTGACGGAATCGTGAAAACGATCAAGTGGAACCTCGACAACCAGCAATGGATTAAAGAGGTGACCAGCGGAGATTATCAGAAATACTACGCCGAAATGTACGGTAACAGATAACCATTTAATCGATAATATCCCCCAACCATGACAAAGAAAATCATGCTTTTGGGCTCCGGAGAGCTTGGAAAAGAGTTTGTAATTGCTGCAAAAAGAGCAGGACTTCATGTCGTTGCGTGCGATCGTTACAATGATGCACCAGCCATGCAAGTGGCAGATGAGCGCGAAGTCTTCAGCATGTTGGACGGTGACGCCCTTACTGCTGCGGTCGGAAAGCACCATCCTGACATCATAGTTCCAGAGATAGAGGCTATCCGAACAGAGCGACTTTTCGACTTTGAAAAACAAGGAATCCAAGTTGTTCCATCAGCTCGGGCAGTCAACTTCACAATGAATCGTCGCGCCATTCGTGACCTTGCATCACGCGAATTGGGCTTAAGAACGGCCAAATACTTCTATGCCAAAACCTTTGAAGAGTTCAAACGGGCTGCTGACGAAATAGGTTTTCCATGCGTGGTAAAGCCATTGATGAGTTCAAGTGGGCACGGACAGAGCTACGTTCACAATGAGAATGAACTGCAAACCGCCTTTCATGAGGCCATGGAAGAAGGCAGAGGCGATGTGAAAGAGGTGATTATTGAAGAGTTCATCGACTTCGATTCGGAGTTCACTTTGCTCACTGTGACGCAGGAAAACGCCCCAACTATCTTCTGTCCACCCATCGGACACGTACAGAAAGGCGGTGACTATCGAGAGAGTTGGCAGCCATTTCAACTTTCGAAAGAAGCCTTGAAGCAAGCTGAAATGATGGCAGAAAAGGTCACAAAAGCACTGACGGGACAGGGTATCTGGGGTGTTGAATTTTTCACAAAACAGGGGGAAGTTATCTTTTCTGAACTGAGTCCGCGCCCACATGACACAGGCATGGTCACCTTGGGGCACACAACGAACCTCAATGAATTTGAACTTCACTTGCGAGCCATCATGGGTTGGCCCATTCCTGCTATTCATTTGGAGCACAAGGGCTGCTCGGCCGTTGTTCTGGCCAAGGAGAATGCCGACCATGAACCTGCATACAATCTCGTAGAAGCACTGAAAGAAGACCGCACACGCGTGCGTATCTTCGGCAAACCCGACCAACATACAGGCCGCAGAATGGGGGTCGTGCTATGCTATGGCGACCTCGATGCCGACATGGATGCCCTGCGTGAGAAGGCAAAACGCGTGGCAGCGACCATCATCAAATAAGGAAACAGCCAACACATGAAGTCATTAGGCCAAATCATAGACCTGCCGAAGATCATCGACCCCCGTGGAAATCTGACGGTTGCACAGCAATATACGCAGGTACCTTTCGGCATTCGGCGCGTCTATTGGACCTATGATGTGCCTTCAGGTGAATGCCGTGGCGGGCATGCTCACCGTCATTGTCGCGAGTTTATCGTTGCCGTGAGCGGAAGTTTCGATGTGGTTCTCGACGACGGACAAAGCAAAATAACCCATCATCTCAACCATCCTTATCAGGGACTGCTGGTAGATACGGGCATTTGGCGGACGCTTGAAGACTTTTCTTCGGGTGCCGTTTGCCTCGTATTGGCCGAAGATGAATTCGATGAAGCAGACTATATCTACGACTATCAACAGTTTCTCGCCTACTTGAAATGTTCGAAATAAAACCCTATACGCCCAAGTTGAAACCCCAATGGGACGCTTTTGTCGCCGCATCAAAAAACGGGTTGTTTCTCTTTTATAGGGATTATATGGACTATCATCAGCGTTTTACCGACCATTCACTCCTCATCTACCGGCGTAACAAACTCTATGCGATCTTGCCGGCCAACCGAGAAGGCGACACGCTCTGCTCGCATCAGGGACTCACTTTCGGCGGTTTGATTGTCAATTCTCATTTCACTGCCACCGAAGCCATCACCATTCTGCGCCTCATCAATACCTATCTACGCGACGAAGGCTTGCGAAAAGTGGTCTACAAAGCCGTGCCTTGGCTTTATCAGCAACAGCCTTCCGAGGAAGACCTTTACGCGATTTACCGTACAACCAACGCCAAATTAGTGGCCAGAGACATAGCTTCTGTCATCAAACTTCATGTGCCCTTGCCTTGCTACCGCATACGGAATAGCGGCATGAAAAAGGCAAAACAACTTGGTATCATCATCGAAGAGAGCGACCGTTGGGCCGACTTTTGGCAGCTATTGACACAGAACCTGCAAACGAAATATCATGCCGTTCCCGTCCATTCCTTGTCGGAAATCAAACTGCTCAAGGCGAGATTTCCCGACAACATCCGTCTTTTCACGGCCCGACTTGACGGACTTCTCGCCGGAACCGTTGTTTATGAATACGGCGACGTGGTACACACACAATACATATCGGCCTCGCCGAAAGGTAAACAACTGCATGCACTTGACCTGCTTTTTGATGAATTGATTCACAATGTCTATCGAAACAAGACTTATTTCGACTTCGGTAAATCCACCGAACGGCAGGGATTGACGCTCAACGAAAGTCTGATTTACCAAAAAGAAAGCTTCGGTGGGCGTGCCGTTTGCTATGATTGGTATGAATGGAACCTATGAAAATCAATTATCTTTCCCTGAAACGTATCACCCGGCAACATGCTGATGAGCTTCGCAAAGCCGTGAACCAAGTCGTCGATAGCGGTTGGTATCTGCAAGGAAAAGCCACGCATGACTTTGAAACGGCCTACGCCCAATACATCGGAACACGGCATTGTATCGGTTGTGGCAACGGACTTGATGCGCTGATTCTCATCTTCCGGGCCTACAAGGAATTGGGTGTTCTGAACGAAGGTGACGAAGTTATCGTGCCAGCCAACACGTATATCGCCTCTATTCTCGCCCTGACAGAGAACAGATTGACCCCGATCTTGATTGAACCGAATGCCGAATTGCAAATCGATTCCACGCAGATTGAACAGGCTATAACGCCCAAGACGCGTGCCATTTTGCTTGTGCATCTCTATGGAATCTGTGCTATGAACGATGCCATCCAAGCTATCTGCCGTCGCCACAAGCTGCTACTTGTCGAGGATAATGCCCAAGGTCACGGGCTGAAATGGAACGGATTGCGCACCGGAAGCATAGGAAATGCCGCCGCACATAGCTTCTATCCGGGTAAGAATATGGGTGCTTTCGGCGATGCAGGTTGCGTGACAACGAATGACGAAATGCTTGCAAATGCAGTGCAATCTCTTGGAAATTACGGTAGCAATCACAAGTATGTTTTCCCCTATCAAGGCCTCAATAGTCGCATTGATGAGGTGCAAGCGGCGGTCATAATGGTTAAACTTAAATACCTTGATGCCGATAACCAACGACGCAAAACGATAGCTCTTCGCTATCTTGAAGGCATCGAAAACGAGCGAATAACGCTCATTCGACCGACCAATTCCGTGTTCCATATCTTTCCAATCCTTTGTGAACAGCGCGACAATCTGCAGGCTTTTCTCCATCAAAAAGGCATCGAAACAATGGTCCACTACCCTATCCCACCCCACCGGCAGGCTTGTTTCAAGGCATGGAATACGCTGAAACTGCCGATAACCGAGCGCATTGCGCAAACCGAACTCAGCCTGCCATGCAACCAAGCCATGACCGACGAGGAGGTGGAAATGGTCATTCGAGCCATCAATCAATGGACAGAAACATACTAAAAACATAAATAACAAATCATGAAGTACTCATTTTTCAAAACTGTTTTTGCCTCGCTACTGCTGCTCCTTATGCTTTTTACACCGAGAACATGGGCGCAAGAGGCACAAAAACAAGTGCCGGCTATCATCATCAACGGCCGTTTCTTCAAGCAAGGACTGCCAATACAGGAGATTTTTTCCATTCAGAAAGGAATGCAACACCTATCTGACGGCGAGAAACATTCGGCATTGCGCGTGCTCGTTTCGGCTGATTTCGTTATTCCCGAAGCATGGAAGAAATATGAAATCGCACGGGAAAACGTTGTTAATGCCGACAAGTTCGAAGCGGCAGCCCATCTTTTCGACGAGATGGAAGCCGCGACTCACAGCGGAGACAAACAGCTGAAAGCACCCGAAATCGGGCAGGAGCTGCCGGGAACATTCATGCTTCACGACATCGACGGCGGCACATGGACGCAAGATTCGCTGCGAGGACGCGTGACCGTTGTCAACGTTTGGTATTCAGGATGCGGTCCGTGCCGCAAGGAAATGTCAGAACTCTCCACATGGAAAGAGCGTTTTCCGCAGGTAAGATTTCTTTCGGTAGACTTCGAAACACCCGAAAAAATCAGACAGATTACAGAGAAACAAGACTTTACTTGGACACACTTGGCTCGCGACAACTATTTTACGAAGTGGGTGGGCAGCGAGGGTTATCCGCTGACCCTCATACTTTCGGCCGACGGAACCCTGCAGTATATGGTTCACGGAACAAACGAAACGATTCGCAAAGCGCTTATCCTGCAACTTGAAAAACTCGTTCCAGAAAAGTGAAAACGCCTTTCTGAAAGTGCAAGAAAGCCTATGCAAAACATAGGATATGAAAGGTTGGCGCACAAAATGGTTTATTTCGGCATACAATCTCAGCCATATTGCGACGCAATCTCAGCCATATTAGCGCGCGAAATGGCTGAGATTGCAAGGTAAAATGGTTGAGATTAGCCTGCAATATGAATGATTATTACGAGCCGGGGTAGCAAAGGCGATTTGTCAACCCACCAAGATGACCGTGACGGAACGGGCAGCCTGTGCGCCCATGACAAGCGATTGCTCGATGTCGGCCGTCTTGCTGGGCCCGCTGATGAATGTTCCGAAGCCATAGTCGGTCATCTTTATCCGCTCATAGGCTTGATGCATGTTGTCAACCAGCTGGTTTCGGTTGAGAATGATGACCAAATTCTCCGAGATAAAGCACACGGCTTTCTCCTTCATCGTTTGAGGTACCCACACACATGCGTTCTCTGCCACGCCGATTTCGCCGCGAACGATGCCTACATCGGTTCCGTTCAGCGCGCAAGCCTCGTCAACTGTGTCGGGATTTCGGTCGGCCTTGATGCCCGGAAGATGGCTTGCGATGACCTTAGCTTCAGGATATGCGCGGCGGATAAGCGCATTCAAGTCGTCCGTTTCTTGGGCTTCTATCACGTTGCCTCCCACGGTTTGCGTCATTTCAACAAACTGTTTGACAGTGTCGGGATAGGTAATGCCATTGATATTCATGTCGGGCATGTCGTATTGCTCACGCGTATTGGCGCGCAATCTATCGAGAAATTCTTTCTTTTCCATACTTGCAAATTACATGGTTTCACTTCACCTTACCCTGCTTCCATAGCTGATGAAACGACTTTTTGGCAAATTCGGGCATCGCATGACCAATACCCCAAGGGTTGAGACTACCAATTTTGGTCAGCTGTTCGGGCACCCTATTGATGAAAGGAGCGAACTTTAAGGCCGTCTGATAGAGCATCGGCGAGTCGAAAAGCACTTTCATTCCCATCGACATCACCTCTTTCATCGGGTCGGCCTTGCCTATACTGTTGAGCATCTGACGCCAAACATAAATCTGACTGCCCGGTACTACCTCGGCGGGACACACGTTATCGCAGCTCAAACACAGCGAACAAGCACTCACGTTGCCCGCATATTTCCGAGCATCATGCAGCATACCGAGGTTCACACCGATAGGCCCCGGAATGAAATAACTGTAGCTGTAGCCGCCACTTCGACGGTAAACGGGGCACGTGTTCATGCAGGCGCCGCAGCGAATGCACTTCAAACTCTCCCAATGTTCGGGGTTGGCGAGAGTGTCACTGCGCCCATTATCAACCAGAACAACGTGCATTTCGGCCCCCGGACGCGCCTGTCGGAAGTGCGAAGTGTAGGTAGTTGTGGGCTGACCCGTACCACAACGGCAGAGCAAACGCTGGAAAACAGCCAGCGAGGCATAGTCGGGTATGAGCTTTTCTATGCCCATTGAGACGATGTGTAGCTTGGGCATGGAGGTCGTCATATCGGCATTTCCCTCGTTGGTACACACCACAATGTCGCCCGTTTTGGCCACACCAAAGTTGCAACCTGTCATTCCTGCCTCGGCATTCATAAACTCTTCGCGCAGATGATGACGTGCACAACGCGTGAGATACGTAGGATCGTAGTTGCCTTTCTCATGCGAAATGCCCTTTTCTTCGAACATTCTTCCCACTTCTTCGCGCTTCAAATGAATGGCAGGCATGACGATATGGCTCGGCCTTTGGCCCAGAAGTTGAATGATACGTTCGCCCAAATCGGTTTCCACAACGTCTATTCCACGGGCCTCAAGATAGGGATTCATCTCACATTCTTCCGTCAGCATAGACTTCGATTTCACCATTTTCCGCACACCATGCGACTTGAGTATGCCATACACAATGGCGTTGAATTCATCGGCATCCTTGGCCCAATGCACGATAACTCCACGACTTTCAAGATTCGAAGTGAACGTCTCGAGATAGTCGGCAAGGTGGGTTATGGTGTGCTTTTTGATGTTGCTTGCATGCTCGCGCAGGGCTTCCCACTCGGGCAATTGGTGAGCTACGTCGTCGTGTTTCATGCGAACCGACCAGAAAGTCTGGTCATGCCAAGTCGTTTTCTCACGGTCCTTATTGAATAGGGCGGCCTTCTTTGAATGTTCTGTGCTCATAATTTCATCTCCTGTTCAACTACATTAAAGTCCGACAGCCAGTATCTGGGTCACGTGAACGAACTTGATAGGTTTCTTTTCGCGCTTGGCAATGCCCGCCATATGCATCAGACAACTGCTGTCGGGTCCCGTGACAAACTCGGCGCCTGTGGCAATATGGCGGTCAATCTTATCCTCTCCCATGCGAATAGAAACTGCCGTTTCCTCCACCGAGAACATACCTCCGAAGCCACAACACTCATCTTTACGCTCCGGTTCCTTGATCGTGATATCCTTGAGAAGCTTCAACAAGTCGATAATCTTGTTGAAAGGAGGAATATTCCGCTCAGAAGGGGCGGACAAACCAAGCTCCCGCACACCGTGACAACTGTTATGTACACTCACCACATGGGGAAAGTTGCCCGGCAAAGAGGTGATTTTAAGCACGTCATGCAGGAACTCCACGATATCCATTATCTTCTTTGAAGACAGGCATTCGTGCTCTCCTTTCAGCAAACGGGGGTAATACACCTTCACATAAGCGGCGCAAGAGGCCGACGGAGCCACCACATAATCGAAGCCACGGAACATATCATCGAACTTCCGAGCCAATGGTTTTGCCATGTTTTCAAAGCCGGCATTGCCCATAGGCTGACCGCAACAAGTTTGCTTTTCGGGGTAGTCAACGTCGACTCCGAAGTGTTTTAACAACTTGTATGTAGCAATCCCGGCCTCCGGATACAGTGCATCGACATAACAAGGAACAAACAATCCAACTTTCATAATGCTTTGTATAAATAATTTTTGCGCTATTTCCTCATGTTTTCATCGACGAAGGCGAACGGCAAAAGATCCTTCACGCGCTGCAGAACATACACCCCCGACGTGCCATAGAGCAAGATACGAACATCTTGTTTGTACCGGTCTTCCATCTCGAGCATCACTTGTCGGCAGGCACCGCAAGGCGTAATCGGGTCCGACAGGAAGCCTTTTTCGTTGTGAGCGACAATAGCCAAGGCATCAATCGCCTGCTCCGGATAATGCGACTGCGCAGCGAATATGGCCGAACGCTCGGCACACAGTCCCGAAGGAAAAGCCGCATTCTCTTGATTGGCACCGATGACAACCCGCCCGTCATGCAGCCGCAAGGCCGCCCCCACATGGAAATGGCTGTAGTTGGCATAGCTGTTCTTCACCGCAGCCTTGGCACATTCGATGAGCTTTCGGTCTTGTTCGTTCAGTTCATCAAGTCGGCAGAAATCATATTCTATTTCAATCTTCAATTTCTTCATGCTGCTTTTTATGTTGTTTAATACTATTCACAAAGATACAAATTAAATCGAAGTAACCACTCCCTTCTGGACATTTTTTTTAGCTTAAGCCGATACGCCGAATAAGCATGTCTTATGACTCAGAACGGGAGGGAAGCATATTTCCATCCGCATCTCCTGCGATTTCCATCCGTATCTCGTCGGATTATCTCCATGGTGATAAGACCTTATCTCCATGGTGATAAATATTTATCTCCACGGTGATAAGAATTTATCTCCATGGAGATAATTCAATTAGATACGGATGGAAATCATAAAACATACGGAAGAAAATGGCTTTCCTCCCTATCATAAAAACGTTTACATGCCTATCTGAAAACATTTGCGTGCTTATCTAAAAACACGTGAATGCCGTTTAATCTCCCTTTTCCTTATAATATGTCGTCAAGAATGAACGTTCAAACGGCTTTTCCTTACTATTTTCAACAATAATTCGTATCTTTGCAAGCCTAAACCGATAAAGAATGATTGTCTGTATTGCCGAGAAACCGAGTGTAGCAAAGGATATAGCACGCATCTTGGGAGCTACGACTGCCAAGGATGGATACATGGAAGGAAACGGATATCAGGTCACATGGACTTTCGGACACCTGTGCGAGCTGAAAGAACCTAACGACTATAGCGAGAATTGGAAGCATTGGAGCCTCGCTGCCTTGCCGATGATTCCGCTGCGATTCGGCATTAAACTCATTCCCGATGACGGCATTAAGAAACAGTTTTCGACCATTGAAAAACTCTATGCAGGTGCAGATGAGATTATCAACTGCGGTGATGCCGGGCAGGAAGGAGAGCTGATTCAACGTTGGGTGATGCAGAAGGCCAACGTGAAATGCCCCGTGAAGCGGCTTTGGATATCGTCAATGACCGACGAAGCCATACAACAAGGCTTCCAAAATCTTAAGGATCAGCAGCAATATCAACCGCTTTATATGGCTGGTTTGAGTCGGGCTATCGGCGATTGGCTGTTGGGTATGAACGCAACCCGACTCTACACGCTGAAATACGGACAGAACAGGCAGGTGCTAAGTATCGGCCGTGTGCAGACACCGACACTGGCTTTGATTGTCAATCGGCAAAAGGAAATCGACAATTTCAAGCCAGAACCTTATTGGGTTTTAGCCACTATCTATCGCGACACGCAGTTCACGGCCACCTCGGGTAAGTTCACCAGCAAGGAAGAAGGCGAGAAAGCGTTCGCCACTATCGATGGGAAACCTTTCACCATCAAGAGCGTTCAGAAGAAGAAAGGCACCGAAGTGCCCCCTCATCTCTATGACCTTACATCGCTACAAGTGGACTGTAACCGCAAATTCGGCTATTCGGCAGAGACGACTTTGAACCTTATCCAAAGCCTATACGAGAAGAAATTCACGACATATCCACGTGTCGACACGCAGTATCTGAGCGATGATATCTATCCGAAATGCCCGCAGATACTCAATGGTTTGAGTCAATGCAAGATTGACAGTCAACCAAAATACATGCCATGGATAAAGGACTTGGCTGCCATGAGCAAGAAGTTGCCCAAAAGTAAGAAGGTTTTCGACACGAGTAAGGTCACAGATCACCACGCCATCATACCGACCGGAGTTCCCGTGAAAAGCCTTACTATCATGGAACAAAACGTGTTTGACCTCGTTGCAACACGCTTTATCAGTGCTTTCTACCCTGATTGTAAGTTCTCTACAACCACGGTTCTCGGTGAAGTTGACGGCATAGAGTTCAAAGTTACAGGCAAAGAAATATTGGAACCCGGGTGGAGAAGTCTCACGGAAAGCACCTCCTCAAAGAACGAAAAGAGTGATACGCTTTCAAATAACATGGCTTCTCAAGAAGAAGAACAACCCACTTCCCCTGCTCTTCGAGGTGAAATTGGAGGAGAAACAGCCGCTCTTCCCACTTTCACTAAAGGCGAAAGCGGACCTCACACGCCTACACTTACGGAGAAACAAACCACGCCTCCGAAGTTCTATACAGAGGCTTCGTTGCTCCGTGCCATGGAAACTGCGGGCAAATTCGTAGAAGATGACGAGCTGCGTGCAGCCTTGAAGGAGAACGGTATCGGTCGTCCTTCGAGCCGAGCTGGCATTATTGAGACGCTTTTCAAACGTAAATATATTCGCCGTGAACGCAAGAATCTCGTGGCAACTCCTACGGGAATAGAACTCATTGACATGATACATGAAAAGCTACTCACGAGCTGTGAACTCACGGGTATATGGGAAAAGAAGCTCCGCGACATAGAACATCGGAAGTATGATGCCTCACAATTCATCGAAGAATTAAAGGCACAGATCTCGAATATCGTGAATGATGTGCTGCGTGACAACAGCAATCGCCGCGTGACTATACTCTCCGATGAGGACTTAAAGAAGAAAACAAAAAAGAAAGCGACGCCAAAATCTACCGAGAAAAAGGTCTCTACAAAGAATACTTCTCTGAAACCGAGCGACGAACTCATTGGGAAACCCTGCCCATTATGTGGCAAAGGACACATCATCAAAGGGAAAACTGCTTACGGATGCAGCAGCTGGAAGGAAGGTTGTAAATTCGTTTTGCCTTTCAATGACAAAGCATAGACGACATTCATCAAGGTTAATGACCATTAGGTGAATGCCTGATTTCACGCTTAATTCTGCTTTTTCAAGAAACTTTCTATGGCTTTCCGGCTCCTCAATGAATCGGTTCCACTTCCATAATAACCTCTGTAAAGTGTCTTTCGAAAACCTAACCACCTCTTATATACTGATACATAATCACTATTTGTGGCAAAGGACGCATAGTCAACTACAACTTCATACTCCTTATCTTGATAGAGAATCTCATACGTTCTGCCTGTCATTACATAACTATAAAATAGCAAATGCAACACCAAAACAGGCAAACTGAGCCATGACATAGCGTATAATGCTTTTGTCACGGCATTCGAATTACGCCGACTTTGCACATAAAACCATCGGATTATCAAGGCACAACACGACGTTGGACCAAGTAGCCAAAGAGCATCATTCATCACATCTGGCCACGCAATATTCAAGAAAAGCTGTGGGATTTCCAATGCAAGGCACGTCCAAAACACGCCTATCAGAAGTCTAACAAAATACTTTTTTATCTTCATATTGACCTTATCTGCGGGGCAAAGATATAAAAATCTATCAGAAATACAGGGCAAAACCCACTGAAAACTATAATATAACCCCATGCTTTCCGTTATTTTCATATGCAGAAACATCACCTTATTATATATATTACAGCCCTCTTTGCCCTCACTTCCTGCGGCGTTGAACGCGCCATGAAGAAAGCCGAACAGCATCAAGCCATAGGAGAATACTACGAAGCTGCACTGCAATACCGCAAAGCCTACCAGCAAACACCGGCTAAAGATGGGGAAGTTCGCGGTCAAAGGGCCGTGAAAATGGCACGCTGTTATGCCAAAATAAACCAAACACAGCGGGCCATTCCGGCTTTCAGAAACGCCATTCGTTACCGACAGGCCACGCTCAATGACCGTCTGACCTACGCGCGATTGCTGCTGAAAGACGGGCAATATAAGGCAGCAGAAAAGGAGTTCCTGGCCCTGAAAGACTCGCTTCCGCACGACACATTGGTCGTGAACGGCCTGCAATCTGCCCGTAAAGCACCCGCATGGAAGAAGCTTGGGAGCAGCTATACCGTGAAGAAGACGGCCTTCAACTCCTATAAAGCCGACTACTCCCCCATGCTTTACGGCAACGATTTCAGCCAATTGTACTTCACGTCCACACGAAACGATGCACAAGGTGACGAATTAAGCGGTATCACGGGCACGAAGAACGGTGACATCTTCGTCTCCGAAAAGAACGATAAAGGCCTGTGGAGCAAGCCCGAACCCGTTGATGGAGCCATCAATTCGGCCTTTGATGAGGGGGCATGTAGCTTTTCTCCCGATGGAAGAACAATGTATTTGACACAATGTTCCACTGACCCAACGTTCCCACGTTACGCTAAAATCATGACTTCCGAACGTAGTGATGCCACATGGAGCAAGCCAACTGAACTGCCTATCAGCCGCGACACACTCTCGCTTTTCGCCCATCCGGCCGTCTCTCCTGATGGGAATTGGCTCTATTTCACTTCGGATATGCCGGGCGGAATGGGCGGTCTTGACCTCTGGCGTGTGCGTATCACGCCCGCAGGATTGGGCGGAACGGAGAACCTCGGAAGCCCAATCAACACACCGGGTAATGAAGAATTTCCCACATTCCGGCCTAATGGAGACCTTTATTTCTCAAGTGACGGACATCCGGGATTGGGTGGTTTAGATATCTTTATCGCCCATTTTGATGGGCAAAGTCATGTAACCCTCACCCACCCCGGCTATCCCTTGAACAGTAACGGTGATGATTTCGGCATGACGTTCGAAGGCCCTCACAACCGCGGATACTTCGCTTCGAACCGCAATGACAGCCGGGGATACGACCATATCTACAGCTTTGAATACCCAGAAATCGTGCAAACGGTCAAAGGTTGGGTATATGAAAAAGACGGATATGAGCTTCCTCATGCGCAAGTTTACATGGTGGGAAACGACGGAACCAACCTAAAACTAAGCGTAAGAGGCGATGGCTCGTTCACACAGACGCTGAAACCGGGAGTCGATTACATTTTCCTTGCCACCTGTGATGGCTTTCTCAATCACCACGAAACCCTCAACATTCGCCCCACAAAGGCTTCCGAAGAACACGTTTTACAGTTTCCTTTGGCCTCAATAACGGCCCCCGTGCTCATCGACAACATCTTCTACGACCTCGATAAAGCCACACTTCGCCCCGAATCGGCACAGGCTTTGGACCAGCTTGTCGCTCTTTTGAACGAGAACCCTCATGTGACTATCGAACTTGCGGCCCACTGTGACTACCGCGGTTCGGCTGAATACAACCAGCGATTGTCGCAACAAAGGGCCGAGAACGTGGTGCGTTACCTCATCAAAAGCGGTATTGCTGCCGACCGTTTGACGGCAGTTGGCTATGGTAAACAACGTCCGAAAACTATCAAAAAGAAGCTGACCGAGCAATATACTTGGCTGAAAGAAGGCGACCAACTCACGCCCGCTTTCATCGAAAAGCTTGATAAAGAACAGCAGGAAATATGCAATCAACTGAACCGACGCACTGAATTCAGCGTGCTTCGAACAACATACGGCATGTTCGATAAGGACGGAAAGCTGAAGAAAGAGCCTGAAAACAAACAGAAGAAGAAAGGAAAAGAAGAGACTGAAATCTATTTTTGAGCTTCAAAGACGTTTCATCTGACTGATTGATCCTTTCACCTTTATTGTCAAATAAATTCATATCAGATTTGCATTCGCCTTGAAAATGTATTATCTTTGCTGTAGGGAAAGTCCATTTAGGCTTTCCCTTATTTCGTATATAAGCATACAAACAGAACAAAATGCATGAAACGGCCGATGTTTTCATATCAAACAAGTTTCTAAAATGCATCAGATTACACGGCAAAATGACGTAGTTCGTAACGCAATATGACTTTGATTAGTTTATAAAGTGAATGAAAACAGAACGCAAAAAGCAATAAATAAAAAAGCGAGCAAAATGTTTTTGTTCGCTTTTTTGAGTGTTTTGTTAAATAAATCAAATAGGGTTTATCCGTCTAAACACAGCCGCTAAATGAACCTCCGGGCATTTGTTAAGACATGATATACAGCAAATACCATCACCAAAACAACCCCTATGTAGGTCAACAACGCCGTAGTCATGTTCCATTCCGGCATGACAAGAGAGGCAAAAAAATTATTCCAGAGATGGCTAAACGCCACAAAGAGCACTCTTGTTCCTTGGTGCATGAAGAAATAAACCACTGCGATGAGCGTGCAAAGCAATGTCCACAGCGTATTCAACCGATGCATACGGGATACCGGAAGCTGCCGCATCACCCTACGGGAGAAGCCTCGGTCCTCGATTTCTCCTATCCGATTAGCTTCAAAGAAGCGTGTAATCAGTTTTTCATCAATATTATATTCAGTCATATCCATTCTGTTTTAGATAAACGGTAAGCTTCTGTTTGCCACGCGAAAGATGGCTTTTCACCGTCCCTTCTGCCATGCCTGTGATGGCAACAATCTTGTCAATGCGTTGCCCTTCGATAAGTTGAAGCGTGACACAAAGACGTTCTTTGGGCGACAAAATACGCAGGGCATGCTGCAAATCCAATTTTAATCCGCTGTCAACATGGGCCGCCTTGGCAGCCAAGATGCCCGGAGTATCGATGTTACCTGTTGGCTTATGATGGCGCACATAGTCGTAAAAGGTGTTGTAGGCAATGCGGTAAAGCCACGTGGAAAAGCTCGATAAGCCCCGAAAATGCGTGATGTTGGTATAGGCTTTGACGAAGGTATCTTGCGCAAGGTCGTCACTGAGCTGCGCATCTCCCCCCGTTTGGGCAAGGAAGAAACGCCGAATAGGCGATTGATATTTCACAACCAGTCGGTCGAAAGCCTTCCGGTTGCGAAACACAGCCACCTGTGTGACGAGAGAGATATCGGTTGGTTGCTTCACTTATGAGAGCTTATTGCGTGTCGCCTTCGGTTTCCTGCTGCTCATTCGCTGCAGGTTTTTCGTCATAGGTTTGGTCCTCGTCTGTCATGTCGTCAGCATTTGGAGGCGTCATACCACGCGAAGTGCGTGCGATAAACATCTGTCCGGCTCCCATACAAAGCACTAATACGCCTACACCTATCAGTCCTTCGGCGTCGATGAACCAGAAAAGCCCCATGAGTCCAAGGCCTATTGAGACGTTCCTGATGCCGCGTTGCCATTGTCCTTCTCTTGTATAGGAACGCGAGGTACGGGGCTTTGCTTCCGAAGGTATGGCCTGTCCGCTCTCCATAGCCTTCTCGGCGAGCAGCACTTTGTCGTTGTGTCGCTTGAAAAGATAGCGCAAAACGAGTACGACAACAATGAAAGGAGAAATAAGAAGTAGGAAGATAAGCACGATTATCAGCAGGGCAAATAGCACAGCACTGGCGCCCAGGGTGCCCGTGATGGCCTTAACGAACCACGATGCATCATTGAAATCATCTGCATCTTCGTCGTAACTCGACGTGTACGTGGTGTCGGTGGTGTCCATAACGGTGGCATCGGCCGCCGATGTCGTGTCTGAGAAAGCATCAATGCCCTCATCTTTCGCCTTTCCCGCGGCCGTTTGATGTGCTTTGTCATCGGGGTTTGCCTTCCCCGATAAGGCTTCCGTGCGCGGTGTATGCCTGTGTCGTTGTGCCACGACCACGTCGGTTGTTCCCAATGTCAGCACTAACAGAAGTGCGATTAGAGTTTGTTTCATATTCATTATATTGATTATTATCTGTGGTTTAGACGAAACCCCGGCTTATTTAGTTGCAAAGGAACGATTTTTTTCCTACATTTGCACCATCATTCAAGACAATATACGATGCAACTGCCGACAGATTTCACAGAATACACCCGTAGATTGATGGGCGATGCACTGTATGCCACGCTCGAAAAAGGCCTACGCGAGGAGCCGCCCGTGAGTATCCGACTCAACCCTTTCAAAGGAGCTGCGGCGCGTCTTGGCGTAAAAGACAGCGCAGGAGGCGTGGCTTGGTGTCGCGATGGCGTGTATCTGAAGACGCGTCCCGACTTCACTTTCGACCCATTGTTGCATGCCGGACTTTACTATGTGCAGGAGGCTGCATCGATGTTTGTGGACCATGTGCTGCGTGAAGTAGTCAAAACGCCGGTCAGAATGCTTGACCTTTGCGCGGCTCCCGGCGGAAAAACCGGCTGTGCCTTTGCTGCCTTGCCCCACGGAAGCATGCTTTTCAGCAACGAACCTGTCCGCAGACGGGCGAGCATTCTCAATGAGAATATATTGAAATTTGGCGTCCCCGATATCGTTGTTACCAATAATTACGCCTGCGATTACAGCCGAAGCAGGTTGCAGTTCGACATCGTTTTGGCCGATGTTCCTTGCTCCGGCGAGGGCATGTTCCGCAAAGATACGGGGGCGATTGACGATTGGAACATGAAGAAAGTAGAGGAATGTGCCCGCCTGCAGCGTGAGATTGTCAGCGACATCTGGCCTTGTCTGAAGCCAGGCGGACTGTTGCTATATTCTACCTGTACGTTCAATGCGCACGAAGATGAGGAAAATGCGGCATGGATTGCACGGGAATTAGGGGCCGACTTCGTGGAGATTCCGACGGAAAAGGCATGGAACATCACGGGGAGCCTCATTGATTCGAATCCCGTCTATCGCTTCATTCCGGGAAAAACGCGCGGTGAAGGTTTCTTCTTGGCTGTGCTTCGGAAGTACGGAGAAACTGAAAATGCGAACGAAGAGAAGCGGCTGAAGATGGTGAGAACCATTGACGAAAAGGCTTTAAAAGGGTTGCATGTGCTGTCACATGGCCCACTCCCCGACACAATAAAGGGTAAACAAACCGTTCCCGACCACTCGAAAGCCTTGTCTGTTGCAGCAGATTGTTCGGCTTATCCGCGCATATCGATTGATTATTCGCAGGCCATCGCCTACCTGCACACTGAAGCCATCACGCTTCCCGAAGGCAGTCCGCGTGGCATTGTACTGATTACTTATCGCGGATATCCGCTCGGTTTCGCCAAAAACTTGGGCAGTCGGGCCAACAACCTCTATCCGCAGGCGTGGAAAATCAAGAGTTCTCACCTTCCGAAAGAACCAACCATCGTACTCGAATGATACTCTCTCTCATTGCTTCCGTAGCCAAGAACCGGGCCATCGGCTATCAGAACAAGTTGCTTTATCCCTTCAAAGCCGACCTCGAACGCTTCAAACAATTGACCACGGACCACACGGTTATCATGGGCCGACGCACGTTTGAGTCGCTCCCCAACGGTGCTTTGCCCCACCGAAGGAACATTGTCATCAGCCGTTCCTTTGCATCTTTCCCCGGTTGCGTGCGGGTTTCATCATTCGCAGAGGCCTTGGAACAGTGCCAAAATGAAGAAGAAGTATTCATTATCGGGGGAGAACAAGTGTACAAAGAAGCCATCAATCGGGCCGAAAAGCTCTATCTAACAGAGATAGATGCCATGCCCGAGCATGCCGATGCCTTCTTTCCTGACTATCAAGATTGGCACAGAACATACTACGAAACACATAAAAAAGGCGAATATAATCCGTTTACATTCGCCTTTACTGTCTATCAAAAGCCCATACTCTGCCTATAAATCCTCCTCATCTTCACCTTCTTCGTCATCAACTTCCATCTCGCTGACAGGCAACTGACGGTCGATGAGCATGCTGAAAGAGATAATCGTCTCGCTTCTCGACAGGCCCAAGGGCTGCAATTTGTCGTGAATAATCTGCATCATGTGGTGATTATTGCGCGCATAAAGCTTGATAAAGAGATCCATTCCGCCCGTAGTCGTATGACATTCCACCACTTCCGGAACTCGCTTTAAGGCCTCAATTACGGCATCATGCTTCTCAGGTTCCTTCAGATAAAGGGCCACATAAGCACACGTTTCATAGCCTATCTTCTCGGGATCGATAATGAATTGCGAGCCTTTCAACACGCCTAAAGACGTTAATTTCTGCACCCGTTGGTGAATGGCTGCGCCACTTACGTTGCATGCGCGGGCTACTTCGAGGAACGGGATACGTGCATCCTCAGCAATAAGTCTAAGGATTTTCTTATCCAATGCGTCTAAATGATGATGTAACATGGTTTATATTAATTTGTCTACAAAGGTAGTATATTTGTTTGAATATTGCAACTCAACGGCCAACTTTATGACAAATCGTTATTCTTTTTCACTTTTAATGCGCCCATTTTCCACTGCCGAATAGTTGATTTTCAAGGCTTTTGCCTGACGCAAGGCTTGCTTTACGGCATTGATTACACGCATCTTGGTATCTTTGTCCGCCTTTATCGAGACCGTCATCGCCTGCTTGTCCTCGGGAGAAAGGCGGTTCCTTTCGGCCGAAATATAGTCGATGATTTCCGCAGGCGTCACATATTTGTCGTTCAACTGAATGCACGAACCGTCGAATATCATGCCCGCAGCAGGATATTTCTCATCGAAAGGCCGGCCGATATGAATATAACTGACGGCCGATTTCTTGGTCAATCGCGTCAATTCCCGGCCTTGTGGCACCCGACACTCCACTTTTAAGGTCTCCTTTCGCATGTGGGTTACGATCATAAAGAAGAAAAGAACGGAGAAAATCAAGTCGGGAAGCGAGGCCGTATTCAGCCCCGGCATCTCGTGCGAACGCCTGCGAAACCTACTCATCTCGACCTCCTTTCCCTACCATGTCGTAGGTCTCGGCCACCCGTTGCGGACAAATATCGCGGATTTCCTCGCGCTGTCGGGGCGAAAGATGATGGTAATCATAGCCGAATTTCTGTTTGGAAGCGCGGTCACGCCAGGCACGATAGGCCTCGACAAGGGCATTCTGAACATGGAAATAGACATCGTAGGCCGACTCAGGACTGGCATCTATGGAAATCAGATGGTCTTTTCCACGGGCCATGATGAAGCGCGTTACATGGCCGGAGAGCCGGTTCAGCGGCATCGGTTTGCCGTCTACAAGCAACAAATTCCGGTCGGTTATCTTGATTTCAAGCAGTTTTTGACGGTTGATTTCTGTCTCTTCCTGCTGCGGTCTACGCTCCACGGGCGGCAATTGTCGTGAAAGTCCCTTATCAATATCCATGGAAGAGGCCACCAAAAAGAATATCAACAGCATGAAAGATATGTCGGCTGTCGACGTCGTATTGAGTACCGGGACACCGTGTTTCCTATGCTTGAACATGCTTTTTCCTTGAACCTCTGTAATATTTCGTGGCACCATAGATCACTGTTCCTATGGCTATCGCCAGCAATAGGACCGAAGTATAAATGAACATATCCGACACCTTGAGCCAAAACCAGTCGTGATAGGCCTTCCCATTGACCGACATTGCAGTCCCGGATGCCACAAGGAAAGCAACAATAAAGATGCCAATAGTTCCGAACATCACGCAACGTGAGATGCGCAAAGCAGGCACATTGTTCTCCATTCCGCTTCCCTTTCCGCGCAAACGACGCACACTTCGCACCACAGCCCACACCGACAAGCCACACGAAAGCACCACGAGCAGCAGCATGAAAACCAGCAACAAGTCGGTGAACAAGGGCGCATTGAAACTCGGATCGTCGGCAAACGGACGATCATAAGCCACAAAATAGAACAAAGCAAACACCATCACAGTCAATGCTATCAGCAGGTAAAGCACGCGTTGCGAGATGCGTTCCGTGGGCCAATGGGCTATATTGTGCAACTTCAACATTCGTTCTTCAACTTATATTTCATCACCGAGTCCAGCAAAGTGATGGCACTTTCTTCCATTTGTGACGTGATATGCTCGATCTTTGACAGGATATAGTTATAGAAAACCTGCAATATTAGGGCCACGATGATGCCGAATATGGTCGTCAGCAAGGCCACTTTCATACCCGAAGCCACGATGGTTGGACTGATATCCCCGGCCGTTTGGATTTGGTCAAAGGCCATAACCATGCCGATAACCGTGCCAAGAAAGCCCAGAGAAGGGGCCATTGCGATGAACAAAGTTATCCATGAACAGCCCTTTTCAAGGTTAGATGACTGCACAGATCCATAGGAAACGACCGACCGTTCTATGTTATCTATGCGCTCATTAATACGTTCTAAGCCTTGATAACAGATGGAAGCAACAGGCCCGCGCGTGTCTCTGCACAAGCTTTTTGCGCCCGTTATGTCACCTTGCATGAGCTTTTCATCGAGGTCGACCATGAACTTTTTGGCATCAATTTCAGAGAGACTGAGATAGATGATACGCTCAATACAGAAGGAAAGTCCGATGACCAAGGCCAAAGCCACCAGTGACATGAAGCCCGCATTGCCCTCGATGAACTTGGTTTTCAGAGCCTGATGAAAGCCTTCGCCTGCCACTTCGTCGCCCAACAACGCCGTGCTGTCGGCCGAAGCCGCATCGATTTGTGCCGCAAGGGCATCGTCGTTCGCCGCCGTATCAACTTTTGTCGTGTTTGGTTTTGCCGAACCTACGGTCTTGTTCTGCGCCATTATCGGAGCACTAAGCACCCCTATCAGCAGCGAAAGCACCGCAAAACGCACCATCAAATGTTTCATTTCTATTTTCGTTTTTAGATTTTCGTGAATATACGTCTGACGTTTTCTTCGGTCGTTTGGGCCACTTTTTCAGCCGAAACGCCGTAGACTTCGGCCAGTTTCTCCAATACCAACCGCACAAAAGCACTCTCATTGCGCTCGCCCCGATGTGGAACGGGGGCCATATATGGGCTGTCGGTCTCCAAAACAATACGTTCCAAGGGGACCACAGCGGGCAAGTCTTCGCGCAGATGGCTGCTCTTGAAGGTTAACACACCGCCTATTCCCAATGCGAACCGCTCGAATTTCAACAGCTGTTCGGCCTCTTTTTGGTTGCCCGTAAAGCAGTGGAAGACACCCCCTGATAGCTCTTTCTCATAGCGTTTCAGGATATGCAGCAACTCGTTCTGTGCCTTTCGACAATGAATCATCAGCGGCAATTGCGTCTCGACCGCCCACTCTACCTGTGCTTCAAAGGCCAAAAGCTGTTCCCGTTCGAACGTTCTGTCCCAATAAAAGTCGAGCCCCACCTCGCCAATGGCAATGAAAGAAGCTTCCGTGAAGCGTGCTTTCAGCTGGCAAAGTTGCGTCTCCCAATCGGCTTTCACCTCTTCTGGGTGTAGCCCGATCATCGGAAACGCATAGCCGGGAAACTGTCTGCAAACTGCAAGCACCGTGTCTACGGACTTCAAATCGATGGCCGGAACGAGCACACGGCCCACACCTTGCGCCTTAGCTCTGCCGATAACGTCGGGCAAATCGGCCTTGAACTCCTCGCCGTCTAAATGGGTATGCGTATCAGTGAATGTCATTTCTTCCTGTCAGATTACCGCCGTCAATACTCTCGTTCCATCATCTTACGGGCATAAAGCCGCAATTCGGCCTTGCGGTCCTCGCCCACTTGCACGGCATCAAGATACTTTTTGCTTGCTTGGAAATAGCAAGCTATCTTCTCACTTGCCAGCTTGTCCACACCCACCTTATTATATATAGCCGTCACGGCGGCCACTTTCTCATCGCAATCAAACGTCTTTGCCTCGATCCAATGCACCAGTTCGCGACGCAATTCAGCGTCGGCACGGTTGAAAGCATTGATGAGCATGTAGGTTTTCTTGTTGCTGATGATGTCTCCGCCAATCTTTTTTCCGAACACTTTCGGGTCGCCATAGACATCAAGATAGTCGTCTTGAAGTTGGAAAGCCAGCCCTATCTGCTCGCCAAACTTATAAAGATTCTCTTGATCCTGCTTGGGCGCGTCGGCCAAAATGGCCCCGATTTTCATCGCACAAGCCAAGAGTACGCTCGTCTTGAGGCGTATCATCTCGATGTATTCGGCCTCGGTGACGTCGTTACGTGTCTCGAAATCCATATCATATTGCTGGCCTTCGCCTATCTCCAAGGCCGTTTCCGTGAACGTATGGAGCACATCTTGCAAGTAAACCTCACGGCATTTTGCCATGCGTTCGTAGGCAAGTACCAGCATAGAATCGCCGCTAAGAATGGCCGTATTGGCGTCCCACCGCTTGTGAACCGTCTCATGTCCGCGGCGCATCTCGGCGTTATCCATCAGGTCATCGTGCAACAATGTGTAGTTATGATAGGTCTCCAAGGCGCAAGCCTGCATGAGAACCGACTCCGGATTGTCCTTATATAGATTGTAAGCCAGCAGCAGCAGTATCGGCCGGATACGCTTTCCGCCCATCGAAAGAACGTATTTCACGGGTGCATACAGCCCTTCCGGCTTGCGATTGTACTGCAAATGGTCAAGAAAGTCGTTGACTTTCACTAAGAGTTCGTCTGCTTTCATTTATAACTTAAAGTTTATCGGGATTACAAACAACGTCCTGCAAGGTTTGTTTTTCTCTACTCCCGGTTTCCATTTCGGCATCATCTTCACCACGCGCAAGGCCTCTTGGTCGAGCAAAGGGTCTATGCCTTTCTCTATTTTCTCGCCGGTCACGGAGCCATCCTTGTTGATAATGAACGACACGACCACCTTTCCTTCCAACCGTTGTCGCTGTGCCAAGGCCGGATAATGCAAGTTGTGCGTGAGCCATTTCATCAGTTCGACCATGCCACCGGGGAACTCCGGCAGTTTTTCCACAATGCGGAAGTGCAACGGATTGCTGTCGTCGGGGGCCGTTTGCGGCAAGGCTGCGGTCGGATTTGCATCGTCTTGGCGCACCGTTTGGCCGTTTTGCCCCCCTGTCCCGAGCTGGGCATCGCCGTTGTTCGGGTCGAGTCGGCGGACCATATCGGGTTCCTTGTCCACGGCTTTCAGCTTTTCGGTCACCGAATGTGGGGCGGCATTCGGTGCAGCGGCAATCATGTCGCGCGTGTCCATGGCCGGCATCAGTTCGAGGTCCTCGCTCATCTCGTCGGTCATCTCGTTGCCACGGCCGTCTTCGGCGGGTGGAGAAACGTATTCAAACCCCGTGTACAGCAAGGCCAACACCAACGTCAAGCCCAACAAGAAGTGCGTTGTCCGCTTGTGTTCTAAGTCTGCACGATATGATTTCTTCAGTTCCAAATTGTCTGAAATAAATTCTTTCCCGACCCGCTTTGCACGGCATGAAACGGCATCATTCGACCTATTGCGCGACAACTGCGGCCAGACCGGTTTTCAACATGGGCTATATTGCCCTGCAATATCAGCCATATTGGTCGCTAATATCAGCCATTTTACCGTGTAATATGGGCCATATTGCAAGCCGATATGGCTGATATTGCAAGCCCCGCTCCAGCAAGCTGTCCGGCAGGCCCTTTCACCTTGCCCGACGCTTTTCGGTCGATGCTGCTACTTTGTGAGGCAAAATTAATGCTTATATTTGAAAAAAGCCGTATCTTTGCCGAATAATTAGGAAAATTAAATGAAAAAAACTGCATGCGCACTGCTGCTGTCCTGCTGTGCAATATCGGCCATGGCACAGGAAAGTCAGACAGGATATAATTTCCTGCGGCTGCCTGTCGGTGCGCATAATGCAGCCGTCGGGGGAGACAACATCAGCCTTGTTGAGGACGACGAAGCCCTTATTTTCAGCAATCCCGCACTGCTTTCGAACGTCTCGGACAAGACCGTTGGCCTCAATTATATGCGCTATGGCGGGACAAACATGGGGAGTGCGGCCTTCAATCGCAACGTAGGCGAGTACGCGTCGTGGGCGGTTTCGGCGCAATACATGGACTATGGCACCATGAAAGAGGCCGACGAGAATAACAACCTGACGGGCACTTTCACGGCAAAAGACATCGCCTTGGCCGGTTATTTCGCCTATATGCTGACCGAAAAGCTTGCAGGTGGCATCGCAACCAAGTTCATCATGTCTTATATCGGCAGCTATCATTCAACGGCAATGGGCGTGGATTTGGGGCTGAACTACTATGACGACAACGATTGGTCGGTCTCTCTTGTGGCCAAAAACCTTGGCGGTCAGCTCAAAGCCTACGACGAATCGTTTGAGAAAATGCCCCTGGACGTGCAGCTGGGTGCGTCGAAAAGGCTCACGAACACGCCGTTTCGCTTCTCTGCAACCCTTGTGGATATGAACCATTGGAACTATAAATTCATTGACCATTTGGCTGCCGGTGTCGACGTAAACCTGTCGGAAAGCATTTGGATAGGGCTGGGATACAACTTCCGTCGCGCCCATGAAATGAGCATCACCGACACATCTGGCAACGAAAGTAGCCACGGAGCGGGCTTCAGTATGGGCGCGGGACTGAACCTTGAACGCTTCAAACTCAACCTTGCCTACGGCACTTACCACGTCAGTAACCATTCAATCATCATCAATATCGCATATTCTTTATGAAGAAAATAACCATCGCCATCGACGGATTTTCGTCATGTGGCAAGAGCACAATGGCCAAAGAACTGGCCAAAAAGATAGGATATATCTACGTAGATACGGGCGCCATGTATCGCTCGGTGACCCTTTTTGCCATGCGACATGGCCTATTTAATGCCGATGGAAGCGTGAAAACAGATGCGCTGAAACAGCAGATGAGCAACATAGATATCACGTTTAAGTTCAACGAAAAGGCTGGTCGACCCGACACATATCTCAACGGTGAGTGCGTGGAAGAGGCCATTCGGACGCTCGAAGTGAGCAACCATGTCAGCCCGATTGCGGCCATTCCGTTCGTAAGAGCGGCCATGGTGGCCCGCCAACAACGCATGGGAAGGGACAAAGGTATCGTGATGGACGGGCGAGATATAGGCACAACGGTGTTCCCTGAAGCCGAACTCAAGGTGTTTGTCACGGCATCTGCTGAGGTAAGGGCACAGCGCCGCTACGACGAACTCAAGGAAAAAGGCATGCCGGCTGACTTCGACGACATTCTGAAAAACGTGCAGGAGCGCGACTATATCGACAGTCATCGCGAGGTGAGTCCGCTGCGTAAGGCCGCAGACGCTATCGAACTCGACAACAGCCACATGACGATTGCCGAGCAAAATGATTGGCTGATGCGACAAGTGCAGCAGAGAATCGAGGGTTAAAAGGCCACTTCGAGACTGCTCTACTCATTGACAATCACTCCACCATTGGGCTGAACCGTCACCGTCAGTCGGCCGTTCCGCCCCACTTTCTGCTGCTTCATACCCGGCGTAAGCCACAATGAACCTTTATTCTTGAGGCCGTCTGCATATACTTTAACCACTTTCCCGACAAACATCGGCAGGTCGAGCGTCAAAGTCAGTGGCTTCGGGTCGGCATTGATGGCGGCGGCATACCACTTGCCTGCAGTAGTCTGTCGGGCTACAGCGAAATACTTTCCGGGATAACCGCCAAGGAAGCGTAGGTCGCTCCATGCTGTGGGCAACTGCCTGAGCCATTCGATTTCGAAGGCAGGCAGTGTAGCGAGCGCATTGGGCGTAAGTGCCACGCAATTCACGCTTGTTTGGTTGGTGATGGCTGTCGCCATTTCAAAGATATCACCTGTAAAACGTTGATGACGGCTTTTATTGTCCTTACTCATATAGCGGTTCATCAGCACACCACCCCAATCGAAAGCCGCAACAGCATTGCGTGTGAAAGGATACATCGTGAGTTCAAAGGCTTCACGCTTGGCATGATAGTCCGTGAAGTACACGTTCTCACTTGCTAAAGCAGCCTCACTCGCCACGAAGTTCGGATACATACGTTCCCAACCGCGCGGCAATGTGCAACCATGAAAGATGACCTGAAGCCCATAGTCGTTGGCATCGCTGAGGATATCCCGATAAAGTTGCAGCGTCTGTTGCTTGTCGCCGCCGAAGAAGTCCACCTTGATGGCTTTCACACCGATGCGTTGCATCCATGCCATGTCGCGCTTGCGACTAATCGGATTGTTCATTACATTGCGTGGGCCCTGCGGTGCATCGTTTGCCGCGCCGTTGCTGTTATACCATAACATTAGACCGACGCCCTTACTCTGCGCATAACGGGAGAGTTGTTCAATGCGGTCGTAACCGATTCGCTTGTCCCACAGCGCATCAACGAGAATGTATTCGTAGCCCATCTTCGAAGCCACGTCGATGAACCTCACTTGATCGTCGTAGTTGCAGCTCTCGTCCATCCAAAGTATCCAGCTCCATGTGTACCTGCCCGGCTTGTATTCGGCCTTTGCTTCGTAGCGTGGCTCCACCACGTCGTAGGGCACGGTGGTCTCAACAATGGGCTGCAGCGAGCGGCCCACGGTGATGGTGCGCCACGGCGTGCTTCCCGGCAGCGGGACGGCAGCGTATTCGCTCCCGACGCCGTTGTTCTCGCCGGGCTGCGGATAGGCCACGTGATAGCCCTTGCCGGGTTCATATTCGGAGAGGCGGCACCCGGGATAGTCTTCCGTTCCCGTTTCGGAGATGAGCAGCCATGTGTCGGCCTTGCCGTTCGGTATGCGGTAAAGGCAGGGAAAGGTGTAGCCCACGCCGAAGGCCGACTTGTCTGCCAGTCGTGCGTCTGGGCGATATTCCTCTTCGTAGCTGGGCTTGGTGCGCTCCCACCCCGTCATGGGCTGTATCTGCGGCGTGAGGAACGTGCGCGTGTCGTCAGGCAGATTGAAGCCACTTACCTCGCTGCGGATAACGGCACAGCGTGGCGTTCCGCTTTTCGGGCGAAGCAAGGTGTAGCGATAGGCCACATCGTTATTCGCAACATTGAACGTGATTTGCAGCGGAAAGCCTTTCGCGTTCACCATGTCAAGCATCAGTTGATTGGCCCCATAACTGACGTGTGCACGCTTCGTGCGTGTCATGTCATAGGACACCTGAATGCGCTTCTCGGTGACCTTGACGAACTTCATACCCTGCGTGAAGTCGCCATAGTCTGCCGTCAGTCCGAGTGCCGAGGGTCTGAGCACTTCCGCCCCATCGTAACTAACCGTGTAAGACGGGCGCCCACCCTCGTTGCTGATGGTCAACATTAGTTTCCCGTCGGGTGAGCAGACGGTGTGATTGTCGGCAAAGCTTCCCATTGAGAGGCATAAGCCTAATGCAAATAAAAGGTTTTTCTTCATGTTATTACGTAAGCGTTGTTCAGTTTTCGCAAAGGTAAGACAAAACCGGCGAACGGCAAAATCGAAAGAAACAAATCTGGCTTTTCTGCCTCCTTAATTTAACGGGAGTCAGAGATAAGCCATAGGAGAAACGGCCTTCCAACGCCTCAGTTGAACAAAAAACACACGTCTGTTCGGGATAAGATGGTCTTGCAGAAACCGCTATGAGCATATTCAAAAGAGGGTACTCTTTTTTACAATATGGAAACAGTACTACCAAAATAAGATAGCATTTATTTTGCCAATCACTAAAAACTCAGTACATTTGCAACCATATTTATACTAAAAATATGGACTGGTTAATTAATCTTTTTACCACAACTGACTCAATAGCCCACATTGCATTGCTCTATGCCATTGTAATCTCTGTTGGAGTCCTATTGGGCAAAGTGAAAGTAGGCGGTATTTCATTGGGCGTCACCTTCGTACTCTTTGCCGGAATTCTCGCAGGTCATATAGGCTTTACTGCTCCTATCAATATCTTGGGATTCATACAGGACTTCGGACTTATTCTCTTTGTGTTCTGCATCGGTCTTCAGGTAGGACCGGGCTTCTTCGAGAGCTTCCGCAAGGGTGGCGTGACCCTTAATCTGCTGACCACGGCAATTATCTTGCTCAACATTGCCGTGATGTTCATTTGCTATTGGGTCTTTTTCGACACAAGCAATGTCAACAACCTCCCAATGATGGTTGGCACGCTCTATGGAGCCGTGACCAATACACCCGGACTTGGTGCCGCCAATGAGGCCCTTACGAGCATCTTTACACCCAGTCGCATGCCTCAGATTGCATCGGGATATGCCTGTGCCTATCCGCTTGGCGTACTGGGCATCATCGGTGCAACCATTGCTATCCGCTATATCACGCGTGTGAAATTAGAGAAAGAAGAACAGAACCTTGCTGAACAAGAGGATGAAAATCCACACGCAAAGCCTCACCAGATGCATCTGAAAGTGAGCAATGCCTATATTGCCGGACGCACACTGCTTGAGATTTCCCAATTCCTCAATCGTGATGTCATCTGTTCGCGACTGCTTCACGATGGCGAAGTGACTATCCCCAATCGTGACACCATCTTTAGCCTTGGCGATGAAGTGCTCATTGTGTGTACCGAAGCCGACGCCGAAGCCATCAAGGCATTCATCGGCCCGGAAATAGACACACCATGGCACACAGAGGCCGAAATACAGCCACTGATCAGCCGCAGAATAGTCGTGACCAACCCTGCCATGAACGGCAAGACATTGGGAAAAATGCACTTCTCAAGTGTCTATGGCGTCAATGTCACCCGCATCACCCGCCAAGGCATGGACCTCTTTGCCGGCCGTAATCACCATTTCCAGATTGGCGACCGCATCATGGTAGTTGGTCCCGAAGACAATGTGAACCGCGTGGCCGACATCATGGGCAACAGCATAAAGCGTCTCGATGCACCCAACATCGGTACCATCTTCATCGGAATCATCATCGGTATTCTCTTCGGGAGCATTCCACTCGCTATCCCGGGCATGCCGGTTCCCTTGAAACTCGGTATCGCCGGCGGCCCACTGATTATCGCCATATTCATAGGCCGCTTTGGCTATCATTTCAAACTTGTTACCTATACCACAACCTCGGCCAACATGATGCTACGCGAAATAGGACTCGTGCTCTTCCTTGCATCGGTGGGCATCAAGGCCGGTGCAGGCTTCTGGGAAACCGTTGTGCAGGGAGACGGACTGAAATATGTCTATACCGGCTTCCTCATCACCATCGTTCCCATTCTGATTGTGGGAACGATTGCCCGCCTACGCTACAAGTTCAACTACTTCACCATCATGGGTATGATTGCCGGTTCATATACCGACCCCCCGGCACTGGCCTACGCCAACAGTGTCTGCTCGCGCGAAGCACCGTCCGTAGGCTACTCCACCGTCTACCCTTTGAGCATGTTCCTGCGCATCTTTACGGCCCAGCTCATCGTGCTGTTCTGTTGTGGGGTATGAAGCATTTTCTTTCCTAATTGTTTGGAGGTTAAGAAAAATAGTCTTACCTTTGCTGCCGTGAAGCAAAACCATTTGACATATCGCATATATATAAAAGGTGTAACGCCGATGCAGAGAAACTTCAACTTCTCTGCATCTTTTAACGCTTTTTATTTGGCTGGTTCAAATAATTTGCTAACACACACACACACACACACACACACACACACACACACACTTAGCGCACCTGGCGTTTAAACGTCTTCACGTACGCGCGCGCGAAGAGCGTGCAACCCCAATAAACAAAGGGCTTCTCGGAGTTCCCTTTGTTCGCGTTTTCGTGTCCCTTTACGAGCAAAAAATGAACGAAATAAGGGAGCAAAATGTAGGGACGCACGGCTCGTGCGTCCGCTCACCACGGTTAACAAGTTGGCAGTTAACAAGCCATTGGAGCGGACGCACGAGCCGTGCGTCCCTACATGCAAACAGCACAATCAAGATAACAACAATAAATATGAAGAAAATGGAGAGTAAGAAAAGGGCATACACAACGCCCGAGATGAAGGTTTATCCGATGCAGGAAGACAATCTCTTGCAGGCCGTCAGTGGTCAGCACCAGCACATCGGACAAGGTGGTAGCTTTGGCAATGCAAAGCGAGGCAGTGATGAGGAATGGGAGGAAGCCTCACCCGAAAGCCTCACCCCCAACCCCTCTCCAAAGGGAGAGGGGAGTGATTACCCAAGCTATAATGTGTGGGGAGAGTAAAAGAGTAACAAGTAACAAGTAACAACCAACACCCACCCCGTCCCTCCCAATGGGAGGGAGACCTAACTTGAGAAAAACTCAGAAGAGACCCGCAAGCTCGGACTCCCCTCCTTCGGAGGGGCTGGGGGAGGTTCATATTAAGAATTAGAACAAATGAAAAGATTAATACAGGCAAGCATGTTGCTCATGGTGGCAGCACTACTTGCAGCTTGTGCCAATGAAGACGTTGCACAGGACAAAAAGAAAGAGAACGAAACCGAAGCACCAAAGGGTGGCGTCATCTTCGCAGCCAACGGACCGAAGGCTTCAGCAAAGCGACTGTCGATAGACGGTGAGGAAGAGACGGCAGGCGCGAAGACGCGCACAATCCTCAAACACACACCCGGCCAAGGAGCCGATGCTTATTGGAAGAGCGATGACTACATCTGGGTGAAAGACAAGAACGGCACATGGCAGAAGAGTACGGCCATCGAACTGCACGACGGCGGAACCAGCGCAGAGTTCACCCTGCCCGGCAGCAAGGCCGACTACCTCGACGGTTGCGAAGTACGCTACACAGGGCACGGTTCTTCCGCTTTCTATGCTACCCCTGAAAGTGCCACTTCGGTAGGGTTGTACAAACATTACGACTTCCCTACAGCCAATGACTATACTTGGGCCGGTCACATCGGCGACTGCGGTTCAGGTAAAGCAAATAATACAGGCAACCCCGACAAGTTCAACTTTACGCTTGTGCATAAGCCGGCTTATCTTTGCTTCCTGCCCCGGTGTGAGAATGCAGCCCTTGCACCCAATATTCGGCTGACACACATCAAGATGACTGCTACAAGGTGCTATAACAACCCTTCAAGCAATTTGGTCGACCTGTTCGACTTTGATGGCGAAACCGTCGGCCCCGGTGCCCAAGGGAGCGCAGGATCTAACGTGATTGATATAGACATTTCAAACTTTCCGCTCACCACTGCTGCCAATCCGGAGGCCAATTCCACCTATGTCATCGTTCGCCCCGACAAATACGACTTCAAGATAGAATACACCATCAAAGACCCAACGACAAACTTGGAGACTGTCGTCACGGACGTCAGAACCGGAATCACCCTCGACAAGGGCGTTATCTATGACGTGACGGCCAATCTCACACCAGCTTCTGTTGCCCATGGGAACTACTACATGTGGGGAGCAAAGAATCATTATTGGTATGGTTACGAAAGCTATCGGCCTTTGGTTAACGGCGCTTTTGACCCACATTGGCCTGACCCCGACGCCTCATACGTAAACATGAACGACCGCGGCTACGACCATGGGGGCACCGGCACATCTACCAATCTTGTCCTTTATGATGCCAAGGCAGACGCTTTCGGTGGGATGCAAGGCATTCCCAACGTCAACGAGCAGTGCTGGTATATTGCGAAAGGCGACCCACATTGGGTCACGGGCAGCGTTTTTGCACAGAACGGCCATCTCGTTAGCTTCAATGGCATTTGGTTAAGAAAGAAGAGTGCCATTGTGGCCTATCTCAAGGCTAATGAAAGCTATCCAAGCACGCTTACATGGGACGACTTGAAAATGGGCTACCGACGCATGGCTATTGAAGCTCCCAGAGACTTGCGACAGATTTATTTTCCGTATCCCAGTAGTATTCCAACTCTCGGCACCCCCAGTAATCTCGCAGACTATTTTTTCCTGCCCACATTAGGCAGCTATAATAATGGTACACTGATTAGCGTCGGCTTCGCTGGACTATACTGGTCTACAAGTAGTACTCCGTTTAGCATCAAAGAAGGGTTCTACATGGTATTTAGCAAAGCAAAAGTTCTACTGGACCACGGTCACCGCAGTATCGGAATATATACGCAACCGTTCGAATGATGGATATGCAGCATAGCATACTTCTACACCCAGCTGCTGGGTATCGTCCTACCCAGCGAATATATCCTCCGCTACCCAGCTGCTGGGTACAGGGCGACATAATCGCTGGGTAGGGAGCTGCCCAACAGCTGGGTAGGACGGCACTCTGCGAATGGGGTGAAAACGAATGAAATTCGTGTGTTTTTTTAATTATATTACAAACCTTAAAATTTAATTTGTTATGTTAGAGTTTACAGTGAAGTCGCGTAAGGCGACAATGGGAAAATTGAAGGGCAAGACGGTGTATATCGCTGTGCCCAAGGGTCAACAAAAGCTGACGCCGGAGATGGTGCTCGAACGCATCGTGCGCGAAACGTCGCTCAGCGAGGGCGATGCCCGCAACGTGCTCATCACGCTGCGCAACCTGATCATGGAGTGTGCACGGCTGGGCGTGGGGCTCGACCTCGGCGACATCTTCTCGCTGCGCGTGGTGGTGCCCTCGAAACAAATCGAGAAGGAAATCGACGTGACGGCAACCTCTGCCCTGAAGCCCGCCAAGCTGGTGCTGACATGGAAAGACAC
>NZ_KB908320.1 GCF_000382385.1 Segatella maculosa DSM 19339 = JCM 15638 | reverse complement strand
TATGAAAATACACCGATAAAAGATTGTTATCTACTCAAAAATAACCTCCAGCGGCATCTTTTGGTCAAAAATATTCATTCTTCTAAGAGTATATAGGTGAAAATTGAGAGGGTGCAAGTTTTGCAGAGGTCTCGAAACCCTTAAGGACGTGATTCTCTTGCAAGATACCATCAAGGAGAAAGATAAAACCATCTCAGGACAGTAACGAGAAGTCAATGTCTATGAAGAGGGGCGGAATTTTATCAAGAGATTTTTTAATCGCTTCTACCTCTTTTGTGCAATATTTGTTTGATGCTCCGCAAGATGGCTTCTATGTTCCACGCAAAGTGTTACCTTTACAACTGAAACAGTGAGCGTTCTTTGGTTATACAAAACGATGAACTTCCAAGCACACCGCTCATTTCTAAATCGTTACCTATACGACCTGCATTTTATCGCTGAGCATTGTGCTTTAAGAATTTAGCCCGAAATCATATTTTTTTTATCGGGAGAAAATGGAGTTCCATATGGATGAAAATTTTACGGCATACGGAAGGAAATTTTTCAGCATGCGGGAGAAAGAAAATTTTCTTGCGGGAAGAAATAAATTTTCTCCCGCATGAAAATAAATTTCTTTGCGGGAGAAAATAAATTTATATACGGGAGAAAATTTCACGGCATACGGGAAGAAATTTCGGGGCTTACGGGAGAGGGTTCTTTTGCTCACGGGAGACGGTGAAGCAATCTACTGTATAATGCAGTGCAGACGGCGTCCCGATACGCCACATATAGGTACTGATACGATGGAGATGGTGCACCGATGCGGCGAATATGGCGCGGCAATATGGAGCATGTCAGGAAAAAGTCCTATATTTGCAGTGGGCAAATGCGGTGAAATCGTTTTCTTCCAGCAGATGATGGTGTGCCGGGGAGAATAGGAAGACGATTTTGGCCTTGCAAAGCCGCATTGATATGAACTTCTAAACAGAGAACGATATGAAAGAGAAACTGGTGAATGTGTGCGGAAAGCTGGTCGTTGCTGCCTTTGTTATCTTGTTCGGATGGGGGGCCGTGGAAATGTTCCGGCAGGGTGCGTGGGTGCAGGGCACCATATGCGTGGCGAGCATGCTGCTGTTCGGCGCTCCGTTGGTGATACCTCTCTTTTCTCGCCCCGCAGAGCCGGAGCCAGTTCCATTGGTACCACAGATAGATTTCCCTGCGGATAAAGATTCTTCACGGGAACTTGCGAAATGGGTTGCGGCCGAAGAGACCGACGTGATGCAGATGGTTGAGGAGCTCCTCGCGTCGCCCGAAGCGTTCTGTTCGGCGCAGGCCACGCGTGACGGGGAGTACGCTGACGAATACCGCGAGGTGTCGGAGTTCTATCACGACAAGCCCGACCTGTTGTGCAGCGAGGGGCTGCGCCTTGTGTTGGAAGAGACAAAGGTAATTGCTATGTTTGACTGGAAAGAAATGCTGGAAGAATTTGTTGACCAGATGACGGAACTTCGGCGGGTGCAGGCGCATGGCTTACCCGTGCCGAAGGAGCAGTTGGACGAGGCGGCCGATATTCCGCATTGGTGCCACGTACTCAATGAACTTTGGCAGCCGTTGGGCTATCAAGCGATACTCCTCGACACAAAAGGCGACGAATATCTCGTGGCCGTCATGCACTACACCTCGCATCCTCCTTATCCCGATGATATGTTCTGGAAATGAACTTGCGCAGAGGAGATGTATGGCTGGCCGGTACGCAGTGAGGTTAGCACGGGAGATGAAGAGGCGTGCCTTCACTTTTCTTGCGTTTTGTTTCTCCGTTTCACGATTTATCCGTATATTTGCGGCGACAAACCGATTAATCTATAACAAACATTAGAACAGACATGAGTAAAATCGTTACATTAGGCGAAATCATGCTTCGCCTGTCGCCCGAGGGGAACTATCGCTTTGTACAGACAGACAGTTTCAGGATTATTCCCGGCGGTGGCGAGGCCAACGTAGCCGTTAGTTTGGCGAACTATGGGCACGAGACTTTCTTCGTTTCCAAACTTCCGACGCATGAAATCGGACAGATTGCCGTCAATGCCTTGCGGCGTTACGGTGTCAATACGGAGCATATTGCGCGCGGCGGCGATAGGGTAGGGCTGTATTATGCCGAAACGGGGGCAAGCATGCGCCCTTCAAAGGTGATTTATGACCGGGCGAACAGTGCCATTGCTGAAGCTGAGCCCGGAGACTTCGACTTCGATGCCGTTATGGAGGGGGCCGACTGGTTCCATTGGAGCGGCATCACGCCGGCCCTCAGCGATAAGGCTGCCGAGCTGACGCGACTGGCGTGCGAAGCAGCTAAGCGACATCACGTGACAGTGTCGGTAGATTTGAACTTCCGTAAGAAGCTTTGGACTTCCGAGAAAGCCATTTCCGTGATGCGTCCGCTGATGCAATACGTCGATGTGTGCATCGGCAACGAGGAAGATGCGCAGCTTTGCCTCGGCTTCAAGCCCGACGCCGACGTAGAGGGCGGAAAGACCGATGCTGAAGGCTACTATGGTATTTTTAAAGGTATGATGCAGGAGTTTGGTTTCAAGTATGTGGTTTCGACCTTGCGTGAGAGTTTTTCTGCAACGCACAATGGTTGGAAGGCACTTATCTATGATGGGAAGACGTTCTACCAAAGCAAGCACTATGATATCAATCCGATTATCGACCGTGTGGGCGGTGGCGATTCGTTCTCTGGCGGCTTGATTCACGGCATGCTCACCTATAAGGATCAGGCCAAGGCCTTGGAGTTCGCCGTTGCGGCAAGTGCCCTGAAGCATACCATTCCCGGAGATTTCAATTTGGTGTCGGCCGAAGAGGTTATGAGTCTGGCTGAAGGTAATGCCAACGGCCGTGTTCAACGATAAAAGATAAAAGATAAAAAATGGCAAGATTCAATAAAGTAGAAGTGATTACAGCGATGAGGGACACGGGTATGGTTCCGGTGTTCTTCAACAACGACATCGATGTTTGCAAGAACGTTATCAAAGCTTGCTATGCAGGTGGCGTGCGCGTCTTCGAGTTCACTAACCGGGGCGATTTCGCCCATGAGCTATTCGGCGAGTTGGTGAAGTGGGCAGCGAAAGCGTGTCCTGAATTGATACTTGGTGCCGGGACGGTGATTGATGCTCCGACCGCAGCTTTGTATCTTCAGTTGGGTGCGAACTTCATTGTCGGGCCAAACTTTAATCCCGAAATAGCTCCGGTCTGCAACCGAAGACTGGTGCCTTATTCTCCCGGCTGCGGAAGTGTCAGCGAGATGAGCGACGCACAGGCGGCAGGTTGCGACGTAACCAAGGTGTTTCCGGCCGGGAACGTGGGCGGTCCTTCCTTTGTCAAGAACGTATTGGGGCCGTTGCGCTGGAGCAATATCATGGTGACGGGTGCCGTTTCTCCCGATGAAGAGAACCTCACGGGCTGGATAAAGGCCGGTGTGCTTTGCGTCGGAATGGGCTCGAAGCTGTTCCCCAAGGAAGTCATTGCGGCCGGGAACTGGCAGGCTATCACGGATAAATGTGTTGAAGCATTAGGATATATTGCTAAGGCTCGGAAATAAATGTTATCATATAAAAGACTTCCTGCTCTTATTGTTGGCAGGAAGTCTTTTCTTTCTTTCAGCTTGCAGCCCTGAACACAAGGCGGAGGTAGACAGACTGAATGATGTTTCTTATGCGTTCCATTATCGTAATCTGGATTCGACAGCGCATTATGCCGACAAAGCCTTGGCTTTAAGCTCCGACTATAGCAACGGACGTGCAGAAGCCTTGAACAATCTCGCTTTCGTGTGCATCATGAGAATGGATTATGACCGTGCATACCGATTGTTGGACAAGGCTACTTCAACCACAGACAACCAGATAGAGCTTTTGGTATCGGACGTGCAATGCATGCGTTTGTGCCAAAGGCAGTCACGAAACAAAGACTTTTACACCTACAGGGAAAGCGCATTGCGCAGGCTGCACCGGATAAAAGAGGAGCAAGAGCACCTTACACGGCGACAGCTTTTGCGGATGACCTATGCCACGTCAGAGTTTGATATTGTCAGTTCAACCTACTTTTATTATATCGGCTTGAAGAAACAGTCGGCCGATGCTTTGAGGAACATCGACCCATATGGTGCTATCCGGCAGGATACCGCCCAACTGCTCTCCTATTATTATAATGTAGGTTCGGGCGGCATCATCACCCATGGGACAAGTCGTGAGATTGCACAAAAGGAATTCGACTATCTAATGCGGTGCTACCTGCTGGCCCGGCAGCATGCTTATCCGTTTTGGGAGGCAAATTCCATGCAGGCCATCAGTGAGCATTTACAAGATGCCAAGCAACGTGACGGACTGATAGCTGCCAATCTCCCTGCAATGAAGTTCATCAATACGGACTATATGCCCGACTCTCTATTGGCTGGCAATCTGGCACAACGCTCGCTTGACATCTTTATCAAGTATGGCGATGTCTACCAAATAGCGGGAGCCTATCGAACCTTGGCCCAATGCTACTGGCATATTGGAGATTATCATTCGGCCAACATCTGTCTGAACGACGCGTTGCACCGTGATACGGTCATAGAGCGGGCACCCGACCTGGTTGCCTCTATCCGTGAGCAACTGTCGTTGGTTTATTCTGCTATTGACAATAAAACGTTGAGCGATTACAACCGGAATATCTACCTCGACATGCAGGAAAAGACGCGACAAGACCGGCAGCTTGAAGCGCGTGCCGAGCAGCTTGATAAATCTGCTGCGACGCTGAACATCATGATTGCAGCCGTGATTGTCATGATTGTCTTGGTGATACTCCTCTTGATTGGCTTTGACAGAATGCGATTGCGGAACGACAACAAGTTCTCCATGGAGCATTTGTTGGAGCCTTTGAAGCGGTGGCAAAAGGAAGAAGAGGCTGACCGGATGAAGCAGAAAGATAATTTTGAGCAGATAGACGAACGGATACAGATGGAGAAACTGTATTTGTCGGACAATCTGAAAAAGAACATTGAACAGAGAGCCAAGATGGCGCTTGTCAACAGTATCACGCCTTTTATCGACCGTATCATCAATGAGATAAAACGTTTGCGCGAACGTAAGGAAGAGGTTGCCCTGCGTGCCGACCGTTATGCCTATATCAGCGAACTCACGGACCAGATCAATGAATATAATAATGTGTTGACTCGGTGGATACAGCTACGCCAAGGCCAACTGAGCATCAAGGTCGAAAGCTTTGCCTTGCAAGAACTGTTTGATATTGTTGCCAAAGGAAACATGGGGTTCAGGCTGAAAGGAGTTGATTTGGTGGTGAAGCCGACCGATGCTGTCGTTAAGGCTGACAAGACCCTCACGCTGTTCATGCTCAACACGTTGTCCGATAACGCCCGAAAGTACACGTCGCCAGGCGGGCATGTCATTATTTCGGCCCGGACGATGCAGGAGGCGGTTGAGATTGCCATTGAAGACGACGGGCGAGGCATGACGGAAGAGCAAACGAAGTATTTGTTCGACCATAAAACCATCGTTGATGAAAGCCTGAAAGAGGGTGAGGTTGTGTCTTCAGAAAGGTCGCACGGATTCGGCTTGATGAACTGTAAAGGCATTATAGACAAGTATCGCAAGACCAGCAATATCTTCTCTGTGTGTTCCCTTTCTGTGGAAAGCGAATGCGGAAAGGGAAGCCGCTTCATCTTCAGGCTGCCTAAAGGCGTCTTGCGCTTGTTTCTTTTTCTCTCTTTGTGCTTTGGTTCGGCTTCGCTGTTTGCTTCTTCTTTTCTTCTGAAACGGGCGGCGGCATTTGCCGACAGTGCCTATTTCAGCAATCTGAACGGTCAATACCGAACAACTTTGAGTTATGCCGACAGTTGCCGTACTTATCTGAATCGGTATTACAAGTCGTTCCGGCTTGCAGAGCCTGCCGATACGATGTACGATGTGGGCAATGAAGTGGTCCCGGCTGAGATAAATTGGTTTCACCGTCGCTTGCGTTTCGACTACAATGTCATACTTGACATTCGCAATGAAGCAGCGGTGGCCTGCTTGGCACTGCACAAATGGGATGCCTATCATTATAACAACAGGGTGTATACGCAGTTGTTCCGAGAAACCTCGGCCGATAATGGATTGGCAGAATACGTGCGTGTGATGCAACGGTCGGAGAACAACAAGAATGTGGCCATCATTCTGCTCATTCTGCTTCTGATTTTGATTTTCCCGGCCTATTATTTCCTTTACTATCGTCATCGGTTATATTACCGATTGGCCGTCGACCATGTCGATAAAATCAATTCGGTCTTGCTGTCTCCACGTTCTTCGCAGGAGAAACTCGATAAAATAAACAAGATATGGGCACAGGCCAGCATGTTGCTTAAGACATCCGACTCGAAACTCAATGATGTCGTCGGGCAAATCCGCTTGGCATTGGCCGACAGTATTGAAGACGAAAACGAACAATCAACGCATATCGAGTTGGCCCAGGACGAGTTGCACCGATTGATTTATGAAAACCAGCGGCTGCATATCAGTAACAACGTCTTGGATAACTGCTTGTCAACATTGAAACACGAGACGATGTATTATCCCTCGCGTATCCGTCGGTTGGTTGATGAGCCGGATAAGGACTTGAATGCCATCAGCGAGGTCGCACTTTATTATAAACAGCTGTATGCACTATTGAGCGAGCAAGCCATGCTCCAGATTAAGAGCAATCTGAAAGTGGACGACAGGCTGGTCGGTTATCTTTTTTCTCTCTTGAAGAAAGCATGCGGAGAGGAATATGTCGATAAGACTACAGAAGAGAAAGATGCCGTCTACAATCTGGTGCGCTTAAGGTTCCCGTCCTTGCAACTTTCCCAAGCGGAATGTGCCGCGTTATTCACACCGCTATCTATAGACATCAGCTATATGGTATGCCGGCAAATCGTAAGGGAAATCGGTGAGACGACTAACCTCCGTGGCTGCGGCATTCAGGCAATCCGGCTGCCCGGTGCGGGCGGTACGCTCATAGAGGTTGTATTGCCTCACAAAATGAAAATAAAACATGACTTATGAATAACTTTAAGATTATTATTGTTGAAGACGTACCATTGGAGTTGAAGGGTACTGTTGGGATAATCCACAACGATATTCCCGAAGCCGAAATCATCGGAACTGCCGAGAATGAAACTGTTTATTGGAAGCTGTTGAAAGTGCAACTGCCCGATTTGGTGCTGCTTGACCTCGGTCTTGGCGGTAGTACGACCGTCGGTGTGGAGATTTGCCGCCATACCAAAGACACGTATCCCGGCATTAAGGTGCTGATATTCACGGGTGAGACACTGAACGAAAAGCTTTGGGTCGACGTTTTGGACGCCGGTTGCGATGGTATCATTCTGAAAAGCGGCGAACTCCTGACGCGTGGCGATGTATCCAGCGTCATGGACGGTAAACGGTTAGTCTTCAATCAGCCTATTTTGGAAAAGATTGTATCGCGTTTCAAGGCGAGTGTCAGCAATCAACTGATGCGTCAGGAGGCCTTGGTCAACTATGAAATCGACGAATACGACGAGCGTTTTCTGCGACACCTGGCCTTGGGCTACACAAAAGAGCAGATAACAAACCTTCGGGGCATGCCTTTTGGCGTGAAGAGTCTGGAGAAGCGGCAGAACGAGTTGGTGCAAAAGCTCTTTCCCGATGGCAATGGCGGCTTCGGTGTGAATGCAACGCGTCTTGTGGTGCGTGCGCTTGAACTCAGGATTTTGGATATTGACAACCTACGGCCTGATGAAGAGTAAGCAGCGACACCGTTTTTTGGGTTATTGCATGGTGGCGTTGGCCGTCGGTCAGCTCATCGTGATACTGTTGTCGTGGCTGCTTTCTGCCGCCATGCCCGATTTGATGATTCATTCCCTGCTGAGCAGCGAGGGTATCCGCTGGTTCTTCGGTCGTTTCTCTTATAACGTGGCAACACCCATGACCACATGGCTCATCGTTGCTACTATTGCCTATGGTTGTATCTCGTCGTCGGGCCTTCTCGGTTTGCACCGTCCTTTTGATTTCCGGCAGCGGTTGGCCCTTCGTCTGATGGCTTTGGAAATCGTCGTCTTTGTGTTTGTGCTTGCATTGCTGACACTTGTTCCCCATGCCGTGCTGTTGAGCATCGACGGCTATGTCTTTTCGGGTATCTTGTCAGCCAGCATCATTCCCTATGTTTCGTTCTGTGCGTGCGTGGCTTCAGTCAGCTATGCCCTCATGTCGGGCAAATGCTCGTCTGTAGAAGATGTTTTCAACATGTTCTGCATAGGCTTCAGGAAACTTGCTCCCCTTTTTGTGCTCTATGTGCTCGCCACACAATTGGTCTGTTCCGTCCTTTTCGTTTTCTCCGCGTGGTGACCTTGCCTCGTCATCTCAACTGTTTTATGCATCAATACGGCCACGATGAAGATGTAAAGATGCACGAACCACACATTCCTACATACATTTGAGCGGATTATCCCATCAATCGTTTTACACATCAATACGACCGTGTGTTCCTACATGCATTCAAACCGAAAATCAACAACTTAACCTTGCCTTTCAATCTCACCCATTTTACCGCGCAATATGGCCCATTTCGCACGCTAAAGTGGCTGATATTACGCGCTAAAATAGGCTATATTGCTAAACTTAATTACGATTTTGCTTTTATTTGACCAAGTCTTGATGAGTCGAAAGAATAAAAGCAGTTAAAGTGTTGTGTGGAGGTACCTAGCAGAGTCGAACTGCTCTACACGGTTTTGCAGACCGTTACCTAACCGATCGGCCAAGGTACCATTTTTTTCGTTTGCAAAGATAGGATAAAAAAATCATTAAACCAAATATATTTGTCGTTATTTTCGTTCGTGATAGCTTTTATGTCATATCTTTAATGCCTTACCTAATAATGTAGTCAACAATTCTTTGTTTGCATATCTGCCTTGCAGGAGATGCCAAAGTAACCATTCTGCCAAGTAATCTCAGCCACTTTGCACGCTAATATGGCCCATGTTAGGAAGTGAAATGGGTTATATTGCAAGATGATATGGTTGATGTTGCAAATCTTGTTGGACCAACTTATCTCTTGATTCAAGTCAAGTAATTTGATTTTTGATTATAAATTGCATAAATATGTCCTTGTGAATTCACGATGTTTTCATACTTTTGCAACTCAATCAACAGGTGAAACAGAGATGTTTAAGATACTTTTTCTGCTATTATTAGGCGTAGGAATCGGCTATGTACTGCGAAACATACGTGGTATTCACAGGGTAGACCAAACGGCACACTATACGATTTTGCTATTACTTTTTGTATTTGGCGTTACGATTGGTTCCAATCATGATTTAATAAAGAATATTGCTTATTTCGGTTGGCAGGCACTTGTCATTGCCGTCCTTGGCATGTTGGGGAGCTTTGGAGCCGGTTGTCTGTTTAATCATTATATCACTAAAAAGGAAGAAGAGCAAAGATGAAGCATAACTTGTCACTGTTGCTGGCATTGGTTGGCGGTATAGGCATCGGTATATCGGGAATATCTCCGGCGTGGTTGCACAATACATCTTTGCCAATGATTGTACTTTCTGCCCTGATCATTCAAGTTGGGATCGGAGTAGGGGCTATGCATGACTTAGGAACGATGTTGCGTTCCATCAATCTCAAGATGTTTTTGCTGCCGGCATGTACCATTGTGGGAACATTATTGTTCACTGCTCTTGCCTTTTTAATTTTCAGTAATCATCACTTGTCTGATATCATGGCCATTGGCAGTGGCTTTGGTTATTATTCGTTGTCTTCTGTGCTTATTGCCCAAATGAAAACAATTACCGTTGGTGCTACGGAGGCGACGCAGTTGGCCACAATCGCCTTGCTCGCAAATATTGCTCGTGAGCTTCTGTCCCTGTTCGGGTGCCGTTATATCGCGCATAAGGGAGGCGGTTTGGCTGCAATCTCGACGGCAGGCATCAGTTCTATGGACGTGTGTCTGCCTTCCATTCTCAATGCTACAGGCGACAAACGTGTTATTCCTGTTGCTGTGTTCCATGGTTTGATGCTTGAGATGAGCATCCCCATGCTCATTGCATTATTCTGTGCTTAGATGGCGGTTGATAAAGGCCCTTAGCACGACCGCATGATTGTGCGTTTCGTCTTTGGCACCATATAATAAGGTAACATTTCCTTTCTTCAGTTGCGTTTCGCACAGTTCAATAAACTTTTTAGCTTCTGGGTTCTTCTCAAGTTCTTCCGTGTAACGTTCCGTGAATAGTGGGAAGTTCTCCGGTTTATGACCAAACCACTGGCGCAGACTGACCGTTGGCGCGATGAATTTAGCCCAAAGATCAATATCAGCCTTGTCTTTAGCAATTCCTCTCGGCCACAATCTGTCTGTCAAAATGCGGTAACCATCAAGCTCATCGATGGCTTGATAAACTCTTTTTATTCTTATTTCGTTCATATGACAAAGGTACTAATATTTATTAAAACAGCGTAGGGGGTGACTGAAAAAAACACATTTTATTTGTAATTTTACGACTTTCAACGTAGACAGATGATGGAAATAAAGAATAAAAAGCTGCAGCAACTGCTGACACTCGCTGTGTGTTTCGTGGCGATGACAACAGTTGCCGTGATGCGCGATGGTAAGGTCTTTGGGTATAAGATGCGCATGGCGGCTGATGATTCTGCCAAGAAAGTGGTCGTTGTGGATACAATGTACCGCAGTGCAGACGGTGCAATGGTCATCAATACCACTCCACTTGCCAAAGACATCGCAGGATATGGCGGCACCGTCCCTTTGGAGATTTATATCAAAGACGGAAAGGTGCAGAAAATAAAGGCACTGAAGAACAACGAGACCCCCGACTTCTTCAGTGAGGCGAGTAAGTTGCTGACGGTATGGAATGGTAAATCGATTGTAGAAGCCCAACAGTTGAAAGTCGATGCCATCAGTGGGGCGACGTTTTCTTCACGTGGTATCATAGGTAATGTGGAGCGTGGTTTGCAATATGCCGCCAAGAACGCACGTGAAAAGCGTTTCTTCGAGAAAATAGACTTAAATGTCAAGACGGTTTTCGGCCTGATTGTCGTCTTACTGGGCGCAATCGTTCCGCTTTTCTACCGCAGCAGAACCTATCGCACCCTGCAATTGATATTGAATGTGATTGTTCTCGGCTTTTGGTGCGGCACATTTATCTCCTATTCCTTGATGGTAGGCTACCTCTCCGACGGCATCAATCTATGGGTGTCGCTCATTCCGGTCGTCATGCTGATAACGGCGTTTGTTTATCCCTTGTTTGGAAAGAAAGGATATTACTGTCTCAACATCTGTCCTTGCGGCTCGCTTCAGGAGTTGGCTGGCAGAACCAACAAGCGTCGGAAATGGAAAATGAAGGCTGAAACAGCAAAGATGTTGAGCCGTTTCCGCGAGATTTTATGGGCCGTGCTCATGATGTTGATGTTGTTAGGTGTGGGGTTTGAGTGGATGGACTACGAGGTATTCTCGGCTTTTATTCTGCAAAGTGCATCTGTCGTCGTGCTGATTTTGGGTGTGGTTGTGGTGTTTTTGTCATTCTTTATAGCCCGCCCTTACTGCCGGTTCGTCTGCCCGACAGGCACATTGTTCAATATTGCCCAGAACAGTAAGCAGTGAAAAAGGTTAGTTTTGGGCCTTGTCTATGCTAATGACCGGAACGAGACAGCTAAATGTTTTGAAACTTTCGGGTTGAACAGACGTTATGAGTTGACGTAAATCAAGAAAATAGTTGAAATTCTATTAAAAGCACACCAATGTTTGGAAGTTATTCGAAACCTCCTTACCTTTGCAAACACAAAAGGTTAATAGATTGTTTAGGTTTTTAGTTATTAGGTTTAAAGATTGTGATTCGGAAAGGTGTTAGCTTAAAATAAGATTTCACATATCAAAGGATAGCACCCGAGTGAGTCGTCACTCAAAAATGAAATTTCAAATCACAAAATATAACAGTTTTGGAAGTGATTCCGGAACTGTTTTTTTGTTTCCTGAAGTTTGCCCGGGCTGATTGAAGAATATCTAATTCAAAGGAGAGGCGGCTATATATAAGATACGCGAGTTCGGGATAAATCACAATGAGGGAAAAAATCAAAAAAGAGTCTCGGTGCCTCCGCCGAGACTTCGAGAAACAAAAAAATACGTAGCGGAACCTCCACCGGAAGCCAAGGGGGTAAAATACAATATCAGCGGGAGCCCCGATAGGGGTTAAAAAGGCAAAAGATGCATAGGAGTGCCGCACTCTGACAATTAAACGTTAAGGAAAGTATAGGAGTGCCGCACTCTGACAGTAAAACGTTAAGAAAAGTATAGGAGTGCCACACTCTGACAGTAAAACGTTAAGAAAAGTATAGAAGTGCCACACGCCGAGAGTTAACTGTCAATAAAAGTATAAGAGTGTCGTACTCTGGCAGTTAAACGTTAAGAAAAGTATAGGGGTACCGTACTCTGGCAGTCAAACGTTAAAAAATATGTCGACGGGAATTCCGAAGGGGTGACGGACCAGCGGAAACAACTTTTGCTTCGTTCCGTCACCTCTTCGAGGTTTCCGTCTGAATATTCTTATCCCGAACTGACGTATAGGATAAAACGGTTTAATTTTGAACGTTTACTTATTGTGAGGCAATGACAAAATGTGCGATAGAGTATATTCTCTGGTAACATTTCTCCACCATTTCTCTCTCATTTTAAATAAAAAGCTTACCTTTGTGGCTGACATTTTAATTACACTAATAATGAAAATCATAGGAAAACATTTTTTACGACTGGCCTTGTTGCTGGCTGTTTTGCCTTTGAAAGCACAGCAACCCAAGCAGGGCATGGTAATTCCACTCACTGCCGACGCAGCGTCTACTCTTACCGTTTATCTCCCCGAGCAGCCGTCGGGCCGGGCCGTTGTGGTACTGCCGGGGGGCGGTTACACACATTTGGCCATCAATAAAGAGGGACATGACTGGGCACCCTTTTTCAATCAGCGGGGCATTGCCTTTTTTGTTTTGAAATACCGTATGCCGCATGGCAACCCTTCCTTGCCCGTCGACGATGCCGAAAAGACCATAAGAATGGTGCGCGACAGTGCGCTTTCGTGGCATATCAATCCTTACGATGTGGGCATTATGGGTTTCTCAGCGGGTGGACATCTGGCTTCGGTCGTTTCCACGCGGGCCGCTTTCGATGCGCGTCCTAACTTCTCTTTGCTGTTCTATCCCGTCATTTCGCTCGACCGAAAGGCCGCTTATTCGCAGTCGGCCGGCGCGTTTTTTGGGGACAAAGTAGAGGATAAGGCCGCGATAGAAGCCTATTCTACCGACCGGCAAGTGCGGTCTCACCTTACGCCCGAGGCGGCCATCTTCCTTGCCAATGACGACAAAGTCATCACGCCCCTTGCAAACGGTGTGGCCTACTACTCGGCCATGCGGCGCAAGCGCAATAACTGTGCGCTCTACGTTTATCCGCATGGCGGACATGGGTTCGGCTACTCGTCGTCGTTTCCCTATCACCAGCAGTTGCTTGATGACTTATCGACATGGCTTGAAAAGCATAAATCTGTGTCTCCGCAGGCAATCCGCGTGGCTTGTATCGGCAACAGCATCACCGATGGATCCGGTATTGACATGTCGGAGATGGAGGGCTATCCGGCCGTGTTGCATAAATTGCTCGGCAACGGCTATAATGTGAGGAACTTCGGTGTCAGTGCACGCACGCTACTCACCCGTGGAGACTATCCTTATGTCAAAGAGCTTGCATGGCGAGATGCGCAGGCCTTCAACCCGAACGTCGTCGTTTTGAAACTCGGCACGAATGACAGTAAACCTGAGAATTGGCAGTACGGTGCGGATTTTGAGCGCGATTTGCTGGCCATGGTTGATACGTTGCAGTCGCTTCCAGCCCGTCCGGTGATTTATTTGGCAACACCAATCCCGGCCTTTAAACCCACATGGAACATCAACGACTCCGTGATTGCGAACGCCATCATACCGATTATTCGCAAGGTAGCACGCAAACGCCGTTGTAAGATCATCGACCTTCATACTGCATTTGCCCCTTATGGTAAACTGATGCAGGCCGACGGTATTCATCCTACGGCCGAAGGAGCAGCCAAGATGGCTGAGATTATCCGTAAAAGCATCTGCCAAAAGTGACATAAGCCTACTGTCAAAGTTGTCAAATGTGTTGGTTGGCATGTTTTTGGCATAAAAGTGGGTGAATTATAAACAGATTTTTAACATATAATCATTATGAACATTAAACCATTAGCAGACAGAGTGCTGGTGCTTCCTGCACCGGCTGAAGAGAAAGTAGGCGGAATCATTATTCCCGACACAGCAAAAGAGAAACCACAGCGTGGCAAAGTCATCGCTGTCGGGCAGGGGACAAAGGACGAAGTAATGGTTCTGAAAGAGAATGACGTCGTTCTCTATGGCAAATATGCCGGAACCGAACTCGAATATGAGGGTGAGAAATATCTGATTATGCGTCAAAGCGATGTCTTGGCCGTTGTAGGCTAATCATCGGATTATAAAATTCAAAGTTCAATATTCAATTTTCAAAGAAACAAAAGATTATGGCTAAAGTTATTAAATATGATGTAGATGCACGCGAGCTCTTGAAGAGAGGTGTGGATCAGTTGGCAGATGCAGTAAAAGTGACGCTCGGTCCTAAAGGCCGTAATGTCGTTATCGAGAAGAAATTTGGTGCTCCTCAAATCACAAAGGACGGTGTGACCGTTGCTAAGGAGGTAGAATTGGAAGATCATTTCGAGAACACGGGTGCACAACTTGTGAAGAGTGTTGCTAGCAAAACGGGCGATGACGCCGGTGATGGTACGACAACAGCAACCATCCTGACGCAGGCTATTGTTAACGAAGGCTTGAAGAATGTTACCGCAGGTGCTAATCCTATGGACTTGAAGCGCGGTATCGACAAGGCTGTCAAGGCTGTTGTTGACTATATTAATGCACATGCAGAGTTGGTAGGTGACAATTACGATAAGATAGAACAGGTTGCAACGGTGTCTGCTAACAACGATCCTGAAATCGGAAAGTTGCTTGCCGACGCGATGCGCAAGGTATCCAAGGATGGTGTCATCACGATTGAAGAGAGCAAGACCCGCGACACCAACATCGGTGTTGTAGAGGGTATGCAATTCGATCGTGGCTATCTTAGCGGCTATTTTGTAACGGATGCCGATAAAATGGAATGCGTGATGGATAACCCATACATTCTGATTTACGACAAAAAGATTAGCAACCTCAAAGACTTCTTGCCAATCCTTCAGCCTGCAGCAGATAGCGGTCGCCCATTATTGGTGATTGCCGAGGACGTTGATTCAGAGGCACTCACAACGTTGGTTGTCAATCGTCTGCGCGGCGGTTTGAAGATTTGTGCGGTTAAGGCTCCGGGTTTTGGCGACCGTCGTAAAGCGATGTTGGAAGACATTGCTGTACTGACCGGTGGCGTAGTCATCAGTGAAGACAAGGGCTTGAAGCTTGAACAGGCAACGCTTGAGATGTGTGGTTCGGCCAAGAAGGTAACAGTTTCCAAGGATAACACAACGATTGTCGATGGTGCAGGTGCCAAAGAGAATATCAAAGAGCGTGTGGCTCAAATCAAGAATGAGATTGCAAACACGAAGAGTTCTTATGACAAAGAGAAACTACAGGAGCGCTTGGCCAAGTTGGCCGGTGGCGTGGCCGTCCTCTATGTCGGGGCCAACTCCGAGGTTGAAATGAAAGAAAAGAAAGACCGTGTTGATGATGCTTTGTGTGCTACTCGTGCTGCTATGGAAGAAGGTGTTGTTGCCGGTGGTGGTATCACCTATATTCGTGCGCTGGAAGCTTTGAAGGGACTCAAGGGCGATAACGCCGATGAAGAGACCGGAATGAAGATAGTTGAGCGCGCCATAGAAGAACCGTTGCGCCAGATTGTTACCAATGCCGGTGGTGAAGGCTCGGTAGTTGTTAATAAAGTCTTAGAGGGCAAAGGTGATTTCGGTTATAATGCTCGTGCCGATAAATACGAGGATTTGCGCAAAGCGGGTATCATCGACCCTGCTAAGGTGGCACGTGTCGCACTTGAGAACGCCGCGTCTATCGCAGGTCTCTTCTTGACAACAGAGTGCCTTATCACCGACAAACCTGAACCGCAGTCGGCAGCTATGCCAACTCCACAACCGGGTATGGGTGGCATGATGTAAGACGGCGAAATAGAGGATAAAGTCTTCTTTTGCGGAGTAATCCTCTGAACAGAAAACATAACCGAGTTCGGTTGTCTTTCCAGCAAAGACAACCGACTTTTTTTATCTTCCATGGCAAAGGATTCTTTATATTTTTTCTAAACATTCAAGACAGAAGCCCAATTCTTAATGGGTGATAGCAAGAGTTGATCTCCATGTTAGAAGCGGACGTTCTTGCCGCAAACTGCCTATAAGATGAACGGCCTCCAGTGCAGGCATGAGGCGGGCATCAGGAACAGCATACACGAACGCCCCAAAGGAGGCTGACGGCAGGTGGTTCGGAGATTAAAAGAGATTTTCGATCGCCCTAGTTGAAAGATAAAAAACTCGTAGCGTATCAGAGATGAACTTGATAGTCGACAAGGGCGGCAATCAAATCCTCACGATGGTACGCCTTCAGACGACCTTTTATTACAAGTAAGACAAAGGACGGCAATGCCACCCTCACGATAGTAGAGCGCAGCTCGGGGTAAAAGAACCCTCCCGATGGTTCTACGGCGTCGGACGACAGTTCCTTTTTACATTTTTTATCATCCGAGCCCTCGGAAAACAGTTTAATCTTTCTTTTTCTTCCATCCGAGGCCTCGGATAGCGTTTCCCGTTAATTAATTTTACATCCGAGGCCTCGGATCGCACTTTCTGTTAATTAATTTTACATTCGAGACCTCGGATAGCGTTTCTTGTTAATTAATTTTACATCTGAAGCCTCAGAGGCTGGGGGCGATCTATTAATATTCTATAAATTATAAATCGTGGCACGGCCTTTTTGTCAGTAATTATGTAATTTTGCGATGTTAATAATCAAAGACGTTATTGACACCAAGAGAGGATTATAAAGAACAAAAGAGAGTATTTATGTTTGAAAACTTAAGCGATAGGTTAGAACGATCATTCAAGATATTGAAAGGTGAAGGCCAAATCACCGAGATTAACGTTGCCGAGACACTGAAAGATGTGCGTAGGGCATTGCTTGATGCCGACGTTAATTTCAAAGTGGCCAAGACATTTACGGACAGCGTGAAGCAAAAGGCTATGGGCATGAACGTGCTCACGGCTGTGAAGCCTGGTCAGTTGTTGGTGAAGGTGGTGCATGATGAATTGGCTGACCTGATGGGTGGCGACACCGCCGAGTTGAAGTTGGAGGGTCGGCCGGCTGTGATATTGATGAGCGGTCTGCAAGGTTCGGGTAAGACGACCTTTAGTGGCAAGCTGGCCAACCTGCTCAAGAACAAAAAGAATAGAAAACCGTTGTTGGTGGCGTGCGATGTTTATCGTCCTGCTGCTATCGCACAGCTGAAAGTGGTGGGCGAACAGATAGGCGTGCCTGTCTATTCGGAGCCTGACAGCAAAGATGTTGTTGCGATTGCCGAGGGTGCCGTGCGTGAGGCAAAGGCCAAAGGATATGATGTTGTTATTGTCGATACTGCTGGTCGTTTGGCAGTAGACGAAGAGATGATGACAGAAATCTCTAACTTGAAAAATTCTCTCCATCCGGATGAAACTCTCTTTGTTGTTGATTCCATGACCGGTCAAGATGCCGTGAATACAGCAAAGGAATTTAATGACCGTTTGGACTTTGATGGAGTGGTATTAACAAAACTTGATGGTGATACTCGTGGAGGTGCAGCGCTTTCCATTCGCACTGTGGTTACCAAGCCAATCAAGTTTGTTGGGACGGGCGAAAAGATGGAAGCTATCGATGTGTTCCACCCTGCGCGTATGGCCGACCGTATCTTGGGTATGGGCGATATCGTTTCGCTTGTTGAACGTGCCCAAGAACAGTTCGATGAAGAAGAGGCCAAGCGGCTGCAAAAGAAGATACAAAAGAACAAGTTCGACTTCAACGACTTCCTCGGTCAGATTGAACAAATCAAGAAGATGGGTAACCTAAAAGACTTGGCAAGCATGATTCCGGGTGTTGGCAAGGCCATCAAGGACGTGGATATCGACGACAATGCTTTCAAAGGCATTGAGGCCATCATCAAGAGTATGACGCCCAAGGAGCGAACGAGTCCCGAAATACTGAACACCAGCCGTAGGCAGCGTATTGCAAAGGGTTCGGGAACGAACATTCAAGAGGTGAACAAGCTTATTAAGCAGTTCGACCAGACCCGTAAGATGATGAAGACGATCACCGGCAACCAAATGGCTGGCATGATGAGTCGCATGAAAGGAATGAATATTCCGGGTATGCCGAAACGCTAAAACGAACAGCTATGCAATTAATCGACGGGAAAGCAACGGCAACAGCTATCAAGGCAGATATCGCAGAAGAGGTCGATAAGATTCTTTCTGCCGGAGGTAAGCAACCCCATTTGGCTGCCATATTGGTGGGGCATGATGGAGGATCTGAAACCTACGTGAGAAATAAGGTTATTGCTTGTGAGCAATGCGGATTTAAATCGACTCTTATTCGTTTTGAAAATGATGTGACGGAGAAAGAACTTCTCGCATGTGTAGACCGCTTGAACAAGGATACAGACGTAGACGGCTTTATCGTTCAATTGCCTTTGCCGCAACATATCGACGAGCAGAAGGTGATTATGGCAATTGATTATCGCAAGGACGTGGACGGCTTCCACCCCATAAATGTAGGTCGAATGGCTATCGGACTACCTTGCTTCATCTCTGCCACCCCTTTGGGCATCATTACTTTGCTGCAGCATTACCATATTGAGACGAGTGGGAAGAAGTGTGTCGTGCTCGGACGCAGCAATATTGTAGGAAAGCCCATGGCACAGCTGATGATGCAAAAGAACTTCGGTGATGCCACGGTGACGGTGTGTCACAGTCATTCAAAAGATTTGAAGAAAGAATGTCGCGAGGCAGATATCATCATTGCTGCCATCGGACACCCTGATTTCGTCACGGAAGACATGGTAAAGAGCGATGCGGTGATTATTGACGTGGGCACGACGCGTGTCCCCGATGCCACACGCAAGAGTGGTTTCCGCTTAAACGGCGACGTCAAGTTTGACGAAGTGGCTCCCAAATGCTCGTTCATAACACCCGTTCCCGGTGGGGTGGGGCCGATGACCATCTGTTCGTTGATGAAGAATACATTGGCAGCAAGTAAAAAAGCATATTACATATAATTTTTTACCTTAAGACTTGATTTTTTTATAACTCTCTAATTTTTGGAGACTGGTACGCAGTGATGCGCGTCAGTCTCTTTTTTATGTTTTAAGAAACATGTTGTTTTAATCAATCACTTACGCCTTGCATTTCAATATCAGCCATTATACCGTACAATATGACCCATTTTGCACGCTAAAGTGGCTGATATTACACGCTGAAATGAGCCATATTACCACGCAATATAACTGATATTATACACCCGTTCAATGCTAAAAGATGAAAAAACTCAAACTTTTTGCAATCTACAGTTTGCAAATTTGGAAATAAGTATTATCTTTGCAGGGTATTTAGATAAACAAAGCCGGAACTCAATATAATATATGGAAGCTTTCTTTCGTACACATGCTTATCTTGTCGAACATACAAACGTGCCCGTTCGTCGTACGCTCATGGATGAGATTGACTGGAACGACCGTATGATTGGCATTAAAGGGACGCGCGGTGTGGGAAAGACGACATTTCTTCTGCAGTATGCCAAAGAGAAGTTTGGGGCACAAGACCGGCAGTGTCTGTATGTCAACATGAACAATTTCTATTTCCAAGGAAAAGGAATTGCTGAGTTTGCAGGAGAATTTGTGAATAATGGGGGAAAGGTTTTACTCATAGATCAGGTGTTCAAACAGCATAATTGGAGCAGAGAGCTCCGTAAATGCTATGACACTTATCGTGATTTGAAGATTGTATTCACCGGAAGTAGCGTCATGCGACTGAAGGAAGAGAATCCCGAATTGAACAACATCGTTAAGAGCTACAACTTGCGTGGGTTTTCTTTCCGTGAGTATATCAACCTCATGACAGGAAGTAACTTCCAACCTTATGCCTTAGACGATATATTGCGATATCATGAGCATATCGTCAAAGATATTCTTCCAACGATTAGTCCCCGAAAATACTTTCTTGATTATATTCATCATGGCTTTTATCCCTTCTTTTTAGAACATAGAAACTTCTCAGAAAATTTGCTTAAGACAATGAATATGATGACAGAGGTGGATATTCTGCTCATCAAACAAATTGATTTGAAGTACCTGACTAAAATCAAAAAGCTTTTTTATTTACTTGCAGTTGAAGGGCCGAAGGCACCTAATATCAGTAACTTGGCGCAAGAAATACAAACCAGTCGTGCCACGGTGATGAATTATATCAAGTATCTTGCCGATGCAAGACTTATCAATATCATTTATCCTATGGGGCAGGAATTCCCCAAAAAGCCCGGTAAAGTGATGATGCATAACTCTAATTTGATGTATGCAATTTATCCTATTCAAGCGAATGAGCAGGAACTTATGGAAACGTTCTTTGTCAATTCGCTTTGGAAAGACCACAAGGTTAATCAAGCATCAAGAGACCATTGCTTTATGGTTGACGGCATTAAGAAATTCAAGATAACCGATTCGCAAAGCGATTATAAGTTACGTTATAACCCGGATATCATCTATGCACGTTACCATACTGAAGTCGGAAAGGACAACCGCATTCCGCTTTGGCTTTTAGGTTTCTTGTACTGACGATATATAATAAGGAAAACAAATCATACAAATTATATACAAAAACATTTATTAATATTTTATCAATCATAAAATGGCTAAAGAAAAAAAGTTTATCACTTGTGATGGTAACACTGCTGCCGCTCATGTAAGCTATATGTTTACTGAGGTTGCTGCTATTTACCCTATTACTCCGTCATCTCCGATGGCAGAGCATGTAGATGAATGGGCCGCCAAAGGCCGCAAGAATCTGTTTGGGCAGACTGTCTCAATTCAAGAAATGGAGTCTGAGGCCGGCGCAGCCGGTGCTGTGCACGGTTCGCTTCAGGCCGGAGCACTAACTTCTACATACACAGCTTCGCAGGGGTTGTTGTTGATGATTCCCAATATGTATAAGATTGCCGGTGAATTACTTCCTTGCGTATTCAACGTTTCAGCCCGCACATTGGCATCGCATTCTCTTTGTATCTTCGGTGATCATCAGGATGTGATGGCTTGTCGTCAGACAGGCTTTGCCATGTTCTGCTCCGGTTCGGTTCAGGAAGTGATGGATCTTTCTGCAGTTCCGCATTTGGCGACGTTAGAATCCTCGGTTCCATTCATCAACTTCTTCGATGGTTTCCGTACTTCTCATGAGTATCATAAGATTGAAGAGATGAGCATGGAAGACATTCGACCCCTTGTAAATCCTGAATTTATTAAGAAGTTCCGTGATCGTGCGCTTACTCCAGAGCGTCCTGTAACTCGTGGTACGGCAGAGAATCCAGAGACTTTCTTTACACATCGTGAAGCTTCCAATCAATACTATGATCGTATTCCAGCTATCGTAGAGAGGTATTTGGGTGAGATTTCCAAGATTACTGGTCGTGAGTATCACTTGTTCAACTATTATGGTGCAAAAGATGCAGAGAACATCATTGTCTTGATGGGTTCTGCCACAGAGCCGGCTCGCGAGGCTATCGACTATCTTGTTAAGCAAGGCAAGAAAGTTGGTATGGTTGCGGTCCATTTGTATCGTCCGTTCTCTGTCGAAGCTATCCGCGAAGCCATCCCTGCTACAGTAAAACGTATTGCAGTTCTTGATCGTACGAAAGAACCGGGAGCAGAAGGTGAGCCCTTGTATCTTGATGTTAAGAGTGCACTTTATGACGATCCACGCAAGCCGGTTATTGTTGGTGGTCGTTACGGTCTTGGCTCTTCTGATACGACACCGGCCAAAATCATCTCCGTATTCAACAACCTTGAAATGCCAGAGCCAAAGAACCACTTCACGGTTGGTATTGTTGATGACGTAACTTTCACTTCCTTGCCCGAGGTAGAGGAAATTCCGATGGGCGGCGAAGGCCTTTATGAGGCTAAGTTCTACGGACTTGGTGCCGACGGTACCGTGGGAGCAAACAAGAACTCGGTGCAGATTATCGGTAACAATACAAGCAAGTATTGTCAGGCTTACTTCAGCTACGACTCCAAGAAGTCTGGTGGCTTCACATGTTCGCATCTTCGCTTCGGTGATAGCCCCATTCACTCTGCTTATCAGGTGAATACACCTAACTTTGTGGCATGCCATGTGCAGGCTTACCTCCACATGTATGATGTGACACGAGGTCTTCGGAAGAACGGTACCTTCCTGTTGAATACGATTTTCGATGGCGAAGAGCTCGTAAACTTCATTCCGAATAAGGTGAAGGCTTACTTTGCAAAGAACGATATCAAGGTTTATTACATCAATGCTACAAAGATTGCACAGGAGATAGGCCTTGGCAACCGTACCAATACCATTCTTCAATCAGCATTCTTCCGCATCACGCAAGTCATACCGACAGAACTTGCCGTTGAACAGATGAAAGCTTTCATTGTGAAATCATACGGCAAGAAAGGACAAGACATCGTCGACAAGAACTATGCTGCCGTTGACCGTGGCGGTGAATACAAGGAGTTGGCTATCGATCCGGCATGGGCTAACCTCTCTGTTGAGAGCAATGACAACGATGATGCTCCTGCTTTCATCAAGGAAATCGTTCGTCCGATAAATGCTCAAAACGGAGATTTGCTCAAGGTTTCCGACTTTGTCAAGTATGATACCGTAGACGGCACATGGAAGAATGGTTCGGCCGCTTACGAGAAGCGTGGTGTTGCAGCATTCGTTCCCGTATGGAATTCGGAGAACTGTATCCAGTGCAACAAGTGTGCCTACAGTTGTCCTCATGCAACAATCCGCCCGTTCGTATTAGATGAGAAAGAAAAAGCCGGATTTGACGGCACAACCATGGATATCCTTGCTCCGAAGCAACTCAAAGGCATGCAATTCCGCATTCAGGTCGACGTGCTCGACTGTCTCGGTTGCGGCAACTGTGCCGACGTTTGCCCGGGCAAGAAGGGCGAGAAGGCGCTCGTCATGGTTCCGTTCAATGTTGATGCGCCCGACATGGTGAAGGAGATGAAGAACTGGGACTACATGGTAAAGGAAGTTACTTCGAAGCAAGACCTTGTCGACATCAAACAAAGTCCGAAGAACAGCCAGTTTGCCCAGCCTTTGTTCGAGTTCTCGGGTGCATGTTCGGGTTGTGGCGAGACGCCCTACGTGAAGTTGATTTCCCAACTCTACGGCGACCGTGAGATGATATCCAATGCAACGGGTTGTTCGTCCATCTACTCGGCGTCCATTCCTTCTACGCCCTATACGACCAACGACAAGGGACAGGGTCCGGCTTTCGACAATTCGTTGTTCGAGGACTTCTGTGAGTTCGGTCTCGGTATGGCCATGGGCAATAAGAAGATGAAAGAACGCATCGTTGTTCTGCTGACACAACTGATAGCCGACGATACGGTTTCGGCTGCATTCAAGGAAGCCGCACAGAACTGGATAGACGGCAAAGATGATGCCGACGCGTCCAAGGTTGCAGCTGCAGCATTGAAACCACTCATTGAAGAAGGGGCAAAAGCCGGTTGCCCAATCTGCAAAGAGCTCCAGACCCTCGACCACTACCTCGTTAAGCGCAGCCAGTGGATTATCGGTGGCGACGGCGCCTCTTACGATATTGGTTACGGCGGTCTCGACCACGTGCTCTCTACGGGTGAAGACGTGAATATCCTCGTGCTCGACACCGAGGTTTACTCCAACACTGGTGGTCAGAGTTCCAAATCAACACCGCTCGGTGCCATCGCACAGTTCGCAGCACAAGGTAAGCGCATTCGCAAGAAGGACCTTGGTCTGATGCAGACCACCTACGGCTACGTATATGTGGCACAGATTGCCATGGGTGCCGACAATGCACAGACGTTGAAGGCTATTCGCGAAGCCGAGGCTTACCCCGGACCATCGTTGATCATTGCCTATGCGCCATGTATCAACCACGGTATCAAGGGCACGAAGAACATGAAGCGCAGCATGGGTCGCAGCCAGAACGAAGAGAAGCTGGCCGTTGATTGCGGTTATTGGCATCTGTGGCGTTACGATCCGCGCTTGGCCGACGAGGGAAAGAACCCGTTCCAGCTTGATTCCAAGGCGCCGAACTGGGCCGACTTCCGCGAGTTCCTCATGGGTGAGGTGCGTTATTCTTCTGTGGCAAAGGCTTATCCTAATGAAGCAGAGGAGTTGTTCACCGAGGCCGAGAAGATGGCCAAGCTGCGCTATCAGACTTATCAGCGCAAGAGCAAAGAAGATTGGAGCGAGGTTATTGCATAATCTTATCCACATACGCTATCACGAAGGGCCTGCAAATCAGTTTGCAGGCCTTTCTATTTTTAGGGCAATGGACGTTTGACAATAATAATCGGCCTCGTTCCCGTCATCTTATTGGTCGGACAGGACTCCCATTGGAGGTCAGACAGGACTTCCACTGGAGGTGCAATAGGACTTCCACTGGAGGTGCAATAGGACTTCCACTGGAGGTGCAATAGGACTTATATAAGGGGTAGGATAGGAGTTATATAAGGAGTCGGGTAGGAGTTATATAAGGAGTCCGATAGGACTTATACTTAAAGTCCTCTTGAACTTATACTTAAAGTCCTTTAGGAGTTATACTTAAAGTCCTATTGGACTTATATAAGGAAATGGATTGTATACCTATTGGGAAAGGTCTTGTCTTCCTATTGGGAACTGTTAGGTCTTCCTATTGGGAACTGTTAGGTCTTCCTATTGGGAACTGTTAGGTCTTCCTATTGGGAAGCCTCTTGTCTTCCTATTGGGAAAGGTATCGTCTTCCTATAAGGAAGTGTCTTGTCTTCCTATAAGGAAAGGTATCGTCTTCCTTATAGGAAGGCTTTCGTGTTCACAATCCCTTTATGCTTCAAGACATGGAAAAAGGCCCGGCAAAAAGATGTTGCCGAGCCTACTTGTTTGCAATGTTTGCGCGATGCCCCTTTGATATAGGGTGGGGGCTTACTTCAATGGGATTTTCTTCACGCGACGCTCGTGACGCCCGCCTTCGAAGGTTGCCGAGAAGAATTCATCAAGCATCGCCTCTGCCGTTTTGTTGTCGATGAAGCGCCCCGGCAGGACGATGATGTTGGCGTCGTTGTGCTGACGAATGAGCTGTGCCGTCTCTTTGTTCCATGCAAGTCCGGCACGCACGCCTTGATGTTTGTTGAGTGTTATGGCCATGCCCTCGCCGCTACCGCAAATGCCGATGCCGGGATAAACCTCGCCGCGCTCGACGGCCTCGGCCAAAGGGTGGGCAAATTCCGGATAATCAACGCTCTCGTCGCTATATGTGCCGAAGTCTTTTACCGCATAGCCTTTCTTCTCAAGGTATTCGAGCACAAATCGTTTCAACGGATAACCTGCGTGGTCGCAGGCAATTCCAACAGTTTTAACTTCCATAGGCTTATATATTTAAAAGGTTAAAGGGAAAGGCCGTCCGACCTTTCCCCGATAATCGTTCTCTATTCTGCAAGAAAGGCCTTCACCTGCCGGTAGACGTTCTCGCCCGTGTAGCCGAGCTTCTCGTCGAGCACCTTGTAGGGGGCAGAGAAGCCGAAGCTCGGCATGCCGAACACCTTGCTGTTCGGTCCGATGCCGACAAGGCCTTCGAGCGTCACGGGCAGTCCGGCCGTCATGCCGAACTTCTTGACGTCGTAGGGCAGCACAGCCTCTTGATATGCCTTGCTTTGCGTTCTGAAGAGTCCTTCTGAAGGCGCACTGACGACGCGCACCTTGATACCATCTTTGCGCAAGGCTTCGCAGCCCGAGACCAAGGTCGACACTTCGGAACCGCTCGCTACCAAGATAACGTCGGGTCTCTCGTCGGCGCCTGCAACGATGTAAGCTCCTTTGTCCGCCTGCTCGTAGTCGTTTCCTTCGGGCAGTTTGGCAATGCCTTGCCGAGATAAGATAAGGGCAGTCGGCGTCTCGGTGTTCTCCATCGCGAGCTTCCAACAAACTGTGGTCTCGTCTGCATCGGCAGGGCGGAACACGCGTATGCTATCTTTGCCTGCATGGTTCTTGAGTTTCTCCATCAGTCGGATCTGTGCCTCCTGTTCAACAGGCTCATGCGTCGGTCCGTCTTCGCCCACCCGGAACGCATCGTGCGTCCAAATGAACTTCACCGGCACTTGCATCAATGCGGCCATGCGGACGGCAGGCTTCATGTAATCGGAGAACACGAAGAATGTGCCCATTGCCGCAATGACACCGCCATGAAGCATCATACCGATACACATGTCGGCCATGGTCAGCTCTGCCACACCGGCTTGGAAGAAAGCACCGCTGAAGTCGCCTCGCACGAAACTCTTGGTCTTCTTGAGGAAGCCGTCGGTCTTATCAGAGTTACTGAGGTCTGCAGAAGCACAAATCATATTGGGCACTTCTTCTGCCAGTACGCTCAAACAGGTTGCGCTGGCTGCACGTGTAGCTATGCCTTCCTTTTGGGTTACTTTGCTCCAATCGACTCTCGGTGCCTTGCCACTGAACCATTCTTCCATTTGGGCTGCCTTCTCAGGATTAGCCTTACGCCAATCGGTCTCGGCAGCCTTACGTATAGCAACTATTTTCTTTAATTCTTCTGTACGCTTTGCATAGAGGTCTTTAACATCATCAAAGACAAGGAATGCATTCTCAGGGTCACCCCCCAGATTCTTGATGGTGTTAGCGTAGGCATTGCCTCCGAGTGGTGCACCATGGGTCTTGATATTATACTCATAACTTGTGCCATCTTCTTTCAAGGCTCCTTTACCCATGATAGTCTTGCCAATGATGAGGGTAGGGCGGTTCTGTTCCTGCTGTGCTGTATCAAGAGCCTTGCGGATATCGGCAACGTCATTGCCGTTAATCTTCAGAACGTTCCAGCCCCAAGCCTTGTATTTCATTTCAGTATCTTCGTGCATAACAACACTGCACTCGGTAGAAAGCTGAATGCCGTTTGAGTCGTAGAACATGATGAGGTTATTCAGTCCCAAATTGCCTGCGATGCGACCTACGCCTTGCGAAATCTCTTCTTGCACACCGCCATCACTGATGTAGGCGTAAATCTTATGCTGCATCATCGTTTTGCCTAAGCGTGCCTCAAGGAACTTCTCTGCCACAGCTGCACCGGCAGCCATTGCGTGGCCTTGGCCAAGCGGACCTGATGAGTTCTCTATGCCGCGTACAAGGTCAAGTTCGGGATGCCCGGGAGTTACTGAGCCCCATTGCCTGAACTCCTTAAGATCATCGAGCGAGAAGAAACCACGAAGCGCCAAGCCTGCATAGAGCATCGGACTCATGTGTCCCGGATCGAGAAAGAAACGGTCGCGACCGGTCCATGTTGGATCTGCAGGGTCGTAGACAAGGTATTCAGAGAAGAGTACGTTGATGAAATCTGCACCGCCCATAGCGCCACCCGGATGACCAGAGTTCGCTTTCTCTACCATGGCAGCAGCAAGGATGCGGATATTGTCTGCCGCATGGTTCATTACTTTGATATCGTTCATGTTTGTGTGATTGTTTTTACAAATGTACTACTTTATATTCAAAACGACAATAGAAGCGGCCGGGATTTTAACCTTTACTATGTTTTTCTTGATGCTTGCCTCCTTAAACACTGCCGGTTTAACCGTTTCGGGGTGTGCGAAGTCGTTATAATCCGTGATGTTTTTGCTCGCAAGGACTTCTCCATTGATGGCTTTTGCGGTCATGCCGTCAATGGCGAACTCAACCTCTTGTGCCTTGTCAAGGCTCACATTGGCCAAAGAAACGACAATGGCTCCGTCTTTTGTCTTAGCCGCACTTGCCGACACCATCGGGATAGTTCGGTTATCCCTCACCTTCATGGAGTCGCACTTCACGTCCAAAGGCAGAGCCATTGCTTCCTGAAATGGCTGATACATGCGGAATACATGATACGTCGGGGTCAGCACCATGTGTCCCGTTCCTTTCGTGTCTGTCAGAATCATACTCTGAAGCACATTGACAATCTGTGCAATATTGGCCATCTTCACACGATCTACATGGCGATGAAAGACATTCAGAGACAACGCTGCGACAAAAGCATCGCGCATCGTATTCTGCTGATAGAGATGTCCTCTTGTCGTGCCGGGCTCTTCGTCCCACCACGTGCCCCATTCATCGACAAGCAATCCTATCTTCTTCCCGGGGTCTTTCCCGTCCATGATGGCACAGTGCTTCTTGATGACGTCTTCAATCTCAAGGCATTTGCCCAGCGTCCAATAATAATCGTCCTTGGAGAACTTCGTAGCAGAACCCTTACTGCCACTCCAGCCCGTCACGGTGTAGTAGTGGAGCGAAAGCCCGTTCATGCGGTTGCCGACGTTGTCCATGAGCACCTTCGTCCAATTGTAGTCGTAATCGCTGGCACCCGAAGCAATCTTATAGAGCCGATGGTTGTCGTAGTTGCGACAATAAACGGCATAGCGACGGAACAGATCGCTGTAATATTCGGGCCGCATATTGCCGCCACAGCCCCAGCTCTCGTTCCCGATACCGAGATACTTCACATTCCACGACTTCTCACGTCCGTTCTTTCTGCGCAGGTTAGCCATGGGCGTATCGCCGTCGCTGGTCATATATTCAACCCACTTGGCCAACTCTTCCACGCTTCCCGAACCAACATTGCCACTGATATAAGGTTCCGCCCCCAAGCGTTCGCAAAGGTTCAGGAACTCATGCGTACCGAACGAGTTGTCCTCGATGGTTCCGCCCCAGTTGTTATTCTGCATTTTGGGTCGCCGTTCACGTGGTCCGATACCGTCCATCCAATGGTATTCGTCGGCGAAGCAACCACCGGGCCATCGAAGCACAGGCACTTTCAAGGCTTTCAAGGCCTGAAGCACGTCAGTCCGATAGCCATCGGTATTCGGAATATTCGACTCAGGCCCAACCCACAGTCCGCCATAGATGCACGAGCCCAAGTGCTCAGCAAACTGACCGTAGATTTCCTTATTGATTTTATCCCTACCTTGGTTCGCGTGAATAGTAATCTTTACATCTTGTGCCGAAACGTTCATAGCGAGCGCCAGCGCCGGCACGACAAAGGTCATCAATTGTTTTCTCATTTTGTTATTGGTTTTTAAGATAATATGAACAGACGAGGCTTTCACCCTTATCCGTCCTCTGGATTATAATTAGATATGCTTCCTATACACGTTAGTATAACTTATTATACACGTTTGTATAACTCATTGGACAAGTTTGTCCAACCCATTGGACACGTTTGTCCAATCCATTGGACACATTTGTCCAATCCATTGGACACGTTTGTCCAATTCGCTGGACACGTTTGTCCAATTTTAACATCCTACTTGAACTTGACTGCTGCTTGTTCAATGTTCAGCCCTTTCGTATAGTTGGCAATGTAAGCGGCGAAGCCCTTAACCTCCTCCGGCGTGGCCGTTATCTCCGTTCCGGTGTTTCCACTGAAGACGTGACGGTCGAGATAGTCTGCCAGCGACAGCCGTTCCTCGTTGCCAACGAGATAGCCGGCCAGCAACGCGATGCCCCATGCCCCGCCTTCGCCCGCCGTCTCCATGACGGAGATGGGAGAGTTGAGCGCAGCGGCGAGAATACGTTGCCCCACGCCCTTGGTCTTGAACAGTCCGCCATGTCCGGTGATGCGGTCAACGCTGATGCGCTCCTCGTTGAACAGAATGTCGTTGCCTATCTTCAGTACAGCCACGGCCGCGAAGAGCTGGGCACGCATGAAGTTGGCCAAGTTGAACGTGTCCTCGGCCGAGCGAACAAACAGCGGCCTACCTTCGGCCAATCCCGTCACGGGTTCGCCCGAAACGTAATTGTAGGCGATGAGCCCACCGCAGTCCTTGTCGCCCCGGAGCGCATGGTTGTAGAGCTTGCCGAACACTTCGTTCATGTCTACTTCAACGCCGAGCAGTTGCTGATACTCCTTGAAGAGGCCGATCCAAGCATTGAGGTCCGACGTGCAGTTGTTGCAATGCACCATGGCCACGGGGCTTCCGTCGGGCGTTGTTACCATGTCTATCATCTCGTAGGCCTTGGAGAGGCTCTTCTCCAGCACAATCATGGAGAACGACGATGTTCCGGCCGACACGTTGCCGGTGCGTTGCCTGACAGCATTGGTTGCCACCATGCCCGTGCCGGCGTCTCCTTCGGGCGGACAGAAGGGACAGCCCGGTTTCAAGCGTCCCGAAGGGTCGAGCAGGGCCGCACCCTTCTCGGTTAATTGCCCGGCGGCTTCACCGGCGAGCAGCACCTTCGGCAAAACGTCGCGAAGTCTCCAACTGAAGTGGAAAGGCTCGGCAAGCTGTTCGAACTTCTCAACCATCGTTGCGTCGTAGTCCTTGGTCTCCGAATGAATAGGCAGCATGCCCGAAGCGTCGCCTATGCCGAGCACATTCTTGCCCGTTAGCTGCCAGTGGATATAGCCAGCCAATGTGGTCAGGAACTTGATGTCTTTCACGTGCTCCTCTTTGTCGAGCATGCATTGGTAGAGGTGGGAGATGCTCCAACGCAGGGGAATGTTGAAGTCGAAGCACTTCGATAACGCTTCGGCGGCCTTAGTCGTGTTGGTGTTACGCCAAGTGCGGAAGGGAACCAGAAGCTTCTGATGCTCGTCAAAGGCCATATAGCCATGCATCATGGCACTTATGCCTATGGCCGAAAGCCTTTCGACTTCCGTGTCGTAGGCCTTCCTAACGTTCTTGCACAGGTCGGCATAGCAGTCTTGCAGTCCGTTCCAAATGGCATCGAGGTCATAGGTCCACAGTCCGTCGACCAGTCGGTTCTCCCATTCGTGACTTCCCTGTGCAATGGGTCGGTTCTCGCTGTCAATAAGGACAGCCTTAATGCGGGTAGAGCCAAACTCGATGCCGAGGACGGCCTTCCCTGATTCGATTGTCTTCTTTGCGTCCATGATGGTATTAGTGAAGTGCCTTGTTCAACATGTAATAAACCTCATTGAACTTTAATTCCTTGCGGAACTGCTCGTAGTTCGTTTCCTTGTTGATGATGAGGGCTTCGATATCGGCAATCTCGGCAAAGTCGCGCCAGTATTCGTCAGTGAGTCCGAAGCTGAAGCAAGAGTGATGCGTTCCGCCGGCGTTGAGCCAACAGCCAACACCGACTTCGAACGATGGCTCGGGAACCCAAAGGGCAGAGGCGACGGGGAGTTTCGGCAGAGGCTTAGACTTGATGAGGTTCACGTCGTTTGCAATCAATCGGAAACGGTTGCCCATGTCAACAATCGTTGCAGTGATACCATGACCTTGTTTGCTGGTGAAAACCAGTCGGGCCGTCGGGCTCTTGCGATAGCCGATGCCGAGGAAGTGGACTTCTAAGCGCGGTTTTTCCTCGGCAATGTCCGGGTTGATTTCCAACATGTGGGCCTCAAGGATAGAAGTATTCTCTCCGTCGAAGTTCAAGGTGTAATCCTCAAGGAACGAGGTTCCGCCCGCTAAGCCCTGACTCATGAACCATGTGGTGCGATAGAGGGCGGCCGACTTCCAGTCTCCTTCTGCCCCGAAGCCGATGCCTTCGCTCATCAACCGCTGCGAAGCCAAACCGGGAATTTGATCGAAGCCGTGGCCCGTCTCTTCTACATTGACGTCGCCGAGGTCGTCGAAGTTAGTTGTGAAGCCCTTTGCACCGTATGCCTTCAGTATGGCCCGTAGGGTAAGTTCAGCCTTTGCGGAGTTCCATACCTTTTTATATTCTTCGGTGTTCCGGTCTTCAAGCCTTCCGTCGTGCGCATAGTCACGGAAATATACCTTGACCAGTTCGTCAACCTCAGCGTCTTTCACCTTATCGAAATAAGACAGTACTTCAGAGAAGGGGCAGTAATCCACGTGGTAGCCCAATATCTGTTCGAAAGCAACCTTGTCACCGTCGGTTACGGCAACGTTGTTCATCTGGTCGCCGAAGCGGAGTATCAGACAGTCTTGCGCGTCGGCCCAGCCTGCACATACGCGTTCCCAAACGGCAATGTGTTTCTGTGTCTTCTCGTCTTTCCAATGGCCAACAACCGTCTTATGGTTCTTGCGGAGACGAGAAAGGATATGGCCGAACTCGCGGTCGCCATGCGCGCTCTGGTTCAGGTTCATAAAGTCCATATCCATAGTCTCCCACGGTATTTGTCGATTGTATTGCGTGTGCAGATGCAGCAATGGCTTGCGTAGAATCTGCATACCCTTTATCCACATCTTGGCCGGTGAGAAGGTGTGCATCCATGTGATGACACCAATACACTTCTTGTCGTTGTTGGCGCGTGACATAACGTCGGCAACTTCATTAGAAGAATTGGCCGTTCCTGCATAGATAACCTTTATAGGAAGCAGACCGGAGTTATTGAGCCCGTCAACCATTTCCTTTGAATGCCCGTCAACTTGCTTCACGGCATCACCTCCGTAAAGAAGCTGTGCACCGGTTACAAACCATACTTCGAAATTCTCAAATGCTTTCATCATTGTTTTATGTTTTTAGTTGTGTTGATACTTATTTCTTCTTCTGCCCGTAATAGGCGTTAGGGCCGTGCTTGCGGTTAAAATGCTTCTCCACCAACAATGGGTTCATGGTTGTTTGTGGGTTGATACTGAAAGAGATGAAGGCCATTTTGGCTACTTGTTCCATCACAACAGCGTTATATACGGCGTTATCGGGGTCTTTTCCCCAAGAGAACGGGCCGTGGTTCTTCACCAAGACGCCGGGTGTGTGCACGTAGTTGATATTGTCTTTTCTAAACTTGTCGACAATCACCACACCCGTGTTCAGTTCGTAATCGGCCATCTGCTCCTTCACCATGTCGTCGGTGCAGGGAATAGCATCGTGGAAGTAGTCGGCATGCGTCGTGCCGATGTTGGGAATGTCGCAGCCCGTCTGTGCCCACGCCGTAGCGTAGGTGGAGTGGGTGTGGACAATGCCGCCTATCTCCGGGAAGCTGCGGTAGAGCTCCAGATGTGTCGGGGTGTCGGACGACGGATAGAGGTCGCCCTCGACAACCTTCCCGCTCTGCAGGTCGACAACAACCATGTCCGAAGCCTTCATATTGTCGTAATCAACGCCGGAGGGTTTGATAACAACCAATTTCCGTTCGCGGTCGATGCCTGAAACATTTCCCCATGTGAAGATAACAAGCCGGTGCGTCACAAGGTCAAGATTTGCCTTGAAAACCTTTTCTTTTAGTTCTTCTAACATTGTTCTGATATTTTTCGTTTTGTCTTTATAACTTGAAATTCGGGTCGTCTTCGTATGCGCGTTTGTTGAAGCGATAGAGTGCGGCTCCGCGTTTCGACGTTATTTTGTCTATCTGATTGGTCTTTTCGATGAAGTCGATCTGCTTGATGCGCTTTCTGAAATTGCGCTTATCGATGGCTTCACCCAGAATAGCCTCGTAAACATGTTGCAGCTGGGTCAGCGTGAACAGATCGGGAAGCAGATTAAAACTCAGCGGTTCGGTGTTCACACGGCGGCGGAGCATCGTAATCGCCTTGTCGACCATGATGTTGTGATCGGAGTAGAGCTTCGGCATCTCATCCAGATTCACCCATTCCAATCCATGCTGAATGCGCAGCTGATCGTCATAGTCTTTGACATTGATGAGTGCGCAATAGACGATTGAAATCACACGCTCGCCGGGGTCGCGGTCGATGTTGCCGAAGGCCCCGACCTGTTTCATGTAGAGTTTGCTCAATCCCGTCAGGTCTTGCAGCACCCTCGAGGCCGCATCGGAAAGGCTTTCCTTCTCTCCGACGAAGCCGCCGTAGAGCGAGAGCTCACCGCGTCCCGGGTCCATATTTCGTTTTCCGAGAAGTAGTCTTAACTTGTTTTCTTCAAAGCCAAACACGATACAATCGACCGATACATATTGTTTGGCATGTTCACCATAATAATTTGTCATATCTTTATTTGCTTTTTGTTTGAACGGGAGTGGTATGCCGAAAGCGACACCGTTCTCCCACTGGTTTTTACTACATCCCCGTCTCATTCTCGCAAGACCCGGGTCTCACGCTCGTGACATCCCGGTCTCATTCTTGCGAGACCCGGGTCTCACGCTCGCGACATCCCCCTCTCATTTAAATTACATCCCCCTCTCTTTTAAATTACATCCCCCTCTAATTTAAATTACATCCCCCTCTCTTTGAAAAGAGAGACGGCTCTGATTGGAGATGCCTGCTCGGTGCGTTCTTACCACAGAAGGGCATACAGCAGGAAAGTGATGAGCACGATGCCGCATGTGCCTAATGTGTATGCCCTGTCCGTTGCAAAGAGTTTCAGGTTGACGGGCAGTGCCTTTACGTCTTGCACCGTATCCTTCGAGTTGCTGTACAGCCAGACGGCAGACGAGCCCGTGAGCACGCCGAAGAAGTAGAAGGCCTGAAAGCCGATGTCATTCAGATAGGCAATCGTGCTCGTGTCGGGGTTGCCGCCCGGCCGGAGCACACCGAGAACGGTGACGACTGCCGCGGCAACAATCATCAGTATGCCTGCCCCGCCCAAGACTTTCGCCCAGCGCAACATCTGCTGTCGGTCGGCTGCCGAGGGGAGTTCGCATTGAATGTATTGCTTGTCGAGATAGGTCACGACGACGAAGAAGACAAACAGAATGATGAAGATGTAGCCCGCGCGGAATTGGAAGGCCACGTCGGGCAGCATCACCTTGAACAGCACGCCCATCGGAATGGTGAGAATGGCGGTCCATACGGCGGCCGTGGAAGAGGCACGCTTCCATAGGAGTCCCAGTCCGAACACGACGATAATGCCCGGATAGATGAAGCCCGAGTATTCCTGAATATACTGAAATGCCTGATCGAGCCCGCCCAACAGCGGCTCTACGGCTATCAAGGCGATGACCAATGCGGCTACGGCCACCACGCGGCCCACGTTGACCAGCGTCTTGTCTTTCGCCTCTTTGTTGATGTATTTCTTGTAGATGTCCATCGTGAAGAGGGTAGAGGTGGAGTTGAACATTGAAGCCAGCGACGAGATGATGGCTGCGGCCAAAGCTGCGAAACTCAGGCCCTTGATGCCCGTCGGGGTGAAATTGCGGATAAGCCATGGGTATGCATCATCTGCTCTCTCAATGTTGCCGGCAAGGTGCATGCTTGAAAATGCCTGCGGATCCTGCATGATATAATAGGCGCAGATGCCCGGCAAGACGACGATGAAGGGTATCAAAATCTTCAGGAAGCCTGCGAAGACAAGGCCCTTCTTGGCTTCGTTGATGCTCTTGGCGGCCAATCCCTTCTGAATGATATACTGGTTAAAGCCCCAGTAGCCCAAGTTCGTCAGCCAGACACCGCCCACCACGGCAGCGATACCCGGCACGTTGCTGAAGGCTTGCGCGTTGTGGCTCTCTTGAATGACCAAGTGGAAGTGCACGTCGTTGGCATGTGTGCCCGTTGTCAGGTCTGCATAAACGCGAGACAAGGCGCCGAGTGCGTCGGTTCCGAACACTTTGCCCATCTCGCTCAAAGCAATGTAGGCCGTAATCAGACCACCGCCCACAAGGAACGTCACCTGCATTACGTCGGTCCATGCAACTGAGGCCAGACCGCCATAGATAGAGTAGAGTCCGGCGACGATGAACAGACCGAGGATAATCAGCATACGCATGGAAACCGTTAGTCCGAAGATGCTGACCGAAAGCCCTTGCAGGCCCAAAATCTGTTCGATGGCCAATGCGCCCAGCCAAGCCACCGAGGTGAGGTTGACGAAGACGTAGAGGAAAAGCCACAGAATGGAGAAAGCAAGGCCTACACCATCATTGTAGCGTTCGCGCAGGAATTGTGGAATCGTAAAAATCTTGCGGTCGAGCATCACGGGCAAAAGGAATTTACCGATGACAATCAAGGTCACTGCGGCCATCACTTCGTAGGCAGCAATGGCGATGCCGTCGCGAAAACCCGTGCCCGACATGCCGATAAACTGCTCGGCAGAGATGTTGGCGGCAATCAGCGAGGCTCCTACGGCCCACCATGTCAGTGTGTTGCCGGCAAGGAAATAGTCGTTTGCACTCTTTTCTTTTCCATCCTTGTTGCGGCTGAGGAACAGGCCGAGGCCTACCAGCAATACAAGGTAACATACAAGGATAAGCATATCGACGGTTTTGAAGCCCGATAGGCTTATTGCTTCTGAAATACTGTTCATTGTTAGTTTGTTATTAGGTTTTTGCTATAAGATTATTTCGTAGATGTTTCTTGTACGGAGAACTTATAAGCCAAGTGGCTATAGTATTTCTCGCCCGGTTTGAGGTAAGGATTGGAGAGCTCCCAACCCTTTGTCTTTGTAACAATCTTCGTTGGAGAGTCGGGATATTTCTGACTTTCAAAGCAGACGCTCACGTGCTTGGGGTATTTGATGCTGTGCTTGCAGGCTATGCCCGTGCCTTGAAAGTTGCCAGTATAAACTTGTAGGCCCGGCTCATTGGTGAAGACCTGGAGTAAAATACCTGTCTTTGGTGAATAAAGGCTTGCAGCAACGGTCTTGTCGTCACCCTTTCCGTTCTTATAGGTGTTCAGACACCAATTATGATCGAAGCCTGTTGCATTCTTGATTTGGTCGAACGATGTGTCATATTTGTCGGCAATGGCAGTGGGTTTACGGAAATCCATCGGTGTTCCTGCAACATTCTTAATTTCGCCTGTTGGTATATAAAGCTTGTCACTTGGAGTGAACTTGTCTGCATTAATGTACATTACTTGGTCGAAGCCTTCTTTTGACGGGTCACCATTTAGATTGAAATAAGAGTGATTGGTCATGTTGATGACGGTCTCCTTGTCGGTGGTTGCTTCAAAGACGATATCAAGCGTGTTGTCGCTTTTCACGGTATAGGTGGCCGTTACTTTAACGGTTCCGGGGAAGCCGTTCTCGCCGTCGCTTGCCGTAAGACTGAAGACAACCGAACTGTCAGTCTTTGCCTTAATGGCATAAATCTGATGCATCCACCCCGTATTCCCACCGCCATGGAGGCTGTTGCCATTATCATTCGCTCTCAAATGGTATTCCTTGCCATTCACGCTGATTTTTGAATCCTTGATACGATTGGCATAACGCCCCACGGTTGAACCATAATCTGACGGACTGTTGATGGTGTCTGCATACTGTGCAAGGTTGTCATAGCCCAAAACTACGTCTGTAGGCTGGTTATCCTTGTCGGGAACAACAATGGATACCACGCGTCCACCATAGTTTGTCAGACATACTTCCATACCATTTTGATTGGAAAGCGTTATCAACTCGGTCTTTTTACCATTGATAATTGAGTCAAAAGCTGTAGGGTTCAGACCCGAAACAGTCAGCTGTGCATGCTTTGTATCGCATGCGGAGAACAGCATACTTGCCATTCCCACTCCGAATAAAAGTCCTTTTAAGTTTCTCATAAACATGAGTGATTATTTAGGTGAATTAATATTTTGGGTGTAAATTTACTACTTTTTGAAACAACTTGTATCTTTCTTCCCCTCGTTTTTCATGTCATACATGTTTAATTAACACTTTTAAGCATTTAATAATCGGCCGTTCTGTGTCGCGTTCCTATTATTTGAATCAGACCATTCTGACTTTCAATTACCCTTTTTCCATGTTGAATACGAATCGATGAAATAAGCTGTGACCTAAAGCTTCTTTATTTTTTTATCATTCGAGCAGTCGGACGAACATTCCCTTTTTGTTTTCTGTCAATCCGATGTCTCGGGACACTTTCTAATTTGTGAGCGGATACGTCCGTGTCAACTCATAGAATAAAGCTTTCTGTGGTTTATTCTTGCAAATAATTGTCAAAAGGTTTTGTTGTTAGTGGTTTTTGATTTATATTTGCAGGCATATTTTGATGAACAGAACAATATCAAATATTCGAACCATGATAGATTACATCGTAGGAAATTTATGGCTAATTTGGGCAATTATCATGTTTGGTTGTCTTATCTTGGAATTGAGTTCGGGTGATTTCTTCGTCACGTGCTTTGCTATTGGTGCCTTGATAGCCATGGGAGCTTCGTTTATCGTTCCTTTTTGGGCACAGGTCTTGGTATGGGCCGTTTGCTCTGTGCTGAGTATCTGGTTTATCCGACCAAAACTTCTCCGGCGGTTGCATGCCGGTGGTGAGGAGCGTCTCAGCAACGCCGATGCTTTGATTGGACGTATAGGAACGGTCATTGCACCGATTTCTCCCGGTCACAGTGGTTATGTGAAGGTTGATGGTGACGAATGGAAGGCTGTCGCAGAAATGCCGGAGACGATAGAGCAGGGGAGAAAGGTCGAAATCATAGGTCGCGACTCCATTATCGTGACCGTAAGAGTGATATAATATAAAACCATTTAATACGTTGAATTATGAATATCGGATTCTATGCATTGTTGGCCATCGTCGTATTGGCTATCATTTTTATCAAAATGACCGTGGTGATTATTCCACAGAGTGAAACAAAGATAGTCGAACGCTTGGGTAAATATTATGCTACGCTCAAGCCGGGTATCAATCTTATCATACCTTTTATAGATCGTGCCAAAACCATCGTGGCAATGCATAATGGGCGTTATGTCTATACGAATACCATTGACCTGCGCGAGCAAGTGTATGATTTCGCCCGTCAGAATGTGATAACCAAGGATAATATCCAAATGCAGATCAATGCCTTGTTGTATTTCCAGATAGTTGATTCTTTCAAGGCGGTCTATGAAATCAACAATCTTCCTAACGCCATCGAGAAGCTGACGCAGACAACATTGCGTAACATTATCGGAGAAATGGAATTGGATCAAACACTCACCAGCCGCGATATCATTAACACGAAACTGCGCGGCGTGCTTGACGATGCCACCAATAAGTGGGGAATAAAGGTCAACCGAGTTGAACTCCAAGACATAACTCCTCCACAAAGTGTGCTTCAGGCCATGGAAAAGCAAATGCAGGCAGAACGTAACAAGCGTGCCACAATCTTGACAAGTGAAGGCGATAAGCAGGCACAGATATTGCAGAGTGAAGGCGACAAGGCAGCCATGATTAACAAGGCGGAAGCGGCCAAACAACAGGCTATCCTTAATGCAGAGGGTGAAGCAACGGCTCGGATACGTAAGGCCGAGGCGGAGGCCATCGCAATCGGTAAGATTACAGAAGCAGTAGGCAAAAGTACGAATCCGGCGAACTATCTCCTTGCCCAAAAATATATTCAGATGATGCAGGAGGTTGCACATGGAGACAAGACAAAGACGGTCTTTCTTCCCTATGAGGCAACCAATCTCATGGGAAGCATCGGTGGAATTAAAGAACTTTTCAAGCTTGATTGAAAATGGTTCCGCTTTTGTTTCATGGTTTCATTATAAATTCCTACTTTTGTGACAAAATGCTATAAGTTATGAATATTGCAATTGTCTGTGGAGCTCGTCCGAATTTTATGAAGGTTGCTCCGATTATTCGAGCCATTAGAAACAATAAGAGCTACGAAACCATTAACTCTCGGCTTATTTATACGGGAAAGCAGGACGATCCTACCCTCGAGGACTCGCTTTTCAAAGACCTTGAGATAGATCGTCCCGATTTTTACTTAGATGTGGACTGTGAGAATCTGAATGAACTTACAGGGCAAGTGATGTCGAAGTTCGAACGCTATCTGCAAAAATATCCCACCGATGTTGTTATCGTCGTAGACGACCTTGCCAGCACGATGGCAATAGCCATTGTCACAAAAAAGCAAGGCATCAAGCTGGCTCATATTGCAGCAGGTACGCGCAGCTTCGATATCGCCATGCCGAAAGAAATCAACCGTTTAGTCATAGACGGTCTGAGTGATATCCTCTTTACGGCAGGCATAAGCAACAATAACATTGCCAACAAGGAAGGCGCAGAGCTTAGCAAGGTTTACATGGTGGGCAATATCTTGATTGACAACCTGCGCTATTATCACAATCGTTTGCAACGTCCAAAGCTATTAGACCGAGTCGGACTCAAAGAGAAGGGATATCTTGTTTTCACACTCAACCGTAAGGCCCTTATAGGCGACAAGCCACATTTGTCTCTGCTCATCAAAGCGATGATCAACGGAATGAAAGGCACAGCCATGCCAATACTCGCTCCATTGCGTTCGGAAGCGGCCATGATGGTGAAAGAAATATTGGCAGAAATCGGTAGTCCGTCATTCTTTATATTGATCGAACCGCAGAGCTATCTTGACTTTGCATATATTACGGCCAATGCCTATGGGCTTATTACCGACAGCGGGAACGTTGCAGAGGAGGCTACTTTCAATCAGGTTCCGTGCATCACGGTCAACAGTTATACGGAACACATCGAGACCGTGAAGCAGGGAACAAATGTTCTGGTGGGCGAAGACCCCGAATTGTTGTCTTCCTCTGTTTCCGATATGATGTCAGGACAATGGAAGAAAGCCACTCTACCCGATCGATGGGACGGCCGGAGCGCCGAGCGCATTCTTCAAATACTTTGTTAACCCAACCAATTCATTAGGATTTTTCCTCATATACTTAAAAAAATGTGAGTTCGATAAAGCCAATGGAGAAAGAATATTCTTCCTCTACGGGGGAAGATAGGAAAATAAGAAAAGGACGTTCTTCCGCCGTGGCGGAAGATAGTAAAATCGAAAAAGAACGTTCTTCCGCCATGGCGGAAGATAAAAAATGTAAAAGAAACGTTCTTCCATCACGGCGGAATATAAAAAATGTAAAAAGAACATTCTTCCGCCATGGCGGAAGATAAAAAACGTAAAAGAAATGTTCTTCCACCACGGCGGAAGATAAAAAATGTAAAAAAGAATGGTCGTCCGAGACGTCGGATGATTGAAAAACAAAAATTATACTTTGTAGTCCTTCGACTACAAAATCGCCTATTGGGGCAATCGTTAAATTATAACGGGGAAAGAGAATACATCAAAATCTATATTTTGATGCACCCTCGTTGATGGATTTCCGGTTGGATTAACCGAAGTTATCATACATGATTGCATCTTGATCAACACCAAGACTATCCAGATAATCGGTCACTGTCTTGATAAGCATTGGAGGACCACAGAGATAATACTCGCAATCTTCAGGTGCCTCATGATCCTTCAAATAGGTGTCACGAATGCAATTAACAGCAAAACCTGTATAGTATTTCACACCCGCTGCATCAGCCTTCGGGTCTGCTTGGTCGAGCGAAAGATGGAAATGGAAGTTTGGATATTCCTTTTCAAGCTCCCAGAAGTCCTCAAGGAAGAAAGCCTCACCCAAGGCTCGTGCACCATAGAAGAAGTGCATTTCGCGGTCGGTTGTATGCAACGTCTTTGTCATGTGCATGATTTGTGCACGCAACGGTGCCATACCCGCTCCACCACCAATCCAAATCATCTCCTTACCGGAAGTGAAATTCGGGTGGAAGTCGCCATAAGGCCCACTCATCATCACCTTATCTCCAGGCTTGAGAGAGAAGATATAAGAGGATCCGATACCTGTAGGCACGTTTTGGAAACCTATTTGCGGACGTGGAAGGAAAGGCGTTGTGGCAATACGGACGGTAAGCGTAATGATGTCGCCCTCGGCAGGATAGTTGGCCATGGAATAAGCGCGAACGGTAGGTTCGGGGTTATGTGCTTTGAGAGAGAAGATATTGAACTTCTTCCATGCACCTATATATTCCTCGCCAATGAGTGCCTTATCGAAGTCTTTATCATAGTCGATGCAATCGTATGCTGGGATTTTAATCTGTGCATACGAGCCGGGGATGAAGTCCATATGCTCTCCGGGAGGCAATGACACCTTGAATTCCTTGATGAAAGAACTTACATTCTGATTGGAAATGACAGTACACTCCCACTCTTTTACACCCATGACACTCTCGGGAACTTTGACTTTCAAGTCGCCCTTTACCTTGCACTGACAGCCTAATCGCCAATGATCTTTAATTTGTTTCCGCGTGAAATGAGGTTTTTCAGAGTCGAGGATTTCACCACCACCTTCAAGCACCTGCAACTTGCATTGCCCACAGCTGGCCTTACCACCGCAGGCAGAAGGCAGGAAAATACCATTCTCGTTGAGGGTCGCCATCACGCTGCTGCCCTGTGGCACCTCTATCGTTCTATCGCCATTGATTTCTATTTTTACGTTACCGCTTGGGCTGAGATATTTCTTGGCTACAAGCAGCATAACGACGAGAAGGAGTATGATGATGAGGAATACCCCTATGCTTGATAAAATGAACTGTTCCATATACCTTATTATATTTTAAGTCCGCTGAACACCATCATGGCCATTGCCATGAGTCCAACGGTGATAAACGTGATGCCAAGCCCTTGCAGTGGCTTTGGAATATCACTATACTGCATCTTTTCACGAATGGCACCCATGAGCACAATAGCTAATGTCCAGCCGAGTCCGGAACCGATAGCGTAGACGACAGCATCAGCCACATTGCCGATATACTGCGTGTTGCTTGGATCAAGATTGATGCGCTGCTGCATGAAGAGAGAGGCTCCCATGATAGCACAGTTGACGGCAATCAAAGGCAAGAAAATACCTAAAGCTGAATAAAGTGACGGCGAATACTTTTCAACTGTCATCTCTACCAACTGCGTAATGCCGGCAATAACAGCAATGAAGAGAATGAAACTCAAATAGGAAAGGTCGACTCCTTCAATCAAACAGTTGGGCCCAAGCACCTTGGTTTGGAGCAGATAATCAACCGGAACCGTTACGAACAGCACAAAGGTTACAGCCATACCAAGCCCGAAGGAAGTCTTTACATTCTTGCTTACGGCAAGGAATGAACACATGCCGAGGAAGAAAGCAAAGATCATGTTGTCGACAAATATCGAACGGAAAAACAATGAAATGATATGTTCCATCTTATTTCTACTTTATTTATTTCTCTTTATAAAAATAGGCACGATGTACCCAAATGACACAACCTACAAGAATTAAGGCCATGGCCGGCATCGTCATCATACCATTATTCATATAACCTGCATCGTAGACTGACTGCGGTATCAATTGGAAACCAAGCAAACTGCCACGTCCCAACAATTCACGGAAAGCACCTACAATAACTAAAATCAACGCATACCCTAAACCATTACCTACTCCATCAAGGAAACTTGGCCAAGGTTTATTCATCATTGCAAAAGCCTCAAGACGCCCCATGAGGATACAGTTGGTGATAATCAGCCCGACATAGACCGACAACTGCACGCTGACATCATAAGCTACAGCCTTCAATATCTGACTGACAATAGTTACCAAAGCAGCAACGACCACCAATTGAACAATGATACGGATGCGCATTGGAATGGTTTTGCGGATAGAAGCAATGATAACATTAGAGAAAGCCGTAATGATTGTAACGGCAAGTCCCATGACAATAGCTGGCTTCAGCTGTGAAGTGACAGCCAATGCACTGCAGATACCAAGCACTTGAACTAAGATTGGGTTATCAAGGTTCAGCGGATTGATAAATGCTTCTTTATTTTGTTTACTGAATAAACTCATCTTCTGCTGTTATTATAAGGGTTATTTATCATTCAAGAATGTCAGATACTTGCCCAAAGCTTCATGCAACATGTCACGCACACCATTACTGGTCAGTGTAGCACCTGTTACGGCGTCAACCTGTGTTGCAGGGTCGGTGACATTCTTTTCAACTCCAAGTGCAATAGTTTTATCGTCACCTGACGTAAAAACTTTCTTGCCCTGGAACTTTTCCTGCCAAGCAACATTGTCCTTAATTTCTGCACCTAAGCCTGCAGTCTCACTTTCATGATTGAAATAGGCACCGTAGACCGTAGCCTTATCTTCATTTAAAGCGATATACCCACTGATAGGCCCCCAGAGTCCCATACCATAAACAGGGATTACATATTTGCGAGAACCGTTGACTTTGCAGATATATAAAGCCAACTTACCTGCCTTATAATCCTTGCTTTCAAGCTTGAAACCGGCTTTTTCACCGCCTTGCGTTCCAGCCTCAACAATCTTCCCTTTTTCATCAATCACTTCATCGGCAATGACCACTTCCTTGTATTTGGCATCGGCTTCTTCATTGCTAAGGTCACGAATGTTGAGTGAATTCAGTATCTGCTTCTTCTTATCAAGTGCCACATTGGCATCCTGCATTGGTTTCAAAGCCTGAAATACGAAAGCCAAAAGGAAAGCAACAATGACTACGATAACGGCAGAATAGATAATCGTATATGAATTTGAATTTGTCTTCATAATCAATCTCTTATTTATTTTTCATTCGTTACACGTTTTGCACGACGAGAGATGTTGCACTGAACAACGCAATAGTCGATGAGTGGAGCAATCATGTTGCCGAAGAAAATCGCTAACATCATGCCCTCGGGGAAACCTGGATTCATCACACGAACTATCACTGCAAGTGCACCAATGAAGAAACCATAGTAGTATTTTCCCGTCTCTGTACGAGCAGAAGTAACAGGATCAGTAGCCATGAACACGGCACCAAAGCAGAAACCACCCAACACAATATGCTCATACCATTGTATAGGAGTCATGCCCAAAGCATGGAACAACACTGCCATCACAATACCACCGGCAAATACTGAGCCCATGGTTTTCCAGCTGGCAATGCCTGTCCATAACAAAATAACAGCTCCGATGGCAATAGCAATAACGCTGGTTTCGCCTATTGAACCTGGTATAAAGCCAATAATCATATCAGCCAATGATGTATCAGGCATACTACCTGTTGCCAATTGGCCAAGCGGGGTAGCTGCGGTAAAGGTATCAGGAAGCGTATTGCCCAAGCCAAAAATAGAGTTGGTAGCTACCCAAACGCGGTCACCTGTCATTGCACTTGAATAAGAGAAGAACAAGAACATACGGGCAGCAACTGCCACATTGAAGATGTTCATACCTGTTCCACCGAAGATTTCCTTTACGAAAACCACTGAAAAAGCACACGCTAAGGCCAACATCCACAAAGGACAGCTGACAGGAACTATCATCGGAATGATAATACCAGAGACCAAATAGCCTTCTTGGATCTCTTCTCCTTTCCATTGTGCCCATGCAAATTCAATGCCTAAGCCGACAACATAGCTGACAATCAGCTTGGGGAGAACGGCCAAAAAGCCAAACATGAACATGTTCCAGAAAGACGCTTCTGCCAATTTTCCTGCTGCAGCAAAGTTCTGATAGCCTATATTATACATTCCAAAGAGCAAAGCTGGAAGCAAAGCTATCACAACAAAGCTCATGATACGCTTCGAATCAATCGCATCATGGATATTGGTTCCACTCACTGATGTGGTATTAGGCACATACAGAAATGTCTCCAAACCGTCAAACACACTACGGAAAGCATGGAGTTTACCACCCTTTTCAAATGTAGGTTTGATGTTATCAAGATATTTTCTTAGACTCATAATTCTTTTATCCTTAAATATTAAGCATTCTCTTTACGAAGCATATCAAGACCATTACGTACTATCTTTTGCAATTCCAACTTGGAAGAGTCAACGAATTCAGCTACAGCAAAGTCTTCCGGGCTTACTTCATAAATACCCAATTGCTCCATCTTGTCGATATCTTCTGCAATGATGGCCTTGATAAGATACTCTCCATAGATATCCATAGGAAGCACTTTATCGTACTCTCCGCTCATGATCATGTGGCGCTCGCCACCTTTGACACGGGCATCGAGGTCGTATTCCTTTTTTCTCAAGAGCCAAGAAAAATAGCTGCGTGACGTGGAATACTGATTGACGCGCGGCAATATCCACCCCAACAGTTCGTTGTTGTCGTCGCCTTCGGGAATAGCCGTTACTTCGGAAGTGTGCGCACCGACATAGTCTTCGAGCGTAGACTTGCGCCCCGTCAGTGGATTGCCATTGATGATGCGCACGTGCTCCGTAGCTTTCAGCCGACCTTCAAGTACGGCTCCCAGCGACGTTCCTACCAACGTCTCTACGTAGGAAGGCGTTTTCACCTCACTGCCTGCAACGGCAATGACACGGCGAAGGTCAACCTTTCCCGTATTGAACAGACGGCCGATGAAGATAACGGCCGCCGGGTCTACCGTCCAAACCACTTCCCCTTTGTTGACAGGAGAAACGTGGTTCACCTGCACGCCGACGTTTCCTGCCGGGCATTTGCCGTCGAAAACGTTGATTTCGACATCCTTTGCATCGACAAGCGCAGATGCCGTTTGCCGCACGCCGACTCCCAGATACGTCTTTTGTATCTTCGACAGAGCCGTCAGTCCAGTCTGAAAATCCTTCTCATAGCCTTTCAACTCCACTTCAAAGTCCGAGGCCAAAGGCATGTCACGGAAAGCAGAGACGAAGATGGCTTTCGGCGTGGTGTCGGGCGTCGTAGCCACGGCGTAAGGCAACTGCTGGATATACCCGAACAAGCCCGCTTCGAGCAGGGCCTGCTTCACGGCCTCGCCGTCGAGCGAAGCAACATCTTTCGGGCCGAACGCCACGTATTGCTGAACCTCGTCGGCCTTCACCTTAACGCATAGAACCTTGCGCCGGTCGCCTCTCACTATCGCCTCTACCGTTCCGCTCACCGGAGAGGCGAACTTCACCTCCGGGTGTTTCTTGTCCACGAACAAGGCGTCGCCGGCCCTGACGCTGTCGCCCTCGCGCACGACCACCTTGGGGACAACTCCTCCGAAACTTTCCGGCACCAGTGCACAATCGGCACTCTTCACCGGTTCTACGGTTCCTTTGTCGGCGCGTCCCCGCAGGTTGATGTCCAAGCCTTTGCGTAATTTAATAACATTTGCCATAACTACATTTATCTATTGAATAATTCTTTTCGCTTAAAAAACCGTCTGAATGACCGCTGCAAAATTAGGGAAAAATAAGCATAAAAGAAAGAAAAAAAGGCAATATATTCCCATAGAAGTCAAAAATGCCGTGTATTCCTGCCACAAAACTACCGTCGCCGTCAAAAGACGACCCCGCCGCCTTATCATACCTTGCGGAAGGAGAAAAAGTTCCATACGGTTGAAACTTTAGTTTCATACGGTTGAAACTGTAGTTTCATATGGATGAAAATTTCACGGCATACGGAAAGAAATTTTTCAGCATACAGGAGGAAGAAAATTTCCTTGCGGGAAGAAATAAATTTTCTCCCGTATGAAAATAAATTTCTTTGCGGGAGAAAATAAATTTATATACGGGAAGAAATTTTCGGGCATACGGGAGAAAATAAATTTTCTTGCGGGAGGAAATTCCACGGCTCACAATATTCGTTAATTGTAATGCGGTTTACAATTAATTTAATGCGGTTTACAATCGATTGGCCACCGCAGTCCAACTTTATCGGCCCCGCATATCGAGATGAATCCTCGTGTATATCGTGCATTTTCCCCGTTATGCTTCGCCGGGCGTGGTTCCAACTTTTTTCGGGCAACCGGCCCGGATTTCAAGATTTTTTGTGTAAGTTTGCAACGCAATTTCATTAGAGAGGATAAACTGAACAGACTCAAACATATTATTAACGCCGCTGTATGGACCTTGGCAGGACTGTATTTTGCGCTCGTCGTATTGCTGCACATTCCGGCAATCAAAGGCTTCGTGGGGCGAGAGGCCGGACGTGCACTGGAGGAGAAGTTGGGGACGAAGGTCTCTGTCGGCAAGGTTGATCTGGGCTTTCTGAACCGTCTGGTGATTGACGATGTGGTGGTTTGCGACCGGCAGGGGCGGCAGTTGCTGACCTCTTCGCGTGTGTCGGTGAAGGTAGACGTCTTTTCCCTGTTCGAGGGGCGCGTCGCCATCTCATCGGCCCAACTGTTCGGCGCGTCGGTCAATGCCTATCGTCCCACGGCCTCGGCCGAGCCTAACTATCAGTTCGTGCTCGACTCGCTGGCCTCGAAAGACAAGCGCGCTGGGGGAGGGCTTGATTTGAGCATCGGGTCGCTCATCGTCCGCAACGGCCGGCTGAAATACAACCAGTTGGATGCTGCTGCCAAGGGTGCGCGGCAGTTGGATTTGAATCATCTGAACGTGTCGGATATCAGTGCGCATGTCATTCTCAACGCATTGACCGACGACAGTGTCAATATCGTCGTAAAAAAACTTGCTTTCAAAGAGGCGAGCGGGCCGGAGCTTCGTTCGTTGTCTGCAAGGTTCACGGCCAACAAACGGCGGGCGGTGTTGGCTTATCTCAATGTCAAGATGCCCGGCACAAGCATTTGCATCAAAGACGGGACAGCCGATTATTCTTTTGAAGACGGTCGGTTGCAACTTCCTTCTCTCCGTTACAGAGCAACGCTGGACCGGTCTGTGGTGCGGCCATCGGACGTATCGTTCCTGCTTCCCGAACTCAAATCGTTCAAACGTAAGATAGACGTTTCTGCGTCGCTTGGCGGCACAAGCAGTTCCGTCAGGGTATATTCGTTGCAGGTGAGCGGGCGGAGCATCTATCTTTCAGCTAAAGGCTCCGTGAGCAATTGGCAGGACAAGATGCGCTGGGCGGCAGATATCAACAGCCTCAGCATGCGGGGCGACGGCATTAAGTTCATCAGCGAGAATTTAGGCAAGCGCGTCAATATTCCTTTGGAAGTCACGCGGCTGGGCAACCTGAAGTTCAAGGGAAGCGCGGGCGGCTATGGGAAGGACGTTGCTATGACGGGCGTGCTGCGGACGGATGCCGGAAACGCACGGCTGTCTGTGGGATTGAACGGGAAGCGCTTCAACGGGCGTATCGAAACGGAGGGGATAGCACTGGGCAAAATCATCGCTGACGACCGGCTGGGAACGATGGCCGCAAAGCTTTCAGTAAATGGCCATGTGCAAGAGCAGCTCTTGGAGGTCAAGGCGCAGGGAACGGTCCGTCATATCGATTACAACCGCTACACCTATCGCAATATCGACCTTGATGCCGTCATACGAAAGCGTAACCGGCAGTTGAGTTTCAATGGGAAGTTCGGTATAGACGACGCCAACGGTAAGCTGCAAATCAACGGAAGTTTCAGTAATATGGGGCGTGTGCCCGAAGCAAACATCACGGCCCGTATTTCTCATTTCAATCCGCAGGCTTTGAAACTGACGAGTCTGTATCCCTCGACGAGCTTCGGCATGGAAGTTGCGGCCAATATCCGCGGAAAAGACTTGAACACGGCGAACGGTACGATAACGATAAAAGACTTTGAGATGCAGGCGCCTCACAGCAGTTATCGTATGGACAATCTGCAGTTGGAGGCTGTGCAGAGTGGGGCTCAGCACACGGTCACCTTGCAGAGCGACTTCGCCCGATTGCAGCTTATCGGGCATTGCAATTATGCAGCTTTGCCCAATAGTATTATTAACATCGTGGCTGGCAGTCTTCCGACGCTTCCCGGATTGCCGCGCGTAAAGCAAGTCGGTGGGAATAACTTCGTGCTTCATGCTAATATCAGTAAAAGCGATTGGCTGCAAAAGCTTTTCGGCATAGATATCCATTTGGAACGACCTGTAAGCTTGTCGGCTGCTGTCAACGACCATCGGCGACAAATGAGTCTGACGGCTCAACTCCCCGCATTCACTTATGCCGGTAACCGTTTCGAGCACGGTTACGTAAAGATAATTTCGCCTTCGGATACGCTAAAGGCAAACGTTCATGTCAGGAGATTGAGCGAAGACGGGCAGGGCATGTATTGGAACATTCAAGCCAAGGCTGCCGATAATAAGTTGAACTCTGTGCTGACATGGAAGAACCTGAAAGGAAAGAATATATCGGGGTCGTTGCACACAGAGACCGATTTCTTCAACATACAGGGCAAGGCTGCGGCTCATGTCAATGTGCATACGTCCAAGGTGCTTGTCGATGGCACCACATGGGTCGTGCAACCCGGCGACATCGTCTATCATGCCAAGCATCTTACTATTGACCACTTTGCCGTGACGCATGGCAATCAACATATTATTATAGCAGGCTTGGCTACTCCTAATCCCAAAGACTCTGTCGTCGCCGAGCTCAAGAATGTGGACATTGCGTATATTCTCAATCTCGTGAACTTCCATGCGGTGGAGTTCAGCGGTAAGGCAAGTGGAAAGGCTTATATTGCCTCGGCTTTCAATAAGCCCTCTGCTTCTGCCAGACTGCAAATCGATGATTTCCGATTTGAAGACGGTCGTATGGGAACGCTGTATGCCGATTCACGGTGGAATGAAAAGGAAGGACAGATAGATATAGACGCCATCGCCAAGGATACGGTTCTCAATCGTATGGGAGAACGATATGTGCCATTGGAGACGAGTATCCAAGGCTACGTTTCTCCCCGCAAGAACAATATCGAATTGAACATTAAGGCCAACGGCACGCGGATAGAGTTCCTCAAAAGTTTTTGTGGCAGCTTCATCGATCGTGTAGATGCGTTTGCCAATGGCAATGTCCAAGTTGCGGGACCGTTGGACAAGATTAATCTCACAGGGGAACTCATTGTCAATGGCAGCTTGCATCTAAGTGCACTCAACACGTCATACACGCTAAAGCATGCCAAGGTGCGTGCTATCCCCAATGAAATTCGTTTCCTTAACGACACCATCTATGACCGTGACGGGCATCAGGGCATTCTAAGCGGTGCGCTGTATCATCAACACCTGACCAAGATGAGCTATGATATCAATGTCGATGCCCGGAATCTGCTCTCCTATGATACGCACGCTTTCGGCGACAACACGTTTTATGGTACGGCCTATGCCACCGGTAAATGCAATATACGCGGGAAGAGCGGAGAGGTTGTCATCGATGTGAATGCCACTGCCGAGCGTGGCAGTCAAATCGTATATAACGTGGCAAGCCCAGCGTCTGTCTCTAAGCAGGAGTTCATTCATTGGAGCGACCGAGACGATTTGCACGTACAAGCATCTCCATCGCAAGAGCAAAAGACAGAAGATGCAGTCCATGATATACCGACCGACATACATATCAATTTCCTGATGAATGTGTCGCCCGAGGCTACACTCAAATTGCTCATGGACCCCGTCAGCGGAGACTATATTGCCCTCAACGGCAGTGGTGGGTTACGTGCCACCTATTATAATAAAGGTAACTTCGACCTCTACGGCAACTATCTGATAGACCATGGCATCTATAAGCTGACAATCCAGAATGCCATCAAGAAAGACTTCCAATTCATGCCGGGCGGTACCATCAGCTTTGGTGGCGACCCTTATGCTGCGGCCCTCAACCTCAAGGCACAATATACCGTGCAGGGTGTCAGTCTCTCCGACTTGAATATCGGCCGAAGTTTCTCCAACAGCAATATCCGCGTGAATTGCCTGATGAACATCACAGGAACGCCGGCTTCACCCAAGGTAGACTTCAGTCTCGATATGCCGACGCTCAACAACGATGCCAAGCAAATGGTTCTAAGCCTCATCAACAGCGAAGAGGAAATGAACCAACAAGTGCTCTATTTGCTTGCCATAGGCAGGTTCTACACGCAAGGCAGCAACAATGCTGCCACGGAGACGGGGCAGAGTCAAACCAGTCTGGCCATGCAGAGCCTACTCAGTGGAACGGTCAGCCAGCAAATCAACAATGTGTTGAGTAGTGTTGTCAATAACACGAATTGGAACTTCGGGGCCAACATCTCTACGGGTGACGAGGGGTGGAATAACGCAGAGTATGAGGGCATACTGAGCGGCCGACTGCTCAACAACCGACTGCTCTTCAACGGACAGTTCGGCTATCGCGACAATGCCAATGCTACGACGAGCTTCATCGGCGACTTCGACCTGCGCTATCTGTTGTTCCCTAACGGCAATTTTGCCGTGCGCATGTACAATCAGACCAACGACCGATATTTCACCCGCAACAGTCTTAACACGCAAGGAATAGGGCTTATTCTGAAGAAAGACTTCAACAGCTTCAGCGACCTCTTCAGACGGAGCAAGAAGACTGTTCAGGCGAAGCCCGACGAAGTCAAGTAATGGCAGACCATGAAAATTTCTCCGGCTTTTCTTTCTTGTTTACAAATTAATTGCTTACCTTTGCACGCGATGAATAAAAACAACTCGACATATCATCACAGTGCGTGCCCGATGCAAAGAAACTTTGATTTCTCTGCATCTTTTAACGCTTATTATTTGGCAGTTCCAAATAATTTGCTAACACACACACACACACACACACACACACACACACACACACACACACACACACACACACACAGGCGCATCTAGCGTTTAAACGTCTTCACGTACGCGCGCGCGAAGCGTGCGTAACACTAATAAACAAAGGGCCTTTCGGAGTTCCCTTTGTTCGGATATTCGTGTCCCTTTATGAGCAAAAAATGAACGAAATAAGGGAGCAAAATGTAGGGACGCACGGCTCGTGCGTCCGCCCACCACAGTTAACAAGTTGGCAGTTAACAAGCCATTGGAGCGGACGCACGAGCCGTGCGTCCCTACATGCGCCAGGCATGCAACGAGACAAAGAAAACAAAGCAAAAGAATATTTACCCTATAAATTAGAGATTATGAACAAAGAACAGAAAGAAAGACTACATTACATTGCCCCTCGGTGCACAGTCATACCGATGCAGGAAGACTATCTCCTGCAGGCCGTCAGTGGTCAGCACAAGCACATCGGACAAGGTGGAACGTTTGGCAATGCCAAGCAGTATAGTGATGAAGAATGGGAGGAGACCTCCCCCAACCCCTCCGAAGGAGGGGAGAACACCCTGCCAAGCTATAATGTGTGGGAAGAGTAATACCCACCCCGGTCCTCCCAAAGGGAGGGAGAATAAACTTGTAGAATAATTAAAAGGAAAGAGCAAATGAAAGTAAAGACAATAATAAAGACTGGCCAACTATTCATGATGGCGGTATTGCTTGCAGCTTGTACCAATGAAGAAATTGCACAGGACAAAAAGAAAGAGAACGGAACGGAAGCACCGAAAGGCGGCGTAGTCTTCGCGACCAATGACACAAAGATTTCGGCAAAGCGCCGCTTCATAGATGAAGACGAGTTTGCCGGCGCGAAGACACGCACGAACATCAAACACACACCCGGTAACGGAGCCGACGCCTATTGGACAAGCAGCGACAATATCTGGGTGAAAGACAAGAATGGGAATTGGCAACAGAGTATAGGTATAGAACTCCACGATGGCGGCGCCAGCGCAGAGTTCACCCTGCCAGGCAGTAAGTCCGACTATGCTGACGGCTGCGAAGTGCGCTATACGGGAATTTCCGGTTTTTTGCCTTCGGTTGGTAAACACATGCTTGTATCGATAGCAACTAACCAGAGCCGCTTCTCGGCCAACGACTTCAGCCGTGCTGGCGATTGGGGCGACTGCGGTTCGGGCGTAGCACACAACACGGGCAATCCCGACAAATTCAACTTTACATTGTCGCACAAGTCCTCCTATCTCTGTTTTCTGCCCCGTTGCGGAAATGCTGCTTTGGCCCCCAATGTGCAGCTGAAGAATATCAAAATCACGGTCCTCAATGGTGGGCATATTTCTGGTTTGTTCATTTTTGATGGAGAGAATATTGGCACAGGCACTCCCCCTGTCTACAACAACATCGAAGTTACCCTCCAAAACTTCCCTCTCTCTACCACCGCCAACCAGACGGCCAATGCTACCTACCTTGCCATTCCCCCCGGCACCTACGATTTTTTGATCGACTACACGATAAGGGACTGGGCGAACAATGTGGAAGGCCCCGTCGTGCAGACACTCACAAATGTCACCTTGAACAAGGGTGAAATCAATGACGTTATTTACGACATCACGCCACAGACGCCTGTTCCTGTCCCTGTCGTTGGGAGCTACTACATGTGGGATGCCGTAAATCCCTTCTGGTATGGCTACGAGAGCTTTGCACCAACAGTTAACGGTGGTCAAGGGCAGCATTATCCTGACAAGGACTACAATCCGGGAGAGCTGAATAATCGCTGGTTTCACGAGGGTAGCGGGGTTATCACAGCCAGTCAGTCGTGCGCCATCTGCCCCAATGTCAACGAGCTGTGCTGGTATGTCACGCTGGGCGATCCTCATTGGCAGAGCAATATAGCCGTCAGCAACGGGCACTTGGTTGCTAATGGTGGTGTGTGGTTGAAAAAGAAGGCCGCCATTATCCGCGACAACAGTGGCAGTGGTCAGGCTTTCTCTGCTGCGAATGGTGGTACAGCGCGCTTCTCGAATAGATTCCCGAGCAATTATCAGGCTAATACTTCTCCCGGCACCGACACAGATTGGCGTATCACTCCCGGCTCTTCGTTTCCCGGGGGCTACATTCCCATTATCAGCAGTTCCAGCGCGCTTTCCACCCCAGGTGACTACTTCTTCCTACCCACGACAGGCAGCTACGGCGGGAACATACTAGTCTCTTTAGGAGTGCTGGGTCAATATTGGTCGTCGAATGCCCATCCGCAGCAACCTGTAGCTGCGTACATCCTGTATTTTTCCAGGTTTGGCGGCGCCGGCACCCCGAGCATGTACGTGGGTCGCAGTAGCCGTAGGCTTGGTCTTGTAGTGCGGGCGTTCGAGTGAGACTGTGGCCCGAATGCAATCCACATTTCCGCCCGTTTGGAAAAAGATAGGGATGTAATGGGAAAAAGATCTAGATCTTTTTGAAAAAACATCCTGATCTTTTTGAAAAAACATCCTGATCTTTTTGGAAAAACATCTAGATCTTTTTTAAAAAACATCTAGATGTTTCCCAAAAAGGGGCGGGAAGGGCCGGAAGCGACAAGAGGAAATGAGAGATTTATCATCATAACAATCAATTTTTTAACCGCATTAAAAGAAAGGAATAACTATGGCAAATCGTCCATTGCAGTTTGTCTTGAGACTGCGCAAACTGAAAGTGAAAGGCAAGGAAAACAGAGTTGACATGCAAGTGGCCGTTCCCACGGGGCGCAAGCGAGTTGACTTCCGCTCGTTTTGCAAGGCGGTGTCGAACAACACCACGTTCTCGCCCGAGGAGGTGCACGCCGTGCTGAACATGAGTATTGCCACGGCACGCAACTTCGTGGCCAACGGCGACACGGTGGAGTTCGGCGACATGGGAACGCTGCTGCCTTCGTTCAAGAGTAAGGCGGTGCCCAAGGACGAGAAGTTCAATGCTGTCAAGCACATCGTGAAGCCCGTTGTCCACCTTATGCCCTCGAAGAAGTATTTCGAGCTGAACGACGCGAGCTTCGAACAGGTGGAAGACAAGAAGAAAGGCAAAGGAGGGATAGGGCAGCACGGGAATTGAGAGCCCTCAAACCCACCCCCGGCCCCTCCCGAAGGGAGGGGAGGAGAGCCTCCCCCCAACCTCCTCCAAAGGAGGGGGAGCTGCGAGCTTGCGAGGAATTAGTTTGCACGCTGTTTGTGCTCCCCTCCTTCGGAGGGGTTGGGGGAGGTTTCAAGGGGAGGGCGCACGACTTACCTGTATTTAGTCAAAATCAAAATTCACCTTATGATTAACTCGCTTGTCTGTGTGTCCTCCCCGTTTTAATACACACCCGGAAAGCCTCACCCAAAAGCCCACCCCCATCCCCTCCCAAGGGAGGGGAGAAGAGAGCTTGCGGGCTAATGATGGATAATGCATGATAAACAAAATAGACCTTGTGAACTAAAGTGTTCGCAAGGTCTATTTGCATTTCACTCCCCTCCCTCTTCGGGGAGGGGCCGGGGGAGAGGCTTTCGGAGGGAGGCTCTTATTCTATTGCTGCCTGTGCTGCTGCCAATCGGGCGATGGGTACGCGGAACGGTGAGCAGCTCACATAGTCGAGACCGACGCGATGACAGAATTTGACGGACGAAGGCTCGCCACCATGTTCGCCGCAAATGCCACACTTCAGGTCCGGACGGGTGAAGCGTCCTTTCTCTACGGCCATTTCGACAAGTTGCCCTACGCCTGTCTGGTCTAAGACTTGGAATGGATCGACTTTGAGTATCTTCTTCTCAAGATATACGGGCAGAAAACTTGCAATGTCGTCGCGGCTGTATCCGAACGTCATCTGCGTGAGGTCGTTCGTCCCGAAGCTGAAGTATTCGGCTTCCTTGGCGATGTAGTCGGCTGTCAAGGCGGCACGTGGGACTTCAATCATCGTTCCGACCTTGAACGAAATCTCGACACCTTCTTTCTCGAAAAGGGCTTTTGCCGTTGAGCGAATGACATCTTTCTGCATATCGAACTCGTTGACGATGCCGATAAGTGGCACCATGATTTCGGGCTGTGGCCGGTAGCCTTCTTTCTTCAGCTCGATGGCTGCGCCGAGAATGGCACGCGTCTGCATGGCCGTTATTTCAGGATAGGTGTTGCCCAAGCGGCAGCCGCGATGACCGAGCATCGGATTGTGTTCGCTTAGGGAGTTCACTCTGTGCTGGATTTCCTCGACGGAAAGTCCCATTTCCTCAGCCATGACTTTCTGCCCGGCAAGGTCGTGGGGAACGAACTCGTGTAGGGGTGGGTCGAGCAGTCGGATATTGACAGGGTAGCCGTCCATCGCTTTCAAGATGCCGTAGAAGTCTTGCTTCTGATAGGGCAACAGCTTCTCGAGTGCTTTCTCGCGCCCTTCTTTGGAGTCGGAAAGTATCATTTCGCGCATGGCCTTTATCTTTTCATTTTCAAAGAACATGTGTTCTGTGCGGCACAGACCGATGCCCACCGCGCCGAAATTGCGTGCCACTTCTGCATCATGGGGCGTATCAGCATTTGTACGGACAACGAGCTTCGTATATTTCTGGCATAACTCCATTAACTGTGCGAAGTCTCCCGTGACTTCGGCTGGTTTGGTCTTGACTTCACCGAGATAGACTTCGCCCGTGGAGCCATTGATGGAAATGTAGTCACCTTCGTGAATGAGTTTGCCATCGATTTCGACCGTGCGTCCCTTGTAGTCCACATTAATGGCACCGGCACCGCTGACACAACACTTTCCCATACCGCGGGCTACGACTGCGGCGTGGCTGGTCATGCCGCCACGTGCGGTCAGTATGCCTTCGGCTGCACTCATACCGGCAAGGTCTTCAGGACTCGTCTCGATGCGAACCATAATGACCTGATGTCCCTCTTCGTGCCATCTCTCTGCGTCGTCGGCAAAGAAAACGACTTGACCGCAGGCTGCACCCGGACTTGCAGGGAGGCCTCGCGTTAGCACCTTGGCATTGAGTTGGGCTTCCTTATCGAATACGGGGTGAAGCAGCTCGTCCAACTTGTTAGGCTCACAACGTAGGAGTGCCGTTTTCTCGTCGATTTCGCCTTCACGCAACAAATCCATGGCTATTTTTACCATGGCAGTGCCGGTGCGCTTACCATTGCGTGTCTGAAGGAACCATAGGTGTCCTTCCTGCACCGTGAACTCCATATCCTGCATGTCATGGTAGTGTGCTTCCAACTTCTGCTGAATATCGTTCAATTGTGCATAAATCTCGGGCATGGCTTCCTCCATCGACGGATACTTTGAAGCACGGACGCTCTCGTCGATGCATTGTTGTTCGGCCCAACACAAAGAACCTTTCTTGGTAATCTGCTGTGGGGTGCGAATTCCTGCAACAACGTCCTCGCCTTGTGCATTGACCAAATATTCTCCATTAAAACAATTCTCGCCTGTGGCCGCGTCTCTGCTGAAGCAAACGCCGGTAGCCGATGTATTTCCCATGTTGCCAAAAACCATGGCCATAACATTGACTGCGGTTCCCCATTCAGCAGGAATTCCCTCCATCTTGCGATAAAGAATGGCGCGTTCGTTCATCCAAGAATCAAATACGGCACAGATGGCACCCCACAACTGTTCCATCGGGTCTGTGGGGAAGTCATTGCCCGTCTGCTGCTTGATGGCTGCCTTGAAAGCCCTTACCAATTGCTTCAGTTCGTCGACGTTCATTTCGTTGTCAAGCGTAATTCCACGCTGCCGCTTCACGTCCATGATGATGGCCTCGAAGGGGTCGATATCCTCTTTGTTGACTGGTTTCATGCCGAGGACGACATCTCCGTACATCTGTACGAAGCGACGATAACTGTCGTATGCAAAGCGTTCATTACCGGTCTTGCGGGCCAAACCTTCTACCACCTCGTCATTAAGACCAAGGTTTAAGATGGTATCCATCATGCCTGGCATACTCGCACGTGCACCGGAGCGCACACTGACGAGCAGTGGGTTGTCAACATCGCCAAACTTCGACTTCATCAAGGTCTCAATATGCTTGACCGAAGTTTCGACTTCTTGCTTTAACAGGTTGACAACTTCCTGCTTGCCTTTCTCGAAGTATTCGTTACAGACGTCTGTCGTGATTGTAAATCCGGGAGGCACGGGAACGCCAATCAAATTCATTTCGGCAAGGTTTGCTCCTTTTCCACCAAGCAGATTTCTCATATCTGCTCCACCTTCGGCCTTACCGTTTCCGAAAGTATAAACTCTTTTCTCACTCATAGTTGAATAGGTGTCTGATAGTTTTATTTCGTTAAATTTATTTTTTGTATCGCAAATATAGTATAAATAAATTAAGTTACCAAACTTTTAGTTTCTTTTTTGTAAACCGCACCTTACATTTCACCATATAGGCAGGCATGAGTGAATTAAATGGCAGTTCCGCGTCAGACTTTGGGATTATTTTACTACTTTTGCAAACAAATTCAATATCAGATATGACAAGAAAGCATAAGCCTTTCCCTATATTAGAAAATGTGGTGATTGAGGCGATTGCAGCCGAAGGCAAATGCCTCTTCCATTACGAAGACAAAGTGGTCTTCGTCTCTTTTTGTGTTCCGGGGGACATTGTGGACGTGCAAATCACCAAGAAGAAACACAGTTTCATGGAGGGCAGGATTGTGCGGATAGTACAATATAGTAAGGTGCGCGAGACACCGATGTGCACTCATTTCGGTATTTGCGGCGGATGTAAATGGCAGAACCTTCCCTACGAGGAGCAATTGAAAGCCAAGCAGCAGCAGGTTTTCGACCAATTGACACGTATCGGAAAGATTGCTCTCCCGGAGTTCAATCCCATCATGGGTAGTGTCAAGACGAAAGAATATCGTAACAAATTAGAGTTTGGCTGTGCCAATAAACGCTGGTACACCAAGGAGGAAATAGAGGCGATGCCGCCCCGTGAAGCGGGAAAGGAGGGCAATTTGAACGAGAGTGCTATCGGATTTCATATCACAGGCGCATTCGACAAAATCTATCCGATAGAGAAATGTCTGCTGATGGACGACCTGCACAATCAAATCCGCAACGAGATAAGCCGCTATGCGAAAGCACAAGGCATGTCGTTCTATGACATCCGCGCACAGCACGGTTTGCTGCGTGGCTTGATGATGCGCAATTCCAATACCGGAGAGTTCATGCTTTTGGTGCAGTTTCACTATGACGAAGAAGGCGACGAGCAACGCGCACAAAGCCTGCTTCGGCACGTCGCCGACCGCTTCCCACAGATAACAAGTCTGATTTACGTGGATAATCAAAAGGGAAACGACACCTTCGGCGACTTGGAACTGACGACGTTCAAGGGGACGGACTTTATCTATGAAACGATGGAAGACCTAAAATTCAAAGTAGGTCCGAAGAGTTTCTACCAGACGAATACCGAGCAGGCTTATCATTTATACAATGTCGCTCGCAAGTTCGCCGCACTCACGGGCGAGGAACTCGTCTACGATCTCTACACCGGGACGGGCACGATAGCCAACTTCGTGGCCCGCCGCGCCCGCCGGGTCATTGGTATAGAATATGTGCCCGAGGCCATTGAAGACGCAAAAGAAAACAGCAAGGTGAACAATATCGCCAATACGCTGTTCTACGCAGGCGACATGAAGAACATTCTCACCGACGGCTTCATCGCCGAACACGGTCGCCCCGACGTAATCATCACCGACCCGCCGCGTGCAGGCATGCACCCCGACGTGGTGCGCGTCATACTGAACGCAGCCCCGCGGCGCATCGTCTACGTGAGCTGCAACCCCGCGACGCAGGCGCGCGATTTACAGTTGATGGATGCGGCATACAAGGTGACGGCGGTTCAGCCCGTCGATATGTTCCCTCACACGCCCCACGTAGAGAACGTGGTCTTACTGGAAAAAAGAGACAACTAAAATACCAACTGAAAAAGATGAAAAAGACTTTATTCGCCGTGCTGCTTGCGCTCTCCGCGCTCAGTGGCAGCGCGCAGCAAAAAGAATGGTTCAGCAATGTCAGGCTGTCCGGCTACGGCATGGCCCAGTATCAATGCAGCGACCAGGAAGGAAGCAAGAGCAACACGTTCAATCTGCGGCTGCTCCGCTTGTCGCTCGATGGGCGTATCCTGAACGATTTCTATTGGAAGACGCAGATTCAGTTCAACGGAAACACATCGACCTTGGGTAGTAGTCCGCGCGTCGTCGATTTGTTTGCCGAATGGCAGAAGTATGATTTCTTTAAGGTCAAGATAGGTCAATACAAGCGGCCGTTCACATTCGAGAACCCCATGCACCCCATCGATCAGGGCTTCATGGGCGTGGGGCAGGCCGTGTCGAAACTGGCCGGCTTCAGCGACCGAAGCGGCGAACAGCCCAGCAACGGCCGCGATATGGGGCTGCAAATCCAAGGCGATTTCCTCAAGAATGCGGCCGGTCGGCATCTGCTGCACTATCAGCTCGGACTCTTCAACGGGCAAGGCATCAACACGAAAGATGTAGACCAGCGCAAAGACCTTATCGGCGGCTTGTGGGTGATGCCCGTGGCGGGCATGCGGCTCGGCGTGTTCGGCTGGGAAGGCTCTGTGGCCCGCAAGGGCAAATGGCTCGAAGGCACGACGCGTTATGAGGGCATTCGTTCGCTGCCGAAGCACCGCTACGCCATAAGCGGCGAATACAAGTTCGACGACTGGACACTGCGCTCGGAGTATGTCCACTCCACAGGCCGCGCGTTCGCAAAGCCCATCGGCAACACGAATGCACAGGACCCCGGCTTCACGAACTGCGAGGTGAACGAGACCTTGGGCAGCAAGGCCGACGGATTTTACGGCTTGGTCATCGCGCCCGTCGTCAGGAACAAGTTGCACGTGAAGGCGCGCTACGACCTCTACCGACCGAGTGCGGAGTGGGGCAGGGCGCGCACGCAGTATGAGGTGGGAGCCGACTATCTGTTCCACAAGAACTTTCAAATCAACCTCGAGTATGCACGCATCAACGACCGAGGTCTGAAGACGGCGCATAATTATAATGTGATAGACGTGGAGGTGGACTTTAGGTTTTGAACGCCCGTCACCGACCTGTTTTTTAAGAGACATAGCTCTAATTCAAAAGAGAGGGGGATCTAATTTCATTTACATCCCCCTCTCGCGTTCATGAGACCCGGGTCTCGCGCTCGTGACATCCCATTCTCGCGCTTGTGAGACCCGGGTCTCATGCTCATGATATCCCCATCTGTTTCGAAAGACATCCCCCTCTGTTTTAAAAAACATCTACGGCTGACAAAAACGGCGAATACGGCGGGTTTGCGGCATACTCTTTTCCGTTTTCGAATAAAAACCGTTATCTTTGCATCACCGAACTCATAAGAAAACGAGATATGCCGTTAAGATTACCCGACAGATTGCCTGCAATCGATATTCTGAAGCATGAGAACATCTTCGTCATGGACGAGACGCGAGCCCACAGTCAGGAAATTCGTCCGCTGCGAATCGTGGTGCTCAATCTGATGCCGCTGAAGATAACCACGGAGACCGACCTCGTGCGTCTGCTCTCGAACACGCCGTTGCAGATGGAAATCTGCTTTATGAAACTCAGAAGCCATACGCCCAAGAACACGCCCGTGGAGCACATGATGATGTTCTATAAGGATTTCGATGAACTGGCCACGCATAAGTTCGACGGCATGATTATCACCGGCGCACCCATCGAAATGATGGATTACGAGGAGGTGGAATATTGGGCGGAAATCAGAGAGATATTCGACTGGGCGCGCACGCACGTCACGAGCACCATGTATCTGTGCTGGGGCGCGATGGCCGGTCTGTATCATTTCTACGGCATTCCTAAATATGCGCTGCCGAAGAAGATGTTCGGCATCTTCCGACAATACCCTTTGTCACAGGCTTTGCCCATATTCCGAGGTTTTGACGACAGCTTTTTCATGCCGCAGAGCAGGCACACGGAGGTGAGGCGCGAAGACATCGAAGCCGTGCCCGGACTCGAAATCATTGCGGCGTCTCCCGAGAGCGGTGTCAGTATCGTCATGGCGCGTGGAGGTCGGGAATTCTTCATCACCGGGCACTTGGAGTATGGGCCGAATACGCTTGATCGCGAATTCAGACGCGACAAAGACGTTCGCGACGACGTGGAACTGCCTGTCAACTATTATCGTGACAATCGCCCCGAAGCGGGACCGGTGGTGTCGTGGCGGGCGCATGCCAACCTGTTCTACAGCAACTGGATAAACTATTACGTTTACCAGCAGACTCCGTATAACATTGACGACATCAGATAAAAAATGCGCACACTGGAACTGCTGGCTCCGGCCAAGAACCTTGAATGCGCCAAGATGGCTATCGACCACGGGGCAGACGCTGTGTATATCGGGGCCACGCGCTTCGGTGCCCGTGCGGCTGCAGGAAACAGCGTCGACGATATTCGCCGGCTCTGTGAGTATGCCCACTCATATGGCGCACGGGTTTATGTTACCGTGAATACAATCATCTACGAAGACGAACTCTCCGCTACTCGGCTGTTGCTGAAAAACCTGAATGCCTGCGGTGTCGATGCACTGCTGGTGCAGGATATGGGCATCTTGGAAATGGTGGCAGAGTGGCGGGAGCCGGAACCTTTCAAGATGGAACTGCATGCCTCGACACAGACCGACAACCGCTCTGCGGAGAAGGTCAGATGGCTGCAGGAACTTGGTTTCAAGCGGGCCGTGTTGGCGCGTGAACTTTCGGCCAAGGATATTTTGGAAATCCGCGAAAAGGTTCCCGACATGGAGTTAGAGGTCTTTGTGCACGGCGCGTTGTGTGTCAGTTATTCCGGCGTGTGCTACGCTTCAGAGCATTGCTTCCACAGAAGCGCAAATCGTGGGGCCTGTGCGCAGTTCTGCCGAATGAAGTTCGACTTGTTGGATAATGCCGGAAGAGCGGTGGAGCGTCAGCGCTATTTGCTGTCGATGCGCGACATGTGCCGCATTGACCATCTCGAATTGCTTGCCGACAGCGGTGCCTGCTCGTTCAAGATTGAAGGCCGACTGAAAGATGTGGAATACGTGAAGAACGTGGTCAGCGCGTATAGTCGCGAGTTGGACAAGCTCATAGCGAAACGCCCCGACGACTATCGGCGCGCTTCCTACGGTAAAGTAGACTATACGTTCCAGTCCAATCTGCGAAAGACATTCAATCGCGGTTTCACCAATTATTTTCTGGAAGGTCGCCAAAACGACATCGCTTGCTTCGACACGCCGAAAGCGATGGGCGAGTATGTGGGCAAGGTGAAGGAGTTGCGCGGCGGCTCTTTCAATGTGGCCGGCACGGCGTCGTTTGAGAATGGCGACGGGCTGTGTTTCGTCAACGACCGGCATGAGTTGGAAGGTTTTCGCATCAACAAGGCTGTCGGAAATAGACTCTATCCGCTGAAAATGCCGGCCGACTTAAAACCCGGCGTAGCCCTCTATCGCAACAACGACGTAGCGTTTTCCCGGCTACTGTCGGGTGTAACGGCCGAACGCAGGCTCCCCGTCAAAATGAAATTCCGTGCGACTGCCGATGGTTTCGCGCTTCATGTTGCAAGCGTAGAGACGGGGGTAGAGGTTCGCTCGGAAATAACGTTCGCGCATCAGGAGGCCCGTCGGCCGCAATACGATAATATAAAGAAGCAACTGACAAAGTTGGGTAACACCGTCTATTCGTGCAGCGATGTCGAGGTGGAGGAAGAGGCCGCAAGGCTGTTTGTTCCATCAAGTCTGTTGGCGGAACTTCGGAGAGATGCCGTCCGGCAATTGGCGCAAAAAACGGTCTTGAGCAAAGAAGCGCCGAACCGGAAGCCGACAGAAAGTTGCGCCCGCGGAGTGGGGGACGTGCCGCGGGAATACGCGCAGTTTCCCTATCTCTATAATATTTCCAACCACCTTGCTGAGCGTTTTTATCAAGCGCACGGATTAGAAAACATCCGTCCGGCTTTTGAATTGGCGCCGACGAAGGAACCCTTGATTATGCAGTGCCGGCATTGCATTAAATATTCGCTGGGCTTTTGTGTCAAGCGAGGCGGCAAACAACCCACATGGACGGAGCCGCTTTATCTCCGGTTGGGAGACGGACGACGTTTCCGACTGGAATTCAACTGTGCGGCGTGCCAAATGAACATCTATGCAGAATAAAAAAAGATATGAACATTGACAGAAACCATACGGTCCGACAGCTTTTCCGCTGTGCATGCGCGGTGGCGGCAATCTTGCTGCTGACCTCGTGCTACCACCGCAAGCAGACCACGCACGATGCTGCGGTGACGTATAATGCGAAGCAGCTCGACTCTCTGTCGTTTCAAACCAAGCACCACTACACCAACAATTTTAATTTCATTGTGAAGGCCGACTCGCTGGCCCTTATCCGACAGCAGCCCGAAGAGGTGTCGGCCCTGCTACCCACCGACACGATTTATGTCCGCAAGCACGATCATCTGGTCGTGGCTGATATCAGAATCATGCCCACAGACTCGATAGACTCGGTCTGGGTGCAGGTGGCGCGCGACCAATCCACGTTCGGCTGGCAACGGGAATCCTATCTGCTGCCCAAGGTGGTGCCCGACGACCCGATTTCGCAGTTCATCTCCACCTTCTCCGATATCCATCTGCTGATATTCCTGATTGTCATTGTCGGGATATTGGCCGGCTACGTCATTCGCAAACTCATGCGCAAGAATGCCCATCTGGTGCATTTCCGCGACATCGATTCCTTTTACCCTACGTTGCTGACCCTCATCGTCGCGTCGGCCGCAGCCCTCTATGCCGGCATACAGAACTTCGCCCCCGACGTGTGGCGGCATTTCTATTTCCATCCGACGCTCAATCCCTGTTCCGTTCCGCCGTTGCTCGCTATCTTCCTTTCCTCCGTATGGGCTATGCTTATCGTGGGCATCGCTGCCGTGGACGACACTTTCCATAAACTCCCTGCGGCCGAGGCCGTGCTTTATATATGTGGGTTGATAGGTGTCTGCGCTGTGGATTATATTGTTTTCAGCATTTTGTCGCTTTATTATATCGGCTATCTGCTGCTGGCGGCCTATGTCTATTTTGCGCTGTATCGCTATGCCACAAAATCGGGCACATCGTTCATCTGCGGCAACTGTGGCCGTGCGATGCGCCGAAAGGGACGCTGTCCGCATTGTGGGGCGTGGAATGATTAGCGACGATACTATCAGCCGCACGGCGATGCTTGGCCGCCCGCACTGTGAATTGCAGGGCGCAATACGATTCGTCGCGAGTAGCGTCAATCTGCCGTATCTCTGTGATATTTTTTATTTTCGTTGTCATCTTCCATGGAAGACGAATGTTTTTTGTTTCTTTTTTTAATGTATTCCATGGAAGACAAGGGTTATTTCTTGTTTTTTTGTCGTCTTCCATGGAAGAAAAGAGGTGATTGTTAAAAAATCCTTTGTCTTCCATGGAAGACGACCGTTCTTTTTACATTTTTTTGTTTCTCCCGTGAAAGAAAATGTTTTCCGTTAAAATATCCTTCGTCTTCCATGGAAGACGAGCGTCTTTTTTACATTTTTTTATTTCTTCCATGGAAGACGGGCGTTTTTTCTCTGTTCACCCCCTTTCCACCATGGTGGAAGCCCCGCGCCCCTTTGGTTTTCTTGTTTCGGGGGGATTGGCGTTTTATGCCTTCGTCATCTTGCCGCTGTAGCTCATGGTGATGGTGTGCTCATTCCTCCCAGACGGACAGGATAACCGACCGGACTTCCCCCTACGAAGTATTATGGAAATCGTCTGTACCAAGGACTATAAATCAACGGGTCGCCCGAGTTATGACGGCTTGGTGTTGTTCCAAGATTTTAGTTTTATATTTCAATCTCTTCGATTCCTCCGAATGGCACGAGGTTCTCGAAGGCATTTTCCTTAGTGAACAAACCGCTGTAGATGCCGGCACAGATGAGGACTCCGCCATGAGAAAACACGGCGACACGGTTGTAGGAGCGAGTTTTGAGTTGGTCGAGAAAGGCCGCGACGCGACGGTAGAGCATGGGAAAACTCTCGCCGCCGGTAGCTTCGAGGTGCATATAGTCTTCGTACCACGCAAGAATATGCGGGTCTTCGCGTTCGATGTCATCGTAGCGACGCATCTCCCATTCGCCCATGTTTATCTCCTTGAGACGGTCGTCGAGCGTAGGGGTGGGGTAGCCACAGTAGGCCGCCAACTGGCGGGCACGCGTCAGCGGCGAAGAGAAGATGGCATCGAAAGGTAGGTTCTTTTGAAGGTTGTACTTGGTGGCAGCAGCCTCTTGCTCGAATGTGTCGGCAAGAGCTACGTCGCTCCAGCCATAGCATGTACCTTCGGGGAGGGCCACCTTGGTATGTCTGATGAGTGTTACTTTCATGAATTGAGTGTGATGTAGGTGAGATAGAAAGTGAGTTCGGTCAGCAGGAACACGGCTCCGCAACAGTCGCCTGTGTAGCCGTTGATACGGCGATGCATCAATAGGTAGAGCAGATAGAACACGAGTGCAGGTATGGCGATGCAGAGGTAGGGCAGGCCTGCGAAATACCACAAGCCGATGGCGGGAAGTGTGCCTTGTATGAGGAGCAACAAACCGGCTTTGATGCTTATTTTGCGGTAGACTACTTGGCCTTTTGCCGTTTCGGCCGTCCGTGCGTAAGGCATCATCTGAATGAGTTGGGCGGTCATCATCTTGAAGAAAGGGTCTGCTGCAAGTATCATCAGTGCCGTGATGCGTGGCGGGAGTATCGTCAGACTTTGATGGAGCAGCATGAAATAGAGGATGAGCCCCACGACGCCATAGGTGCCGATGTGGCTGTCTTTCATGATGTCGAGAATGCGTCTGCGGTCGGTTCCGCCTCCACCGAAGCCGTCGATGAAGTCGGCAAGTCCGTCTTCATGCAAGGCTCCGGTGATGAGAATGCGCACGATGATGGCTACTGTGGCGGCCAACGCTGTGGGCACAATGAACGAACCAAAGTAAAGGGTGGCTGCCATGCAACCGGCGGTGAGCCAGCCAGTGAGCGGCCATAGTTCGACTACGGTTTCGTAGGCTTCTTTTCGGGGTTGATAGATACGCCAGAAAGGTAGGCGAGTGAAGAATATGAAAGCGGCGAAAAGGCGGTCGCGCCATGGAAGACGAATATTCATCGGTCAGAAATATTTAGTGATATGGGCATTGTCGAAGTTGTTCATCTCGTTCATCATGCGTACGGAAGATTCGATAATGGGATAAGCGCACAGGGCTCCAGTACCTTCGCCGAGCCTCATACCTAAGGATAGTAGAGGCTTGGCGTTCATGCAGTCGAGCATTCTGCGGTGCCCGCTTTCGCCACTGCAATGACCAAAGACGGCATAATGTAGAATGTTCGGATATAATCTTGATGCCGCCAGCATGCAGGCCGTCATAATAAAGCCATCAACCATGATGATCATGTGGTGCTCGGCAGCACGGAGCATAGCCCCGATAGCTCCTACCATCTCAAAGCCTCCGAAATAGCGAATGGCGTCAATTGTTTGGTAGGAACGAGCATTAAAGCGGATTAGGGCATTCTTCAAAACGTTTTTTTTGTAGCGTATGCCTTCGTTGTCGAGTCCCGAACCGGCCCCGATACATTCGCTTAGTGGAATGTTTCCGAAAAGACTCATCCAGATACTCGACGGACATGTATTAGCAATCCCCATTTCTCCCATGCAAATAACGGTGCATCCTTCTTCAAAACAGCGGTCGGTCATTTCTTTCCCTGTACTGATGGCTCGGTCGAATTCTTCTTCCGTCATGGCCGGACCATGCAGAAAGTTCTTAGTGCCATAGGCTATCTTACGGTCGATGATGGTGGGATAGGCCGTGAGTTCATGGTCTATTCCCATATCAATGATATGTAGTTTGAAGCCATGCTGCCGGCATAGCATGTTGACTCCGCCACCACCTTTAGTGAAATTAATCATCTGTTGCCATGTCACGTCGCGGGGAGAGGCCGATACGCCTTCGCGTTCAATGCCGTGGTCTCCTCCGAAGAGCAAATGGCAAGGGTGGGAAAGTGTAGGAGAAAATGTTTGTTGAATAAGTCCGATTTGCAGGGCCAGTTCTTCTAATCTCCCTAAAGAACCCTTAGGTTTATTCAGATTGTCAATCTTCTCGACAAGTAAAGCTTTGATATCCTCTTTGGGTGCTTCTATATTGAACTTCATCTCTATTTGATTTTAACCGGAATCCCTGCAACCATCAAGATAACTTCGTCGGCTTTGGCTGCTACATATTGGTTCATCCAGCCTTCCAAATCGGTAAAGCTTCTTTGAATGGCATTATCACTGACGCCACCGCTCCCGATTTCATTGGTTACGAAGATAAATGTTGCCTCTTGGGCTGTGAATTTATCGAATTCTCTTTCGATAGCCTCCAAGGCTTCGTCAACTCCGGGCTGTTCTCCTACTTTTCTATCTTTATCATAAAAGAAGTTTGTACACCAAAGCGTGATACAGTCAATCACGCACACCTTATTATATATATAGTGCCTTGACAGATATTTCTCTTCTTCTATGTTCGTCCAGTTTGCTCCTCTACGTTCCCGATGTCGGTTTACGCGTTCTTTGAATTCTTCGTCCCATATGTGCGCTGTAGCCATATAAATAGGATTGTCAGAAAGCGATAGCGCCAATTGTTCGGCATACATGCTTTTACCAGACCGTTGTCCGCCGGTAATCAGTATAATTTTTTTCATGATGCGAAGATAATAAAAACTTATCTAAGAACCGATGATGACTTAAGAAACAATAGAGAAAAAGGTATAAAATTGATAAAGTCAATTGTTTTTTCTCACTTTTTATGCTTTGTAGCATAATTTTATTTGTAAAAATTTGGTGGTTCCAATATTTTTTAATTACTTTGTACCCGTAAAATAAGAAAAAGAATAAATTCAATAATCATTAATTAATTTTTAGAGAGACATGAAAAAGTTAGTTTTATTGTTCGCTGCGGCTACTATAGCAGTGTCTGCTTCTGCGCAAACTGTAGAGGAGAGCAAGACGTTCGATAACATCTATGTTGGTATCAACGGTGGTGTCGCAACCAAGACAACAGAAAATGGTGGAGTAAAGGGTGCTGTGAAGGCTTTGGATCCCAATGCAGGTATCCGCGTAGGTCGTTGGTTCACCCCAGTATTTGGCTTGGCTGTTGAAAGCAATGCTTATTTCTCAAATAAGCCTTGGAAGTCAACTGGCACATTTGTTCGCTTTTTGAATACAAGCCTTCTCGGTACTGTTAATCTGAGCAACTGGTTTGGCGGTTATAAAGGTCAGCCACGTACGTTCGAAGTTGTTGCTGTCGGCGGTATTGGTTGGGGCCATCTGTTCGGTAATACGAAGCAGTATAAAGCAGCTAAGTGCCACAATGACCTTACTTCAAAGTTGGGACTTGACTTCGCTTTCAACTTAGGTGCAGACAAAGCATGGCAGATTTATGTCGAGCCGGCTATCATCTATGGTCTCAACGACAGGTCCAACACTCCTTACAACTTGGGTAACGACCTTATCCAGTACAATGTAAATCACAGCTTTGTGCAGTTGAATGCCGGTTTGGTTTACAAGTTCAAGACTTCTAACGGTACTCATAACTTCAAGATTGCAACATTGCGTGATCAGAGCGAAATTGATGCACTCAATTCACAGATTAGTGATCTTCGTGACGAACTTGCAAAGAAGCCAAAAGAGGTTATCAGAGAGGTTGTTAAGGAAGTTCCTGCTGAAGGAAACACTGCTTGCACCAATCCTCTGTTCGTAACATTCGCTCAAGGCAAGTCTAAACTTACAAGCGATGCCAAGAAAGTTCTTGATAATATTGCACAGGGTAGCAAGGTTCAGATTGTTGGTACGTCTTCTCCTGAAGGCTCAACCTCATTCAACAATAGACTTTCTCAGAACCGTGCAAACGTTGTTGCTAACTACTTGAAGAATAAGGGTGTGACCGTAGAAAAGGCTGATGGTAAGGGTGTTCAAGGCATTACTTCTAACCGTCTTGCTATAATCTACGTAAAATAAAGCAAGAATTAAATCCATAGAGGACCTTTTTGGGGTGACAGAATCCTTGTCCCCCCGATAAAAAAGGTAGTTAAAAGATAAATAATGCATGAGTTCGGTACGTGGTGTATCGGACTCATGTTTTTTGTTTATACGGTTGTGACACTCACGTTGTGAGATTTAGAACGTAATCTTAGCTATTTTACAGCTTGATATAGCTGATATTACAGTCTAAAATGACTGATATTAGAACGTAATATGGGTGAGATTGAAATGCAAGTCATAAGCTGTTGATAGTCAATATAACTGGTATTCCAAACAGCTTGAATAAATTGTAGGGACGTACAGCTCACGTGTCCGCTCAAACAGTCATGTATATATATTCAATTCCAATGATGCCACCTCCTTGGCTTGGTCATATTGTGTCGTAAAACAGAGGAGATAGAAAGGAATGTAAGCCATATTTACATACAGCATTCGGCTATTAGCAAAGAAAAAACACAAAGAAACCTGCATGTGATTGATTTTACAGACCGACTTATGATGGTTTTATGTGTTTTTTTTGTATTTTTGCAAGGTCTGTTATGAACAAACTATTGATCAGACTGTAAGATGGTTGTGACGCAATTTTAGATAAAACAAGGTTGCAGAGCAAGGAATTAGAGAATTATAAGGTTATAAAACGACAAAATTTATAGGTGTATTGCAGATATAGTTAGCACGATTTGCCTTTCTACGCCATTCTTTCTCTATCCTTACGGACGCTCTTATATGTGGTTTGATTACGTGCATGTTCTCGTACTACTTATTCCATAAGCATGGAGTGAGTAGGAGGAGAGTTCTTGTCAGTACGGTTTTACTATCCGGTTGGGGATAGACGGGATTCTAATTTGCCATAAATTAAAAGTTATCAATGGAAAATAATAATATGAAAATAGCTATTGCGGGTACCGGATATGTGGGACTCAGTATCGCAACGTTGTTGGCACAACATCATCATGTGGTGGCGGTAGACGTCATACCCGAAAAAGTGGAGGTGCTGAACAGGCGCGTTTCACCCATTCAGGACGAGTATATTGAGAAGTATTTCGCCGAAAAAAAGCTGGATTTGACAGCCACACTCGATGCTGCTTCGGCCTACAAAGATGTCGATTTCGTAGTGATAGCCACGCCTACCAACTACGATCCCGTAAAAAACTATTTCGATACCCGGCATGTGGAAGAGGTTATCGAACTTGTCTTACAGGTGAATCCACAGGCCATCATGGTGATTAAGTCCACGATTCCTGTGGGCTATACCGAAGGCGTTCGTGCAAAATACCATTCCGATAATATCATTTTCGCGCCAGAATTCCTGCGCGAGAGTAAGGCACTCTATGATAATCTCTATCCCAGTCGCATTATTGTCGGCCGACCTGAAGGAGATGAGCGATTGGATAAGGCGGCACACTGTTTCGCCAGCCTCTTGCAAGAGGGTGCTATCAAGCGAAATATCGAAACATTGTTCATGGGATTGACGGAAGCCGAGGCCGTTAAGCTTTTTGCCAACACCTATCTTGCCTTGCGTGTCAGCTACTTCAATGAATTGGATACTTATGCTGAGATGAAAGGACTCAAGAGTAAGGATATAATTGAAGGGGTAGGGCTTGACCCACGCATTGGTACGTTCTATAATAATCCTTCTTTCGGCTATGGAGGCTATTGTCTTCCCAAAGATACGAAGCAGTTATTGGCCAACTATGCAGATGTTCCTGAAAACCTGATTGAGGCTATTGTGGAAAGTAATCGCACACGTAAGGATTTCATTGCAGATCGTGTGCTCCACAAAGCAGGCTACTATGACTATTATCATCGTGGAGATTATGATTCAAAACAAGAGCGGCAATGTGTCATCGGCGTTTATCGACTGACGATGAAAAGCAACAGCGACAATTTCCGCCAGTCAAGTATTCAGGGTGTAATGAAGCGTATCAAGGCGAAGGGAGCCGATGTCATCATCTACGAGCCTACACTTGAAGACGGTTCAACGTTCTTTGGCAGCAAAGTCATTAATAATCTTGACGTGTTCAAACAGCGTTGTCAGGCTATCATAGCTAATCGCTACGATAATTGTCTGGAAGATGTCAAAGAAAAGGTTTATACAAGAGACTTGTTCAGAAGAGATTAGGATAGAATAAAATAAGACAAGTGGTTGGAAATTATAATAAAAGAACGGGCTTATGATTACATTTATGATTCAGGCGCGTGTGGGTTCAACGCGATTACCCAACAAAATACTCCTGCCTTTCTATGAAAACAAGTGTATTTTGCAACTGTTGCTTGATAAACTCAAGCAGGTTGAAGGTACGAATATCGTGATAGCGACCTCTAAGGACCCGCAAAACGATGCGATAGAAGCGTTGGCTAAGCAAGAAGGTGTGCATTGTTTCCGAGGCGAAGAGAACGATGTATTACAACGATTTATCGATGCGGCCCATGCCTTTGATGCAGAAAGACTCATTCGCATCTGCTCTGACAATCCCTTTTTAGAGCTTCATTCCATCCGGCAATTGGTGGAAAAAGCACGGCAGAGCAATTGCGATTATATGAGTTTCAATATCAATGGAACACCATCGATTAAAACACACTATGGCTTTTGGACAGAATATGTGACGCGCAATGCCTTGGAATGTGTGAAGAACGCCACGCAAGAGCCACTCTATCACGAGCATGTCACGAACTACATCTATAGCCATCCCGATGATTTTTCCATTGAATGGTTAGACGGTCCTGCGGTTTTGGCTACTCATTCTCACGTGAGATTAACTACCGACACACGCTCGGATTTCGAGACAGCACAGCAGGTTTATAGTGCATTATGCAGCAAAAACCCCTATCCTTCCATTGCCGAAGTAATCGATTTCTTAGATCATCACCCCGCATTCTATCAGCAAATGGAAGCGCAAATCAAGCAGAATAGCAAATAAACGTAACGATATGGAAGCGACATATATAATAGGTGAGATTGGACAAAACCATAATGGCTCAGTCGATATCGCCAAACTTTTAACAGAATTAGTATCACGTCCGATTACAGAAGAAGATTTCGGCTTAGCCCTTATGCCTATAGATGCGGTCAAACTGACTAAGAGAGACCTCGCAGAAGAGCTATCATCATCGCAGATGAATCGCCCCTATGACACGCCAAACTCCTTTGGAAAGACTTATGGTGAGCATCGTCAGTTCTTAGAACTCAGCGATGAAGAGCACTACGAGGTCTATAAATATGCCAAGTCTTTGGGCTTAGACTTCGTCGAAACGTTATGTGCAAAAGGCTGTTTGTCACTACTTCATCTCTTCACACCCGACAGATTGAAAGTTGCCAGTCGTGACTTAACCAACCTTCCGCTATTGGAAGCCTTAGCCGAAACGCGTATACCCATTATTCTTTCAACGGGTATGGCGGGTAAAAAAGAATTAGATGAAGCTTTAGAAGTGATAACAAAGTATCACGATAACGTCGCTATTCTGCATTGTGTATCGCAATATCCAACCGAACCCGATAATCTAAACCTTCTCACCATTCGCTATCTACAGAAGCATTATGGTCAATATACCATTGGCTTTAGCGACCATACGATTGGTATTGCTGCCCCAATTGTAGCCGTAGGTATGGGCGCAAAGATTATCGAAAAGCATATCACCATTGACCGGGGCATGAAAGGTACCGACCAAAAAGGCTCTTTAGGTCCTGATGGTGTGCGCAGAATGGTGCGCGATATCCGCTTGGTTGAACATTGGTTAGGCACAGAAGACCTTTATATCGACCGCAGTGTTGCCGCCTCAAAGGTGAAACTTGAACGCTCCATTGCATCGAATAAAGATTTGGAAGTGGGACACATCATCACCGAAGATGACATTCACATGCTCAGCCCCGGCGATGGTTTTAAATGGGCAGAGCGCACGCAACTCATCGGAAAGACGCTCAAAACGGCCGTTCCCAAAAACGAAATTATTTATCCTAAGTATTTGGATTGATGACAAAGCTCCCCAAAATTATCCTCACAGATATTGATGGTGTGTGGACCGATGGCGGCATGTACTACGACCAGACGGGCAATGAATGGAAACGATTCAACACTGCCGACAGTGCAGGCGTGCTGTTTTCTCACCGCCTTTCCATCCCCGTTGGCATCATCACAGGCGAAGATACCGAGATTGTTGCACGCAGAGCCAAGAAACTAAAGGTGGACTTTCTCTATCAAGGCATCAGTGACAAATTGAAAGTGGTGCACGAGATTTGCCACGAGCTTCATATCACCCTTGCCGAAATCGCTTATATCGGCGATGATTTAGGCGACCTGTCTGTGCTCAAAGCCGTGCGCGATGCCGGCGGAATCACGGGCGTTCCAAGTAGCGCTTCGGCCTACATCCGCGCCTATGGCAGCATTGATTTAGAGAAAAAAGGAGGCGAAGGTGTCTTCCGAGAGTTTGTTGAACGCATCATTATGAATGCAAATCGTGAATTGCCATTGACATGAATACAACCGAATTAGAAGCTATTTTCGACGAACTTTGGCCCTTAAACCGAAGTCTTTCGGGCGAAGGTAACCGTCAGTCTTTCGCCATTTTAAATCGCTATATGCCCTTCACTATGCGCGAAATCCCCAGCGGAACTACCTGCTTTGATTGGACTATTCCTCCCGAATGGAACGTAACCGAGGCATGGATTAAAAACGATAAAGGAGAAAAAGCTATCGATTTCAAAGACAATAACCTGCATCTTTTGGGCTATTCTATACCGATTCACGAGACAATGTCATTCGAATCGTTGCGCAATCACCTCTACACTTTGCCCGATTTCCCCGACGCTATCCCCTACCGCACATCCTATTATGCACGGCGATGGGGCTTTTGTATGTCGCAAAATCAGTTCGACAAGCTCGACAAAGACGCCCAGTATGAGGTGTTCATTGACAGCCGTTTAGACGAAAAAGGCAGCATGACTGTGGGCGAGGCCACCTTAAAGGGCGACTCGGAGAAGTGCGTTTACCTCACCTCTTACATCTGTCATCCCTCCATGGCCAACAATGAATTGTCGGGACCGCTGCTGCTTTTGGAACTCTATCAGCGCCTAAAGCGAAAGCATCTGCGCTACACCTATAAGTTTTTGCTCATGCCCGAGACCATCGGAAGCATTTGGTATCTCTCTGAACACTATCGGAAGATGCAGCAAAACACGCTTGCAGGCATCGTTCTTACCTGCGTAGGCGACCGCGGAAACTTCTCGTTGAAGAAGTCACGAATAGGCGATTCCGACATCGACCGCATCGCAAGCTATTACATTCAGCAAACAAAAGGCACGCTTATCGACTTCTTTCCTTCAGGCGGAAGCGACGAACGACAATACTGTTCGCCCGGAATCAACCTTCCTTTCTGCTCCATCACGCGAACGATGTATGAGCAATACAAAGAATATCACACGTCAAAAGACGACAAATCTTTCATCTCTTTTGATGCCATTTTGGGCTCAGCCGACCTGCTTGAACGCATCATCGACACCCTCGAGAACAACGAAACGTTCGTCAATCTCATGCCCTATTGCGAAGTGCAATTAGGCAAACGAGGGCTCTATCCCACGTTGAGTGCCGTGGGAAACAAGTCGGATGAGCTGAAGGCCATGATGTGGTTGCTCAACTATTCGGACGGCAAACACACCCTTTTCGACATCATTCAGAAGTCAAATATCGACCTTGAGAGCTTTCTTGCAGCACGCAATCGCCTGTTGGAACATCACATTATTGAACGGAAATCATGACGCAACCCTTTCAACAATCAACGCCTTCTATCTTCGTTGTCACCTCCCCTTTTCAAGCGCTTTGTGCATTTAATGCCATCAAAGCATTTGAAATCACCGACTATCGCTTCTACTTAGCACTCATAGAAGACATTCGTAATGAGCAACTCTTTACGCTTTTCCAACAGCAAGGCATTGCTTATGAGGTCGTAAACATCGAAAATTTAACGAGATCAGACCGCTTACAGTTCCTTTTACCACACTTCTCAAGATACAAAAGATTGTTTATTGGAGACGCACGCAACATCTCTCAATACTTCATTGGCCTGTCGAAAGTGAGCAATGGTGGCTGTATGGTCTATTTAGATGATGGCAACGACAACATCTTTCTGCTGAAAGGACATCAGCCCAAAGTAGAGAAACGAGTGCAGTTATTCCAATCTTTATTCGCATGGGCATGCAAAGTGCGGGGCATTAACAACCACAACAACATCTACACCGTCTATGGAGATATTCCCAATCCTGCCTTCCATATTCGGCAAAACGATTTCCAACAGGTGGCCCGTCAGCAGAATCATGGCGACCTGCGCAACGTCTTTTTCATCGGAACCAACTACGATCGCTTCTGCGAACCGGGCAATCTGCCTTTTGATAGGGTGATGAATAACTTAGAAGCTACGTTCAAAGAACTGCAAGAACGGTATGGAAGCCAACACAACATTTACTATATTCCACATGGAAGAGATACACATGAACTTCCCAAATCATTGTGTTCAAAGTATAATGTGCAATATATTCGACCGGAAATGACCGTTGAGCTATTCCTTTCCAACCTTGGATACCAACCCTATTGTGTATTGGGTTATACCTCAACAGCACTTTATAATATCAGATTATTGTTTCCAACAACTATCATAGAAAATGTAGTTTTTAATGTGAAAGCTACAAATGACTTTATCAAACAAATAGAAATCGTCACCAGTTACTATGAAGAACATGGGATAAAAACCATATATGCTGAATAGAAATGACTGACGATGCAAGCAATCGGTTATGAGATTTTTGATTAATTAGGCCAGTATTTAAGGATTATTCTACCCATCTTATGATATTTTCCACAAAGTTTGAACGTATTACAAACAATAAAACGTTAATTAACGGCTCGCTCTATTCGCTATTTTCATTCTTTGGACAAGGCTGTAATTTCCTTATTCTTATCTTGGTTGCTGGTTATATCTTACCTGCTGATTATGGAAAACTCAGCATTTTTAATACCATTGCGACCTTTTCCGGCTATCTTATCGGGCTTTCTACCTATGGATATGTATCGATTTCCTATTTCAGAGAGACCTATTCTGTATTCAGAAAGGACTTTACGGCTATTATTTTCATTCACGCTTTGTCGTTCCTTGTGCTCACTTTGGTAGCCTCATTGCTGACCGAAAATATGGTTAAAGCTTTGGAAACTACGCGTCCTCTACTTTATTATGCGTTAATTATCTCTTTCGGAAACCTGATGTTCAACATTCATCAGGACTATCTTCGTATTAAGGAAAGGCTCAAAGGCTATGGCATCTGGAGCGTTGGTAATGCACTTTTGAACTTTATTCTTACCATCATCTTTGTGATTTCGTTCCGACAAGGTTGGCTTGGACGTATTAATGCGCAGTTAGTCTGTATGATTATCTTTGCGACATTGGCTCTCATTTCGTTTTATCATACTCGACTTTTTCATGTAAATTATTCATGGAAGCGCTATCGGACAATTCTCCTTTTCGGTCTTCCCATGATACCACATCTCGCAAGTCTATGGATAAAACAGGGCTTAGACCGCTATATTATCAATTATCATTACTCTACTTATGAGGTGGGTATCTTCAGTTTTGCCATTAACTTGGTTACTGTTATTGTCATGATTGGGTCGGCATTCAATGCCACCAATTCCGTAACACTCTATCAGATTTTGGGCAACAAAACAACTTCAAACGTAGAGAAGCACATGGCGTTGCGCCGGCAAACCAAGACGATTGCCCTCGTTTATATTGCAGCAAGTGCGGCTTATGTGCTATGTATTGTCCCCATTTGCTATCTGGCACTACCCAAATACACGCCAGCCATCCCCTATTTTCTTATTCTTTGTGGCTACGGACTCTTGCAATGTTTCTATTTTCTCTATTGCAACTACATGTTTTTCTATAAAGAAACAAAGCAACTGATGTATATCACCTTTGGCTCATCCCTGCTGCATCTCGCACTATCTCTGCTGCTTACGCAATATTCGCTCTATCTAACGGCCATCATCTACGTGCTGGTTCAAGCCGTCATCTTAGTGCTCGTGAGACACTATGCACACCGAATTTTGCAACAAAATCTGCCACTTTCTGTGCAGTAACATTCATAAAAACTCATCAAACAGCATGTCTTTAGCCATCTGCGTCATCTGTTATAATCGCATAGCACCCTTAAAACGCGTGCTGAAATCGTTGGAAGCGGCACATTATGATGCCCCCATTCCACTCATCATCAGCATTGACAAGAGCGAAACGACGGCCATTGAAGACTTCGTTGAGGCCTACCATTGGGCACATGGAACACTCAAAGCCATCAAGCATCCACACAATTTAGGGCTCCGAGCACATGTCATGGAGGTGGGAAAACTACTGAATGATTATGACGCGCTCATTGTTTTAGAAGACGACATCACCGTTTCGCCCTATTATTATCAATATGCTTGCCAAACCATTGCCCAGTATCAGGATGATGAAAGAATAGCGGGTATCAGCCTATACAACTTCCCTGTGGACTATCAGAACGGTCTTCCGTTCACACCTTTGCAGGCAGATGCCGATGTTTATTTCATGAATTGTGCACAATCGTGGGGACAAATTTGGCTGAAAAAGCAATGGCAAACCTTCATGACCTGGTATGAAACGCATCACGATGAATTTCAACTCGATTACCTTCCACAGGCACTTAACGACTGGCCCAAGAGCTCTTGGCTAAAATATCACACACGCTATTGCATCGAAGAAAATAAATATTTCGTCTATCCCTACCAAGCATTGTCCTCCAATAACAATGATGCAGGCACACATGTGGCACAAGAAGAGACCAATATTTTTGCCAGTTCGCTGCAGGTTTTGCCCCAAAAGACCTACCGATTGCCTGCGCTTGATGAGGGCATAGTGAAATATGATGGTTTCTTTTCACCTACTTTTTTAGCCCACTATCTCCAGCTTTCAGAAGACGATTTGACAGTAGATTTCTGGGGGAAACGCAAACTCCAACACGTCAAGCGCTATCTTTTAACCACCCGGTCGCTTCCTTTGAAGGTCGTCAACAGTTTTGGTTTGCGCTATCATCCGATGGAAACGAACATCATGCTGCAAGAGAAAGGGCAAGAAATCTATCTTTACGACACACACACCAAAGGCAAAAAACCGAAAACGATAAAGCCCATTACCTTGCTGCAATATAGTTATCGGTTCAAGATACTATCCTTATTGAAGGCCGTTGGCATCGCCAATCTCGTCATGATGGGGTGCAAACGATGGTGTAAAAAACTCATAAAATGATGCATTGCTGGATGAAACAGTTGCTCAAACGATGGTTTCTCCGTCTGAAATGGCACGGGAAACTTCAGTTTGAGCAGGGTTGCGACATTGCTTTACAGGCTCAATTCGAAGGCATGAACAAGATTTATAGCCACAGTTCCTTTGGCGGAATCCTCGGTTATGGCTCGTATATTGGCCATCATTCGAGCCTAACGGCCAAAATAGGTCGCTTTTGTTCCATCTCTAACCACGTGATTTGCAACCACGGCATCCACCCTTTCCAAGCACCTTTCGCCACTACTTCGCCCTGCTTTTTCTCTCTTCGTAAGCAAAACGGAGCCACTTTCGCTACCCAACAAATGTTTACTGAATTGCGAACAACCGATGATGACAAACGTTTTGGTTGTGAAATCGGTAACGATGTATGGATTTGCGAGGAAGTATTCATCAATGGTGGCATTCACATTGCCGACGGAGCGGTGGTGCTTGCCCACGCCGTTGTCACGAAAGATGTTCCACCCTATGCCATCGTGGGCGGTGTCCCTGCTAAAATCATCGGCTACCGCTATGACGAAGCAACGATAGAATGGCTACTCAACGTGCAATGGTGGAACAACCCTATTGCCTGGTTTAGAGCGCATTGGTCACTGCTTTGCGACATCGATAAGCTCAAAGCCTATTACGACAAAGCGTAAAAGGCCGCATGGATGATGGTATACATTCCATAAAGGTGATACTACCTGCAAAGTAATTCATACGTAATTATCACGCTTTATCGTGCAAATTGCCTGCAAATAGAATAGCTTTTAAGTATCAATTCACACGCTTTTTCCAACTGAGACACAAGGTCATGCAAGTCTTTAAAGGCATAGTCTCAACAACTACCACATAAGAAGACAGCGGAACCAACGATGTTATTACATAAAATCAAAGCCAACTGGCTCTATATTGTGGTGTTTAGCACCTTCTGCTATAGCACCATAGAACTTGGTGTTTTGCTGCTGACGCTGCTTTATCTCATTCGCCATTCGCTGGTGAGAGCGCCTCATGTGCTGGTTTATTTAACGCTGTTCTTTGCCTATTCTGTCGTGGTGGCAACCACCATCTTGGGCTATCCCATAAGCAAGGGCTTGCAGCAATATGTGCTACTCACCCTCTACATCCTGATTTACTATAGTCTCTTGTCACAGCAAAAGGCCAATATCGAGGGGCTATTCATCGTCTATTTGAAGGTAGCCAAGGTGGTTGGTCTGCTCGGTTTCATCGAACTTTGCGCCTATGCTGCCACACATATCGATATTTTCTCGTTCACCTTGTGGGCAAAAACCAATACCGAGGTGGCGCCACACATCATTCGTGTGCATAGCACCTTAGCCGAAGGCGGTTATTATGGCACCATTCTAAGCCCGTTTATCGCCTATATCATCCTCTATAAAGATAAATTCCATCTTTTCAAACGGTGGCAATTGGTGCTCATCTTCACGAGTTTAGCATGCTCTTTATCGACCATTGCATTCATTACAGCCGCCATTTGCCTGTTCAAATGGTTCTACCAACGGGTGAACAAAGGCATTTTGTTCAAGATGATTGGTGCTTGTGCTATAGGAATCGTCATCTTCTTTGTTTCAACAACAAAGCAAAGCGATTCTGAAAAAGGGTTTAGTGGCATCATGCTTAGGCTTCAACAAACGGTCACAGCCTTGTCGAGTTTGAACAACATTTATGTCATAGAAAGTTTGAATAACTCGTCGTATGCCCTCTTAGCCAATACCTATGTGGCCACACATGCACCGCTGCGATGGACGGGAACAGGCTTAGGTACGCACAAACTCAACTACCATGCGGTGTATCAATCCAACAGACCACTCTATGGTCTCAACGAAGAGGATGGCTATTCGCTGTTCAATCGCTTGCTATCGGAGACGGGAATTCTCGGTCTCCTCGTGTATATCGTGTTCCTATTCAAATGCAGGAGCAAGCAATCTATGATTAACACCTGCGTGCTCTTCTATCTGTTGGGCACCTTTATCCGCGGAGGAAACTACTTTGTTTATGGCATGATTTTTTACAATATGCTTTATTATTTCTCCTATAAAGAAGCCAAAATAACACAACGATTACGACTAAGAAACGAAAAGAAATGAGCCCTAAGATTTCGATTATCATTGCAACTTACAACGCAGGCAAAACGCTTGCACGCTGTTTGCAAAGCATTCGCGAACAAAAGACCAACGAGATTGAACTCCTTGTGATAGATGGCGGGTCGAAAGACAATACTCTCGATATCATCAACACCTATCAAGACACCATTGATTACAGCTGCTCCGAGCCCGACAAAGGTATTTATGATGCTTGGAACAAGGGCATTGCCCATGCCAAAGGCGATTGGATGATGTTTATCGGTGCCGATGATTATCTGATGAATGGCGGGCTATCAACCTATTTAAGCCTGTTATCACAAGAGGATTACACCTCATACGACCTCATTTGTGCCAAGGAACTATTGGTAGATGCGTCGGGGAAAGTGCTCAAAACCATTGGAAAACCCTATCATTGGGACGATTTTCGCAAGCAAATGTTGATAGCCCATGGGGCATCACTCCACAATAAAAAGCTCTTTCAAGAGGTAGGTTTGTTTAGCTTACACTACTCCATCTGCGCCGATTATGAATTTCTTTTACGAAAGAAGCTCAAGAGTTTGTTTGTCAATGAGACCGTCCTTTGCATGCAAGATCGCGGTGCAAGCACCACTTATCAAGCCATTTTCCAGGCCTTTCAAGTGCGCAAACTACACCATTCCCTATCGCTTCCACTCAACCTTTTCTATTTTTGCAAAGGCATAGGAGCGATTACCCGCAACCGATTGATGCACTAACGCCACGCCATCATGCAAGTAAAAAATATCATTGTCTATAATGATTATGGACATATTTATGGGGGTGCGGGCAAAATTGCATTCGATAGCGCCCTTGCGTTGGCGCAGAAAGGCTATCATGTGGTGTTCTTTTGCGCCACAGGTCCCGTTGAGTCACAGCTCGAAGTACACGGCATTGAGGTGGTTTTCCTAAATCAAGCCGATGCCCTTTCCGATAAAAATAAAATGGCTTCTGCATGTAGAAACATTTGGAACCGCAAGGCCTATCGCGAGAGTCTCAAATGTTTAGCACAATATAGTCCACAAGACACGGTGGTGATGGTGCATGGTTATGTAAAGACTTTGTCGGCATCTATCTTCTCAACCTTTAGAAAACGGCAGTTTAAAACCATTCTGACCCTGCACGATTACTTCACGGCTTGCCCCAATGGTGGGTTCTTTAACTACCAAAAAAATGCATGTTGCACCTGCAAAGCCATGTCCACTCGCTGCGTGTTAACCCATTGTGATTCGCGCAATTACGCCTATAAGCTCTATCGATGTGTGCGCCAAAGCGTGTTAAACCATTGTCTACGTCGTGCGAAAAAATATATCCATGCCTACGCTGTTTCGAAGTTATGCGAAGAAAAGTTGTGCCCCTATGTAACGCAGTTTGCCACAAAAAGCGGCGTGCTCTATAACCCGGTGATACGCCTTTTAGACCACCCCATAGATATTTCTCGCAATAACGCCTTCTTATACATTGGGCGGTTGTCCGAAGAAAAGGGAATCCATGACTTTTGTAAGGTGATGACTGAACTGCAATTACAGGGTATTGTCTTGGGCGATGGCTATTTGCTTGACGACTTAAAACATCAATATCCCAACATCACCTTTGCGGGTTGGGTGAATGGAAACGACAAGATGACCTATTTAAAACAGGCTAAATGCCTCGTCTTTCCGTCAAAAGTGAATGAGACTTTTGGGCTGAGCGTGGCCGAAATGCTGTCGATGGGTGTGCCATGCATTGTGCCTTTAGGTTGTGGAGCTGCTGAACTTATTAAAAATGGGGTGAATGGACTAAATTATGAAATGGGGAATCTAGTCCAATTAAAAGATACCATTAAGCAGTTCGAAGAGATTGATATATCAGACTGGGCTACAAAAATGAAAGCATCAAAGTTACCCACTTTCTCAATGCAAGTATATCTTATGAACTTAGAAAAAATTTTTAGTAATATATAAAATGCATATAAGCTATGATAACAGTATCGATAGTTACCTTTCATACCGATTTAAATGAGCTCACCCAATGCTTAAAAGCTTTAGAGTCGCGAAGCATAAGTGTGATTTTTATAATAGATAATTCTAAGGATGAAGCTATTAGGCGATTTTGTTTCTCCAAGACAAATGTTGAATATATTCCACAAAAGAATATAGGATATGGGGCAGCACATAACATTGCAATTAGAAAATCAATAGCACTGAATGCAGATTACCATTTAGTTCTAAATAGTGACGTTTACTTCTCTCCTGATGTTATCAATGAAATAGAAAACTATATGAATTTACATCCTGATGTCGGGCAATTGATACCAAACACGATATATCCCAATGATGATATACAATATGTAGTTAGATTATTGCCAACACCAATGATTTTGATTTTTAGGAGATTCCTACCCAAATCGTGGTTTCAGAAACAGAATGACAGGTTTCTTTTGAAGGACTGGAAACATGATTCTATACTCAATGTTCCATTTCATATGGGATGCTTCATGTTTTTTCGTAACTGTAGTTTAGAAAAAACAGGAGGCTTTGACGAGACTTTCTTTATGTATATGGAAGATGTTGATTTAACAAGGAGAATCCATAAGAGCGCAAAAACAATCTTTTGGCCGAAAGTTACAATCGTACATAATCATAAAAGAGAGTCTTATAAAAACCGGAGACTCCTTAAGATACATATTAAAAGTGCTATTAGCTATTTCAATAAATGGGGATGGTTTTTTGATAAGGAACGTTCAGAATGGAATCGGGAAGTTCTGCAAGATATTTGTAGCTCCGCTAAAAGTTCTGTTTCGAGATAGGACCAATCTATCACTACAGGGAACCGAGAAGGCTACAAAGTCCTTCTTCTGCCGTTCCACCAGGCAGTTTGTTAGAAGAAACATAACGAAAAAGCTGCATATCCACGATGGATATGCAGCTTTTTGTTATATGCTCTCTTCAATATTCAGATTACATGTTGAGACCACGGTTGTTCATTGTGGTGTTCAGAAGAAGAAGATACTTGCTGTACTGGCTGTTGTTCAGAATGTAGTGCATGTATTTGAGGTTCTTCTCGATGGCCTTGTCGACCATAGCCTTGCGCTCGTCCTTGGGTGCATTGGCTGCGTTCATCATCTCGATGCAGAAAGTTTTGTGTACATCTTCCACACTTTCGAGCTGGTCGCTTGAGAGACCAAGGGCCTGAGCCAGCTTGCCATAGTTAACAGTCATGTCATAAGCAGCAACCGTGTTGGCTGCCTTTGTGTTCTCACCCTCGGCAAAAGCCATTGTCATACTCATAACTGCAACGAGTGTCAAAATCATCTTTTTCATAATCTTTTTACCTTTCTTTGTTTGTGGACCCTTTTCTTTTCGGTCCTGTTATACTTTTTATGTTTATCCTAAAATGTCTTTTTGTTTCCTTAAGACGTTGCAAAGGTATGACAGAAACACAACATCTGCAAGCAAATATAAGATTGTTTGCGCAAACAGGTGCTTTTATTGACATAAATCAATAGTGTGGCTTTCGGATTATAAGTACCTTATTATATATAACCGGAGGTTGTTTTTCCGGGGAAGATGCACCGTTTTCTCAAACATGATGGGAGAAGCCGGAGAAAACGATAACAGTTTTTTGTAAAACGATAAAACTTTTTTGATGAAGGGATAGTACTTTTTAAATGATACAATAGCACCTTATCAAAAAGACAACAGTATCTTTCCTCAAAAAGGTATATACCTTTTCGTTAAAACGTATATACCTTTCCAATTAAAAGTATATACCTTTTCAGTTAAAAGTACGCACCTTTTTAAAAGGGAGGGTATAGCTTTCCATAAAACGGCAGTATCTTTTGATGAAAACGATACTACTTTTCGCACAGAACTATAGTATTTATGGGGCACGAAGATGGGAGTGGGGCAGTATCACCCCGCTTATCGGGCGTGCTTCGATTACTTAAATTTAGGTATTGCCTGTTTTATTTGTTCGTTTTAATTTTGCACTCACAAAAATGATTGTCTGCGAGCATTTGCCGGAAAACAAGAAAAGACAATTCCCGTAGGGCAACCTTGTTAAACAATTTTTATATTCAAACTTATTAGCGAAATGCAGATACCCTGTATTATGTTGGAAAGCGCTGCGTGGTGCAGCCGCCTACAACTCAAAACAGTCATGTTGGTCCTACTGTTCATCGCCGGAATTCCGCCCGGAAAGGCTTCGACAGACGAGTTTCCACAAAACAATCAACAAGCAGAAACGACGCAAGTCGCGTTTATTGTGTTATCTTCAACCACCCGAGAGCCCGTCATCGGCGCTACGGTGCGATGCGACAAAGCCGTCATGGGAGCTGCTACCGACGCGCAAGGCAAGTGCACGTTGCAACTGAAAGGTAGTGCGAAGAGCGTCCGGGTGGAGGTTTCCTACATCGGCTACAAGAAAGTTTCAAAGCAAATCGCCGTTACGCCCGACAAACCCGTCGTGATTCTGATGACTGATGATGCCAAGATGCTCGACAACGTGGTCGTTACGGCACAGAAACGGCATACGTCCGTACTGCAACAAACGGCTACGATTGGTTCAGAAGAATTGGAGAAAGGCGGTGCAAGTTCGCTGGCTAAGATGCTTGAGACCGTTCCCGGCGTGAGTTCCATCAGCACGGGCAACACCATTGCCAAGCCCGTCATACAAGGCATGCACAGTAGTCGTATCCTTTTGATGAACAACGGTGTGAGACTCGAAAGCCAGAGTTGGGGGGCCGACCATGCCCCTGAGCTTGATTATACGGGCTCGAGTATGGTTGAAGTGGTGAAAGGAGCCGAGTGTATCCGCTATGGTTTCGGAGCCATGGGCGGTGTGGTGCTGCTCAATGATGCCCCTTTGCCCTATGGACATCACCACGTCAATGTGAAAGGTAATGTCAATATGGGCTATGACACCAATGCCCGCGGTGGCAGTGGCAGCGGTAGTATCGAGGCCGGCTACAAGCAATTCGGCCTGCGATTGCATGGCATGTACACCAAAGGTGGGGACTATCGCACTGCCGACTATATCCTTAATAACACGGGCTATAATACGATCAGCCTCTCGGGACAGGCCGGTTGGCAAGGTAGAAATCTCACAGTAACTCTTTTTTCGAGTATCTATTATCAGCGTAGTGGCATCTATTATGCCAGCAAGATATCTGATTTGGACCAGCTGCTCAAGCGTTTTGAATACGGTCGGCCCGACCCTAAGACGCTCTTCCCGTTCTCCTATCGCATCAAACCACCTTTCCAGCAGTCGCAACACGTGACTTTCAAGGGTGAATTGAAATGGGACATCAGTGCCAATCACCGGCTTGACTTCACACTTTCCTTTCAAGAGAACCTCAGACAAGAGTTCGAAAACCGAAAGAAAACGCAATGGAGTTGGATTCCTGTGCAGGACCTCATCTTGAAAACCTATAAGTTCGACGTGCTCTGGCATGCGAAATGGAAGCTGTGGAATATGACTACCGATGCCGGACTTTCCAATACTTATCAGACCAACTACAACTATCCGGGTACCAAACAGCCCGCTTTCGTCCCGAATTTCGCCGCACTTTCGATGGGAGGTTACTTCCTTCACAAGGCGCAGTTCGGCAAATTGCAATGTGCATTGGGCATGCGTTATGACTTCCGTGTCATGTCGGTCAACGGTTACACGAGTCTCAGCAACTACACCTACTATGATGACTTCAAACTCTACAGCAATTTCACCACAAGTCTTGCCGCCCATTATCAATTGAATGCGAATTGGGACGTGCGGGCTAATATCGGTTGGTCGTGGCGGCCTCCAGATATCAATGAACTCTATGCTATCGGGCTCCAAGACGGCTCCTATTGGGTGGTCGGTAACCGGCATTTGGCCAGTGAACGCGGCTATAAATCGGTCATCGGCGCACGCTATCGCAATGCATGGTTCTCTATTGAGCCGAGTGCTTTCTATCAACGTATCGATAGTTATATCTACGATCATATCGGAACAGGTAAAGACCGCTTCCACAATCACCCCAGTGGGAAATATCCCAAGTTCATCTACGACCAAGATGACGTGAAACTCTATGGCGGGGACATCGAGGCAACGGTTCATCCGATAGCAGAACTCACGTTGGTCGGGAAAGGTGAATGGATGTTTGCACGCAACATTACGCGCCACGACTGGCTTCCTTTCATGCCATCCGATCGTTATGGGCTCTCGGCAACCTATGTTCGTCCCTTGGATACAGCGAAAAAGCATCAGGTCTCGCTTTCGCTTTCGGGTGTGTATGTTACTAAACAGACTCGATTCGACCCTGATAAGGACCTCGTCAGTGACTCACCTGAGGCTTATTTCTTGCTGAACGGTACGGCAGATTATTCTATTAGACTGCCCCACGGCCGACAATGGAAGGTCATGTTGGTGGGAGAGAACATTCTTAACGCGCTTTATAAGGAGTATACCGACCGCTTTAGATATTATGCACATGAGCGTGGGGCCAACTATTCCATTCGTACCATCTTCAGGTTTTAGTATGTCAATCCTATATAAACGATAACGATATGAGACAATTCTATATACTTTTCTGCGCAGCATTGCTCTGTGTGGGCTGCAGCAACGACCAAGTAGACGACTTCTTTAAGAAATTTATCAAGGCACCTCCCTCATCCATCGATCGAGATGTGAAAGGACACGACCAAATATATGCCGTTCATGCCATCCTACGTATGGGGTACAAAGGCGGACTGATTGGTGTCGGTCCCAACGGTACTGATTCCGTGGACAGCTACACGATGTATCATGTGGCAGGCGACTCAACCTTGCTTCCCATCATGCAAGAAATAGACATGGCAAAGGACGATGACGGCCAGATGACCATCACGACCGAGCGAGACCATTTCGACGTCATCGCTTCTGATAATATCTATTATGGATTGGAACTGCTCTATTACGATCAGAACGGACTCATCATCAATCACCAGTTTGCAGGCTATCCTTATAAGAAAGATAAAGAGGGGGCGAATATTCCCGATGAAGATAATGCAACATTGTTAGTTCATCAGCACTTCTTTGGTGTGGGGAACGGTTCGCTTGATAAGGCTCATCAATCGGGAAAAGCGGCCGTGAAAGGCATTCAATTGGCCTATCCGCGTTCGCTCCAGACTCCTTCTACTTATTATGATCGCTATACTTTTCGGGAAAAAGGAGGAAGTGTTGAGCCTGCAACTAAATTTTCTGCTTCCAATATCTTTGCTCCTGAGGGCTTTAATTTCGGTAAGAACCAAGTGCCTTATGATGAAGACTTGGCTTGGAAAGCTATTGAAATATCTGGCAAACCCGAGGCTTTACAGCCCTATGTTGCATCGGATGGTAAGAGATATAGACTTTTCCGAGTCATCGATATGATGCGTCTCAACGAACTGACACCCGAAATCTTCACCTATGATTATCGCGATACCGATCCCGTTGAAGAAGAATTAGGTAAGCTTTTTGTTGATTCCTACAATGACGATTTCATAGATCCTGATACCGAAGCACCTCGTCAACGCTATGGTGAAACTGTTGGCTTGTTACGACAAAACAGAAGTTTGGAATCAAATACACCATATGACCGGTTAGGTTTCAAAGGTATCCTGCAATTTCACAAGGCTGACCTTGCTTTTCAGCTGCAAGTAAGAATCTGTCACATTCTTAATAAGGGGCAACAGCATGCAGGTGAGGCGGAACGTCCAGCAAAATACTGCAACACCAATAATAGTGAGCATGGTTATATGTGGGATTTTAACCAAATACAGCCCGGTTGGGACAGTTTCGACATTGATTATCCGATTTCAATTCGTGTCATCGGCAACACCAATGACGGTCAGGAGAAATGTGTGAGCGATGTAAAACGCTTCTATCCCCATGCCGATGCGGCTACTTTGTGGGAGATGCTGAGCCGTCCTGGCGACTATTTTTGGAAATATCGCAGAAATATTGTCGTGATGTAGGTGGAATACGTATGGAGAAACAAGGAAAATATACCCAAGTAACATAGAAGATATGAGTAATAAACTAAAGATAATGACGCTTGTCACAGCGTTCTCGGCACTGTGCATATCGTGTGACGATTTCATTTTCGGCAACGTGAACATCAACTACGACGAAAATCCGCTGTCGGCAAAGCCTATTCCCCATAGTGGAGCAGATCGCTACGTGGACAGTCTGAAGAAAATCAAAATCGAAGGCAGCTTGCAGAACCCAGACCCTCAAGGTGCTTTCAACAACTGGGCCACTTGTTTGGCCATGTTCAAGGAGGGACATTCTCACGGAGATGGCATGATGCACGGTAATTTTGTTTATCGTAACGCACCTTGGAAGCAAGAAGAGTTCGTCATTATTCATAATAATAACGACAAATGGCCTGCGGTGGAAGTGCAAAGAGAGAGCACTGTCACCTATCTTGAACAGAACGACGGCAAGAAAGGCCCCGATTACATCCGAATCATCGGTGGGCGACTGAAACGTTGGGGCCTTTGTCTCTACTTCTTCGACAGAAATGGGAGGCTGTTGAACGATGATATTTTGGAGCATTCCGATGAATATCAGATTTTCTTCAGCGTGAGTGATGTCGACGATAAGGGCAAGGCTTACACCGTTACCGACTGCCGTGGCACATGGTATCCAAAGAAAGATAAGTATGGTGAGTGGAAAGCGGGCGGAACAATAGATACAAAGCCTGTTCCGTCTCCGTTCTTTGCTGACAAGATTTCATGGAAGCAGCGTGCCGATGCTACGCCCCGCATCTTCGAGTACACCTATCGCGACACTTGGATCCATGATGCCATGGCCGATGGTGCCCGTGAACTCTTTAATCAACGGCTACTTCCACCCCTTGGACGCACTGATGCCGACTGGGCAGTAGCCCCTTATGACCAAGACCGTGTGGGACTGAAAGGACATTTCAACTTTGATATTGAAGCCGACGAAAACGATTCAAGACACACGGAATGGCCACTTGAAATTACACGCCGCGTGAATCCTGTTACAGGTGAGGCTGGAAAATACACGCGTCCGTCCTATCTGTTGCCCAAGTTCTATCTCTCGGTGCGCGTAATGAAGTGTCCTAAAGGTAAGAAAGCACTTATTCCACGCGATGAATACTTACGGCGGCATTCCACTTATGAGTTCTTGAGTCCTTTTATCTGTGCCGAAGCCTACAATCCCGATGAAGCCAAGGACTATGGCGCAGACTCAGAGTGGAAGGAAGTCATTCGTTTCAATATCCCAATCAAGGTGTTTTGCAGTAGTTTTGACACTGACCCGACTACCATTGACCCCAACGATCCACTGTATTATTACTTGGGTCTTGAGATAGGACTCTCTCCCCTTGATGCCCTTGAAGCCTCTCAAAACCTCCAGACCCATGGTGTTGGTGGTGGTTCGGGCTTGGGCAACTGGTTCTTATAATCACTCTTTCAAATGAATATAATGAAAACAAACATTCGAAATTTTCAGAAATACGGCTTATTGCTCATGGCTTGTGCCTTATTGACGGGCTGTGTAAGAAACGAACTGCCCGAAAAGCGGTCTACCTCGAAGACGAAAATCGACCACCTTATGATCAAAGAAGTCTTCTATGCAGGCCACTACTGGGTGCGCGACGTACACAAATGGGGGCTCCAAAACCTCTATCAAATGTATAATGACGACCAATATATCATCATTTATAACCCAACGAGCGAAGTGAAATACCTTGACGGATTGGCCCTCTGCACCAATGCTATCGATCCCACTAACTCCATTCAGTTCGCTCCAAAGGACGATTTCGTCGGTCGCTACTATGGTGCTGCTGCGGTATCTTACTTTCCTGGCAAAGGAACCGAGCACCCCGTGCGGCCCGGACAGGAAATCGTTGTGGCAAAATATGCTATCGATCACAAGGCAAAATTCATTGATGACCTTGTCGCTTCGGCCAAAGAATATGGAGAAGAGATAGACTTGTCGATGTATAAAGGGCTTGATGCCTTCCTTGATCTTTCAAAGGCTGACTTTGAATGGACACAGCAGGAGTTCACATGGGGCGGGAAGAACAATCCGAACGTACCAGATATGCAGCCGATACTCATCGTCACCGATAAGAAAGGAAAGAAAGGACCGGAGCATCAGATAGCCGACATTACCGAACACAACGGAATTGCGCTCATCAGGTTGCCGTGGACGCCCGAAGACTTCAAGGCCAATTATCTTGATACCAAAGACCGAAAGGGCTATCTGCATTACATCACGGTCACAAGCAGTGCCTTTGCCGACTTCTATGCCATAGAGATTCCCTTTGCCAACGTCATAGATTGTATCACTGTTTGCCCACGAAGCCGTTTCCAAATGCGCCCCAGTAAACTCGATAAAGGCTACAATGCTGTCACGGACGTTGACTTTTCGAGCATCAAACAATCCGACTTGCCCACCTATTCAGGCTTGGCACTCACTCGGAAATGGGATGGAAGGAAGTTCGTTGACGATGATAACACCAAAACGGACTTTGAAACCAAAGTCGCCTCTCTGTCACGAAAAGACAAGAAGGGAAATCCGATCAAATAGGGTAGGGAATACGGGGCTGAAGCTTTCAGGCAATCTTCGTATATTATTGGCAGGTAAATAAACCAATATAGGCCATTTCGACTTACAATATCAGCCATTTTACCGCGTAATATGGGCCATATTACAATGTAAAGTGGCTGATATTAGCATGCAAAATGGCTGATATGACAAACCGATTGACTAAGCTTGATTTCTCTTTACACGTTTTTGGTTATTGTTACTGATATTGTTTCCACATCTTTTACTTGCTTCCTGAAAGGGTTTACAGTTTGCATGAGACTTTCCTGAAAGGGTTTACGTCGTCAAACTTCTTTACATGCAACTTGGAAGTGGCCCCGTCGGCTGCAAAGTTAAGATTTTCTTTCATGGGACGAAATCTAATACCATGAAAACATCAAGGGCACTCATCAGGGGACATGGTCATGGTGCTTGTTAAACTCGTTGTATTTTGTGCCTGATTTTCCACCCGTCTTATCAGAAGAATAATCTGTTCGCCATACTATAGCAGCCCTAATCGCTCGAACTCCTCGTAGAGCGGCTGTGCAATGGCCTTTGCATCGGGGTGAGGTGCGCCGGTAGTGCCAATAGCTCGCAGGTCGAAAAAGTGCTTCCAATCGCTGACGAAAGCCGTGTGCACCAGCTCGGTGTTCACGTCAAGCGGGAGGACGGCGCGTGCCTCTTGGGGCTTTTTGCCCAGCGAAATCAGGTTGAGGTAGGCAAGTTCGCAGGCAAGATTCGCAAACAGCCAGTTATCGACGGCGTTCCATGCCTTGGTTTCGCCCGCGGTAATCATGTCCTTACATAGTCGTTTCAATTGCTCGGTACCCGTCGTTTGCGGTATTTGAGAATAATCCGGCTCGTTTTTCACCCACTCGGGAAGGTTGACGGTTATTTCGCCGCCGAATTTGTTTTTGCCGTAGTTGCAATAACGTGTGGACTGCTCGGCCATTGAGTTGGCACGGTGCCTGTTGAACTCGCGGGTGACGGCCACTTGGGTGGTGAAGTGCACGGTGACGCGCCGCTCATGATGCTCGGAAAGCTCCGTGAGAAGTTCCAAATCGGCCATGCGTTTGTTCTCGGCTAGCACCCTAAGATTGGTCGTGATATAGGCTGTGTGGCCGATGATGTTCACATGTGAGAAACGGTTACGCACGTAATAGTCCGATCGTTCGCCTTCTTTTACGGTCATATAGACAGTGCCATGCTCCAGCATGGCCGTATGTTCGGCCGTAATCATGCGTTCCACGAAGGGTTTCGCCGAGCCCTCGGAGACGTTTTGTTCACTTTTGTAACAGACTCTTCCGGCCTTTTCGATTTGTTTGTATATGCCTAAAAGGCCGCTTTCTTGTTGCCAGATCTCGAATGACGGTTCTAAGATTTTCATAAAATCGACGTATGGGTTAAGTTTTTGGTGAATTATTTTCTTGCTCTTTCGAAGAATTCTTTCAACGAAGCTCTCGCGACACCCAAGGAAGACACAAGATATTCCAAGTCTTCCAAGGCCTCTTCTTTCTTTTTCAGCATGAGTCTGACGTCAGCCCTCGACAGTCGGTAATCACGGTTATGGGGTTCCCGCTTGATGGCTTCCGTATAATCGAACGCTGCCAGCTCGAGCATATTCCGTTCACGTTCCATGTTTGCTCTTGCGGCATACGCAACGGCACTGTCGGGGAACTGTGAAATCAGGCGGTTGATGCCGTCGAACGCCTCGGTGAAATGCCTGTCGGTCTCGTTGAGAAGGGCCAGTCCCAACTGTGCCTCAAAATTTCCAGGCACGATACACAGCAGGTGTTGATAGTCCAAACGTGCAAAATTGTATCTCGACAGTTTGCCGTTGACATAGGCACGGAAATAAAGTGCGGCTGGATTGTCTGCGTCTCTCGACAGTATGCGGTCGTATTCTTCCTTGGCATACTCCCATTCCTGCAGCAGCATGTTCCATGAAGCCTTCTTCAAGCGCAGCTCTGTGCTGTCGGGGTGGTATGCCAATGCTTCCGTGGCCTTGTGCAGGCTGTCGCGGAGAGGGTTTGTCTTTTGGGCATATCCTGTGATTACTTGAATGCAACAAAGGGCAATTGCGAGTAAAGTCCTATTCATATACTTCGTCGATTTGATACGCTGTGTTGTCTGCATCCTGCTTCGGGCAGGGATCGAAACCTTTGGGAAGCCCGAATGAGACCTTGTTATTATAGCCTAATGCCCTGTCTCGGTAGACTTTCTTCATATAATAAGCCCAAATGGGCAGTGCCATGGTCGCACCTTGCCCCATAGCCATATTGTCGAAATGGATATCGCGGTCTTCACCACCGACCCATATCCCTGTCACCAACTGTGGCGTGAAGCCGATAAACCATGCGTCGCTGTTCTTATTGGTAGTTCCGGTCTTTCCTCCGATTTCGCCTTCCAAGTGATATTTATAGCGGAGTCTTCCTGCAGTTCCGCCATCGACGACGCCCCGCAGCAACACAAGCATCTTGTTGGCACTCTCTGCGCTGATGACTTCGTTCATACGTGGTTGGAAACTAGCGATAACGTTTCCCTCGTTATCTTCGATACGGCTGACAAACATTGCGGCTGTCCGTATACCATGGTTGGCAAATACGGAATAGGCACTCACCATCTCCGCAACGCTTACATCACAAGGTCCCAAGCATAACGACATGGAGGGATGTATGTCCGGATTGTTGATTCCGAATTCATGTAAGGTGGATACAAACAGTTGCGGATTGAGTTTGCTCATCAGGTAGGCTGATATCCAGTTGTTACTATGTGCCAGTCCCCACTTTAAAGTGACCATTTGTCCATATCGTGCGTGTGAGGCATTACGTGGTGTCCAAGTCTGCCCCGCAACGATATAAGTCTTTTGTACATTGGGGGCCATGTCACATGGAGAATATCCGTTCTCCATAGCCAATGCATAGAGGAACGGCTTAATCGTGGAACCAATCTGCCTATGTCCGCCGGTTACCATGTCATACATGAAGTGATTATAATCCAAACCGCCGACATAGGCCTTAACGGCACCAGTCTTGGGATCCATACTCATAAAACCAGCGCGCAGAAAGCTTTTGTAATATTTAATGGAGTCCATTGGAGTCATAAGGGTATCGATATCGCCATGATAAGTGAATATCGTCATATCGACAGGTTTGTTGAATGAAGCCCTGATTTCTTCCTCGCTTGCACCGGTTGACTTCATATTGCGATAACGTTCGCTTTGATACATGCTCCGGTTCAAGATAGAACGCAGTTGCGATGCACTGAGTGCCCCGGTAAATGGCGCATTCTTCTTGCTGCGGTTCTCTTTATTGAAGGCTGGTTGCAAGAATTTCGTGACATGCCCGTAGACTGCTTCTTCGGCATATAGCTGCATTCGACTGTCTATTGTGGTGAATATTCTTAGTCCATCCGTATAGATATTGTAAGGCTTACCATCTTTTTTAAAGTTCTTGTTACACCAGCCATAAAGCGGATCGCTCACCCATGCAATCGAATCCAGTGTGTATTGTTGTTTGTTCCACGAAGGATAATCGGTGATATCCGGTTTCTCGGCCATCATATATTGGCGCAGAAATTCACGGAAGTAGGTTGCGTTTCCATCTTTATGGTCCGTCCTATGAAAGTGCAGCGTTATGGGCATGGCACTATATTCATCATATTCGGCTTGGGAAAGATAGCCGACCTTCAGCATCTGTCCCAGAACAATATTACGACGGTCACGTGCTCTGTCAGGAAACCTGACGGGATTGAAAAGAGATGGGTTCTTACAGAGTCCGATAAGCATGGCCGATTCAGCAATATTCAAGTCTTTGGCCTCCTTATTGAAGTAAGTGTTTGCCGCAGTCTTTATTCCTACCGCATTATGCAAGAAATCAAAATAGTTCAAGTATAAAGCTATGATTTCTTCTTTCGTGTAATTACGCTCGAGTTTCACGGCAATAACCCATTCTATCGGCTTTTGCAATATTCTTTCTAAGGAATTATGCACTTGTTCAGAATACAACTGCTTTGCCAATTGCTGTGTAATTGTAGAGCCTCCACCAGCAGAAGCCTGTCCTAAGAGCCCACGCTTAACAATCGCTCTACCCAATGCGATAAAGTCAACTCCACTATGTTCGTAGAAACGTTCATCTTCGGTTGCTACCAATGCGTCTATCAGATGTTTGGAAATCTTGCTATATGGGATTACTATTCGGTTTTCTTTGTTCAGATTGTAGGTTCCCAAAACCTTTCCATCAGAGGAATACACTTGGGTAGCAAAACGATTTATCGGGTTTTGCAAATCTTCTATCGGGGGCATGTAGCCTATCCAACCGTTCCATATGGCGGTGAAAGCTAATGCCGATCCACATATTGAGAGTATCAACACACTCCATAAGAAGTGAATAAAAGCCTTTCTCATCTTGATTTTTTAGCAAAAGTATTACCGGCAAGTGCAAAGTAGACACGTTTACCATTTGCCGAGCATGACAATATTTGGTGCAAAAATACAATTTTTCCATCAAATAGCACACACTAATCAGAAATAATGCTTAACTTTGGAGACGAATTCGGAACATCAACCATATACAAATGAAGAGACATGATTTTGTAACGATTGCCGATTTGGATAAAAATGCGTTGCTTTATCTTATCCGAATGGCGCAAGAGTTCGAAAAACACCCTGACAGGGAGTTGCTAAAAGGAAAGGTTGTTGCCACACTCTTTTATGAACCTTCAACCAGAACGAGACTTAGTTTCGAGACTGCTGCCAATCGACTTGGGGCAAAAGTCATCGGTTTTAGCGATGCAAAGGCTTCCAGTGTTTCGAAAGGTGAAACGCTTAAAGACACAATTCTCATGGTCAGTAACTATGCCGACGTCATCGCTATGAGGCATTACATTGAAGGTGCTGCGCAATATGCTTCGGAAATAGCACCCGTTCCGATTATCAATGCAGGAGACGGAGCACACATGCATCCCTCACAATGTTTGTTAGACCTTTACTCCATTTATCAAACACAAGGCACACTTGAAAATCTGAATATTTATCTTGTCGGTGACCTTAAATACGGTCGGACTGTTCATTCGCTGATCATGGCCATGCGTCACTTCAATCCCACGTTCCATTTCATTGCGCCTGAAGAGCTTGCCATGCCGCAGGAATACAAACTCTATTGTGAGGAGCATGGCATAAGGTTCGAGGAGCATACGGAATTCAATGACAAAGTGATTGCAGATGCCGACATTCTGTACATGACGCGCGTACAAAAGGAACGCTTCTCCGACTTGATGGAATATGAACGTGTAAAGAATGTGTATATATTAAGGAACAAAATGCTGAGTCTTGCTAAGTCCAATATGAAGATTCTTCACCCGCTTCCCCGCGTAAATGAGATTGCCTATGATGTTGATGACAATCCTCATGCCTATTATATCCAACAGGCTCGGAACGGACTTTATGCACGCGAGGCCATCTTCTGTCATTGTCTTGGTATCACATTAGACGATATCAGGAATGACAAAACCATTATCCATTCTAAATTCTAAGTCATGGGAAAGAAAGAAATGCTTGTTTCTGCAATCGAGAACGGCACCGTTATCGACCATATTCCGGCCGAAAAGACCTATCAGGTTGTTGATTTGTTGGGATTAAGAGGTTCTTCCACGCCTGTGACCATTGGCTATAACCTTCCTTCAGAGAAGATTGGAAAGAAAGGAATCATCAAAATCACGGATAAGTTCTTCTCTGATGAGGAAATCAGCCGACTAAGTGTCGTTGCCCCAAAGATTGTACTTAATCTTATCAAAGACTATGAAGTCGTCGAAAAAAAGACGGTAGAGACCCCCGACGAGCTTAGAGGTATTGTCAAGTGTAACAATCCGAAATGCATCACCAACAATGAACCGATGATGACCGTATTCAATGTTGTAGACAAAGCACATGGCATTTTGAAATGCAGATACTGCGACAAAGAGCAAGATATAAATAAAATAAAACTCTGCTGATGCAAATCAGTATCAAAGAAAGGAATTATTAACTACAAAATAGCATTTTGCAATGAAAAAAGATCAAGAGATTTTCGACCTTATTAAAAGAGAGCATCAACGCCAATTGAAGGGAATGGAGCTGATTGCATCTGAAAACTTTGTTAGTGACGAAGTAATGGCTGCCATGGGGTCTTGTCTTACCAACAAATATGCCGAAGGACTTCCCGGAAAGCGCTACTACGGGGGATGTCAGGTCGTTGACGAGGTCGAAGACCTTGCCCGGAATCGTGTCAAGAAATTGTTTGATGCAGAGTTTGCCAACGTGCAACCTCATTCCGGTGCGCAGGCCAATGCCGCCGTATTGTTGGCCGTTTTGCAACCCGGTGACACGTTTATGGGATTGAATCTCGACCATGGCGGGCATCTTTCTCACGGTAGTCATGTCAACACTTCGGGTCTGCTTTACAAGCCCGTAGGTTATAATCTAAACCGAGAAACAGGACGTGTGGACTATGACGAGATGGAACGATTGGCCCTTGAGCATAAACCGAAACTTATAATCGGCGGCGGATCGGCCTACAGTCGTGAGTGGGATTATGCACGTATGCGTAAGATTGCCGACGAGGTTGGAGCCATATTGCTGATCGATATGGCCCATCCGGCCGGATTGATAGCCGCAGGTTTGCTTGACAATCCGCTGAAATATGCACATATTGTCACCAGTACAACGCATAAAACCCTTCGCGGACCACGTGGTGGTATTATCCTCATGGGTAAGGATTTCGATAACCCTTGGGGCCTGACGACGAAGAAAGGCGAAGTGAAGAAGATGAGTATGTTGCTCAACTCAGCCGTTTTTCCGGGTACACAAGGCGGTCCGCTCGAGCATGTCATTGCAGCCAAGGCCGTTGGTTTCGGTGAAAATCTCGATCCATCATGGAAAGAATATGCCATGCAGGTAAAGAAAAATGCTGCGGTTTTGGCCGAAGATTTGATGCAACGAGGCTTCACGATTGTCAGTGGCGGCACGGATAATCATTCAATGCTGGTTGATTTGCGGGCGAAATATCCCAATTTGACCGGTAAATTAGCCGAAAATGCCCTTGTTGCCGCTGATATAACGGTCAACAAGAACATGGTTCCGTTCGACACGCGCAGTGCATTCCTAACCTCAGGCATACGCTTGGGCTCGGCAGCTATAACAACTCGTGGTGCAAAGGAAGACATGATGCACCTTATTGCCGGTCTTATCGAAGAGGTTTTGAATGATCCTGAAAACGAAGTGGTGATAAAACGAGTTCGCGAAAAGGTCAATGCAACGATGAAAGACTACCCGCTCTTTGCCTATTAAACAAGGAGTAGTGGTGGGGGGTGAAGGGACCTGCAAAACCATCTCAGCGATTTTACCGCGCAATCTCAGCTATATTATGCGGTAAAGTGGCTGATTTTGTAACGGAAAATAGCTGAGATTAGAAAACGGTTTTTGAGGATTCCATTTCCTGATACAACGGAATGGAATTGCAGGCTTAGAGACTATAAAGCTTAAAATAATTAAGATTTACTGACAATTTTACTTACTATGTCAGCAAATATGGTTAAAATTGATTTACAATAGGGACATTTTGTCATGTTCAACCCGGCGGTATGTTTGTTGCAAATGTAGAGGTGGATAATGAAACCGAAAGGCATGAAGATCCAAAAGAAATTTAATGTAGAACTAAAATATAATTAGGAGGTTTTTATGATGTTGTTTCCAGTAATGCGTACAAATAACAATTGGTTGGACAATGCATTTAATGATTTCTTTAGTGACGCTGCTTTGTCGAAGATGAACTCTACAGCACCTGCTGTCAATGTCAAAGATACCGAGAAGGCTTACGTGATGGAGGTTGCAGTGCCGGGCATCAAAAAGGAGTTTTGCCGTGTGAATATTGATGATAACGGCAATCTTGAAGTGGCCATCGAGAACAAATTGGAGCACAAGGAAGAGCGTAAGAAGGAGCATTATTTGCGTCGTGAATTCTCTTATTCGAATTATCAGCAGAGTTATGTTCTGCCCGATGACGTAGACAGAGATAAAATCTCGGCCAAGGTGACGGACGGTGTGCTCGAAATAAACTTGCCGAAAGTTGTTAAAGAAGTACAGAAAGTGCAACGTAGCATAGATGTTTTGTAAGTTATAAGACATCAAATGAAGATGGGGTCGGAATGGTTAGCATTCCGACCCTGTTTTGTTATTTTATACTTGTAATGTCTTTTTATATTAGCAAAGGGCTTATGAATGGAGTTTCAGATTTGTTGCTTTACTCTTTGATGAAGAAAAGAAGATGATTGAGGGCGGGCAAGGTGTTATCGTCCGCTTTCATGCATATATCTTTCCGGAATTATTTTATTAAAAACTTTTGCAATTTGATGTAAATCTTGTAACTTTGTGGTCAAGATTGAAAGTAAAAAGAACCATTTATGGCACATAACATCTTTAAAGGTCTTGGTATAGCCCTGATAACCCCTTTTACATTAAACGGCGAGATTGACTACAAGGCGTTAAAGCGGCTTATAGAATATCAATTGACCAACGGGGCCGATTTTCTCTGTATCTTGGCTACTACGGGCGAAGCCCCTTGTTTGTCTAAGCAGGAAAAAGACGAGATGACGGTGTTCATAAAGGAATTGGTAGGTGGTAGGGTTCCGATTCTCAAATATTGTGGTGGAAATAATACCGCTGCCGTCGTTGAAGAAATCAAAACGACAGATTGGTCGGGGATTGACGGCATACTGAGTATTTGCCCATATTATAACAAGCCGTCGCAAGAAGGACTTTATCGGCATTTTAAAGCCATTGCGGAAGCGAGTCCATTGCCCGTAGTTCTCTATAATGTTCCGGGTAGGACAGGGGTCAACATGAAGGCGGAGACGACGGTCAGGTTGGCGAAAGACTTTCCCAACATCGTTGCCGTGAAAGAAGCAAGCGGAAGTTTGGAACAGATAGATGAAATCATCAAGAACAAACCAGATAACTTTGATGTCATCAGCGGTGACGATGCACTTACGTTTTCAATGGTGGCCAGCGGTGCTGCCGGCGTAATCTCCGTAATAGGCAATGCCTTGCCCAAAGAATTCAGCCGCATGATCAGATTGGAATTCAATGGGGAATATGAACCGGCCCGCAAGATTCATCACATGTTTACCGAACTTTATTCGTTACTCTTCGTAGATGGGAACCCTGCGGGCTGCAAAGCGCTGTTAAACGACATGGGAATGATAGAGAACGTGTTGCGCCTTCCCCTTGTGCCTACTACAATAACTACGAAGCAGAAGATGGCAGAACTGTTGAAAGACCTAAGATATTAAGGGGCTTGTGCGTAGCCCTTACTGTCGTAACAAGAGCGGCTGGAACCTTGAAGAGGTGACGGAACGAAGCAGGAGTTGTTTCCGCTGGTCCGTCACCTCTTCGGGGTTCCCGCCAATACATCTTTTAACTTTTGACTTTCGGCGGAATTTCCGCGGATACATCTTTTAACTTTTAACTCATAGCGGAACTTCCGCAAACACATCTTTTAACTTTTGGCTCCTGGCGGAACTTCCGCCGATACGTCTTTTAACTTTTGAGTTCCGACGGAGTTTCCACTGATATGTATTTTATCCCCTGGCTTCTGGCGGAGTTTCCGCTACGTATTTTTTGTTTCTCGAAGTCTCGGCGGAGGCACCGAAGCTCTTTTTTTAATTTTTCCTCCATTGGGATTTATCCCGAACTCGCTTAGTTATTGATGCTGCCGCCCACGATGTCAAGCAACTCGCTGGTGATAGCCTGCTGGCGACTCTTATTGTATTGGAGGTTTAGGGCGCGGAGCAATTCGTCGGCATTGTCTGTTGCCGTTTGCATTGCAATCATACGTGCGGCATGTTCGCTGGCATTGCTATCGAGCAAAGCTGTGTAGATTTGTAGATTCAGTTCCTTGGGGACCAAGGAGCTGAGCACCATATTCAAATTTGGCTCCACAATAAAATTATCATTGAGCATCTCTGCCGAAGACTTCTTTTTCGTCTCTGCCTTTGCCTTATTCTTAATATACTCTTGCGCTTTTGCCGTAGTTACATTACCAGACAGATCGCGGTCATTCTCAAGCCCGATATTCTCTGTGGACAAATCAATCGGAAGAAAAACCTTTCGCGATAAGACCTGACTTCCTACTGACTTGAAATGATGATAGATAAGTTCGACCTTATCCACCTCGTGAGCGACGAACTTCGTCTGCAATTCTTGCGAAATCAACGCACAGTCTGTCGCCTTCGGTTTTTCTGCCAATGAAAGGAAACTACCTGCTATGCGAAAGCCGCGCTTGATGGCATACTCTTCGGCTTTACGCCCGACCGGATAAATGAGAATGTCCTCAACGCCTTGGGCTGTATAATCATCAACAGTGCTCTGAAGCAACTTGAGCACATTGTTGTTAAAACCGCCACATAGGGAACTGTTGCTGGTGAAAACAACAAGTGCCACCCTTTTTATTTCACGCTTCATTTCAAATTCATTCTGAACTTCCGGAACCGTGATGAGAAAAGACTTCAAAATATGCTCAAGCAGATTTTCATAAGGCAACATGTTCTGAATGGCGGTCTGCGCATGATGCAGTTTGCTTGATGCCACCATTTTCATTGCACTCGTAATCTTACGGGTGTTTTTGACAGAAGCAATACGTGTCTTGATTTCTTTTAATGAAGGCATTGCTACGGTTTTTTACTTATATTGTCCGACAATATTTGCCATTGTATCTTCAATGACCTTGACAGCCTCATCTGTCAGCTGCCCTTCAGCCAATGCATTGATAATGTCTGCATGAGATGAGCGCATGGCATCCAAGAATTGGTCTTGACAATCACGGACATGATCCACGGGCACGTCATGCATCAGACCATGTACGCCACAATACAAAATAGCAATCTGTTCACCTACCGGCATTGGGTGATATTGAGGCTGAATGAGCAATTGGTTATTCTTACGGCCACGATCCAAAGTCATTGCAGTCACGGCATCCATATCACTGGAGAACTTTGAGAAAGCCTCCAACTCACGGTATTGTGCCATATCCAATTTCAACGTACCTGCAACTTTCTTCATACTCTTAATTTGCGCAGAACCACCCACACGTGATACGGATATACCAACGTTGATTGCCGGACGAAAACCTTGGTTGAATAGATTTGTCTCCAAATAAATCTGTCCATCGGTGATGGAAATCACGTTCGTAGGAATATAAGCAGAGACATCACCGGCCTGCGTTTCTATAATAGGCAAGGCTGTTAACGAACCTCCTCCACGAACATGGCCTTTCATACAGTCGGGAAGATCGTTCATCTGCTCGGCAATCTCTTGTTGATTATTGATACGTGCAGCACGTTCCAACAGACGAGAGTGAAGATAGAACACATCGCCGGGATATGCTTCGCGTCCTGAAGGGCGACGAAGGATCAAGGAAACTTCACGATAGGCCACGGCCTGTTTCGATAGGTCATCATAAACAACAAGTGCACTGTAGCCGCGATCTCGGAAATACTCTCCGATGGCTGCACCAGCAAAAGGCGCATAATACTGCATGGCTGCAGGGTCGGCAGCTGTTGCACTTACAATAATTGAATATGGCAAAGCACCATATTCTTTCAGTGTCTGTACCAAAGCTGCAACAGTAGAGGCTTTTTGCCCTATGGCCACATAAATACAATAGACAGGCCTACCTGCTTCATAGAAGCTTTTCTGGTTGATAATAGTATCTATGGCGATAGCGGTTTTACCCGTTTGGCGATCACCGATGATAAGCTCACGCTGTCCACGACCAATAGGAATCATCGAGTCTACAGCCTTCAGGCCGGTTTGCAAAGGTTCTTTCACCGGTTGGCGATAGATAACTCCCGGTGCTTTGCGATCCAAAGGCATCTCAAAGGCATCCGTCAGTTCTATATCACCAAGACCATCAATGGCTTGCCCAAGAGGATTGACAACACGTCCGAGAAAGTTATCATTCACACGGATAGAAGCAATACGATGTGTACGCTTTACAGTCTGTCCTTCCTTAATGCCAGCCGTCGGACCAAGAAGTACACAGCCAATATTGTCTTCCTCTAAGTTCATCACGATAGCCATCGTACCGTTTTCAAACTCAAGAAGTTCACTCGCTTCAACATTTCGGAGGCCATAAACACGTGCTACACCATCTGCCACAGTAAGTACAGTACCTACCTCGTCAAACTGTTCTCCACTGTTGATGCTCTGCAACTCTTTGAGAAGTACTTCTGACACCTCACTTGGTTTAATTTTATCTGACATCTTTTCTTTTTATTAAACTGAATTATTATTTCTTTAGTTCTGACAGAATACTACGCAGTTTGCCTTTTACACTTGCATCCATACGGCAATCATCGTATTCAAGGATAAAGCCGCCTATGAGGCCTTCATCAACTTCCACATTGAATTCTACAGAACCTTGAGTCCTATTCTCAACCATCTGCTTCATCTTAGTTTCAACCTCTTGGGTAACTGCTGTGGCTGTAATAAGCTTACCACAGGTGATGTTCTTATGCTTTCTGTAAAGAGTAATGTATGATGCAGCCATGAATTGCAGGGCAGTCTCCCTATCTTCTTTCAAAACAAGAGCTATAAAATGCTTCGTTAGCAATGTTACATTCTTGCCACTTGCAATTTCAAGAACCTCTTGCTTCTTTTCTTTTGCAAGCATAGGGTTTTCAATCGTAAGTCTCAGTTCGGGCACAGCGATATAATTTTGCAGAAGAATTTGCATATCTCTGTAAACCTCATCTTCTTGGTTTCTAGCAACAGCACCCTTCAATAAGGCACGAGCATATCGAACTGATATTACACCTAAATCCATAAACTACAATTTTTAGTCTTTATTCTCTCTTTTAGAAACCTTATCCAATAGCCGGTCTATCAATTCCATCTGAGATTTGTCGTTTGATAACTTCTCTTGAAGGATTTTTTCTGCAACCTGAATACTAAGTTCAGCCACCTGTGAGCGGATATCACGGATTGCAGCTTGTTTCTCAATCTCAATCTGCTTCTTTGCTTCAGAGATGAGACGAGCACTTTCTTCATGTGCCTTATCTTGTGCCTGTTCAACAATAGCATCACGAGTCATAGCCGCCTCTTTCATTATCTTAGCCTGTTGCTCTCGAGCCTCTTGTAACAAAGCCTCTCCTTCTTGTTTGATATGTGCCAAACGTTCAGAAGCTTCATGTGCCTTGCCTAAACTCTCATCAATATATTGTTTCCGTTCATCAACCATTTTGATGATGACCGGAAAACCAAAACGGGCAAGACAAAAGAAGACCACCAAAAACGCAAGGAGCATCCAAAACAGAAGTCCAAGATCAGGCGTTAATATTGATGGCAAATTCTCCATTCGTATTGATCCTGTTTTTACTTAATGATAAATGCACAAGCAGCAATAGCAAACAGAGCACAACCTTCGACAAATGCCGATGTCAAAATCATATTGGTCATAATCTTACCAGATGCTTCCGGTTGACGAGCAATAGCATCCATAGCACTACCACCAATTTTCCCAATACCTAGGCCTGCACCAATTGTTGCAATACCAGCACCAAGACCGCAGCCCAGCTGAGCCAGACCTGTTGCAGCCAACAAAGTTGAAATCATCATAATTTTTACTTTTTAATTGTTATTACTATTAATTCTATTTCTTTACTATAAAAGGACTATTTTTTTATTCCGCCGCTTCCTCCTTATGTGCCAATCCAATAAAGACTGCACTCAATAATGTAAATACATAGGCCTGTACAAAAGCAACCAATAGCTCTAGGCAGTTCATGAAAAGCAACATGATAATACTGAACGTATTCAGGCCCAAGCCAAAGCCTACCCCCATAGACCATCCAAGGAAGATTACGCATGTGAAACTTAATATCACAGCGTGTCCAGCCATCATGTTGGCAAAGAGACGAATCATCAATGCAAATGGTTTTGTAAACACACCGAATAACTCTATAAGCGGCATCAAAGGGATAGGAGCCTTTAAAAATAAAGGAACATGTGGCCAAAATATATCTTTCCAATATTCTTTATTACCAAACAAGTTTACAACAATCATCGTGCAGACCGCAAGAAATAAAGTTATATTGATATTACCTGTCACATTAGCACCACCGGGGAATATGGGGATAAGACCTATCAGATTAGTTGTGAGAATGAAAAAGAATACAGTAAGCAAGTAAGGAGCATAGGTCTTATGATGCTTTTCACCAATAGAAGACTTAACAACATCATCATTAATTGTCATTACCATCATCTCCATGGCACCGACAAAACCTCCAGGAGCTAAACTTTTCATGTCACGATGCTTATACCATCGTGCACAATAGGCAAATATTCCAAGCAAAATAAAGACGACTATCCATATTTGCGCCACAGCCTTCGTAATACTCAAATCTATTGGCCGGACATTATTTCCGTCAGGCATTTTCTCAAAAATCTTCCCATGATGTGCGCTATCGAAGAAGAAGTTGGAAGGTAATGTCTTTGGTGTACAGAAAGACCATTGTCCCGTGACTGAACTTTTTACAATGATAGGAAGTGGAATGCTGATGGTCTTTCCTCCATAAGAGGCAATGTGCCACTCATAGTCATCAGAGAGATGTTCAAGCACTATCTCTGAGATATTCAATTCTCCTTTTCCTGTACTATGAACTGCAAACAGTTGCAAAGGAAACATAGCAAGTGCGAATAGACGAAGTAATGATTTTATTTGTCTCATTTTATTTAATCAACCCCCTTGATAAATGGCTACGATTTACTACGCAGATGTGAGAAAAATATGGAATGATGGACCAATACAGCCAAATAATATGGTGCAAACAACAGAATGAAAGCAATCATTCCGGAACGGTCGGACATAAAGTAATAAACGAACAGCATCAATAATGACAAAAGAAATCTGAAACCTGAAACAGCCATAAAGAAAGTTGCCTTAGTTTCCTCTGTCTTATTTTCCAATCGTTTCCAAATAAAAGCATCACTTAATTCTACAATCAATGTAAAGCACATACTCACGAGGATAGGAGTCAGCAATAGACCGGCACCCAGCATTTGCAAAATCAACAATTCCAACAAGAACAAAGCAAAGACTATCTGTACAGCCTGTTGGATATATCTTTTACTTGCCGATTGAATATTTACCACTTCTTTCATCAAAATAGTCTATAGTTCGACGCACATGCGTATCTCGTCTTTTTGTACTTCGACAAATCCGCCAAGAATATCAAGTCTCTCCTCTTGAGTGGCTTGAGCCTGATACTTGACACATCCCTTTTCCAACGAAGAGATGATTGGGGCGTGATGCTCTAAGATTTCAAACTCCCCCGCAGTTCCGGGAACAATGACACGAGTCACCTCACCATCAAAGAGCACTTTCTCCGGAGATACGACTTTCAATCTCAACATAAGCTTTCTAAAGTTTAGTTATTCTTCACCAGATACTTTACTCGCAGTGCATTAAGCATTAGCGGCCTCAAGTAGTTTCTTTGCCTTTTCTTTTGCATCTTCTATCGTTCCTACATTGATGAAAGCCTGCTCTGGGAGGTCATCGACCTCTCCATCAAGAATTGCATTGAAGCCTTTAATTGTATCTTCAATAGGTACCATTACACCTTTTAATCCGGTAAATTGTTCGGCCACTGTAAACGGTTGAGAAAGGAAACGTTGAACACGACGCGCACGGTTCACAATCAACTTATCCTCATCTGAAAGTTCATCCATACCAAGAATAGCAATAATGTCCTGAAGTTCATTATAGCGTTGCAGCAGCTCTTTCACACGCTGTGCACAGTCATAATGTGCCTTACCGACAATTAATGGATCAAGAATACGTGAAGTACTTCCTAACGGGTCTACTGCCGGATAGATACCCAACTCCGCAATCTTCCTTGAGAGTTCTGTTGTAGCGTCCAAGTGCGAGAACGTTGTAGCAGGAGCCGGATCCGTCAAGTCATCTGCCGGCACATAAACAGCCTGCACAGAGGTGATAGAACCGTTTTTCGTTGAGGTAATTCGCTCTTGCATGGTTCCCATTTCACTGGCCAACGTTGGTTGATAGCCCACGGCAGAAGGCATACGCCCTAAGAGTGCAGACACTTCTGAACCGGCCTGAGTGAAACGAAAGATATTGTCAATAAAGAACATAATATCGGCCGACTCTCCATTTTTCCCTCCATGGTCACGGAACTCTTCAGCCACGGTCAAACCCGATAAAGCTACTGAAGCACGTGCCCCGGGAGGTTCGTTCATCTGTCCATAGACAAGGGTTGCCTGACTTTCGGCCAATTCCTTTTTATCGACTAAGGATAAATCCCACTTACCCTCTTCCATTGCTTTTCTAAAGGCTTCACCATATTTGATAACACCACTCTCCAGCATATCGCGGAGCAAGTCGTTACCTTCACGGGTACGCTCACCGACTCCTGCAAACACAGAATAACCGTTGTGTCCCTTTGCAATATTGTTAATCAACTCCATGATAAGTACTGTCTTACCTACACCGGCCCCACCGAAGAGTCCGATTTTTCCACCTTTCATATAAGGCTCCAGTAAGTCGATGACTTTGATACCCGTTGCCAACATCTCTTTGTGTGTAGATAATTGATCGAAAGTTGGAGCTTCTCGATGAATAGGATAAGCACCCTGCATATCCAATTCCTCCATACCATCAATAGGCTTTCCGATAACATTCATCATTCGTCCCTTGATTTGCTCACCAGCAGGCATTGTTATCGGACTTCCTGTTGGAGCAACCTCAAGACCCCGCTGAAGGCCGTCGGTATTATCCATAGCTACACATCGTACAGTGTCTTCTCCAATATGCTGTTGAGCCTCGATTACAAGTTCGCTACCGTCTGACCGTTTTACTTTCAGGGCCTCGTAAATCTTTGGCAACACTTTCTCCGCATCCTGCCCCTTGGTGTCGAAATAAACATCAATGACCGGGCCGATAATCTGCGAGATATGTCCTATAATCTGTGACATAATTTTATTTGAGTATTTAAATTCTTACAAAAACTGTTGGGCAAAAGTACCTATATTTTATATAAAATGCAAATTTACCTTGGGATTTATTTATGGATTTTCTACCTTTTAATACCTTTTAAATATTAGATACTCAGTTCATCAAGCACCGTTATCAACTTTCTGTCAAAAGGCTTATCACTTCTGATAGCTTCGCTCAAGGGGACATAAACCACCTCGTTGTTACGCACGCCAACCATGATGTTACGCTGACCTTGCATGATTGCTTCCACGGCGCCCACTCCGGTACAACTTGCCAAGATACGGTCGCGGGCTGTAGGACGGCCTCCACGCTGCAGATGTCCAAGGATTGATATCCGCACATCATACTGCGGGAACTCTTTCTTCACGCGGTCGGCATAGTATATGGCACCACACTTGGGACTCTCGCTGACAATCACGATACAGCTCTTCTTACTTTTGCGAATGCCACGTTCCATGAATTGTGCCAATTGGTCCACGTCGGTACTATCTTCTGGGATAATGGCCGCCTCTGCACCCGATGCAATCGCAGAGTTCTGTGCAAGGAAACCAGCATCGCGCCCCATCACTTCCACAAAGAAAATACGCTCATGGCTCTGGGCCGTATCGCGGATCCGGTCAACGCACTCCACGATAGTATTCATCGTTGTGTCATAGCCGATCGTACTGTCCGTCCCGTAAAGGTCATTATCAATCGTACCCGGTAGACCGATGCAGCAGATATCATACTCCTGCGCGAACTTCATGGCACCCGTCAGAGAGCCGTTTCCACCGATCACCACCAACGCATCGATGCCTTCTTTCAAGATGTTGTCATAAGCTTTCTGCATGCCCTCCGCGGTCATGAACTCCATCGAGCGTACCGTTTTCAGCATTGTGCCGCCTTGATTGATGATGCCGCTCACATTCTCCGTCGTGAAATCCACGATTTCGTCATTGATAAGCCCGTCATAACCGCGATAGACGGCCTTTATATGGAAGCCGTTATAGATGCCGGCACGTGTCACGGCACGTATAGCCGCGTTCATTCCGGGTGCATCGCCACCCGAAGTCAGAATTCCAATCGTTTTGATTTTAGCCATAACTTAATCTCGTTGTTTAGTTATACCGTTGAAAAATCTTTATGCTATTGCCTGAATTTTCCATTTAGATAAGCAAAGTTAGAAATTAATCTTCGGATATGCAAACATCAGACCGCATTTTATTTCTCGTGACGCTTTATTTTCCAGCGAAAAGAGTAGAGAGTCAACCAGCTGCAACATTCCGAATAATACTTGTAAAACTCCAACTTCGGTGTTGCAAAGTTCAATTTTTCCCTTGGTCTCCTGTTGATTCCATGATGAGGAAGTTCGTGCTGCGCTCTACCCTATGTGAGTTCGATATGAGCCCTACGGAGAAAAAACAGGAAAAACTGCGTCTCTGAAGCATCAGATTAGCGGAAAACAAAAAAAGAACGCTTGTCGCCCGCGGGCGAAGATAGTAAAATTAAAAAAGAATGCTCTTCGCCCGCGGGCGAAGCTAAAAAATGTAAAAAGAACGTTCGTCGCCCGTGGGCGATGATAAAAAATATTAAAAGGAACTGTCGTCCGACGCCGTAGCGCTATCGGGTAGGTTCTTTTATCCCGTGCTACGCTCTACCATCGTGAGGGTGGCATGGCTGTCCTTTGCCTTACTTGCGATAAAAGGTCTTCTGAAGGCGTACCATCGTGAGGATTTGATTGCCGCCCTTGTCGACAATCAAGTTCATCTCTGATACGCTACGAGTTTTTTATCTTTTAACTGGGGCAATCGAAATCTCTTTCAATCTCCGAACCGCCTACCGTCAGTCTACTTTGAGGGCGTTCGTGTATGCTGTTTCTGATACTCGGGGAGCAGGGGCCTCATGCCTGCGCAGGGAGGGCTGTTCATCTTATGGCGGTTTCAGCCTACCAAATGTCCATTATACCGTGTTTCGTCATTGCACCACGGCCACGAGACGGTCGGTACGCTCACCCGGACCTCTATAATAAATCAGTGCCTGATATTGGTTTTGGGTCTGGTAGAAATTGCCTTCGGAGGGAAGGTTGCGGACATACCCGTCGGCACCGACCTGCACATACGTATAAGAATAATAACCCTGCTTCAGCAGTAGTGTGAGTTCGTAATTACCGGTAGCGGCATTGCGTTGCATCTGATATTGGGGCAGCAGCAGGTGGTTCGTGAAGCCTCCGCTGACGTATATTTTATCGTCGGTGGGGTCGGTCTGCAGGGTGAAGTGCACCATCACGTAGTCGGAGAGATAGTCGTTCCCACGGTTGTCACTGTTGCGAACGACGAAGGTTCCCTGCGCACTTTCGTCGTGTATGTAGTTACGGCGCGGAAGGTCGGGCCACAGCCAGGCATGATAGTTGCGGCCGTCCCAATCGATAGACGCGATGCCCATCGTGGGGTGATCGAGCGAGAGACATTCGAACTTGCGGTAGACGTTTCCTGCCTCGAAGATATATCCGCGGCAGTGCTGCCACTGTAGGCCGTCGCGCCGCGTGTATTGCGGCTGCACGTTGACACGGGCGTCGTTCCAATTCCCGTTTTGCAGAACGACGGTCTTTATCTGACGGCCGGGGTCGGTGACGGTAAGCGTGCCGTAATCAAGTTTCATTTCTACTTGCTGATGCGCCCGATTGATGTCGATGTCGGTGTTCGTCATGTATGAAAGTCCAATGCGCATTCTCGGTTCGACAACCATGAAACTGGCGTTGAGTAGCAGGTTATTAGCCTCGTCATAGATACTGACCTTGTAGTTGCCGCTTAGGGTCATGCGGCATTGGGCGTTTGGCAAGGCTAACGCATAGTGGGTGTATTCCGTGTTTGTGTTGACGGACTCCTTGATGTCTTCGATGAGAAGATTGTTTCCGAAGCCTTCCAGATAGTCGCTGTCGAACAATTGCGTGGAGGGTGACCAATCGGCTTCGCTGTGTGTGATTTTGTAAGTGAAACGACGATATTCATGGCCGAGGCAATCGAACGAAATCTGAATGCGTTCGTCACTGCCCAATTGAATGACGGGTAGCACGGACAGCCTTTGCCGCGTGTTGTTTACTTGCAGCGTAGCGATGTCGGGTGAGAAAATCTCATTTCGCTGTGCAAGACAGGACAGGGCCATGCACAGCAGGAATGAAATAGTTGGAAGTCTTTTGCGGTTCATCATGTTTTATCTATAGGAAGAGACGTCCGATTTGAAACACGGCCGCACTGACGCCCCATGCAAGCAGTGTGGTGTAGCCGGCGGCAAACAAGGCCCATTTCCAACTCCCCGTCTCGCCTTTGATAGCAGCGATTGTGGCAATGCATGGGAAATAGAGCAGCACGAACAGCAGGAAACAATAGGCGGTGAGGGTGGCGACGGACTCGGCTGCTTTGTAGGTGATGCCGTGTAGTCGAGCCAGATCACTTGTCATCTGTCGGTGTAGTGTCCGGTATTTTCCGCCTTCGTCGTTGAAGCTGTCGTCCTCGCCGAAACTGTCGTTGTTACTATAAAGTACGCCCATCGTACTTGCAACAATTTCCTTTGCGCCCACGCCCGAAATCAGACCGACATCAATCTTCCAGTCAAATCCCTGTGGACGGAACACGGGCTCCACGAACTTTCCGATGCGTCCGATGTAGCTCTGTTCCTGCTGTTGTCGGGCATCGAGCGCATCGTCGTGTGGGAAGTAGCCCAAGGCCCATACGATGATGCTGGCAAAAAGAATGATACCTCCCATCTTCTTGAGATATTGCTTTCCCTTTTCCCATGTGTGGCGCCCCATGGCCTTCCACGTCGGAAAGCGGTAGGGAGGAAGTTCCATGACAAAAGGCGTATCTTCTCCTTTCACGACGAATGTACTGAAAAGTCGGCTGAGGATAACGGCGATGGAAATGCCGATGACATAAAGAGACAACATCACAAATGAACGATATTTCAGCGCAAAGAAAGAGCCTGTGATCATGATGTAGATGGGGAGACGGGCCGAGCAACTCATCAAGGGCAGAATAAGCATAGTGATAAGTCGTGAACGCCTGCTTTCGATGGTTCGTGTGGACATGACGGCAGGAACATTACAACCGAAGCCCATGATAAGCGGAATGAACGACTTGCCGTGCAACCCCATTTTGTGCATCAGCTTGTCCATAATGAATGCGGCCCGGGCCATATAGCCGGAGTCTTCCATGAAACTGATGAAGAAATAGAGAATGAGTATCTGCGGCAGGAACACGATAACCGCACCGACACCGCCTATCACGCCATCTACGAGCATGGCTTTGACCGGCCCGTCGGGCATATTGTGTGAAATGACTTTACCGAACCAAGCGACTGCTGCATCTATCCAGTCCATAGGATACTGTCCGACGGTAAAGGTGGCAAAGAACATGATGAACAGTATAAGGATAAAGATAGGGAAGCCCAGATATTTATTCGTGATGACATAATCTATATAATGTGTCATCAAATACGTGTCCTTATTCTTTCCCGTTTGATATTGTGACTCTTGGAGTGCACCGTGGATGAAGCCGTATTTGGCATCCATGATAGCCGTTTCGCAGTCCTCTCCGGTCTCCTCTTTCACGCGTCGGGCCGCAACGTCTCTAACCCTGAATATCTCTGCGGAGTTTGGCAAGGTCTCTATGTACTCCATCGTAGCAGCATCATATTCCAACAGCTTGATAGCCAGATAACGGGTGGAATATAACCGTCGCACACTCTCATCTTTCTTCAGATATTCCTGAATGTGCCTGATGCCGTCTTCTATCTCGTGACCGTGATAGATATGGATATGGCGGGCGTAAGGCAGTTCTTCCTCATTGCTCTCATAGCGTTCTATGATTTGGTGAAAGAGTTCTTTCACGCCGGTACCGTTCTTAAAGACGGTCGGTATCATCGGGACACCGAAGAGTTCCGACAGCTTGGCGTAATCAATCTTGTCTCCACGTTTCTGGGTCTCGTCAAACATATTAAGCGCACAGACCATGCGAAGGTTCATGTCGATAAGTTGCGTCGTAAGATAGAGGTTACGCTCCAAGTTACTGGCATCAATCACGTTGATGACCACGTCGGGCGTCTTCTCAATGATTTGCTTGCGCACATACAGCTCTTCAGGCGAGTAGGCCGAGAGACTGTAGGTACCGGGCAGGTCAACAAGGTTGAACGTGTAGCCTTCGAATTCGGCATATCCTTCCTTGGCATCGACCGTAACGCCAGAGTAGTTGCCGACGCGCTCGTGAGCTCCCGAAGCGAAATTGAACAGCGAGGTCTTACCGCAGTTGGGATTACCCACCAAAGCCACATTAATGACGCGATGGCGTATCTTAGCCGCTTCTTTCAGCTGCTTATCTGTCAATGGACGGTCATCAACAGGAGTTATCTCGGAACCCTTTTCTGTATGGCTTGCCCGCTTGTTGATTTCCTTTGCCTCTGCTTCAGAGACAATCTCTATCATTTCGGCTTCGGTCCTGCGGAGCGAGACCTCATACCCCATGATCTTATACTTCACAGGGTCCATCAGTGGTGCATTCAAAAGCACCTCTACCTTTTTCCCTTTAATGAAGCCCATCTCCACGATCCGCTTCCTGAAGCCTCCGTGTCCCGTTACTTTGACGATGATGCCATGTTCGCCGGTGTGTAAATCTGATAATCTCATGTTTTTGTCGTTTAACCTATCTCCTGCAAAGGTATAAATAGTAGGGGAATGCATCAACCTTTGTCCGTACATGACGGGCATAAATACCTACAAATAATGATGTGTCATCGGTGCTTGCGGTTGCTTTTGCCGAAGTTGGGATTGAAACTCTTCCTGCCTTTGCCCTTGATGTCGAAAGTGCTTCCCACGGGCCTGTCGCTATAGCGAACCTCATGCCGCCGGGCCTCGTCGGTGCTCTCGCCTTTCGGAAAGAGGCGGGTGATGAGGTCTTCGCGTCCGATGCGCCTGAGTTCCCGCGCTATATTCCTGCGCTCCTCGGGCTTATACCAGAAGAAAAACTGCCGCTGGGCGAGCTTCTCCCTTGGTGTCTTCGCACTATACACGGGTTCAAGCGTATAGGGGTCGTAGCCCGTATACCATGCTTCAGTAGAGATGGTCATCGGCGTGGGTGTGAAGTCCTGTACCTGCTCAAGATGAAAGTCGAGTGCTTTCGTGATGACAGCAAGCTCGGCCATATCCTCTTCGCGGCAGCCTGGGTGCGAACTAATAAAATAAGGTATAAGTTGTTGTTTGAGTCCGGCTTCCTTGTTAATCCGGTCGAAAAGACGTTTGAACGCATGGAACTGTGCGAACGACGGCTTGCGCATCAGTCTTAGCACGTCGTCCTGCGTGTGTTCGGGCGCAATCTTTAGCCTGCCACTGACATGCCGCATAATTAGTTCTCGCGTGTATTGCCGGGCCGAAGCATTGACCCGTTCGTCCTTTCCTTCATGCAGCAGCAGGTCGTAACGGATACCGCTACCGATGAAGCTCTTCTTTAAGCCCGGCAGTGCATCTACAGCATGATAGACATCAAGCAGCTTTGTGTGGTCCGTATCAAGATTCGGGCAGACTGCCGGATGAATACACGATGGACGTTTGCAACGCTCGCAGGCCTTGAGATTGTGCCCACGCATGCCGTACATGTTAGCTGACGGCCCCCCAAGGTCGGATATATAGCCCTTGAAATCAGGCATCGCAATGACGCGCTTGGCCTCATTGACGATGCTTTCCTTGCTTCTGCACACCACGAACTTACCTTGATGTGCCGATATGGTGCAGAACGCGCATCCCCCGAAGCAACCCTGATGCATGTTAATGGAGAACTTGATCATCTCGTAGGCCGGCAGTTTCTTTCCCTTGTACTTCGGGTGTGGCAGCCGTGTGTAGGGCAAATCGAACGTCGCGTCCAACTCGGCCGTAGTCATCACGGGGTAGGGTGGGTTGACCACCGCATAGACATTGCCCACCTTTTGCAACAGGCGACAGGCGTGTATCTTGTTTGACTCCTCCTCAATGTGGCGGTAGTTCTCCGCCTCGGCCCGCTTATTGCGCAGGCATTCCTCGTGCGAATGCAGCACGATGTCGTCGGCCCCAATGCCTCCCTCCACGTCTTCCTCCTTGGCAAGGTACACCGTCTGCGGTATGTCCCTGACCTCGCCGACGGGCTTTCCGGCCTCGAGTTGCTTACACAGCGCAAGAATCGACTTCGTGCCCGACCCATATAAGATAAGGTCGGCGCCACTGTCACACAGTATGCAACGCCGCAGCCTGTCCTGCCAATAGTCATAGTGGGTGAGCCGGCGCATTGAAGCCTCAATACCGCCCAGCACTACCGGAACGTCGGGATAGAGCCGTTTGAGAATTTGCGAATAGACCACCGTGGGGTATTCGGGCCGACAGTCATGCCGGCCGTCAGGGCTGTATTCATCGATAGACCGCAGGCGTCGGTTGGCCGTGTACTTGTTTACCATCGAGTCCATGCAGCCCGGGGATATGCCGAAGAAGAGCCGCGGACGCCCCAGCTTCTTGAAGTCGCGGTGGTCGCCGTGCCAGTCGGGTTGCGGCACGATAGCCACGCGATAGCCTGCGGCTTCGAGGCTACGCCCCACGACGGCCACGCCGAACGAAGGGTGGTCGACGTAGGCATCGCCCGAGAACAAGATGACATCGAGCTCGTCCCACCCCCTCAATGCGCATTCCTTCTTCGTCGTAGGGAGGAAATCCGTCAGTTTATATGCTTCTGTCTCCAATCTGATAAGGGTTTGTGATTGCGTTATGACCATGTTGCCGCCCGCTTCCTAACTGTTGCGCCATGTGTCCATCAGATGAAACCGAGCGTTTCATGGCTTGGTACTCAGAGTTCCAGTACATGGAACTGTGAGTTCCAGTATATGGAACTGTGCGTTCCATAGGGAGGAACTGTGTGTTTCAAGCATTGGAACAATCTTGAGACGCTATAGCTCAACACGTGCTCCTGCTATGAGACTGTTCGTTCGCGTCTATGCGACGGGGCGTTCAGGCTCATGGTGCAGGGATAAAGACGGCGTGTGGCGGGCTATTCTGCAGGGCCTTCAGGCGTTTCTCTCGTGTGTTTCCGGTCCTTCCAATCGGCATAGAGCACGACGAGATGCTGCAGCCCGAAGGCCTTCATGTTGGGATTGTAAATCACGTCCAAGCAGAGGTCGAGCAGTTGCTTATCATTACCTGTCCCGCTCTCTAAAAGTGAACGGACATTGAACTTCAATTTGTCCAGTACGGACTCGTCGACGATACCGTTACTATCTACCAGATTGCGCATCAATTGATACTTTTCAATCGTTTCTAAATGCTGTTCGCTGACCATGATGGTGCGTGTGCCGGAAGGGTTTGCTTGAATTTTATACATAGTTGTCTGTATTGAATTATTTGATGATATAATTGAGAATACCGCGCATAATGGTATTGCGTATTTCGGGCGAGGTAATACATTCCAGGGGGAAGCCCATGGTGAAAGCATTGTAATCGCCTTGATAGCCCACTGCTGCGCTCGTCCCGTCGGCATACAGCATGGCGCAGATGGCCCCTGCCGTGGGCACGAGCCGGTCTACAGACGTGGCGGCGTAGTGACGTGGGTTGAGGTGTCGGCAGATGTCGAACGACATGCCGAGGCCATTGATGGTGTCTCCCTTGACGGTCGAGTCCGACGGCTCGTATCTGAGTTTGAGCACGTCCTTCAGGAACCGTCGCTCGTCGTCGTTCTGCATGTCGCTGCCCACGTAGCTACCGCTGACGATAAGACTACCCTGCCTTCGGGCATAGTCGCGGAGCCGACGCTGCAGTGCTTTCGTGAAGGTCTTGTGATGTTGCAGTGCATGGACGTCGTCTTTCTGCAGCCCGAGGACGATGTCAACGGCCTGATAGGCTGGCAGGTCTATGCGGTCTGCCTCAATGGCTTGTAACGAACAGCTGACGACATTGTACTTTCGTGCGCTTGCAATGGCTTCCGTGTGCGTCTTCACGGCAGAGAAGTCGTTGCCCATGATGAAGTGCCCGGCGAGTTCGTCTCCGCCGTATCCCAGCCCAGCCGGTCCTTCGATACCCATTTGGGCAGTGTCGAAGTTTTGTTGCCGCCCGTTCCAACCAGCCGTCAGTCCGTAAGAAACACCGGGATCTTTGTCAAGGTCGAAGCCTTGCTGTATTTCGTCGTTGATGACGGCCGGCCCCGACAGGCGTTCAAAGCCGTTGACAACGAGGACGGTCTTCGTTGCACCCTCCTGCCTGTAAGCCGACAGTTCCTCCGTGGGGAAGCTCTCTCCGCCGCGGTTGATAGCCGTGACCTTGAAGTTGTACTGCACGCCGGGGGTGATGCTGATATCATAAGAAGGCTGATGGACGACGGTCCCGTTGTCGTAGCCCGAATTTCCCATAGCGGTGTACACCACATAGGCTGTGGGGTGGGCCGTCGGTTCGAGTGCGTCTTCCGTTGCCTGCCATTTCAGTCGGACGGTGTTCTCTGCAGTGAAACCGAGGCTGAAGGCATGAGGGGTAAGCGGTTGTATGAAAGTTGGCCTGCCATGCCCCTCATTGACAAATCGGGCGATGGTCTTATAGAGTGAGCGTGCCATTGCAAACTTGAAATTGGGGTCTTGTCCCAAGAGCATGTCTGGGAAGTTTTGGTGGGACAGAGTCTCGATGATGGCCGATGGCACTTCGGGTGTACGAGTCTCGGAATAATTCTTATCCCATAGATATCGCCTTGCCCACTTGCCGACCGTGGCAGGCAGGTCCCTGTCCAAACCGTCCAAGAGCCTTTGGGCGAATTCCTTTGAGGTCAGGCGGGAGATGCCTGAGTTCAGTTTCCCTTCGTTGAAGTCCGTCGTGCAAATGGCCAACGAGCCGACGAGTCCGCCGCCTTGGTCGAAGCCAGCGTCGCTATGCACGGCCAGTGCAAGTTCAATAGGCACCTTCTTCCCCTCGATACTTGGTGCAAAGCAAGAACCGCCGCCCAGCCAATTGCTCATGTTGGGGCGTGCATTAATGTCGTCGGCATAATCGTTCTGCCCCAGTCTGCCGTTGTAGACGCTCGCCGGTGCGCCGGCCCACTGCGCATAGTAGCGTGCTCCCTCAAGGCAGCGCGGATAGCCACTGACAGCCCCTCCGCGCTCGATGTTTCCCATACCTCCACCAAACCTGACGGCATCGGCCGTGACGACACCGTTATATTTGGAGCGGTTGGTTATCACCACACGGTTCTCTCGGCTTGAACCTTTGTCAAAGTCAAATGTCCCTAAATAGACCCACGTGCTACCTCCCATGGTCTGATTGACCGTGAAACGCGTTGCTTTTCCCTTGTGATAGACGACGTATTCTGCGTCGGGCACGCTGTTATCCAATGATTGATAGCTGACGTAAACGGCATGTTTGCCTTCGTTGGCAAGCGTCGGCTGATACGATATGAACGAATAGTTCTTGCTTTTTGTCGTTTTTGTCATTCGTGCCGTGCCTGCCATGAACGGGTTATCGCCATTCTCATACGTTCCGGCATGAAAGGCAAATCCTTTTTCCGGAGCCTTTTCCCAGTCCCCTTTTATATTCTCTTCAAGATATGCAGGGCATGGAGAAACATCATTGTCTACGATTTGCTCATCGGTCTGCCAATCTCTTTCGCGTGGCGTAAAGACTACTGCACCAGCATTCTGCAACATCGGTATGAGGTAGGGGACGACAATTGTCTGTGTGAATAAATCTTCTGTCGTTCCAAAGAGGTTAGGACGTTGCCACTTCCACTGTCCTTTATCCCAATCATAGTATCTGCCATGACTGGCCCACACGGTCAGGTGTCTGTTACATAACCCATGAGATATACTGAATGGGCGTGAGGCATTTACCGTCCAAGGTTTGTCCTTGTATTCTATGTCGCCCCAAAAACGATGTCCGTCGTTATCGGGAATGACGGCGTCTTCAGCAAGATATTGCAAGGGTATACCACATGTAAGAATGGATAATTGATACTTATTGTAAGGGGCCGGGATAAGCTTCTTGATACCTTTGGTCAGCTTCTTGATGTCTTTTGATATAAACTCCAATTCAGCAAAGTCGTTACTAATGGAAAGAGTGATAATCCCAGCATCATGGTCGAACTTCAAGCCTTTCACATAAAGCTTATCGGAAAGAAACTTCTTCTCTATACAATATTTCATCAGATAGTTACCAATGCTCTTCTTGACTGACATATTCTCTGATGGCATAAAGGCAACAAGCGGAGCCAATAGTATCAAGGTCAATCCGAGGGTAACTATTTTTCTTCTCATCTCAACACATGGTTTAATAGGCGAAATTCTCGGGCCTTTTCCCCTTGAAGTTCTTGAAATAGGCTTTGATTTTAGGCATGTCTTCTTCGACATTGCCCGAGGGCATAAAACTTTCAGTACATGTTATCTCCTTCTTCTCATAGTCTACGCCGTATAGAAGGATAGGAATGCCGGCTTTCAAGGCAATGAAATAGAAGCCTTTTTTCCAATCGGCATTAGGCGAACGTGTTCCTTCCGGAGTGATGCAGAGCTTGAAAGACGCTCTGCTTGCAGCTGTTTCTGCAAGAATGTCGGTCATGCTGGTATGCTTGGAACGCCAAATAGGAATGCCTCCTAACTTCTTGAAGATTACTCCTATTGGCCAAAAGAACCACTCCTTCTTCATCAGGAAATTGGTTTTCAGTCCTTCAGCCTGTGTATAGAGCTGCCCGATGATGAAATCCCAGTTACTTGTGTGTGGTGCAAGACAAATAATGAACTTGTCGGGGTGGGGCACTGTGACATTCTTGCTCCAACCCATCTTTTTATAAAGAAGCCAACTGCAGATAGTCCTTACCATTATAAATTCTGTATGTGGTCTATGATTTCACTTACCTGCTTGTTGAAGTCCTCAATGATGGCTTTATAATATGCTTTAGGAGCCAGCCCCGGTTCAGGATGCGATACACGTCGGATAAAGTCGTCGTGGATAATCAGGATAGAGGCCAATAAAGCCTCTAAGTTTTCTTTGCTTGCCTTTTTGTCATATAAGGACGCAGCTACAGTCTCTGCAAACAAATCACTACAAATGTAGTTGATAGACCGTTTTAATTCTCGTTTATTTGCCATAATATTGATGATTGGATGTTAGTTCTACATGCCAAAGATAGGAAAAAATAAGAGAAGTGATGCATATTGAGGGAAAAAGTTTCTATAATTCTTGTATTCTCTCTTTATTTATTTCCATATTTCATTGAAAAGACGTACTTTTGCAATTGCTTTTATGGAGGAAATATAGTCATTCAAAAATAAAACAAATAAAATTTATGGAAATCAGTGCATTGCAGAAGGCAAGAGCCGCCTATCAGCCAAAGCTGCCAAAGGCTCTTCAAGGTGCGGTAAAAGTCGCAGAAGGTGCTCCCACAAAGAGTGTTGACAATCAGGAGGAAATCAAGATGCTCTTCCCTAATACTTATGGTATGCCTTTGATAGAGTTTATTCCCGGAGAGGAAGCTAACAACAAGAAAATCAATATCGGCGTAATCCTTTCAGGTGGGCAGGCTCCCGGTGGCCACAATGTCATCAGTGGCTTGTTTGATGCAGTGAAGAAGTTGAACTCGGAGAACCGTCTTTACGGTTTCCTTATGGGCCCCGGAGGTCTTGTCGATCACAACTACATAGAAATTACGGCCGATTTTATCGATCAATACCGTAATACGGGCGGTTTCGATATGATTGGCTCGGGCCGTACGAAGCTGGAGAAAGAAGATCAGTTTGAGAAAGGGCTTCAGATTATCCGCGAGTTGAATATCTCTGCAGTTGTCATCATCGGGGGAGACGACTCCAACACCAATGCCTGTGTGCTGGCTGAATACTATGCTGCAAAGAAGTATGGCGTTCAAGTCATCGGTTGTCCAAAGACTATCGACGGCGACTTGAAGAACGACCAGATTGAGACTTCGTTCGGCTTCGACACGGCTACCAAAACCTACTCTGAACTGATTGGAAATATCGAGCGTGACTGCAATTCTGCCCGCAAGTATTGGCACTTTGTTAAGCTGATGGGGCGTTCCGCTTCTCACATCGCGCTCGAATGTGCTCTCCAGACACAGCCAAACATTTGTCTTATCTCAGAGGAAATAGAAGCCAAGGATATGACTTTGAACGAGGTTGTCGAGAACATTGCCGAAGCCGTAGCCTATCGGGCAGCACAAGGAAACAACTTTGGTGTTGTCTTAATTCCCGAAGGATTGATTGAGTTCATTCCTGCCATAGGACGTCTGATACAGGAATTAAACGATCTTCTTGCAGCTCATGGTACTGATTATAAAGATTTGGACAAAGAGGCACAGCACAAATATATTCTTGCGCATCTTTCAAAAGAGAATGCCGCAACATTTGAGACATTGCCCGAAGGAGTTGCACGCCAATTGAGTCTCGACCGCGATCCTCACGGAAATGTGCAGGTTTCATTGATTGAAACCGAGAAATTACTTTCTGAAATGGTTGCTGCCAAACTCGAACAATGGGCTAAGGAAGGAAAGTTTAAAGGAAACTTTGCCGCTCAACACCATTTCTTTGGCTACGAAGGCCGTTGTGCGGCTCCTTCTAATTTTGATGCAGACTATTGCTACGCTTTGGGTACAAGTGCAGCTCAACTTGTTGCGAATGGCAAGACGGGTTATATGGCCATCGTCAAGAATACCACTGCTAAAACCGATGAGTGGAGGGCAGGCGGTGTTCCAATCACAATGATGATGAATATGGAGAGACGTAACGGCGAGATGAAACCTGTTATTCGCAAGGCGCTTGTAGAACTAGACGGAAAACCTTTCAAAAGTTTTGCTGCAAAGCGTGACGGGTGGGCCAAGAACACGGAATATATCTACCCCGGACCTATCCAATATTGGGGACCGACGGAGGTGTGCGACCAGCCGACTAAGACCTTGATACTCGAGCAAGAATAGGCTGCACGATTTCTCAACCTATTTTTCAACGACACATAAGACATATAGGGAGATGGATTTATCATTCGATAATTCTCATATCCCTATATGTTCTTCGCTATAATATGACGAATACGAAACGAACGATAGCTAAGAAAGTCTCACATACTTCGCATACAAAGCGTAAGCGGAAGGCTGTTCGTTCGCGCCGTTCTTTCCTGCACCGCTATCCGCGTTGGGCCGTTGCCTTGGGTGCTGTTGTCATGATTGTGCTCTATATTTGGTGTTTCTATTATTTTTTTGTAAGTCCGACGGGCTTCAGATGGCGCGCGCTTTACGGGGATGCTAAATATCCGGAAGGCTATGAAATCCATGGCATAGACATATCCCATTATCAGGCAGACATTGATTGGGGGCAATTGTCCAATGCAATGATTAAAGGCTGCCCCGTCCGCTTCATCATCATGAAGAGTACGGAAGGGGTAGGGAAACTTGACGAGGCATTCTACGAGAATTACCAGAGTGCCGGCGATTACGGTTTCATTCGCGGCGCTTATCATTTCTGGAGTACGAAGTCTTCGGCTCGCGAACAGGCCTATTATTTTCTGGATAAAGTGCATCTGAATGAAGGCGACTTACCTCCCGTGCTTGACGTGGAACACAAACCTAAAGACCAAAGCTTGGAAGATTTTCAACGCGATGTGCTGACTTGGTTACATATCGTCGAGGACAAGTATCACGTGAAGCCCATCATTTACACCTATTATAAGTTCAAACAAAGTTATCTTTCAGCTCCAGTCTTTGATGATTATCCTTATTGGATAGCCCATTATTACGTAGACAAAATAGAGTATAAGGGCCCATGGAAGTTTTGGCAGCACACAGATGCCGGGCGTTTGCCGGGCATAAAAGGTTATGTAGATTTCAATATCTACAATGGGAGCTTCTACGACCTCAAGCGATTGACGATAGGATATAATAAGTGGTAAAGTCTGCCGAGGTTTTTTTCTTCTGCGAGCCTTAGGATTTCTTCCCGTATGCCTTTCGGGTTTCCCCGCCGATAACCATTTCGAGACCTCTGCAAAACTCCTCCTATAAGTTGTCTTTCTTAAATATTTTTTGTACCTTTATAGCATGAAACAGAAGTTATCCTCTCCCAGTTTTGCTGACCTGTTCCTTGGACAAAGAAAGGTCAAGCAGACATTCTTTTCACAAATAAACACCGTCATTTGACTGGGCACCTATTCGTGCTATAATAGAGGTGGCTTATACAAAAGGCTATAAGTCTACCGGTCGGCCCAGCTATGACAGCCTTGTTTTATTCAAGATTGAATTACTCCGTACCTGGTATGGTCTGAGTGACGGAGAAGTTGAAGAGCAGGTTAACGACCGTCTGTCTTTTAGTCGCTTTGCAGGTCTTGGCATGGAAGATATCGTTCCTGATAGTACTACCGTGTGCCGTTTTCGCAATATTCTTGTTGAAGCGGATTTGTATGATACGCTTCTTGCGGAGTTTAATCGGCAATTGGAAGCTAAAGGAATCATTGTTAAGCGTGGTGCCATTATTGATGCCAGTATTACGAATACGCCCCGCCGCCCCCGCGGAGGTAAGAGCTATGAGGTCGTTGAGGATAGAAAAGAGGATGAGCACATAGAGGCTTCGGAGAAAGCCATGCTCAAAGAAGTTGTCAAGCCTAACGTAGATACTTTTTTTTTCGCTTAGTCGGACGCCACGACAACTGGCGGGAGGCTTGCACCGGCGTTGCAAACGTCAAACCAAAAGGAAAGTTAAATGCACCGGCGTTGCAAACGCTAAACCAAAAGGAAAGTTAAATGTACCGGCGTTGCAAACATCAAACCAAAAGGAAAGTTAAATGTACCGGCGTTGCAAACATCAAACCAAAAGGAAAGTTAAATGTAACGGCGTTGCAAACGCCAAACCAAAAGGAAAGTTAAATGCAACGGCGTTGCAAATGTCAAACCAAAAGGAAAGTTAAATGCAACGGCGTTGCAAGCGTCACACGGTAACGGATGAAAACGGAATGGTGCTTGCCGAGGAAACGACAGCTGCCAATGAAAGTGATATGAAACACTTAGAAACACCCCTGAAGAAAGCTGAATTGCCACGGAAAGCACTTGTCTATGCCGATAAAGGATATGACTCGATGGAGAACAAAGAAACCCTCAAACGTATGAAACTTAAAAGTCGTATCATGCATAAGGGAGCAAGAGGACATGAAATTACAGAAAGGCAGCAGCGTATCAATGTTGCTATAAGTAAGATACGCTACAAAGTAGAACGTACCTTTGGTTCTATGCATAGATGGTTTGGTGCTGGAATAGCAAGATACGTCGGACTTTCAAAAACACATGCGCAGCATATTATGGAATCCATTGCCTACAACTTATACCGAACACCTGGGATTATTGTGTCAAATTGTATCAGATAACATGAAAATACACCGATAAAAGATTATTATCTACTCAAAAATTACCTCCAACGGCATCTTTTGGTTAAAAATATTCATTCTTCTAAGAGTATATGGGTGAAAATTGAGAGGTGGTAGGTTTTGCAGAGGTCTCATGTCAACTTTTAGCTCTCGTCGGAATTTCCGTCCGGCTATAAAAAAATCCCACAAATCAATGATTTGCGGGATGCCGATGTAGTCGGTACGAGAATCGAACTCGTATGCCAAGATTGAGAATCTTGTATCCTAACCGTTAGATGAACCGACCGATTAGCTTGCATTTGAATGAACATTGCCTGCGGAAGGAGGGGGATTCGAACCCCCGGTACGAAAATTCGCACGGCAGTTTAGCAAACTGCTGGTTTCAGCCACTCACCCATCCTTCCTTCAGATGGCTTGTTTCAGTCTTGCCAAGCATTGTTCTTAAATGCGGGGCAAAGGTATGAACATTTTCTGATATTGCCAAATTTTTTTCTTTGTTTTTTGATTTTATGATAGAATTCTGACAACTAAAGAGGCAACCATCAAGTGCAATATCACGAATAATATTTGTAAAACTCCTGTTTTGGTGTTGCGAAGTTCAATTTTTCCCCTGGTCTCCTGTTGATTTTAGCCTGAAGCTATCCAGTGCCAACCTGCGTGCAATCACTCGGCAAATTCGCAGCCTTTGTCTTGCGATGCTCTCCCATGCAGGGCATGAGTAGCCTCCACACGGTCTTGGTCGGCAGTATGACTTGCACTTTTCCATGATGAGGAAGTTCGTGCTGCGCTCTACCCTATGCGAGTTCGATATGAGCCCCATGGAGAAAAAACAAGAAAAACTGCGTCTCTGAAGCATCGGATTAATGGAAAACAAAAAAAGAAAGCCCGTCCGACGGCTCGGAAGATAGTAAAACAAAAAAAAGAACGCCTGTCGCCCGCGGGCGAAGCTAAAAAATGTAAAAAAGAAGCTCGTCGCCCATGGGCGACGAAGGATATTTTAACGGAAGACATTTTCTTCCATGGAAGAAATAAAAAAATGTAAAAAGAATGTTCGTCTTCCATAGAATACGAAGGATTTTTTAACAATCACCTTTTTTCTTCCATGGATGACGATACAAAAAACAAGAAATACCCCTTGTCTTCCATGGAAGACATTAAAAAAGAAACAGAAAACATTCATCTGGCTCTTTTCAAATAGAAGTGCAAAATCTTGGTGGTGTTTGACACCATGAAAAACACCACGGGGACTTGCCTTGCGGCCGGGGGCCTGAAGCCCCCGAAGAGCCCGGCGAAAGACCTAAGCAATGCAAAAAGGAGGAGAACATTCGTCCCCCTCCCTAAGATTAATTAATTTTGTATTGCATATGTATAAACAATTAACCTCGGAGCAAAGGTACACAATTAGTGTGTTGCTGCAAAAGAAATGCTCACTTAGTTTCATTGCCAAGACCATCGGTGTTTGTGTAAGCACGGTTTCGCGGGAGAAAAGGCGCAACTCCAATGTGCAGGGAGTGTATGACGGCCGTCTGGCAACGTTGAAAGCCAGGTGTCGCAAGGCTACTCAAAGGGAGTGGGCTGCCCGTAAGGACCATAACCATGGACAACGGGACGGAGTTTGCAGCACATGAAATCATCGCAAGGGAATTGGGCGCCACGGTTTACTTTGCACATCCATATTGCTCTTGGGAAAAGGGAGCCATAGAGAAGATGAACGGGCTTGTCAGGCAGTACATCCCTAAAAGGACAAACTTCAGGGAGATTTCAAGGGGGTACGTCAGGAAAATCGTAGAGAAACTCAACAACAGACCCAGAAAGAAAAATGGATTTTCAAAGTCAGCAGATATGATTAACGACAAAATTGCCTAACTTTGCACTTGCGTATGGAATACACCATCCGCCGTCAAAAGTTAAAAAATGTGTCGGCGGGACCTCCGATGGGGTGACGGACCAGCGGAAACAACTCCTGCTTCGTTCCGTCACCTCTTCAAGGTTCCTGCCGCTCCGGTCACGACAGTGGGAGCTACCCACATCACTCGCCCTCGCCTGTGTTCTGCCGCCTCTTCGAGGTTTCCGTCTAAATATTCTTATCCCGAACTGACGTATCGATAATTGATGATAAACATCTGTTTGATGCCCTTGATGTTTCTTTTACAAATATGCTTCCGTAGCGTGGTATGAAAATATCTTTTCCTCCCTAAGGAATGAAATAAATTGTTTATTAGCCGGGAGTGAATAGCTTATAAAAATGGGAACCGACCAAAAGGCGGTTCCCATTTATTATCTGTGTCATCATAAATACGAGGACATGTCAATCAAGCCACTTCACATAGCAGAAGTCCTGACGGTGGGGAAGATTGGCATTCTTTGGATACATACGCACGCAACTGCGGAACGCACCGGCTTCATCAGGCTCGATGATGGCTTCGAAAGTATATAGGTTGCTTTCGTGCGCCTTGATCTTGAAGGGGTGGATACGGTAAACCTCGCGGTCGTCACCGCCAAGATTGTTCTTCAGCGTGACAAGTTCCAGTCCGATGGCGTCTTTCAACCCTTGCTCATCGATGACATAGGTCATTGTGTATTTCACACCGGTTTCACCGCCGTTGTCAATAAACGAGGTATCCTTGCTGACCACATGAATCGCATCCCAACGTTCGGCCACAGCTTCCTTCCACTGTGCTATTTCCTTGGCCAGACGGCAATCGTTCTCTGCCAACTTCTTGAAACGAAGTGCTTGTCTGTTATAGAACTTGTCATAGTAGTCGTCAAGTTGACGCTTCATGGTATAATGAGGCGCAATGGTGGAGATGGAATTCTTGACCACTCTTATCCAATCCTCACTATAGCCTTTCTTGTTGCGATTATAATATAATGGGATGATGTCGTTCTCCAGCAGGCCGTAAATCGTAGCGGCATCAAGTTGGTCCTGATAAGACTGGTTCTCATAGGTGCGCTTCTCGGGCAATGCCCAGCCGGCACCTTCACGATAGCCTTCGACCCACCAGCCATCAAGTACGGAAAGGTTGACAACACCATTCATCTCTGCTTTCTCACCGGATGTCCCAGAAGCCTCAAGCGGACGGGTCGGCGTGTTCATCCAAATATCAACGCCTGAAACCAAGCGACGTGCAAGCTGCATATCATAGTCTTCAAGGAAGATAATCTTTCCAAGGAATTCGGGACGCTGACTGATTTCATAAATCTTCTTGATCAGTCCCTGGCCGGCACCATCGGCCGGGTGAGCCTTGCCGGAGAAGAAGAACAAAACTGGGTGCTCAGGATCGTTGACAATCTTTGCCAAACGTTCAATATCCGTAAAGAGGAGGTGCGCACGCTTGTAGGTTGCAAAGCGACGGCAGAAGCCAATCATCAGTGCGTTGGGATTGATGCGCTGAAGCAATGAAACCACACGTGCGGGGTCACCTTGGTTACGGAGCCACGACTCGGTGAACTTCTCGCGGATATAATCAACGAGTTTCTGCTTCAGGGTCATGCGTGTTTCCCAGATTTCCTCATCAGAAACGGTATTGATGGCATGCCAAATTTCCTCGTTGCTTTGGTCGTTCATGAAGTTCTTGTCGAAATATTTGTCATAGATATGGCGCCATTCTGATGCAGCCCATGTCGGGAAGTGCACACCATTGGTTACATAGCCTACGTGGTTTTCTTCGGGGAAGTAGCCGTTCCACAACGGAGCAAACATCTTTTGGCTGACCCATCCGTGGAGTTTGCTTACACCGTTTACCTCCTGGCAGGTGTTGCAGGCAAAGGTACTCATACAGAAACGCTCATTATGGTCGTCAGGATTCTCACGGCCCATGCCGATAAATTCCTCCCAAGAAATGCCGAGTTTGGCAGGATAGCCGCCCATGTACTTACCGAAAAGAGCCTCGTCAAAATAGTCATGACCAGCCGGAACCGGGGTATGGACCGTATAGAGTGAAGATGCGCGCACAAGTTCCATAGCCTGATTGAAAGTAAGCCCGCTCTCGACATAGTCGCAAAGACGTTGAAGATTGCAAAGCGCCGCATGACCTTCATTGCAATGATAGATGTCCTTCTGAATGCCAAGCTTTTTCAATGCCAAAATACCACCAATACCGAGAAGAATTTCCTGCTTCAGCCGATTCTCCCAATCACCACCATAGAGACTATGAGTGATAGGTCTGTCGAACTCGGAGTTCAAGTCGTTGTCGGTATCAAGCAGATAAAGACTGATACGGCCGACATTGGCACGCCAAACGTAGGCATGCACCTGATAGTTCATATAAGGAACATCAACAACGACAGGATTTCCGTTCTCATCGAGCACGTGTTCAATGGGAAGCGAGTTGAAGTTCTGGGCATCGTATTTTGCAATTTGCTGTCCATCGATGCTTAAACTTTGCGTGAAATAACCGTAGCGATAAAGAAAACCTACGGCACACATATTGACATTGCTGTCAGATGCCTCTTTCAGATAGTCGCCGGCAAGCATACCCAAACCGCCCGAATAAATCTTGAGAACTTGGCTAAGTCCAAATTCCATACAGAAATAGGCAACGGAAGGACGACTGCTGTCGGGTTTTACGTCCATGTAGGCACGGAACTTAGCATAGACGTCCTTCACATTCTTCATAATGGTCTTATCCTTCACGATGGCTTCCTTGCGCTCGTAACTCAAACGCTCAAGAAGAACAACCGGATTGTGGCCCACCTCTTCATAAAGACTTTCATCAAGACTCTTGAACAGATCTCTTGCCTCGTAAGTCCAAGCCCACCAAAGATTGTGTGCCAGCTCATCGAGACATTTCAACTGTTCGGGAAGTCTGGACTTCACAGTCAACTCCTTCCATTGAGGAGTATTTACGTAATCAGCTTTAATTTTCATAAATCACAATTTATTTTAATCTCATAAGTTCATTTTATTGTTTCTTGCTTCTGCTTTACGCAAAGCAAAATCATAAGCCTCTTGATAATAAATAATAAATTTATTCCACAAGGCTTTCTTTGACAATTTATCAGCATTGCTACGACAAGCTTTCACTTGACTGTCAGTGAATGTGGCATATTTGCAGATGGTTTCTTTAATGGCTATTGCCACCTCTTGATAATTATAATCCGTGCGATGAATTACTTTCACTCCGTCTTCTATCTCACAATTAGCTCCCTTTACGGTATTGGCCCATAGCCCAAAGCCAGCAAGATCGGTCGTGATGCAAGGCACTTTGAAAGCTATGGCCTCAAGCGGTGTGTATCCCCATGGTTCATAATAAGAAGGATACACGCATAGGTCATTGCCCAGCACCATATCATAATATGAAAGATTGAGGATACCATCTTCCCCCGTGAGATAACAAGGAATGAATATGACCTTAACACGGTCGGTAGGCAGGTTATGCATACCAAGATATTTCATCATGCACAACACATTGTCGTGGTCTGCATCGTGGAGCCAATGTGTATAAGTAGGATTGCAGAGCGACGTTTCAAAACTCTTACCGCTCTTTAATCGTTCTTGAAGGTCTTCACGCGGGCCTGCCACCCACCCGGGCACCTCGATAAAGGCAACGACCTTTTTATGAAAGCTGTCACAGAAGCGCAACTGGTTCATTGCCTCAATAAAGACATCAATGCCTTTATTACGGAATTCATAGCGCCCACTGGTCGAAACAATCAATGTATTATCATCAAACTTGTCACCGGTCAGCGCATTAGCCACCTGCAACAATGCTTTGCGAGCCTGCTTTCTCTTTGCCGTGAAAGAGGCTCCCTTGGGCACAAAGTTATTTTCAAATCCATTGGGCAGAACATAATCGACCGGTTTGTCGAGCAGTTCCCTGCACTCTTGAGCCGTTATATCGCTCACGGTCGTAAAGCAATCCACATGCCATGCTGCCTGTTTTTCGACAGAATGCTTGCTTTGCATGTTGAGTTCGCCGGCCATTTGATCCCCATTGTATGCCCAGAGGTATTCATAAAGTGGTTTATTATTGCCGGCAATGCTGCGCCCAATACTGGTTGCATGGGTTGTAAAAATAGTGGCTATCTCCGGAACTGCTTTCTGAATGTAGAGCAACCCCAAACATGTCATCCACTCATTACCATGATAGATAACCTTGGCCTTACGGTCTATATTGTGATGGTAGAAACTCTCGACAACTTTGGCAGCAGCATAGGAGAACATGCTGGCCTCATCGTAATCGCCATAGGCATGGAGGCTGTCTACCTTAAAGTCTTCCCATAACCGACCATAGATTTGATCTTTGATAGCAAAAAAAGGTTGGAAGTCCACCAAGATGGCTATCGGTTGCCCGGGAACATTCCAACGTCCGACCTTCACCTTGAGGTTATCCTCTTTTTCAGCTTTAATACACCAATCGGGAAACAGAGCTAAATCTTCTATGAAGTATGGGCAGTCGGATTGCTCCCAACAGTTAGGACCAATAAAAATCACTCGGTCTTTCATATTATTTTGTAGTGTTTTTGCTCGGGATGACAGTACCGTATAAATACCACCGACCTTATTGCAAACCTCCCAACTTGATTCAAAAATGTAATCCGGAACAATCAAATCTCTTCCCATACAAAAATATATATTCGGCGCAAAGATAATATAAATATTCCAAAAAGCAAAGTTTACCAGTTATATTTTCTTTTAGTTCTTTGAAATAGCTTATCTTTGCAACCGACAAAAACAAAACGAATGATGAAAAGAACTTTGGTGATGACATTCCTCCTTTCGGTCGTCCTTTCAATAGAAGCACAACATATGAGCGTCTTTAAGGGTTATCTGTATAACGACGAATATCAGGTTTATATCAACATGGACTTCTATCGGAATAACATAAAAGTGCCGGGACAAGAAATCTTCGGTGAGCTTCCGGGATATTTCGGCTCGAAACGCGATGGACGCAAATGGTTATTTGTTACCGCAGAACTAAAAGATTCCATTACGGCTAAGCTTACGATTACCAACGACTATGGTAGTGAAGACCTTGAGGCTGTACTCAGGAGACTTCCCGACGGTAGTTTTGAATTACAGCAAAACGATGGTTGCACCATCAAGATTGCCGTGAACCGGAAATGGGTGAAGATACCTAAGCGACTACAGTTCCGTGCGTCTGTAACGCCTATTACCGGCCCGAAATAGCAGACCGCGCTTTGCATAACTCGAATAACCTGTTGTAAAGATAAAGGTATATCGTGAGAGAAAAAGAATTTACTCCAGATTATCCAAGGAGGGAACGCGAGCTTGCGGGCTAATACCGGGCTAATCATAAACTTCAAAGTTCAATGGTCAAAGGTCAAACTTCAATGCTCAATGTTCAAAAGTCAAAGAAAAGTTTGGTAATTTGCAGAATTAGCCTTACCTTTGCACGCGATGATAAAAAGTAATCATATATATTATAAAGGTGTGAGCTTGATGCAAAGAAACTTTGATTTCTCTGCATCTTTTAACGCTTATTATTTGGTTAATCCAAATAATTTGCTAACACACACACACACACACACACACACACACACACTTAGCGCACCTGGCGTTTAAACGTCTTCACGTACGCGCGCGCGAAGCGCGTGTAACACTAATAAACAAAGGGCTTCTCGGAGTTCCCTTTGTTCGCATATTCGTGTCCCTTTATGAGCAAAAAATGAACGAAATAAGGGAGCAAAATGTAGGGACGCACGGCTCGTGCGTCCGCTCACCACGGTTGACGAGTTGGCAGTTAGTGGGTTATTGGAGCGGACGCACGAGCCGTGCGTCCCTACATGCACCATGCACGCAACGAGACAAAGAAAACAAAGCAAAAGAATATTTACCCTATAAATTAGAGATTATGAACAAAGAAGAGAAAGAAAGATTACCTTATGTTGCTCCGCACTGCAAGGTTATTCCTATGGAAGAGGACAACTTTATCTGCAATTCCGTCCTTCCCAACGGCAATGCCTCTACTGTAGAGACAGGTTACGAAGACAAGGGAGAGCACGACGTGGGAACCGCACTCTTTGGAGACCAGAGTACGGTGGCACCGGCAAAGCAGCATAACAGTTTGTGGGACGAGGAGGAAGAAGAGTAGAGCCTCCCCCGGCCCCTCCAAAGGAGGGGAGAATACCCACCCCAGCCCTCCCCAAGGGAGGGAGCGTGAGCTTACGGGCTAATTAAGAAAAATGTATTACGAATTAAGAACTAAAGGAAATGAAAAGAAAGATATTTTTTAAAGCAAGTCTGTTGCTCGTGGCAGGAATGCTGGCGGCATGCAGCAGCAACGATGACAACGAAGATAACAACGGAACACGAAACGGCAAGATAGACGTGACCAAGGCTGTGGAGTTCAAGGTCGACTTTGCCGATTATAATGACAATGGCGAGACAGACATGACCCGCACAAACAGCAATGGAGCTGTGCTTCAGCAGCAGACCGTGAACCTTGGTAACGGTATTTTGGCACTATGCACCCTGCAACGCGACACAACCAAGCAAGCAAAGTCGGCAACTACGCGCACGCTGCCTAACGACACCTACACCATGCTGGCCTACGACCATGCCACCCATGCTTTCAAAGGCGAAGTGACGGGGACGATAACAGGCGGCGTGTTCCGCTATTCAGGCGACAAGGCCATAGAGTTGGAACCCGGCATGTATGACTTCGTGCTCTTCAACAGCAAGCTACAGCGCAACGGGAACTACCTGACCGTGACCCGTGCTAACGCCAGCGATGCATTCATCGGCCGCACCACACAAGCCATCACAGCAACTCCCTATCATCAGCTGGTGCCTTTCACAATGAAGCATGCGGCTGCGAAGGTAAAATTCAAGCTGACAGGCTACATGGACTTCCCGGCAGTTACTGCGGTATTGACTCCGAAAGCCCCCCTGGGATTTATTACAGGCTCCACCTATGATGCATCGACTGCAACTTGGCAAGCAGCGCAGCATGCAACAGAAAATATCCCCTTCACTTTCAATGCTGCCACAGCAGCAACCGATACTTATGTTTCAACAAGCAATGAGGAAGTCTATTTCACGCCGAAGGCAGAAGTAGGCTATATGGACTTCCGCTTCAACAGTGGCACCATCTATCAACAAAACATGTCCGGCAATATGGCAAATCTCAAAGCGATGAAGCTGGACCCAAACGGTGCCTACGTGCTCAACATCAAGCTGCTGTATAATTTCCTCTACCTGTTTAGCGACGGCACCATAGGGTATATTACTGAAACTGTCTATGGTGGTGCAACGGCAGCAACGGCAAAGACGCCCATCGCCTTAGTAGCAAGCCAAAGCAAGAGATTCGCTATCGCGCTGAAAGATGCCAATGGCGGAAACAAAGTACTGCAATGGGGAAAGACGAATATGCAAACCTCGACAAACATGGATAATACCACGCTGACACAATATGTCCGTATGAATGGTTACGAGGAAACATGGACTACGGCATGCAGCACAGACGGTATCATCAAGGGCAGCGACCAGACGAACTATCCGGCTTTCTATATTGCAGGTACTTACGACCCCGAAACAACCGTCACAGGGGCAAACGTCAGCAAATGGTATCTGCCCACGTTAGGCCAATGGAGCACCGCTCTGCAAGTGCTGAACACGGGTATTGCCACGCAACCTTATCCGACAGACCTCAACAATTGGGAGATAAAGCTGGCAAACGTAGCCTTCACGCAGGTGGGAGGAACTCCCCTGCAAAGCGGAAATACTGTTTTCCATCCTTATCCCGGAGGCTTCCCCGGTGGTACTTGGGATCATGAATTCTATGCTTATTGGAGTTCATCAGAGTATGATACCAAATATGGATGGGTTGTAGGTTTGGTAAAGAAAGGCTATCGTATCAATATGGGATATCAGAAAGATCTAACCCCATATTCAGGGCAGAAGATAGGTGTCCGGTCATTTGTCAATTTTTAAGTTCAGATATGCGATGCTGTTACCCCCTTGCGCAATATATGGAATGTGTCGTTTCGGACAGATAGTATATGTCCTTGAGGAGAGATAGTATGTGTAGGGGAGGAGAGATAGTATATGTCCTCGAGGAGAGATAGTATGTGTAGGAAAGGACAGATAGTATCTCTCCAAAACAGATGACAGGAGAGCGTCGGGAAGACAGACGAAATAAGAAAATAACCTTTTATTAATCAATTAAATACAGTGAATTATGATTAACTTCAAAGTTGTATCAAGAGTGCTCGGCATCGGGCCGAAAAAAGGGCAGCGGGCATATTATGCCGAACCCAAGTCGATTACCAAGTTCTCGGCCAACTGGCTCGTGGAACGCATCGTGCGCGAAACATCATTGAGCGAGGGCGACGTGCGTAACGTGCTCGTCACGCTGCGCAACATCTTCATCGAGGTCATCAAGTTGGGTGCCTCGCTCGACCTCGGCGACATTTTTTCCATTCGTACCGCGATACCCTCGAAGATGGAAGCCAAGGAGGAGGATGTGTGCGCCACTTCGCTGAAAAAGCCCCGTGTCATCGTGACGTGGAAGGATTCTATTCGTCAGGCACTGAAGAAGATAGAAGTGGAGGTGGATAACGAGAAACGGAAGGAAGAAAAGAAGAAGAAGAAAAAAGAGGAAGGGGGAATAGGGCAGCACGGGAATTGAAAGCCCAATACCCTAACACCCACTCCCTGACACCCACCCCCGGCCCCTCCCGAAGGGAGGGGAGGCAGAGCTTGCGAGGAATTAGTTTGCACGCTATTTGTGCTCCCCTCCTTCGGAGGGGTTGGGGGAGGTTTCTTGGGGAGGGTGCACGACTTACCTGTATTTAGTCAAAATCAAAATTCACCTTATGATTAACTCGCTTGTCTGTGTGCCCTCCCCGTTTTAATACACACCCGGGAGCCTCACCCAAAAGCCCACCCCCAGCCCCTCCCAAGGGAGGGGAGAATGAAGCCTCTCCCCCAACCCCTCCCCGAAGAGGGAGGGGAGTAAAATGCAAATAGACCTTGAGAACACTTTAGTTCTCAAGGTCTATTTTTGTTTATCATGCATTATTCATCATTGCCATTGCCCGCAAGCTTGGTCTCCCCTCCTTCGGAGGGGTCGGGGGAGGCTTTTGGTAGGGCTTTTGGAGGCTTTTTCCCTCTTTTATTTTGGCCGTTTGAAGTTTTTATCGTAATTTCGCGGTTGCAATCGGTTCAATGTGTGATTGATTAAATGGGAACAGGGTGGAAATCCCTGACAGTCCCGCTGCTGTGAACGATGTTTTGGAAGAAACGAAAGGCCACTGACGGTTGTTATGTCGGGAAGGTGTTTCTTCGTGAGTCGTGAAGTCAGAAGACCTGCCGTTGCAAGTTGATGCTTGGTTGCTTCGAGGAGAGCGACGGAAGCGTAATGAATAGGGTTTGACAAATAATGGATAATCGCATGGCAAGGATTGCGGTTTGCTTGTGGCTTCAACCAATGGCTTGTTGCATGCTGTCTGCCCAGCAGTCGGCAGACAGCTTGCATGTGCATGAACTTCGAGGCGTAGAGGTGTCGGCTCGGCGCGAGACCATGGGGACAGTACCCGTGAGGCAGGTTACGCGGCGAGACATGCTTGACATGGGCATCACTGACATTGCTGATGCGCTACACCGCATGCCGGGCGCGAACCTGCGTGATTATGGCGGTGCAGGTGGCATGAAGACCATCGGTGTGCGGGGCTTCGGTGCGCAGCATACGGGGGTTAGCTATGACGGTGTGCTGTTGAGCGACTGCCAAAGCGGTGCAATCGACGTGTCGCGCTATTCGTTGGACAACGTGGCTTCGTTGCTGTTGGCGGTAGGCGGGAGTAGCGATGTGTTCGTCTCGGCTCGTGAGGCAGCTTCGGTCGCCGTATTCTCCATAGAGACATTGAGAGATGTGCCAAAGGACAAGCGAGCACACATGACGACACAGCTCAAACAAGGTTCGTTCGGCTATGTGAGTCCGTTTGTGCGTTATGTCCATTCATTGAGCGAGCGTGTGACAGTTTCGGCTTTGGGAGAATATGTTTATGCCGAGAATGATTATCCTTTCACCCTGCGCAACGGGATTTACAAGACCCGCGAGCGTCGTGCCAACAGTAGGATGAACAGCGGGCATGGTGAGGTGAACCTCTATTTGCAGACGGGCAGTAGGGGGCGGTTGGACGGTAAACTCTATTATTACGATAACGACCGACAATTGCCGGGCATCGTGAAGTATTATACGAACCTCAGTGGCGAGACGCTGCACGACAGGAATGCTTTTGCACAACTGAACTGGCAGGCACATAGCCCGTCGGGAGTGTGGAGTTGGAAGGCGAAGGGAAAGTTTAATTGGGCTTCGTCAAGCTATCGCGATGCCTATTATCCCGGTGGCGTGATGGATGCCGACTATTGGCAGCGCGAGGCCTATGGCTCCGTGGCCGTGTTGTTCAGACCGGCAGAGGAATGGCTGGTCAGCTATGCTGCCGATTATAGCTTCAACAACTTAAACAGCAGTCTGAAGACCGACGTGCGTCCTTTCAGACATACCGTGCTGCAAACACTGTCGGCAAAATATGTCTTCTCCCGCATCACGTTGCTGGGTAGGCTGTTGTTTTCAGACTATATAAACCGTGCAAGGGTAGGGGCTTCTGCCAAGAACATGCGAAGATGGTCGCCCTCGCTGTCGGTGTCTTATCAACCGTTCGCTGCAGAACACTTCTACATTAGGGCTTCCTATAAGAACATATTCCGTGCACCGACGTTCAACGAAAGCTATTTCTTCCATTATGGCAGTACGGAACTGAATCCCGAACTGACCGACCAGTATAATCTCGGGTTGGCATGGGAGAAACGATGGGAGAATAGGGTAGGGGTACAGCTGACGATAGATGGCTATCTCAATCATGTCAGGGACAAGATAGTTGCTGTGCCCTACAATATGTTTATTTGGACAAATGTGAATGTTGGTAAGGTAGAAATGAAAGGCATTGAAGGTTCTTTGCAAGGAGATTATCGCGTCAGTGCGAAACAATATCTTTCTTTTGCCGGGAGTTACAGCTATCAGCAAGTGAGCAATCATACCGACCGTGAGTCTCCGTATTACGGGAAGCAGATAGCCTATATCCCGTTGCACACGGCGTCGGCTTCTTTGAAGTGGGGCAATCCGTGGGTAGATGTCGTGGTGCATGGGACAGGTGTCAGTAGCCGATGGCCCAATAATGAGCATCACAAAGGAACTAAGTTGGACGGGTATTGGGATATGGGGCTTACGTTCAGCCGAAGCCTTCCTATATATAAAGGTGTACTGTTCTTGCGCGGAGATGTTAAGAATCTGCTTAACCGGCAATATGAAATCGTGGGTAATTATCCTATGCCGGGCATCAGTTATCAGTTAGTAATCAGTTATAATTTTTAATACATTAATACAATAGAAAGATGAAAAAGTATTTATTAAGTTTAGCCGTCCTGCTCGTGGGCGCAGTTTCGTTTACGTCGTGTGATAATGAAGAGGATACGCCGCAGTTGCATCTTGTTACGACCAGCAATGGCGCATTCGTTGTGTGTACAGGAAATATGAGTGGTAAGATAGGTGGCTCCATAAGCTACTTGGATTACAAGAAAGGCAACATGACCAATGATGCATTCATCACGGCAAATGGTCGAGGGCTCGGCGATACGCCCAATGACGGTATTGTTTATGGCAGCAAGGTCTATCTCGTTGTGACGGGAGAGCATACCATTGAAGTCATGGACAAGAACCTGAAGTCGGTGAAACAAATCAAGACGACTGATCTTTTGGGTAAAAAGGAAGGTAATCAGCCCCGCCATATCATTGCCGGTGCTGGTGCCATCTGGGTGACTACCTATGGTGGCTATGTTGCAGTTGTAGATACGGCTACTTTTAAGTTGCGCAAAAGCTATAAGGTGGGTTCCTATCCCGAAGGTCTGGCCGGTAGCGGCAACAATTTGTTCGTGGCCAACTCTGATTATGGCAAAGGCAATGGCACCATCTCTGTAATTAACTTGACCACAGGAAAGGTTGACGACCATAAGATAGAAGGCATAAAGAACCCGCAAGAGATTTATATTGTCAACCATCGTCTCTATGTGTTGGATTGGGGTGGTTATGATGCCAAGTATAACCAGATTGGCGCAGGCTTGAAAATCCTTACTGAAGAGAATGGCAAGCCTGTTGCTAAAGACGTTGTCAAAGATGCAACGGGAGCTGCTTATTACAACGGTGCATTCTATACGATGAATGCCCCCTACGGAGCTTCATCTGTAAGCTACAGTAAATTAGATGTAAACACGCAGTATGTATCTCCTTTGTCCGTAACAATAGATGCAAAGACTTATTCTCCAGCTTCTATCGCCGTTGATCCGGCAACAGGCCACCTTTTCTTCTCTCTGTATAAGAAAGTAGGCGGACATGCGAGTTACACTACGCCTGGCAGTTTGAAAGAATTTGATAACTATGGTAAGGAAGTTCGTTCGGCCGAGATAGGCATAGGGCCGGGCAAGATATTCTTCAATACGCGGATTGACTGGAAGTAATGAAAAAGCTTCTTAGTGTTTTAATAGCGATACTCTTCAGTGTCTTCACTGCTTGCACCAATTCTCAAACGAGGGGTGGTGCAGATGGTGGGGACACTGTCCGTATGGAGAATGCCCGACATCTGACCATTGTCAAATACAAAGGATATACGATTGTGAAGCTGGTTGACCCATGGAAGAAAGGCCGAACGCTCCACACGTATGCCTTGGTACCAAAGGGAAGGACTCGGCTACCGGAAGGACTCGATCCTTCTACCACCATCATACGGACGCCTATCAAGCGGTCTGTCGTTTTTACCACGGTGCTTTGCGGTTTGTTGTATGACCTTCAGGCAGCCGATGCCATCAGTGGGGTGTGTGACCTTAATTATATCAATATCCCCGATATACAAAAGCGTGCAACGATGAAACCGACAGAAGCCCGTCATGTCGCCGACTGTGGAAACAGCATGAGTGCCGATGTCGAGAAAATCATAGACATGAAGCCCGAAGGCCTGCTCATCTCTCCTTTCGAGAACAGCGGAGGCTACGGGAAATTGGAAGACATACATATCCCCATCATCGAGACGGCCGACTATATGGAGGTTTCAGCCTTGGGACGGGCGGAGTGGATGAAGTTCTACGGTATGCTCTATGGGCGCGAACATGAGGCTTTTGCCTTGTTCAATCGAGTGAAGTGCAATTATCAGCAACTAATGAAGAAGGCACGCACGGCTAAGAAGTCGCTGTCGGTCATCACAGAGCAGAAGACGGGCGGCGTATGGTATGTACCGGGTGGGCAGAGCACCATCGGGCAGATGCTCAAAGACGCACGGGCACACTATGCCTTTGCCGACGACCATCAGGCCGGAAGCCTGTCTTTGCCCTTTGAAACGGTCTTGGACAGGGCTGGGCAAAGCGATGTGTGGCTGTTCAAATATAACGGACACCCTGCCACCTTGCAGGAGCTTGCGGCCGAATATTCGGGCTACAGACAGTTCAAGGCATTCCGAACCCGCAATGTTTATGCATGTGATTGCACGCGCAGACCCTATTTCGAGCAAGTGAGCTTCCACCCCGACAGGCTGTTGAGCGACATTATCCAAATCGTCCACCCCGACATTGCCGGCTTTGCACCGATGCAGTACTATGAGCGTTTGAAATAAAAGGCATGGAAACGAAAGCAATAAGACATTGTATCGCCTTGGGCGCAGGCATCCTCTTCCTGTTTGCACTGCATCTGGTCGTGGGTAGCGTAGACATTCCCGCGTCGGCCATTCTGCAAATCATTTTCCCCTCATCGGGCAATGAGGCTGCCGCATCACTGCTCGTCCGGCACCCTTCGTGGAGTTATATCATCATGGAGTCACGACTTCCGCAGGCCTTGACAGCATTGCTCACCGGCTCCTCCTTGGCCGTATGTGGGCTGCTGCTGCAAACGGCCTTTCGCAATCCCTTAGCCGGACCGGGTATCTTCGGCATCACCGGCGGTGCAGGGCTGGGCGTCGCGTTGGTGATGCTCTTCTTGGGTGGGAGCATCATGACCACGATGTTCACGATAAGCGGCTTTGTTGCCATACTGCTTGCCGCATTCACCGGAGCAATGCTCGTGACAGTCCTTCTCTTCTTCTTTTCCTCTGCCGTCAGAAACAGCGTCATACTACTGATTATCGGCATCATGACAGGCTATCTTGCCAATTCAGCCGTCTCCCTGCTCAACTTCTTTGCAACAGATGAGGGCGTGAAGTCCTACATGGTGTGGGGAATGGGCAACTTCGGCGCCGTCTCCATGGCCCACATGCCCGCCTATGCCGCTGCAAACATCGCCGGATTGGCGGCCTCGCTCTTATTGATAAAACCGCTCAACGCCCTGCTCCTTGGCGAACAATATGCCGAGAACCTCGGCATCAACACGCGACTCACGCGGAACCTCCTGCTGCTTGTCACCGGTTGGCTAACGGCCACGACGACGGCCTTTTGTGGTCCCGTGGCCTTCATCGGCCTATCGGTTCCCCACATCGCACGCCTGCTACTGACCACCGACAACCACCGCCTGCTCCTGCCCGCAACGATGCTGTTAGGTGCCGCCGTCGCACTGCTTTGTAATCTCTTGTGCTATCTGCCCGGCGCCGGAGGCATCTTGCCACTCAATGCCGTGACGCCCCTGATAGGCGCACCGGTAATCATATACGTCATCACAAAACGAAGATAAACATGGCCATCTATACCAAGCGCGGCGACATGGGCCGCACCTCATTGCTCGACGGCGAGCGCGTGGCAAAAGACGATATCCGCGTCGAAGCCAACGGGCAGCTCGATGAATTGAACTCGCTCCTCGGCATTGTCACAGCCTCGATGCAGCCCGACGACGTAGAGCTCGCCCGACTGCAAACCATTCAGCGGCTCCTCATGACCGTCATGGGCCTGATTGCCGACGGACGGAACCGACCGTTCGATTATGCTCCCATCGACGACATGACCACGGCGTTGGAGCACTTCATCGACGAGCAATCCGGAAATGACCGTTTCGCCTTTGTCGTTCCCGGCGGAAGTCTTCCCGCAGCGCTCCTGCACTATGCGCGAGCGAAGGCACGCACCTGCGAGCGACGCCTGTGGACGCTCCGGCGCGATTATCCGCTCGACGAACGCGTGATGCGCCTGATGAACCGTCTGAGCGACTATCTGTTCACCTTGGCCGTCGCCCGCCAATCGTAGCCGCTTCCTTGCCGTCGGCCCGTCGCATGGCCGAAGCCTACGGAAGAGGATATGCCGTTTGCATCCCAAGCATGGCATATCCTCTTTTCGTTTTGCTCGTCTCGTCCCTCTTGATGATAGGCAGGCGAGTTATAGCAGGCGTACGAGTTGCACGTCCCAACATGCTCCCTTCCTCTTTATATAGGTGTGCAATACCTTTTATTATAGGTATGCGAGCCCCTTTACATAGGGAGTTCATCTCGAGAGATAGTAGGATATATGGTTTCCCACCATGGTGGGAAAATACCTTTCCTACTATCTGTCGGCAAGGAAACCCTATTCTGTGGCTGTCATATCAGTAGGCTAATGACTCCCGTCATGCTTATTGGAAAGCGATTGTCGTTCAACGATGAGCCTATGTCTATCCCTTTACAGTGGCTTCTTATATGCAATAATTCCTAAAACAGACAAAAAAAACAACGGAAACTTGTGTAATTTGAAAAAAAAGCCTAAATTTGCACGCAAAGTTCGTAAAACTATCGAATGAAATAATAAAAATATCCAAATTTAATAAAATCAGTAAGAAGATGAAAAAGTTTATTTTAACGTTGGCCCTCGTTTGCTCAGCAACAATGGGTTTCGCTTCGTCGGCAGTAGATTCGGCAGAGGTAAAGAAAGTATTCGCTAAAGTTGGTCCGCAGGGGGTCACCTATGACTTCAATGCTGGTGAGACGAAGATTGCGCAGCTGACCCAAGACATCGAGAACTACAAGGCCAAGATGAGCCAGTCTGCAGATAACTACAAGGCTCAGATGAACCAATCCTCTGAGAACTATAAGGCCAAGATGACACAAAGTCAGGAGACAAGCAAGGCCAACTTGGCTAAGGAACAGGATGTCATCAAGGGCAAGATTGCACAGTTGAACCAAGAAATTGAGAATTGCAAGGCGCAGTTGAATCAGGTGAACGAGAAGTATAAGAACCAGATGGCTCAAGAGCAGGACAATTATAAGAACAAGATGGCTCAGGAGCAGGACAACTATAAGAACAAGATGGCTCAGGAGCAGGACAGCTATAAGGCAAAAATTGACGGTGCACGTCAGGCTATCGAAACGCTCCGCAACGAAATGAAGGCCGCTAAGGACGCTATCGTAAAGGCCGGCAAGGTAACACTGATGAAGTAATTTTCTTCGTTTAGAAGTTTTTGGTTATTATTATTGCAAAGGCACATTGATTTTTCGGTGTGCCTTTTTGCATGTCTTCTTCAAACAAAAAACATATCGGGAGGACGTCACAAAGATGTCCTTCCGATAGATTTGTTCTTAAGCGACGTTCTCTACTTGGTTTCTATTTCTTCTTTCATATCGATGAACTCTCCCTTCATGTCGTAAAACTCGTATTGCAGGAATGCAAGTTTCTGCGAAGGAATGATATGTACGCCGAAGCCGTATTTCAGCTGCCATTTGCGTCGAAGGGAGATAAAGCCCTTGTTGATGTAGGCCGCTACATACGGGTGGATATGCAAATAGAATTTCGTGATGCCTATCTTGTTGACAAGGCTGTCAATCTTTCTTTCCAACTGGTCGGTGAAGAGAATGCTCGACCTGATCTTTCCCGTTCCATTGCAAGTGGGGCAGGTCTCTTCGACATTGACGTCCATGGCCGGGCGCACACGCTGGCGCGTGATTTGCATGAGCCCGAACTTGCTCAAAGGAAGGATATTGTGTCTGGCTCTGTCCTTCTGCATGTTTTTGCACATGCGCTCATAAAGCATCTGTCGGTCTTCTGCAAGGTTCATGTCGATGAAGTCGACCACGATGATGCCTCCCATGTCGCGGAGTCGCAGTTGGCGTGCCAACTCGTCGGCCGCACCCAGATTGACGTCCAAGGCGTTAGCTTCCTGTCCGTTTTCCGACCTTGTGCGGTTACCGCTGTTCACGTCAACAACATGTAAGGCCTCGGTGTGCTCTATGATCAAGTAAGCGCCATGCTTATAATTAATGGTCTTACCGAAGCTTGATTTGATTTGTTTCGTAACATTGAAGTTGTCGAAGATAGGCACTTTTCCTGTGTAATGCTTGACGATGTCTGCCTTTTCGGGGGCAATGAGTGTCAGGTAGTGTTTAACTTCGTTATAGGCTTCTTCGTTGTTCACGTAGATGTTTTCGAAACTCGGATTGAATAGGTCTCGCAGCATGGCGATCGCCCTTCCTGTTTCTTCGAATACCAACTGTGGCCTTTTCTGTTGTTTCTGCGTTTTGAGGATAGCATCTTCCCATCGCTTGGTCAAGACATTCATCTCGGTGTCAAGCTCTGCCACCCGCTTTCCTTCGGCAACCGTTCTGACAATGACGCCGCAGTTCTTCGGTTTGATGCTATAGATGAGCTGCTTGAGCCTTGCACGTTCTTCTCCGCTTTTGATTTTTGAGGAGACCGAGACTTTATCTCCGAACGGAATCAAGACGATGAAGCGTCCTGCGAAGGACAATTCGCCTGTCAGACGAGGTCCTTTTGTAGAGATTGGTTCTTTGATGATTTGCACCAAGACCTCTTGGCCCACGGTAAGCACTTGCTGTACGCTGCCATCTTTCTTCAGGTCGGGAAGTTTCTGCGCCTTGCTGAAAGGATAGAGTCTCTTCCTGTCACTGCCTACCTGTTTCAGGTATTTCGTGTAAGAATTGAATTGACTGCCTAAGTCAAGATAGTGGAGAAAAGCGTCGCGTTCATAACCAACATCTACGAAGCAGGCATTAAGTCCCGGCATGAGTTTCTTAACTTTTGCTGCATAGATGTTGCCAACAGAGAAAGAGGCCTGTCGCGGCTCATTCTGATACTCTACGAGTTTTTTGTCTTCTAATAGGGCAATCGAAATCTCTTTGTCTCTTACGTCGATTACAACTTCGCTGGTCATTTTGAAAATCTTTACTTAGTTCTGACTGTTACTACAAAGGGGCATGTCACGCCTCCTTGTGGATTAGTTGACATGCCCCAGAGTCCTTAATAGGCTATCGAGCGATTACTTGCTCTTATGTCTATTCTTGCGCAATCTCTTTTTGCGCTTGTGAGTGGCCATCTTGTGGCCCTTCTTCTTCTTTCCGTTTGGCATGATTTTGAAATTTTATATAATGTTTTGATAGTTATTCGCCTTTCATCTGCTCAACGAATGCTTTTGACGGCTTGAAACTTGGCAAGTCGTGAGCCTCGACCATTATTGTCGTGTTCTTGAGAATATTACGTGCGGTCTTGGCGGCCCGGTGTTTGATGACAAAACTGCCGAAGCCACGGAGGTATACGTTCTCTCTCTCTTCAAGCAGGCTCTTTTTGATGGTTTCCATAAAACTCTCGACAACGACGCCCACGTCTTTCTTGGGAATTCCTGTCGTTGATGCAATCTCATTAATGATGTCTGCCTTTGTCATGTCTGTAAATATAAAATTGAATTCTGATTACTTTAATTTATGTCACCCACTCTTTCGGGTCTGCAAATATACGATTTTTTTAGATGATATGAAAATTTATTGCTGTTTTTTCAATAATACTGTGCAAAAAAATACCCGAAGCAGTTCATTTTCAGTATTCATCATACTGGGAGAGGAGGCGCAACTTCTCCGCTAAGGAGCAGCTCACGGTGAATTGTCGGAACACTTCCGCTCGCTGCTTCTTGTCTTCATTCTCATCTCCATCTTTTGTTGCTTCTCCTTGATATATTATATTATGCGAACTTGGGATAATGATGGTCTTACTGTAAGCCCAAAAAGTACGACCATCCGTAGGCAGGCGATGAAACCTGCAGAGTACACCCTATGCCTGTAGTCGTCCAATCCAAACAAAGTCCTGAAAAGGTGACGGAAGACAGGCAAACGAGAAGTACAGAATTGGGAGGAAAAAGGCGAAATACCTCTTTTTTCCGTATTTTTCTACGCTCTTTATATTCATTTGCTACGATGCCAGTCGAAATTTAATTCGTATGAAAATAATTTACAGTTATAAGTCTTTTCAAACTTACTGCGCACACTTTTGAGATTTACTACGCATTTTTTTGAAATTGTCTTATAAGAGAATTTAAATTGTCTTATAAGCGAATTTGAATTCTCTTATAAGGGAATTTTGACGCTCATAGCACACTGAATATCAGTAAGTTACAAGGGCGGTTTTTTCGACTCTTTTCCGGTTCTCATGGGAATAATAAGATTTGAAAATAATTTACAAAAACTACGTCCGACATTACCTTGCAAGGAGATGTCGGACGCTTGGAATTGTAATCTCAGAAATATGTGAATGCCTTATTGATACATGTGTATGCGGTTTTCTTATGTCAGAGTTTGGCGGTAAAAGTGAAACAGTTTGCAAACGCAGTGTTAAGATGGCATGGTTCTTCCTTGAAGAGGCCGAAAAGACTGCTGCCGCTTCCACTCATGGCAGCATAGACGGCACCAAGTTGGTAAAGTTGCTTTTTGATGGCTGCCAAATCTGGATGACGGTTGAATATAGGCACTTCAAAGTCGTTGATGAGTTCATCTTTCCACGTTTCGATGGGCTGCCTTACGATGTCTCTGCAGCATTTTTCCGGCTTATGGGGAGAGATGTTGGCATAGGCCTCTTTGGTCGAGACGGCTATGTTTGGTTTTACAATCGCAATATGATAGCCGTCCAGATTTCCTTTTGGCCCGTCTGCAGGCATGAGTTCATCGCCTATGCCCGTGGCAAACGAAGGTTCGCTACTGATGAAGAACGCGCAATCGGCTCCTAATCTTGCAGCATAGCGTTCCATTTCGGCCTTGCCGATGTTCAGTCTGAAGCGTTCGTCAAGCAGTCTGATCATGTATGCCGCGTCACTGGAGCCACCACCCAAACCGGCCTCTGACGGAATTTGTTTATAAAGATGGGCGTGGACGCGTGGCAGTTTGTAGTCTTTCGCCAAGAGATTATAGGCTTTGATGACGAGGTTGTCGGCTTCATTGCAGTTTACGACATTCCCGGTCACCTTCAAATCACAATCCACTTCCGAAGGGAATTCTTCTCCCATGTATTTGATTTCGAGCGCATCGCAAAGCGGAACAGGGTAGAAAACCGTCTCAAGGTCATGGTAACCGTTTGGTCGTTGCCCAACGATATTCAGTCCGAGGTTAATCTTGGCGCAAGGAAAAGTAATCATAGTCTGTGTATTGATTTATGTATTGCAAAAATACAAAAAATCCGTTTACCGAGAACTCATATAGACAAAAAATGACTACCTTTGCCGAAAATCTTTTTTTCATGGCAGAGAACAACAGCAATACCCCGCGACATCGCAAGCCGTCGGCTGGCATAGACACCACTTACAGTCACTTGCAACCACAAGCCACCGACATAGAACGTGCCGTCATCGGTGCATTGATGATAGATAAAGACGCATTCTCGCTGATATCAGAGTTCATTCGTCCCGAGACGTTTTATGAGCCTCGCAACCAGAAAATCTATCAGGCCATTCAGAACCTCAATATGAGCGAGCGTCCGGTTGATATCATGACCGTGACGGAGCAACTGAAAGCGGAAGGCACCATTGATGATGTCGGCGGACCAAGCTATTTGCTTGAAATCAGCGACCGTGTAGCTTCGTCTGCCAATGTAGAATATCATGCTCACATTCTTGCCCAAAAGCACCTTGCCCGACAACTGATACAGTTTGCCAGCAGAGTTGAGGAAAAGGCCTTCGATGATACGGTTGACGTCGATTTGTTGATGCAGGAAGCTGAAGGTAGTCTTTTTGAAATCTCTCAAAAGAACATGAAGCAGGATTACACGCAGATTGATCCTATCATTCAGCAGGCAATAGATATTCTGCAGAAAGCATCTGCCGATCCAAGCGGCCTGACGGGTATTCCGACGGGATATACGAAGCTTGACGAGATGACGAGCGGCTGGCAGAAGAGCGATTTGGTGATTATTGCCGGCCGACCTGCCATGGGTAAGACCTCTTTTGCATTGAGTTTGGCCAAGAATATTGCCGTAGATGAGCATGTTCCTATTGCGTTCTTCTCTCTCGAAATGAATAATGTTCAGCTCGTGAATCGCCTTATCTCAAACACTTGTGAGATAGCAGGTGGCAAGATGCTCAACGGTCAGTTGTCGCCAGATGAATGGGATCGGCTCGACAAGCATCTGCCTAAATTGACCGGATCGCCTGTTTATATCGACGATACCCCTGGACTTTCCGTATTCGAACTCCGCACGAAGGCCCGCCGATTGGTGCGCGAAAAAGGAGTAAAAATCATCATGATCGACTATCTTCAGCTGATGAATGCCAACGGAATGAAGTTCGGTAGTCGGCAGGAAGAGGTGTCTACCATCTCACGTTCGCTGAAAGGGCTTGCTAAAGAGCTTGATATTCCTATTCTCGCCTTGTCGCAGTTGAACCGAACGGTAGAGAACCGTGAGGGCCTTGAGGGTAAGCGTCCGCAGCTGAGTGACCTGCGTGAGTCGGGAGCCATAGAGCAAGATGCCGACATGGTACTGTTCGTTCATCGTCCGGAATACTATCATATCTATCAAGACGAGAAAGGTAACGACCTTCATGGCATGGCGCAGGTCATCATTGCCAAGCATCGTAAGGGCGCAACCGGCGACGTTCTCCTTACGTTCAAGGGCGAATTCACCAGCTTCCGTAACCCCGAAGAGTCTTATAACACGGCTTCTGGCGGTGGAGAAATCATCGGTTCCAAAATGAACGGAGGCGATATGCCGCCTATGGATAATCCTTTTGGTCCGCCACCAAGAGACGATAACGGTCCGATGCCTTTTTAAGTCGGTGAAGCTATGCTTCGAATACAAAGCTTCCATGTTTAATTTATTTTAAAGAAAAACTCAAAATAGCGGACAAAAACAGCCGTACGGTCTTTCTGTCTGTTAGCCTTTACCTTTCAATTCTCTTCGCTTTAGCGATTGAAATAAACCATATTGTGTGGTAATATGCATCACTTTGCCGCACAATATGGCTGATATTGAAAGCCGAAATCATTCATTCTGCAATCCATTCCTGCATATTTTACGCGCCATTTCTCCGTTTTATACGAAAAAAGGGAAAGCATATCCCTGCTTTCCCCGACCCAAAGATAATATATTTTGCAGGCGAATGCAAATCGAAAATGAATTAGATTGACAAAAAGGAAGACTGCCACATAATATTAAAGGTAACGGGCTTTGATGCCCGAAACAAAGAAGGCGCATTTTATAATCAACTGAAAGAAATTCAAATAAAAAACTTTTAGTTTCTTTGTTTATCTGAAAAATATCACTATCTTTGCAACCGTAAAGTTAAAAATAATTGGAAAATGAAAGCTACATCTTTGGCTACGCTATGCATCATTATTCGAATTCGACTTCAAAATGAAAGTGGAAGTGATAAGGTGTGTGGCTGATTGAGCCATGGAAAAGTCAGAAGCCTTTCTCACTTCCTTGTAAGTGTGGAAGGCTTTTTTGTTCATTTGCGTTGTAATATAAAACAAATGAGATATGAGTGACAGATTATTTATTTTTGATACCACCCTTCGTGACGGGGAACAAGTGCCCGGTTGCCAGCTGAATACAGTGGAAAAGATTCAAGTGGCCAAGGCTTTGGAGCAGTTGGGAGTCGACGTTATTGAGGCAGGGTTCCCCATTTCGTCTCCCGGAGACTTTCATTCGGTTGTGGAAATATCGAAAGCTGTGACGTGGCCTACCATATGTGCGCTGACACGTGCAGTCGAAAAGGATATCGATTGTGCTGCAGAAGCGTTGCAATATGCCAAGCACAAGCGCATTCATACGGGCATCGGAACCAGCGATTCACATATTAAATATAAGTTCGACTCCACGCGTGAAGAAATCATTGAGCGTGCCGTTGCAGCAGTAAAGTATGCAAAGAAGTTTGTCGAAGACGTGGAGTTCTATGCCGAAGACGCCGGTCGAACGGACAATGAATATCTGGCACGCGTCGTTGAAGCGGTCATCAAGGCTGGTGCAACGGTGGTGAATATCCCTGACACGACAGGTTATTGCCTGCCTGATGAATATGGAAATAAGATCAAGTACCTGATGGAGCATGTCGATGGCATTCATAAAGCGGTACTTTCCACGCATTGTCACAACGATTTAGGCATGGCGACGGCCAACACCTTGCAGGGCGTTCTGAATGGGGCACGCCAAGTTGAAGTGACGGTCAACGGCATTGGGGAGCGGGCAGGTAACACCTCATTGGAAGAGATAGCCATGATATTGAAATGCCATAAGGGACTTGATATCGATACGCACATCAATACCACGAAAATCGTGCCGATATCGCGTTTGGTTTCCAGCCTGATGAACATGCCGGTGCAGCCGAATAAGGCCATTGTAGGGCGCAATGCCTTTGCCCATTCGAGCGGTATTCATCAAGATGGTGTGTTGAAGCATGTACAAACTTATGAAATCATCAACCCGAAAGATGTTGGTGTAGACGACAATGCAATCGTACTGACCGCACGTTCGGGGCGTGCTGCACTGAAATATCGGTTGCATGTCAACGGAGTTGAAATAGAAGACGAAGACAAATTAGATAAAATCTACAAGAAGTTTCTTATCTTAGCTGATAAGAAAAAGGAGGTTACGGATGACGATGTGCTGATGTTGGCGGGTGCTGACATGTCAGAATCCCATAGTGTTAGGCTTGATTATCTGCAAGTAACCACGGGAAAGGGTGTGAAGAGCGTAGCAAGTATAGGCTTGGATATTGCAGGGCAGAAGTTTGAAGAGGCTTCTTCGGGCAATGGTCCTGTAGATGCAGCCATTCGCGCCTTGAAGAAAATCATTCATAAGCAGATGTCATTGAAAGAATTTACCATTCAAGCGATAGACAAAGGCTCTGACGACGTGGGCAAAGTGCACATGCAGGTGGAGTACGATGGCCATGTTTACTATGGTTTCGGTGCAGATACCGACATTGTTACGGCCAGTGTGGAGGCCTATATAGACTGTATCAACAAATTTAGAAACTAAGATATGAATACGTTGTTCGACAAAATTTGGGACAAGCATGTTGTTCAGGTCGTTGAAGACGGGCCGACGCAGCTGTATATCGACCGCTTGTATTGTCATGAAGTGACTTCTCCGCAGGCTTTTGCCGGCATGAGAGCACGCGGATTGAAGTGTTTCCGTCCCCAACAGATATTCTGTATGCCCGATCATAATACCCCGACCCATGATCAGGATAAGCCCGTTGATGACCCCGTCTCAAGGAAACAGCTTGACACCTTGGACAAGAATTGTGAGGAATTCAGCCTGACCGAGTTCAAGATGAACTCAAAAGACAATGGCATCATCCATGTGGTCGGACCAGAGAAAGGCCTGTCCTTGCCGGGAATGACAATCGTCTGCGGAGACTCTCACACCTCTACACACGGTGCAATGGGGGCGGTTGCCTTTGGTATAGGAACGTCTGAGGTTGAGATGGTGATGGCTTCCCAGTGCATACTTCAACAGAAACCGAAAAGCATGCGCATCAATATCAATGGCAAGTTGCAGCCGGGTGTGGTTGCAAAAGACGTAGCCTTGTATTTGATGAGTAGGCTTACGACAAGCGGTGCAACGGGATATTTCGTGGAATATAGCGGCGATGTGGTTCGCAATATGAGCATGGAAGGTCGACTGACGCTTTGCAATCTGTCTATCGAAATGGGTGCCCGTGGAGGTTTTATTGCCCCCGACGAGACTACGTTTGCATACATCAAGGGGCGGGAATATGCTCCGAAAGGCAAAGAATGGGACAGGGCGATTGCCTATTGGAGGACATTGAGAAGCGGAGACGATGCCGTGTTTGATAAAGAACTCTGTTTTGATGCTGCCGATATAGCCCCGCGTATCACCTATGGAACTAACCCGGGCATGGGGATTGCCATAGATGAGTGCATACCGTCATTGGATATGATTGATGAACGTGAGCAGGCTTCTTTCAAGAAGAGCTTGGCTTACATGGGATTTCAACCCGGAGAGAAGTTGCTCGGTCGTGCAGTTGATTACGTTTTCTTGGGTGCGTGTACCAACGGACGCATAGAAGACTTTCGAGCTTTTGCAAGTATCGTCAAGGGAAAGCGTAAAGCTGATGGCATTACGGCATGGTTGGTTCCCGGTTCTTGGCTTGTAGACCGGCAGATACGCGAAGAAGGTATTGATAAGGTTGTCGAGGCGGCTGGCTTTGTCATTCGGCAGCCCGGCTGTTCGGCCTGTCTGGCAATGAACGATGACAAGATTCCTGCAGGAAAGTATGCCGTGTCAACCAGTAACCGTAACTTCGAGGGGCGGCAAGGCCCCGGCTCACGTACGATACTTGCATCGCCGCTTGTTGCCGCTGCTGCCGCTATCACGGGCAAGATAACCGATCCGCGTACCCTTTGCATGTAGTCCTACTTTACATCACATGTAGTCCTACTTTACATTGCGTGTAGTCCTACTTTACATCGCATGTAGTCCTACTTTACACTAATTGATTTGTTATGAAACAGAAATTCGACGTTATTACCTCAACATGCATTCCTTTGCCATTGGAGAATGTGGACACTGACCAGATTATACCGGCCCGTTTCTTAAAGGCAACAGACAAGGAAGGCTTTGGAGAGAACCTTTTTAGGGATTGGAGATATAATAAAGATGGTTCCGTGAAGAAGGATTTCGTACTCAATGATCCGTCTTATAGCGGTGTTATCCTTGTTGCTGGAAAGAACTTCGGCTCGGGTTCTTCACGTGAACACGCCGCTTGGGCCATTGCAAGCTACGGCTTCCGAGTCGTCATTAGCTCTTTCTTTGCTGATATTCATAAGAACAACGAGTTGAACAACTTTGTGCTTCCGGTCGTTGTTTCTGAAGGCTTCCTGCAAGAACTGTTCGAAAGCATAGCCGATAACCATGGGACAGAGGTCAAGGTTGACCTTCCCAATCAAACGGTAACCAACCTTGCAACAGGCAAGAGCGAGCATTTTGAAATCAACGGTTACAAGAAGCATTGCCTGATGAACGGGCTTGATGATGTTGATTTTCTTGTGCAGAATCGGAATAAAGTAGAAGCATGGGAGCAGGCAAACAGATAGAAATCATGGATTGCACGTTGCGCGATGGCGAACAGACCAACGGCGTGTCTTTCCTTCCCCACGAGAAGTTGGTCATTGCCCGTGCCTTGCTGTCTGACGTCAAAGTGGATAGGATAGAAGTTGCCTCAGCCCGTGTGTCCGAAGGAGAGAAGGAGGCGGTAAGAATGATTTGCCGTTTTGCCAAGGCCAACCGGTTGCTTCATAAGATAGAGGTGCTCGGCTTCGTCGATGGCAAGCAATCCGTGGATTGGATTAGCGCATGTGGCTGTCAGGTCATCAATCTGCTGGCCAAAGGCAGTCTGAAACATTGCGCTTTGCAGCTGAAGAAGACCCCTCAAGAACATATTGCCGACATATTAAGCGTGCTGTCGTATGCCGAAGCGCAGGGAGTCAAGGTCAATCTTTACTTAGAAGACTGGTCTTCGGGCATGAAGGATTCCCCAGACTACGTGTTTCAGCTGATGGATGCCCTGCATGACAAGCCCGTCTTGCGCTTCATGCTGCCCGACACCTTGGGCATTCTCACGCCTCACCAGACAGAAACGTATATGGGAATGATGACCCGGCGATACCCCGACTGCCATTTCGACTTCCATGCACACAACGATTACGACCTTGCCGTGGCCAATTCCCTTGCTGCCGTCAAGGCCGGGGCCCGCGGGTTGCACGTGACGGTCAACGGATTAGGCGAGCGTTGCGGTAATGCTCCGCTGTCTTCCGTTCATGTGGTATTGAAAGACATGTGCCACATGGCCACGCCTATCGACGAATGTTCCTTGGTAGACGTCACGCATCTGGTGGAGGGCTATAGCGGCATAGCCGTTTCTCCGAACACACCGGTCGTGGGCGACAATGTCTTCACGCAGGTGGCCGGTGTGCATGCCGACGGCGACAACAAAGACAAGCTCTACTGCAATGAACTTGCCCCCGAACGCTTCGGACGCCATCGCGAGTATGCCTTGGGAAAGAACTCGGGCAAGGCCAATATCATTCAGAACCTAAACGAGCTGGGCTTGGAACTTACGCCCGAACAGACCAAGGCCGTGACGAAACGCATCACGCAGCTGGGCGACAGAAAAGAACTCGTCACGCAGGACGACCTGCCCTACATTGTTTCCGACGTGCTGAAGCACAACACGCCCAACGAAGTCGTCAAACTCTTGAGCTACATGGTTTCCACGTCCTATGGTCTCAGGCCTATCGCGAGCCTCAAAATCTCTGTTCACGGAACGGTTTATGAGGAAGATGCTTCGGGCGACGGACAGTATGATGCCTTCGTAAAGGCTTTGCGAAAGATATACAAGCACAGGCTGAACCGCGTGTTCCCGCTCTTGGAGAACTATCAGGTGAGCATTCCGCCGGGAGGAAGGACCGATGCTTTGGTGCAGACAATCATCACATGGAGGCGGGAAGACGGGCGGATATTTCGCACCCGCGGCCTTGATGCCGACCAAACCGAGGCTGCCATCAAGGCAACCATCAAGATGTTGAACATCATCGAGGCACCGGAACAAGAGAATTGAGTTCTTAACAAATAACAATAGAAATACGATGAAATTAAAAATTGCAGTACTGGCCGGTGACGGTATCGGGCCGGAGATTATGAAGCAGGGTGTGGCCGCATTGGATGCTGTCGCAAAGAGGTTCGGCCATCAATTCATTTATCAGGAGGCCGTTTGCGGCGCTCATGCCATCGACGAAGTGGGCGACCCTTTCCCCGAAGAGACGTTCAAGGTCTGCATGAATGCCGACGCCATTTTGTTTGCCGCTGTGGGCGACCCGCGCTTCGACAACGACCCAACGGCCAAGGTGCGCCCTGAGCAAGGCCTGCTGGCCATGCGCAAGAAGCTCGGCCTGTTTGCCAACGTGCGCCCCGTTGCCACGTTCGATTGCCTGCTCCACAAGAGCCCGCTCAAAGAAGAACTGCTGAAGGGTGCCGACTTCGTCGTCATTCGCGAACTCACGGGCGGCATGTATTTCGGCGAGAAATATCAGGACAACGACAAGGCCTACGACACCGATATCTATACCCGTCCCGAGATAGAACGCATCTTAAAAGTTGCCTTCGAAACGGCCATGAAGCGGCGCAAGCATCTGACGGTGGTAGACAAGGCCAACGTGCTGGCATCGAGTCGGCTGTGGCGGCAGATTGCCAAAGAGATGGAACCGCAATACCCCGCGGTGACGACCGATTACATGTTCATCGACAATGCCGCGATGCGCGTGCTGACGGAGCCGACGTTCTTCGATGTCATTGTGACGGAGAACACGTTCGGCGACATTCTCACCGACGAGACGAGTTGCATCACCGGCTCCATGGGGCTGCAGCCCTCGGCAAGCCTTGGCGAGCATACGCCGCTCTTCGAACCGGTGCATGGCAGTTGGCCACAGGCGGCCGGCAAGAACCTTGCCAACCCCGTGGCACAGATACTCTCGGCCGCCATGCTGTTGGAACATTTTGGGCTGAACGATGAGGGCGCATGCATACGCCGGGCGGTCGATGCCTCGTTGGAGGCGAACGTGCGCACGCCCGAAATACAAGTAGCCGGTGGGCCGGACTACGGTACGGTGGAAGTGGGTCGCTGGATAGCCGATTACATCACGAGGGCCGAATCTTGACAAGTATAGGAACTTGGGCAATGTAGGGACGCACGGCTCGTGCGTCCGCTCAGGCCAAGACCTTGACAAGTATAGGACTTGTGCCCCACAAGTATAGGACTTGTAGTCGACAAGTATAGGACTTGTCATTGACGGAAGTATAAGTCGTGCCCCACGGAAGTATAAGTCGTACTCAACGGAAGTATGAGCCGTAGTTGACAAAAGTATATATTGTAGTTGACGAAAGTATATATTGTACTCGACGAAAGTACATATTGTCATAAGGCACTCCTATCGGGCGGAGTGCCTTCATTGATGGAAAAAGGGTCGGTGGAAATGATTAGAATGCCTCTTGAAACAAGACTTTCTTGGGCGCTTTATCCGAATGAACAACATATTTGAAATGGATACCCGCCTCGCGATAGGTCTTGATGCCCGTGTCGTTGAGCAAGCCTTCGCGGAGTCCGTCGGAAATCTTTTGCTTGTTGGCATCGACAATCTTGGCATCATCCATTTTATCGGTGAACGAACAATAGTAAATCAGCGTGTTCGTGGCCTTGTCGAACACAAGACTGTCCGTGCGCGTGAAGTTGACAACCGGGGTGGGGCACACCTTCTGCGTGTATTCTTGGGCTTCGCGCTCGGCCCGCTCTTCAATCGTTTCGTGATGACATGCCGAGAGTGACAGCAGGGCAAGTACGGAAAATAATATCTTTTTCATCTTGACAAAATGCTTTTATTTTGTGCAAAGATACTAAATAATCAGAGAAAAAACACTATCTTTGTATCTCAAAAATGGATAATCATCAAATGGACACGATAAGCAACATTCGGAATTTTTGTATCATCGCCCACATCGACCATGGAAAGTCTACGCTGGCAGACCGCTTGCTGGAAAAGACGCAGACCATTCAAATCACCGAGGGGCAGATGCTCGACAATATGGATTTGGAGCGTGAGCGCGGCATCACCATCAAGAGCCATGCCATTCAGATGAACTACAAGTCTGCCGACGGAAAAGACTACATACTCAACTTGATAGACACTCCGGGGCACGTGGACTTCTCTTACGAGGTGTCGCGCTCGATTGCCGCCTGCGAAGGTGCATTGCTTGTCGTAGACGCTACGCAGGGCGTTCAGGCACAAACCATTTCTAATCTCTACATGGCCATTGACCACGACTTGGAGATTATCCCCATTATCAACAAGATTGACATGCCGAATGCCATGCCCGATGAGGTGGAGGATGAGATTGTTGAGCTAATCGGCTGCGAACGTAAAGACATCATACGTGCCTCTGGAAAAACGGGGCAAGGCGTGGAAAGTATTCTCGAAGCAGTCGTCGAAAGGATTCCCGCTCCCGTTGGCGATAGGAAAGCGCCTGCGCAGGCACTGATTTTTGACTCGATATTCAATAGCTTCCGCGGTGTCATCGTACTTTGCAAAGTGTTGAACGGGAGCATCAGGAAGGGTGAGAAAGTGAAGTTCTTCAACACCGACATGGAATATAATGCCGACGAAGTGGGCGTGCTGAAGATGGACATGATGCCGAAGCCGGAGCTTACCACAGGCGAGGTAGGCTATATCATCAGCGGCATCAAGACGGCCACCGAGGTAAAGGTGGGCGACACGGTTACTTCTGTGGCTAATCCTTGCAGGCAGGCCATCGAAGGTTTTCAGGAAGTGAAGCCGATGGTGTTTGCCGGCGTCTATCCGATAGACCCCAACGACTATGAAAGTCTGCGCGCTTCATTGGAGAAGCTCCAGCTGAACGATGCCTCGCTGACGTTCACGCCGGAGAGTTCCATCGCCTTGGGCTTCGGCTTCCGATGCGGCTTCCTCGGACTGCTCCACATGGAAATCATTCAGGAGCGGCTCGACCGCGAATTCAACATGGACGTGATAACCACGGTGCCCAACGTTTCCTATAACGTGTATGACAAGCAGGGGAACATGAAGGAGGTGCATAATCCCTCGGGGTTGCCTGAGCAGCCGCTCATCGACCATATCGAAGAGCCTTATATCCATGCAACCATCATCACAGCTGCCGACTATATCGGCCCGATCATGACGCTATGCCTCGACAAGCGGGGCGAGCTGATTAAACAGGAGTATGTGACCGGCAACCGTGTGGAGCTGCACTTTATGATTCCGCTTGGCGAAATCGTAATCGATTTCTACGACAAACTGAAAAGTATCTCGAAGGGCTATGCCTCGTTCGATTATCATATAGACTCTTTCCGTCCTTCCAAATTGGCAAAGCTGGACATCCTACTCAACGGCGAGCCGGTAGACGCCCTCTCGACACTGACACACGAAAGCAATGCTGTGGTCTTCGGCCGGCGAATGTGTGAAAAGCTCAAGGAACTTATACCCCGACAGCAGTTCGACATCGCTATTCAAGCAGCTATCGGTGCAAAAATCATCGCCCGCGAAACCGTGAAGCAGGTACGCAAAGACGTCACGGCGAAGTGCTACGGAGGCGATGTGAGCCGCAAACGCAAGCTACTTGAGAAACAGAAGCAAGGCAAAAAACGCATGAAACAGGTGGGCAATGTGCAGGTGCCGCAAAAAGCCTTCCTTGCCGTGCTGAAACTGGATTAGTAAGAGAATAGGATCATAAAACAATAAACATTTAAGGAGACCGAATATGAAAGAACCGATAAACACACCACGTGATATAGCCCGCGAGCTTGCACGCAAATACAGTACGATGACGCATGACGAACTGGACGTATTAGAGAGCGTCCTCGTTCCCATGAAGTTTGCCAAAGGAAAAATGATACTCGAAGAGGGAGAGGTATGCGAGAATATCTATTATTTGGACAAAGGACTCATTCGCCAGTTCTATTTCAAGAACGGCAAAGAGGTGACCGAGCATCTCGGCTCTGACCGTTCGATTTTCATGTGTATCGAGAGCCTTTTCCGCGAAACACCTTCCTTTCTTCAAGTGGAAGCGATCGAGTCCTGCCAGATTTACGCGTTGCCAAAGCACCGATTGGAGCAGGTTGCTCTTCATAATGTGAACATTCAGATACTTTATCGCAAGATTCTGGAAGAAAGCCTTATTCTTTCTCAGGTGCATGCCGATTTGGTGCGTTTCGAGACCGCCGGAGACCGATATAAGAAGATGTGTAAGCTCATGCCTCAGGTAGTTCTTCGGGCACCCTTGGTTTATATTGCCAGTTATCTGCAGATGACGCCCGAGACATTGAGTCGCGTCAGGGCTACGACATTGCTCGAATGACTAAAATGCCTAACTCTTGATCGGCAAGAAGTTGGACGTGTGGTATTATGGTTTTGCGGACAGTAATATTACGAAAGCGGTCTTTTTAGCTTTCTTTATGGAAAGTCTTTGCTTTTTTTGAGGGGGAGGACGTAAAGTCCATTCCAAACTTCTCGTGTAAGACTTTCTTTACTATCTGACTATGGTTGTCTCGTCGGTTTCTTCCCTACTCTGACGATGCGTATGCCCGTCTGCATGGGATGCTTTGCCATGTAGGTGCGCAGGAGCATCGGTTCTTCCACGACCCGGCGGCGCACTTGGCTGGCATTGAGCAGGTGTAGACCGTCTTTATGCCACACGGCGATGCCAATATGGCTCGTGTCGAGTCCTTTTTTGGCGGTGATGATGGCGATGATGTCGCCGTCTTTGATGGTGTTACGACAGAGGCTACTGTTGGTAATCTGTACTTTGGGAATGTAGCGGAATTGCTTGCCGGTCAGCTTCCGCTCGCTTTCGGCAATGGCCTTCAAGCGTTCGGGATGGGCTTTCAGCATAGGGTAGTCGGCGGCGTGGCGGGTCATATAGCCTACACGTACCGTCTGCACCTGCGTGAATGGCGCACCGTTCCGTTGGATTTCGTACACAAAGCCAAGCCTTGTGTTGTCGGCAATCCAGTCGGTGAAATAGTGCAAGCGTGATGTGTAGTCGATTTTTCCACCTTCGTAACGGATAAGCCGTAGATAGTTACAGAAGTCGGCGAACGTCGTTTTCCTATTTTGCGTACAAAGTGTGAGTGCTAAGACGTTCTCCACATAGGTCGTGCAGTCCAGTTGGCGCATATTGATGACAAGTCGTTCCCGGTTGTTTACTTCGAGCGTCTGAGCTATGTAGGGTATCCCCACCAGCCTTCGGGCATAAAACAAGATAAAGTTGGCATTCCGGGGCTGTTTCTGCCCTTCTTCCAACAGTCGCATTACCTTGACGCTGTCTTCGCGGGTATAGTCGGCAGTTGCATTCGCATGAACGGCCAAGAGCAGCAGCAATGTCGTAAGGATTTTCCTCATGGTTTTCATATTCTGATGATTTGCTTGACGCCCTTCACTGTGCGCAGCTTCTTGATGAGCGCGTCGAGTTTGCTATTGTCATCGATCATCAAGACAACGTTTCCGCTGAAGAGTCCGTCATGGGAGTCAATATTGATGGAGCGCATCGTAAGCTTGTCTTCTTTAGAGATGATATTGCTGATGTTGCTGACGATGCCAATGTCATCGTTGCCGATGATGCGCAACGTGATGGCGTATTGACTACTTCCCTTACCATCCCATTTTGCTCTTACGATACGGTAGCCAAAACGTTTGCGCAGCTCGGGTGCATTGGGGCAGTTCCGACGATGGATGGTGATGCCACCGCTGACCGTCACGAAGCCGAAGACCTCGTCGCCGTAGATGGGGTGGCAGCATTGTGCGAGCTTATAGTCGATACCTTTTAGATTGCGGTCAATGACGAGCACATCATCGTTCTTGCGGGTGAACTGCTCGTTCGGACTTTCATATTCGAAGTTCTCTGCGCTCTCGGTCTGTCGGACCCCGCTATCATGGTCGCGTAGCTCCACGTAACGTTCAATGACCGTGTTAGTATCCAAGCGTTCTTCGGCGATGTCTTTATAGAAATCCGAGGTTTCCTTGTAGCCCAGCTTCTTGATGACGTGCGACATCAGACTCTCTTCAATCTCGATTTTCTTGTTCTTGAAGCGTCTTTCGAGCAGTTCCTTTGCATATAGTCCGTCCTTGGCCCGTGTCTCTTTCAAGGCAAGCCTTATCTTTGCCTTCGCTTTCGAACTCTTCACGATATTGAGCCAATCCTGCTTGGGCTTCTGGTTGCTCTGGGTCAGTATCTCTACCGTGTCGCCCGAGTGTAGTTGCTCCCGTAGGCTAACCGCCTTCCCGTTGATTTTTCCGCCGACACACGTATTGCCGATGTTGGAATGAATGTGATAGGCAAAGTCCAAGATGGTGGCTCCCTTGGGAAACTTCAGCAGATCACCTTTCGGCGTGAAGACATAGACTTCATCTTCGTAGAGGTCCATCTTGAATTGGTCCATCAGTTGAAGGTCGTCATTATTCTCCAAGGCCGAACGGATATTGGCCAGCCATTCATCAATGCCGCCTTCGCTCTTAATGCCTTTGTAACGCCAGTGGGCAGCAAGGCCGTGCTCGGCGATTTCGTCCATACGATTGGTGCGTATCTGCACCTCGACCCATTTGTTCTCGGGACCAAGGACCGTGATGTGTAGACTCTCGTAGCCGTTACTTTTGGGCACACTGAGCCAGTCGCGCAGCCGCTTAGGATTGGGTTGATACATGTCCGTGACGATGGAATAGGCCTGCCAGCACTGCATTTTTTCTTTTTCGACAGGAGCATCTAAGATGATGCGAATAGCAAACAGGTCGTAGATGCCTTCGAAATTGCATTTCTGCTTCTTCATTTTCTGCCAGATAGAGTGAATGCTCTTCGTACGTCCTTTCATGTGGAACTTCAGCCCGGCCGCAGTCAGATGTTCTTCAATCGGCCCAATAAAGCTTCTAATATAAGCATCGCGTGAAGTCTTTGTCGCATTCAGCGCATCCTTTATCATATAGTAGGCATCATGCTCAAGGTATTTCAGGCTCAGGTCCTCGAGTTCGCTTTTCAATTGATACAATCCGAGCTTGTGGGCGAGTGGGGCATAGAGATAGCTTGCCTCTTCGCTCACTTCCTTTTTGGCTTCCGTTGCTTCCGTGTCACGGATTTGCCGCATAAGATTCACCCTGTCGGCAATCATGATTAGAATGACGCGCATATCCTCGGAGAATGAAATCAGCAGGTTCCTGAAGTTCTCACTCTCTATAATTGGGTTCTTCTCGTATAAGTTATGGATTTTGACCAATCCTTGAATGATATGGGCGACGCTTGTTCCGAATTTGTTTTCGATGTCATCTACGGTCTGATGCCCGTTAATGACGAGGGGAAAGAGCAAAGTGGCAAGCACACCGTCGCGTTTCAGTCCAATTTCGTCTACCGCAATTTGTGCCGTGCGCAAGGCCTGAAGCACAGGGTTCAGTCCAAAGACATCGCGCTGTATTTGGCCTTCTTCGATGGCTTTCATCAGCTGTTCGCGTAATTGGAGCTCATCATCGGGCTTCAGCGTGTCGTTGATGGTGTCGCGGAGGTGATTGAGAATGACCTCCGTTTCTTCAAGTTCGGGTTTTGTGAATTCAAATTTCTCCATGCTTATTGATGCTGCTCCCTCAAGAGATCGTTCACGGTCTTTACGGGATTGAACGTTTCAAGCGGCACTTCCACGAATATTGTGTTCCAATCGCTCATCGCGCCATTCCAAAGTCCCGGCAGCTCCAATGCCTTCAGTTCGCGGCCGTTCTTGCTTTTGCTGCTGATGAAGCCTGTCGTCCGGTCTACATAGTCGGGAAGATGGAAGGCTTTTCCTTTATAATCTTTGATGGCGCAGACCAAGTCGACCGGATTGAAATGTGTGCCGTTCTTAAACATCTCCACGTATTCGTTTTTACTCGTGTCAATCTGGCTACTCTCCAATATCTGCAGACTGACGGTCCCGTCTTGGTTATAGGTAAGGAATGGACCTCCGCCCGGTTCGCCTACGTTCTTTACGACGCCGCACACACGGATAGGGCGGTTTAGTTTCCGCCTGAGATAAATCACGAGGTCGGCATCTTCCAACTCTTTGATGTCCGACTTCCTGCAACATAATATCTGTTGCACGAAGCGAATGATTTCCTCCAGCGTCTCATGATTGTACTTCCCGGTGTCGAGCAGCTCCAGATAACCGAAAATCCGTTGCTGAACATCAACGAGCATACCGGCAAGAAGCTGCTTATAAGTGATTGTTACGGGCTTCAGCCTATCAGGAACCACGTTATCGATGTTCTTGATGAATACGATATCGGCATCGATTTCGTTCAAATTCTCTATCAGTGCACCGTGTCCGCCGGGACGGAAGAGCAGACTCCCATCGGTGTTGCGGAACGGCGTGTTATCAGGATTGGCGGCAATCGTATCTGTGTTCAGCTTCTGCTCTGAGAAGCTGATGTGATAATTCACGCCGAATTTCTTTGCAAAGTAGGCAGTTTTCTCGTCCACCTTAGCCTTGAACAACGTCCGATGTTCGTGGCTCACCGTGAAATGCACGCTGGCTTCTCCGCCGCAGCAGGCATAAAGCGCAGCCTCCGCCAGATGCTCTTCCATAGGCGTACGTGCCCCGTCTTCATAACGATGGAAGAGGAGTAGACCTTTGGGCAGACTCCCATAGTTTAACCCCGGGGTCTGCAGCAGATGTGCAACGACCTCCTTGTAGCGTCCTTCCGAAATCAACGCCTCGACGTCTTTGCCCATATCGGCCTCGCATGCCTTGTCCAGTGCTTTTTTGAATGCGAAACGGCCGATATTTCCGAAGAATTCCCGCTCGAAAGCTGTCGTCGGAACGTCATAAGAGGCCTCCAAAAACGCGAAAAGGTCTTTGAACATGCGGCTGGCAGCCCCACTGGCCGGCACGAACTTCACGACCTTGTGCTTCTCGCTTTTATACGTTTCCCACCGACGAACGTACGTTTCGCACGCTTCTTCCGATGGCGCGACGATTCCCCTGCCCACGCTTGCCGCACGCTCGAGCTGCAAAAAGGGGAAGCCCCGTGCAATCTGTTCCAACTGTTTCTCTACCTGCGCCTCGCGGATACCGTGTGCATCCAACTGTCTGCGGTCTTGTTCTGAAAGTGTCATATTCCTGTCAATTAGATTTGTGATTTCTGTTCTATACTTGGAAAGTTCATTTTAAATGCCTCGGCCGACCTGTGCCAAGTGGCTCCCCAAGTTACTGCCTTTCGGATAGGTTGAAATGTCCGTCATTCTTGCTTTCAGCCCTTCTGTTTTCCTATGCCATTGTCAGTGATTGTTCATTGCAAATATAAACATTATTTCTTATCCGGCAAGTTTTTTAATTCTTTTTTTTATGATCATGCAAGGCTCTTTTGATGTCAAAAAGTAGCTGTTGTTAAATAGTTTAAACCTATCACTGGTAAAAGACTATATTTTAGTGGGTTAAATGGGGTCGATGTCCGATAATGATAAGTCGGGCGAACCTGCAAAATGTCCGATATTGATAAGTTTTTGTCCGATGGTGATAGGTGGTTTTGCTCATTTCGTGTGTAATTTTGTAGCAGCAATCAGACAATTTAACAAAAAGAACAAAATGATTAACCGAAACGTCCCACGCTCCCGAAGGCGTTGCTTCCATGAAGGAGGTTTAAGGATGAGCACAAAAGAGTATGAAAAGAAGATTACCTGACGGTGGTGTTCATGGGTAAGAATGAATTCCATGCGAAGAACTCAAGCAGCATCTTTCTGAAGCAGAACACCACGCTGAAAAGCTACAACGACGATACCGAAATTGCAACGAGGCATGGACGGCCACACGGTCGACCGATATATTCAAAGACTGCCCGGAGCTGATTGGTTCGGTGAAGTACGACCCGGCGAAGACGGACATCTCGATGGCTAATCCCACCACGGGCTATTTTACACGCAAGGGCAGCACGGGCATCAACCGTCCAACCACTGTGGACGAACCCACCGTGAAGGCCATCTACGGCACCGACGGCAGACGCCGCAGCCGCATGGAACCGGGAATAAATATCCTGAAGATGAGCGACGGGACAACGAGGAAGGTGGTGAAGTAATTCAAAATTCATAATTCAAAATTAGACACCCACCCCGGCCCTCCCCAAGGGAGGGAGCCCGAGCTTGTGGGCAAATCATAATTATGAATTATGAATTTTGAATTATAAATTAATAAAAAACGGGCCTTGCGAATAACTATTCGCAAGGCCTGTTTTTTATGTAGGAGGGAGGGTATACTTAAAGTCCCTGAGGACTTATACTTAAAGTCCTTGAGGACTTATACTTAAAGATGTTGAGGACTTATACTTAAGGTCCTTAAGGAGTTATACTTAAAGATGTTGAGGACTTATACTTAAGGTCCTTGAGGAGTTATACTTAAGGTCCTTTGGTATAGATAGTATATGTAGGGAAGGATAGATAGTATGTATAGGAAGCTATAGATACTATATATAGAGAAGGATAGATAGTATCTATACAATAGGAGGCCTATTGGAGGTAGGATAGGACTTCCAGTGGAGGTAGGATAGGACTTCCATTAGAAGTCGAAGAGGATGTCCATTGGAGGTACAAGAGGACTTCCATTGGAGGTCGAGAAAGGGGCAGGGGAGAGGCTTTTGGGAGAGTTGGACGCTTATCGCTTGATGAATTTGATGACCATGTTTTTGTCTTGCAAGAGGTATATTCCCGTATTCAGGTGACTGATGTCTATCAGCGTGGCTTGCTGAAGGGTTGGAACATGCTGTAGTCTGTTCCCAACTATATCATAAATGTTGATAGAGGAGCCTTGCTGCGTCCCGCTTACCAGTATCTTTTTGTCATATATTCCGCTCACAGAGGCAATATATGCCTTATCAATTCCTTCTCCGCACGCAAGTCGTGTCATGACATCTGCCATTTTGTTGCATGTCTTGGTGTTGTCGCTCCAATGCAGCGTAACTCCTGAGTCTTCAAAGCAAATCTCTACCACGCTTTTATCAACGTGGTTTCCGTTAATGCTCAAATCATTGTTTCCACGAATACATGTCGTAGTGAGCGTAAGAAAGGCTGTGAATAGCAAGTTTCTCATTGGCATGTCTTTTTATGTGCCCACAAATATATAAAAATGTGCGTGATGTTGTGTCGAATGTAACGTAAAAAAGATTGTTGTTTTGATTATTTAACAGCTAAGGGACAATGGCGAGACTTACGATAAATCCCCGCAGATGTCAGACATTTACGGGGATAATCGTGTTTGTTTCAGAAAGAAGACCGTGCGACTGATTACTCTTCGTTTGCGCGTTCTTCGATGCTTTCGCCTTGCGTCGGTGCCAAGGTATCCTTAAAATCAGTAATGCCGGCCTTTATCAGCAAATCATACCATTGAAGTAGTTTCTTGATATCGCTGTCATGCACCCGATCTTGGTCGAAATTGGGCAGTACTTTTGCGAAATAGGTGCGAAGTTCTTTCGAACCGGATTTCTTATAATTGATGGCAGTCTTCTTATAGCTTTCAATCTTTCCTACGTTGTCAAGTACTTTCCACAAAGGAACGTCGTCTGCATCAGTGTACATGGCGATATCTGCCAGACTTGTCACGCGGTCGGAAGCAAAGGTTGGAACACGTTTCCGACTTTCATCGAGTGATTCGACAATGAGATTCATTTTTCCGCGGGAAACCAACTTGTAAAGTCCCGGTTTGCCTGCAATCGATAGTATTGTTTCCATTATTTATTTATAATTTTGATGGTTTCTTATTATGTTGAGAACAGGAATCAATCAATGAAGACACGACAATAGTTTGTCTATTTGCGTCTCAAGATTTGCTTTCCCATCATTTATAATGACGAAATCGGTACGTTTCTCTATTTCGTCCTGTGACATCTGGCTTTCTATCCACTGCCTTGCGTGTTCCTCCGTTATGAAATCGCGCTCCATGATGCGTTTTATTCTTATTTCTAAGGGAGCCGACACACATATTGTGCGGTCGAAAGTAACTCTTTGGTAGAAACCGCTATCGAAAAGAATAGCACTTTCGAGCCATTGGAAACCGCTTTTTAGAAAATCAAGTGCTACGGCCGGGTGGACAATCTCGTTTACTGCCTGCTTATGGGGTTCGCCTTTGAGCAAGAAGTTGGTAAGTATGTCTTTCCGTAATCTACCATTCTGATAGATGGATGAACCAACGAGGCAACTTAGGGCGTCTTGTAACGCAATATCGGAAGACATGAGTCGCTGGGCAGCTTCGTCACAATCATAAACCGCTATACCGCGTTTGCCCAGCAGTTGACAGACATGGCTTTTACCTGCGCCTATACCGCCGGTTATGGCATATCTATAGATTTGTTTCCTCATTCGAGTAGGCATCTTTTCATCGTTGTTCTATCAAGTAATCGACTTGCGTCATTTCCAACTTCGGCCGTCTGATTTCATTGGGGAACTGGCTCAGCTTGATCGGACACCTGTCAGATGGGTGATTTGTGATATCGTCATAGTCGGCAACAACAACGAATTGTTCGGGACGGATATTGCGGAAGCGACTTCCACCGACAGTAAATGTGACTTTGACCTTAGAAGGGAATGTGCGTAGGATTTTTCCTTCAGGCATGTTCACGGCCTCTATAGGAACTTCGACGCTCTCTTCGGTTAAAATATCCGGATAGATGGTCATTCGAACCGTTTTCGGAGTGATTTTTGCACCGGGAATGGAGCGTAGAGACACCAAAAGACTGACGGTGTCTTCAATATGTCGCAAATTCAACTTTTCGGTAGTCACCCATCGAATGCTATCCAAAATCTGTCTGCCGGCATAGATTGTTGCATAGTTTGGTTGGAAAGCTATCCTTGAGATATAATAGCTACGCCCGGTTTGAAGCTGTCCTAAAGCACGAATGGGTATTCGTTTGGACTGACCATAATTGAAATAGAATGTGACAGAATCTGATTTAATTGCTGAGATTTTGGATGAATTATAAAGACGAGAGTAAATCATTCGTTGTAAGTCGGAGAGCGGTACCCTGCCGAAACCTCTCTCTTTGTTTGCATAACGTTCAAAGTCTATCGTGACAGGCTGTATCTTTCCCGCGTAACTATAGGTAAGTAATGTAAATCCCTTATCTCTCATCGTCACGTCTATTGTGTCGTTTATATTCTGAGTGATTACTACATTGCGGGGAACATTGACCAACCTTATTGGCACAGGGATATCTTTGTCATAGGTTTCATTAAGAGCCATCAGTAACCAAAATGTACCACTCAGCCCGAGAAAGAACAAAAAAATCAGAAACTCTCTGTTCATAGAACTGAAAAGAAAGTTCCTGACAATCTTGAAAAATCTGAATAGATTATGCATTTGGCATCTGAACTGATGCATTTTTAAAGATATATCCTCTACTTACGGTAATGACTACACTACGTGCAATTTCAATATCGACAGTATCATCTTGTATGTTTACATGTTTGACAATACCATGGATTCCACCTCCGGTAACGATTCTTGAACCTTCTTGGAGCGAATTCTGAAAATTACGAATCTTCTTTTGTTTTTTCTGTTGTGGACGTACCATAAACAACCAAAAGATAACGAGAATGGCACCCATCATAATGAAAACACCCATTCCTCCACCCTGTGCTGCTTGGGCAGCTAATAACATTGTATTCATTGAAGTTGATTTTTATATAAGCTTAGTTGTATTCTTCTTATCCTTACTGTCCTCACTATTCTCATTATCGCGTTCCTTTAGTGTCTTCATCATAAGACCGTTATTGACAAAATAGCGAGCAATGCTATCCAACATGCCATTAATGTATCCTCCGCTTTTTGGTGTACTGTAAAGTTTAGCCAAGTCAACATATTCGTTGATGGTCACACTGACAGGGATATTTGGAAAGGTCAGCATTTCAGCAATTGCAATCTGCATGATAACGACATCCATATAGGCTAATCGACTGAAGTCCCAATTACGACTAGCCTCACTCATATACTGCTGATAACGGTCTGCATTGAGAATTGTAGCCCGGAATAATCTACGGGCAAAATCCTTATCTTCTTCGTCTTTATATTCGGGTAATAGTTCTTGTCCACTTTCTTTGTCCGGACTAAACCGTTTTATGGTTTTAAGAACAAAGGTGTCGATGACCTCTCGATCATCGTTCCAATAAAGACTCTTTTCTTCAAGCAGAGCGTCAAGATCTGTGTTATTTTGGATCAATTGTTTATATAGCTTGCGCCAAAGCTCACGGTCAGTTTCATAATCATCGCTTTCGGAAGACATATAATTGGTATAAAATTCGCTGCTTTCTATTTGATTACAAACCTTACGAATGAATTCGATATCGTCGTCCCATGATAGTTTCTGGGCAACGACAAAATCATGGAGCGTCTTATTTTCCTCCAACTGAAGAGCAAATTTATTATATACAAACTTCTGCGAAGGCAATTCGGTTTCTTCACGTTGGGCTCGTTGGACGGCAACATCTACTCTATGACGCTCTTCTCGAGTGATAGCAACTATCAGTAAGAGTAAATAGTTATATAAATCATATGCTTTTGAAAGACTGAAAAACAATTCTTTTTCTGCCGTATCTATGTTTTTGTTACCGTTTTGATAGTATGCATAGGTTAACTGAACCACCTTTATCCTTATAAGTTCCCTATTAATCATTCTCTAATAATTTTGATTTCTTACACTTCCACTTTTCAAATGATAATGCAAATATATGATTTTTCAATAGAATAAACAAGCTTAATCTTTATTTTTTCATTATTTTTTTTCAGAAATTTGTATAATAGGCAAAAAAAGATTACCTTTGCAGCGCTTTTCCGAGAGCAATCTCGTGTGATGGCGAATTAATTCGTTAAAATTTAATTTAGAGTAACACAGTGTATGAAAGAGATTATCGTAACAGGCCAGAAGCGTAATAGCCTAGGAAAGAAAGCTTCAAAAGAACTCCGTAAGCAAGGATTCATTCCGTGTAATATCTATGGAGAAAAGAAAGATGACAACGGAAATCCCATAGCTCATGCTTTTTCTGTTTCATTTAGTGAGCTCCGTAAAATCATTTACACGCCACATATCTATGTTATCAATCTTGATATCGAAGGTGAACACTATACTTCTATTTTAAAGGAAATTCAGTTTCATCCCGTGACAGATACTCCTTTGCATGTAGATTTCTATGAAGTAAACGATCAAAAACCAATCACGATTGGTATTCCGGTTAAATTGGTAGGACTTGCACAGGGTGTGCGTGATGGAGGTCGCATGAATCTTTCTATCCGTAAAATCAACGTGACAGCTCCTTACCAGCAGATACCTGAACATCTCGATATAGATGTTACAGCTTTGAAGATAGGCAAGAGTATCAAGGTGGGCGAACTTACATTCGAGGGGCTTGAGGTTGCAACAAGTAAAGATGTTGTTGTTTGCTCCATTAAGATGACACGTCAAGCTCAGCAGGCTGCGGCTACGGCCGAAGAAGAAGCTCCTGCTGCTGAATAATCAAAATGGATAAATTCTTGATTTGTGGATTGGGTAATCCGGGTGATGAATATCAAGGAACCCGTCACAACACTGGCTTTATGGTATTGGACGCTTTTGCAAAGGTGTCCAATATTCATTTTGAAGACAAGCGTTACGGCTACATCGCTGAAATGACGGTCAAAGGACGTAAAATATTCCTACTTAAGCCCACTACTTTCATGAATCTCAGTGGAAATGCTGTGAGATATTGGCTTCAGAAAGAAAATATCGCACAGGACAGATTGCTTGTCATTAGTGATGATATAGTGCTGCCATTAGGTGCTTTCCGTCTGAAAGCAAGTGGAAATAATGGCGGGCATAACGGATTGGGACATATCCAGCAACTCATCGGGCAGGATTATGCCCGTCTTCGTATAGGTATTGGTAATGATTATCCAAAAGGCAGCCAGGTAGAGTGGGTGTTGGGAAAATATAGTGCTGATGACTTGAAGACGCTGCAAACTAGTATTGACACGGCTTGTGAGATCATCAATAGTTTTGTTTTGGCCGGTATCGACACTACGATGAACCAATTTAACAAACTCGGAAAGAAGTAAGCATGGCAGAAATAGCGAGAATAGACAAATGGCTTTGGGCAGCACGTGTGTTCAAAACACGCTCTGTCGCTGCTGATGCTTGTAAAAATGGACGTATTATCATAAATGGTGTCAGTGTCAAGCCAAGCCATATCATCAAGACCGGTGAGATGATCCATGTCCGTAAGCCGCCCGTCACCTATTCTTATAAGGTGTTGAAATGTATTGAGCAACGTGTAGGTGCCAAATCGCTCCCTGAAATCTATGAAAACGTGACCGATACCAAACAATATGAACTTTTGGAGATGAGTCGAATAAGTGGATTTGTCGACCGAGCACGCGGTACAGGTAGACCAACGAAGAAAGAAAGACGCGCACTTGATGCCTTTGCCGCTCCAGTTGTGTTTGATTTTGATGAAGAAGACGAAGAGGATTAGTGTTAAACAACTTTAATTATAATATAAAATACAATAGTGCATACTTTGATTTCATATTAATTAGCGTATCTTTGCACGCGTTTCGTGGTGTGCCCGGATGGTCGGACATGTCAGTATAACATAAAGTCTAACTTTATTAATTAAAAAACTTTTATTTATTTTATGTCAGAATTAAAGAACGTACAACCTTTATCAGACTTCGATTGGAACGAGTTTGAGAATGGTTCGAGTGCAGATGTAAGTAAGCAAGACCTTGAGAAAGCTTATGATGAGACCCTGAACAAAATTCAGGAGCATCAGGTTGTGGAGGGTACTGTGATTGCACTTGACAAGAAAGAAGTGGTCGTCAATATTGGCTACAAGAGTGACGGTGTCATTCCGGCTTCGGAATTTCGTTATGACCCTGATTTGAAAGTGGGCGACAAGGTCGAGGTTTATGTGGAAAGTCAAGAGGACAAAAAAGGTCAGTTGGTTCTCTCTCACCGTAAGGCCCGCTTAAACAAGAGTTGGGATAAGGTGAATGAAGCACTCGAGAATGAAGAAATCATTCAGGGCTATATCAAGTGCCGTACGAAGGGCGGTATGATTGTTGATGTTTTCGGTATTGAGGCATTCCTTCCGGGAAGCCAGATAGATGTTCATCCTATACGCGACTACGATGTGTTCGTAGGCAAGACTATGGAATTCAAAGTTGTCAAAATCAATCAAGAGTTCCGCAATGTCGTTGTTTCCCACAAGGCACTTATAGAAGCCGAGTTGGAGGCACAGAAGAAAGAAATTATCTCTCACCTTGAGAAAGGACAAGTGCTTGAGGGCACGGTCAAGAATATCACTTCTTATGGTGTATTTGTTGATCTCGGTGGTGTTGATGGACTCATTCATATCACAGACCTCTCTTGGGGTCGCGTAAGCGATCCTCATGAGGTTGTTGCACTTGATCAGAAAATCAATGTTGTTATTCTCGACTTCGATGAGGAGAAGAAGCGTATTGCTCTCGGTTTGAAGCAGCTTACCCCACACCCATGGGATGCATTGAGCGCAGATTTGAAAGTGGGAGACCACGTAAAGGGAAAGGTTGTGGTTATCGCCGACTATGGTGCATTTGTAGAGATACAGCCGGGCGTTGAAGGCTTGATTCACGTGAGTGAGATGTCTTGGAGCCAGCACCTGCGTTCTGCTCAAGAATTTTTGAATGTAGGCGACGAGGTAGAAGCCGTTATTTTGACCCTCGACCGCGATGAGCGTAAGATGAGTCTTGGTATCAAACAGCTCAAGGAAGACCCGTGGGAGGCAATCGAAGTGAAATATCCTGTGGGCAGCAAGCATACGGCAAAGGTCCGAAACTTCACGAACTTCGGTATCTTCGTTGAACTCGAGGAAGGTGTTGACGGATTGATTCATATCAGCGACCTCTCTTGGACTAAGAAGGTGAAGCACCCGTCAGAGTTCACGACCGTTGGTGCCGAAATCGACGTAGTCGTTCTTGATATTGATAAGGAGAATCGTCGTTTGAGCCTTGGTCACAAGCAGCTTGAAGACAATCCTTGGGATACTTATGAGACTATTTATACTCCAGGGTCTGTGCATGAGGGTAAAATTACCCAGCTGATGGATAAGGGAGCCGTTATCACCTTGAATGAAGGTGGTGAGGGATTTGCTACTCCGAAGCACCTTGTGAAAGAGGATGGCTCTCAGGCTCAACTTGGCGAAGAACTCTCCTTTAAGGTTATCGAATTCGTAAAGGATACAAAGCGTATCATTCTTTCTCATAGTCGTACATTCGAGGAGGGTAAGGATGAAACTACAGCAACAAAGCCGACTCGTAAACATGCCGCTCACAAGGCAGAGGCTGCAGCTCAGATTACCAATGTGACTGCAGGAACGTCATTGGGCGACCTTGATGTACTTGCCGATTTGAAAGCCAAGATGGAAAAAGGCGAATAACAATCGCTTAGACCAAAGGATAATTAAGAGTCTGTTTTGAAAAAAGCAGACTCTTTTTTTGGATATACGGATTTTTTGCTTACCTTTGCAATGATTTTTAATGCAACTGTGTTTCCATTCGTGAAACATATTTCTATTCAATCAATATTTTCATATACTTAACATGTTTAGCAAGGATGAATTATTATCTAAGGATGTCACCGATTTGGCTATCATTGCCAAAGAATTGGGTGTCACCTTAAAGACTGATGAGAGTCAGGAAGATATCATTTATGCCATTTTGGACAAGCAGGCCATTGAAGAAGGTAGCAAGAACCCATTGGGCACAAAAAGAAAACGCACCAGAATCGCAAAGAAAGACACTGACCGTGTTTATACCGTGAAAGGGAAAGAAGGGGAGAACCTCGACGCAAAGAAAAGTAAGACGACCGTTGAGCAGAAGTCGCTTTTCAAGGATGAGGAGACGACTTCGCAAGAAGATGCGGTGAAGAAGACTGAAGAGGTGGCTGCCGTCCAGCCAAAGCGGCGCGGACGCAAGCCGAAAAAGGAAACAGAGCCGATTGCTGTCGCCGAGACACCCCATAGTACCGATGACGACAAGTCCACCATTGATGCCGGCATTGTCGGCGAACAAGCAAATGAGGCTTCGGAAGATGTTGCCGTAAACCACGGACAAGAAGAAGCAATCCCCGAAGCTGCCTTTGCCGCGAGAAGCGCAGACAAAGCGGATGCGGAGAAAGACAGCCTCTTGGAACAATTGCAAGCCAAGATCAACGATCATAACAGGGACAACGAAGGAACGTCCGAGTCTGCCCCGGAGGGTGTTTGGGCAGACGACCCCGGCGATGGTACCGACTTTATCACCGTGGTCGACCTGCCAATAGAAGATCAAGGGGCCGTGCCCAATTTCGACATGTTTGACAACCCCACGATGGGTGGCATCTCGCCTAACAGTTACCAACAGCCCGTTCAGTCACAAGGCGCGGAACGCTTCGACTTCACCGACCTCATCACGGCCAATGGCGTACTCGAAGTGATGCCCGACGGCTACGGCTTCCTGCGCTCGAGCGACTACAACTACCTTTCTTCGCCCGACGATGTGTACGTCGCAACGAACATCATCAAGAAATACGGGCTCAAGACGGGAGACGTGGTAGCGTGTCACGTCCGTCCTCCTCACGAGGGCGAAAAGTACTTCCCGCTCACATCGGTGGACATGATCAACGGCCGGAAGCCCGCGGAAGTGCGCGACCGTATACCGTTCGAGCATCTCACGCCACTCTTCGCCGACGAGAAGTTCACGCTCTGCGGCGACCGTGCAACGACAAACCTCTCGACCCGCGTCGTAGACCTCTTTTCGCCCATCGGCAAAGGGCAGCGCGCGCTCATCGTGGCGCAACCCAAGACAGGTAAGACCATTTTGATGAAGGACATTGCGAACGCCATCGCTGCCAATCACCCCGAGGCCTACCTGATGATGCTGCTCATCGACGAGCGCCCGGAGGAAGTCACGGACATGGCCCGCACGGTGAATGCCGAGGTCATCGCCTCGACCTTCGACGAACCTGCCGAGCGTCACGTGAAGATAGCCGGCATCGTGCTCGAGAAGGCCAAGCGCATGGTCGAATGCGGACACGACGTGGTCATCTTCCTCGACTCCATAACGCGTTTGGCCCGTGCCTACAACACCGTCAGCCCGGCCAGCGGAAAGGTGCTCACGGGTGGTGTCGATGCCAATGCGCTCCAGAAGCCGAAGCGTTTCTTCGGTGCGGCCCGCAACATCGAGGGTGGCGGCTCGCTCACTATCATTGCGACAGCCCTCATCGACACAGGCTCGAAGATGGACGAAGTAATCTTCGAAGAGTTCAAGGGAACGGGTAACATGGAGCTTCAGCTCGACCGCTCGCTCTCGAACAAGCGTATCTTCCCGTCGGTCAACCTCGTGGCTTCGAGCACACGACGCGACGACTTGCTGCAGGACAAGACCACGCTCGACCGCATGTGGATACTTCGTAAATACATCAGCGACATGAATCCCATAGAGGCCATGAACTCCATTCGCAACCGCATGGTTCACACCAAAGACAACGATGAATTCCTCCTGTCGATGAACTCGTAAGCAGCCTTCTGCTGACAAGAGAAGTACATCGGCCGGCATGAGTGTTAAACACCTTCGCCCAAGGGTGTTTAACACCCACGACAATGGGTACGGTACACCCACGACAATGGGTACGGTACACCCACGGTAATGGGTACGGTATACCCATGACAATGGGTACGGTACACCCATGACAATAGGTACGGTACACCTACAGTGATGGGTACGGTACACCTTCGTACAACGGTGTATTACACCTCTATCCAAGGGCATGCTACACCAATCTGCCACATCATGTGCGAGCAGGTGGTTTTGTGCCCTCTTTTTCTGTCCCGGCCCTTGCGTATGTGCGCTTTTCTTTGTATATTTGCACCGTTTTGAAAACAACATAACATCAGACTATGAACATTTCGTATAAATGGCTTAAGGAATACGTCGACTTCGACCTCACGCCGCAGGAGACGGCAGAAGCGCTGACTTCCATCGGACTGGAAGTCGGGGGCTTGGAAGAAGTGCAGACCGTCAAGGGCGGGCTGAAGGGGCTCTACGTCGGGCAGGTGCTCACGTGCGAGCCTCACCCCAACAGCGACCATCTTCATGTGACGACGGTGGATTTGGGAAAAGATGAAGCGCAACAGATTGTGTGCGGCGCACCGAACGTGGCGGCCGGGCAGAAGGTCATCGTGGCCGATCTGGGCTGTGTGCTCTACGACGGCGAGGAGTCGTTCACCATCAAGCGGAGCAAGTTGCGTGGTGTGGAGTCGCTGGGCATGATATGTGCCGAGGACGAGATAGGCGTGGGTAGCAGTCACGACGGCATTATCGTGCTGCCCGATGACGCCGTGGTTGGCACGCCCGCAGCAGAATACTATCAGCTGGAGAGCGACTGGGTGCTCGAGGTGGACATTACGGCCAACCGTGGCGATGCACTGTCGCACTACGGAGTGGCACGCGACTTCCATGCGTGGCTCAAGCAGCAGGGAAGACCCACTGGCCTGCATCGCCCGTCGTGCGATGCTTTCAAGGTGGACAACGAAGACCTGCCGATAGACGTGGAAATCGAGAACACCGAGGCGTGCAGACGGTATGCCTGTGTGAGCATCACCGATTGCGACGTGAAGGAAAGTCCGGCGTGGCTGCAGGACAAGTTGCGCGTCGTGGGTCTGCGCCCCATCAATAATATCGTCGACATTACAAACTACGTGATGATGGCCTATGGGCAACCGATGCACTGCTTTGATGCCGACATGGTGAAGGGGCACAGGATTGTGGTGCGCACGCAGCCCGAAGGCACCAAGTTCGTGACTCTCGACGGCGAGGAACATACGCTTGGCGGACGCGACCTGAGCATCTGTAACGCCGAGGAGCCGATGTGTATCGCCGGCGTGTTCGGCGGAAAGGGTAGCGGTACGTATGACACCACGCGCAACGTGGTGCTCGAGAGTGCGTGGTTCCACCCCACGTGGATTCGCAAGAGTGCGCGTCGCCACGGGTTGAGCACCGATGCCAGCTATCGCTTCGAGCGTGGCATCGACCCCGAAGGCATCATTTATGCCCTGAAGCAGGCGGCCATCTTGTGTAAGGACCTGGCCGGCGGAAAGGTCTCAATGCAGATAAAGGACGTTTATCCCAAACCGATAGACGACTTCAAGGTTAGTCTTTCCTACGATTATGTGCATAGGCTCATCGGTAAAGAGATAGGCAAGGAGACCATCAAGAACATTGTTGCCAGCTTGGAGATGAAGATTGTCGGCGAGACCGAAGCAGGCGTCGAGTTGCTTGTTCCGTCCTATCGTTCCGATGTGCAGCGTCCTTGCGATGTCGTGGAGGATATCCTGCGCATCTATGGATACAACAACGTGGAGATCCCGACACAGTTGAAGAGTTCGCTGACCATTGCCGGCGACGAGGATAGGAAGCACCGACTGGCTAACCTCATCGGCGAGCAGTTGGTGGGCTGCGGGTTCAACGAGATACTCAATAACTCGCTCTCGAGACTCTCTTATTATACAGACCTCGACCTGAATGCCTATCCCGAAGCGAACACGGTCAAGCTGATGAACCCCTTGAGTGCCGACCTTGGTGTGATGCGTCAAACGTTGCTCTTCGGTGGTTTGGAAAGCATCATGCGCAACGTAAATCGGCGCAACGGCAATCTACGCTTCTTCGAAACGGGCAATGTCTATCGGTATGATAAAGAGAAATGGAATGCCGAAGCTCCGGCCAAGGCTTACAGCGAAGACCAGCATCTGGCACTTTGGTTGACAGGTAAGCGCGTAGAAGGCTCGTGGGCTCATGCCGATGAAGATATGAGCTTCTACGAACTCAAGGCCTACGTGCAGAATATCTTTGTTCGGGCTGGTGTTCCTGCGGGCATGTTGGTCATCAACAAGAGCGACAACAACATCTTCAGCAAGGGACTTGCCTATGCGAACCGCGGAGGCAAGGTGCTGGCCGAGGTGGGTATTCTGAATGGAAAGCTCTTGAAACGGTTCGACATCAGTCGGCCGGTTTATTATGCAGACATAGATTGGGAGGCATTGGCCAAGCTATCCGGCAAGCGGGAAATCGTGTTCGAGGAAATCAGCAAGTTCCCTGCCGTGAGTCGTGACTTGGCACTGTTGATAGACAAGGACGTTACGTTCGGACAAATAGAGCAGATTGCCCTGCAGACCGAGAAGAAGCTCCTGAAACGTGTAGAACTCTTCGATGTCTATGAGGGCAAGAACCTGCCCGCAGGCAAGAAAAGCTATGCCGTGAACTTCATCTTGCAGGATGCCGGAAGGACGCTCAACGACAAGGCTATCGATGGAGTTATGCAGAAACTTATCAAGCAACTCTCTGCCAAACTCGGTGCTGAACTGAGATAAATACGCTTAGAAACAAACAAAAACAGATAAACAAAATGGGAAGAGCATTTGAATACCGCAAAGCAACGAAGCTGAAACGGTGGGGGCACATGGCCCGTGTATTTACGAAACTGGGTAAACAGATTGCCATCGCCGTGAAGGCCGGCGGTCCCGAACCCGAGAATAATCCTACGCTTCGCGCATTGATAGCCAACTGTAAGCGCGAGAACATGCCGAAGGATAACATCGAGCGGGCCATCAAGAACGCCATGGGCAAGGACCAAAGCGAATACAAGGAAGTTACTTACGAAGGCTACGGGCCTCACGGCGTGGCAGTGTTGGTGGATACCTTGACCGACAACACTACGCGAACAGTGGCCGACGTGCGTTCCGTCTTCAACAAGTTCAGTGGCAACATGGGAACGACAGGTAGTCTTTCCTTTCTTTTCGACCACAAGTCGGTCTTTACATTCAAAAAGAAAGAGGGACTCGACATGGATGAACTCATACTCGATTTGATAGACTATGGCGTGGAAGACGAGTACGACGAAGATGAGGAGGAGAACGAAATCACCATCTACGGCGACCCGAAGAGTTTCGGCGACATTCAGAAGCACCTCGAGTCTGAAGGTTTCGAGGTCACCGGTGCCGAGTTCACCTATATCCCCAACGATTTGAAAGACGTGACGGCTGAAGCGCGCGAGACCATAGACAAGATGGTTGAGAAACTCGAAGAGTTCGACGACGTTCAGACTGTCTACACGAACATGAAGCCCGAGGAATAACCGGGGCAACCTTTTCGACAGTTAGGGTAGGAATGACGCTACCCTAACTGTCGTTTTTTTTATCCGTCAAATCGTAATCTGATATCGGCCACATGGCTTTGCAATCTCAGCTATTTCACCTCGTAATATGACTCATATCACCGCCCGAAATGGCTGAGATCGAGTCGCAGAAGGGTTGAAATAAGAGAAGAGGCTTGGAAATCGTTCCAAATTGGTCATCAGAGGCTCTTCGCCCTAAGGCGACGTTAACACACGTTTACGTTTGACACTTTCGCCCTAGGGCGACGTTAAGACACGTTTACATTTAGAACTTTCGCCCTAGGGCGATGTTAATTTATGTTTTCATTTGAACCTTCGCCCTAGGGCGACGTTAACACATGTTTGCGTTTGGTGCTTTCGCCCCGGGGCGAAAGGTTGCCATCGTTCGCTGTGGCGTTTGCGCACATGGCGCAGGACTAATTGCCAATCCGGATTTATCGGGTGTAGAAATCTATCAGTCGGGCGATGGCTCTTTGGCATACGGGGCAGAAATCCGGGCTTTCATTGGTGCGCATGCGACAATCCTGCATGGGACGATACACGCCTTTCAGGGCATATCCGGCCCCTTCGTACACGCCGACACGTTGGCGATTGTTCTCTGTGGCGGGTGTGGGCACGGGCGTTCCTTTCTTTATCATGTCTACCCATTTGTCGCGGAAGCGGGTCAGCGTCGTGATATTCGGCTCCCACGGCTCAATGTCGTGAGGATAAATCGGAATTTGCTCGAAGTCGTATCCGTATTCGTCTGCCAATCCGGCGAAACTGTGGCCAAATTCATGAACAACCACCGCATTGGTGAGCCTGTGGTGCGCCATCGACAGGTTGTAGGAATTGAGAATACCGCCTCCGCCATAGTGGTCGGTGTTGACGAGGACAATGATGTGTTCATAGGGAATGCCGGCAAGTAGGTCGTGCATGTCTTTGAGATGCAGCGTGGTCAGGTATCTGTCGCTGTAGAATGTGTCGAAGTGGCTGCTCAGCGCGGTGTGTTTCCAAATGCCTTTCGAGGGGATAGAGGTCCCGCTGTCCTTGGACGGTGCTTCGACGGCAACCACCGAGAAGCGGTCTTTCAGCCCCTTGAAAGGCTCATGGGCGAAGATGGCATTCATGGCATGGGTAGCATCGCTGATGAATGTCGGCATCTCAGCCGGCCGGTAGCCTTCGGCGACAAATGCGATGCGGATACAGGCTGTGCTGTCTTTGGGCGCGAGCAGCTGTACATGCGGTGTTTGCCTGTCGTAGCCTATCTTTCTGATGAGGATATCGGTCGGAACCACTTGATGATGCATGGAAGCCATCGGCTTTCGTCGATTGTCATAGAGGGTGAGGGTCACGTCTATGGTGTCTTTGGGCATCGGTACTAGGAAAACGTTCTCGAAACTTCGCGGAGTGGTCTTGGCTTCGTCGTAAGAGAGCCATTCCTGAAAGAGTGTGGAAAAGGAGTTCTTGTAGATGATGCTGTCAGATCGATGGTCGCGCACGATGATTTGCCCATTGCCTTCGACGGGCACTTCGGTCAATCGCCTGCGCTTTCCATACCATCGTGGTGAGCAGTTCAGTTTGTCCAAAGCAATTTCCTGATGCTTTGTGTTTCCCGAGAAGGTGTAGTCGATGCGTAGTGTCGCGTCGGTGAAATAGTCTTCAAAGCGTTGTGCCTTGGCATTGAGATTCAGCAAAAGTACTGAAAGGAGGAGTATCTTTTTCATATCAGGTTCATTTCTTCAAGGAGTTGTCGGATATAGGGACGTTTCCAATCGTCTTTATGTAGTTTTTTGTCTCCGAAACGGAGAAGGTCTATGTCGATGACAATAACGCCATTCTTTCGCTGTTGCATGGTGTCGCCACATGAATGCTCTATGCGCTTGATGTCTCGGAGCGTATCTTCAAGACCGCCTTTCGCGGAGCAGACGGCGAGTGTGTTGACAAAGTGCGGTGAAGCTATGCCGATGGGCTTCGTCCGTAAGTGTGCGGAGAAGATGATGTCGGGGAAATGTTCCTTCAACATGATTTCCGCATGCCGGATATGCTGCATCGGATGGTAATTCGATCCCAGTACGATGATGAGTTTCTTATCGTCAGACATATTGCAAAATTACTAATAATTGATAAAAGCCCCTATGTTTCTTGTGTTTTTTTCTGATATTTCGTAATTTTGCCGCTATGACGAAAAGAATATGCCTCTTCCTGTTTGCTTGTTTGTTTTTTATATCGCATCTCTCTGCACAGATGCGTTGGAACTCGGTATATCAGGAATACATCGACCAATATAAAGACCTTGCGATAGAGGAGATGTTGCGTTATAACATTCCTGCAAGTATTACTTTGGCTCAGGGAATTTTTGAGAGTGGAGCCGGCAGAAGTGAGCTGTCTGTAAAGGGCAACAATCACTTTGGTATCAAGTGTCACGGCTGGACAGGGCGAAGCGTTTACCATGACGATGACGCACGCAACGAATGCTTTCGAGCATACGATAATGTATTGCAAAGCTACGAGGATCATAGTAAATTCTTGCGGTATAACGTAAGATACAACAGTCTCTTTACGCTCCAACGTACGGATTATCGTGGTTGGGCACAGGGATTGAAGGCTTGCGGATATGCAACCAATCCGAGATATGCGGACAAGTTGATAGAACTGATCGAGCTCTATAAACTTTATGAACTTGACAAGGCCACCAGCTATGACAAGTTTATGGCGAAGCGTGGAGGATACGATAAGCCTGTATCGCAAGGCATGAGCCTTCATCCAATCAAGATTTATAACAAAAACTATTATATCATTGCGCGCGCCGGCGACACATTTAAGGGTATAGGCGAAGAGATAGACATTTCCTATCGTAAGATTGCAAAGTATAACGAGCGCGACAAGCACGACGTGCTCCATGCAGGTGAGATTATTTATCTGAAGAAGAAGCAGAAGAAGGCAGACAAGGTTTATAAGAACCGACCACATATCGTGAAGGCTGGCGAGAGTATGTACAGCATCGCACAACGCTATGGTATCCGCCTCAAGAGTCTTTACAAGAAGAATCATCTGTCGCCGGATTATCAAGCGAGAGTGGGAGATACGTTGAGGGTGTATTGAGCCGCTCAATGAAAAAATCCCTTTATCATCCGATTGTTCGGAGATGATAAAGGGATTTATATTATGTTTAAGATAAATCAGAGAATGTCTTTAACTGCGTCAAGCATACCTTTCTCTTGGATTAAATCAAGATACTTCTTCACCTGTTCGGTTAAACCGGGAACGGTTTTGTTAAGGTCTTTATGCCAGATATAGTCGAAAGCGAGAACACCCTCTGCCACCTTTTGCGTGTCGCCGGTGTTCCAGAGTTCGGTCAGTCTGTCCATAATCTTCTTGTCGTCATTCGGAGTGATGGCGGTTCCGTCCGAACGCTTTCCACCTTTATAATAAGTGATGATGGCAGCTAAACCGAATACCAATCCGCGCGGAAGTTCACCCTTTCTTTCCAAATAAATCTTTAGGCCGGGCAGATCGCGAGTTTCATATTTCGGGAAAGAGTTGAGCATGATTGAAGTGACCTGATGATCAACGAACGGGTTTTCGAACCGTTCCATTACATCAGTTGCAAACTGCTGGAGTTCTTCCATAGGCAAGTCTAAGGTTTGCATGAGTTCGTCAAACTGCACTTTATGGATATATTTCCCTATCACGGGGTGTTCGCAGGCATCACGCACAATATCGACGTTGCTTAAGAAGGCCACCGGCGATAGCACCGTATGCGGACCGTTCAGCAGGGTTACTTTGCGGGCATGATAGGGTTTTTCATTGTCTGTGATGAGCACGTGCAGGCCGGCCTTGTGTGCAGGGAACTCTTCCTGCAGTTGCTCCACGGTCATGTTCTCGGCCTTCTCAATCACCCATAGATGGAAGCTCTCGGCTTTCACCACAAGGTTGTCCTTATAGCAAATCTTCTCTTGGATTTCCTTAATCGTATCGCGTGGGAAGCCCGGGACGATACGGTCTACAAGGGTGGCGCAAACGAAGCAATGGTCTCTGAACCATGCTTTGAAGCCTTCGTAATCGGCCCCTAAATCAGCTTTCCACAAGTCGATATATTGGTTGATGCAAGCCTTCAGATGATGTCCGTTGAGGAATATCAATTCGCACGGCATGATGATCATGCCCTTGTCGGGCGCACCATTAAAGTATTGATAGCGGTGGAACAGCAGCTGCACAAGCTTGCCCGGATAGCTCGAAGCCGGTGCGTCGGTAAACTTGCAGCTGTCGTCGAAAGCAATACCGGCCTCGGTCGTGTTTGATATGATGAAGCGCATTTCAGGTTGTTCGGCCAAGGCTATGAAAGCCTGATGCTGAGTATAGGGATTAAGCGCACGACTGATGGCATCGATGCGTGTCAGGGTGTTGACGGGCCGACCGTTTTCCTTGCCTTGCAGATTGAGATGATAAAGACAGTCTTGCCCGTTCAGCCAATCTACCATACCGCGTTCGATGGGTTGTACGACGACAACAGACGAGTTGAAATCCGTTTTTTGATTCATGTTGTGGATAATCCAATCGACAAAGGCACGGAGAAAGTTTCCTTCGCCAAACTGAATAATTCTTTCGGGCATCGTGCTTTTGGGAGCAGTGAGCTTGTTCAGGGATTTTAATTCTTTCATGATTAGTTTCCTAATATTTGTTTGATTGCGTTATATGATGGTTGCTGCAAAAGTAATCATTTTGGAGATTGGCAAGGCATGATGACTGTAAAAACATCACGTAAAGGTTTACGCTTCTTATTGGCTGTGTTTAGATTTCCTATAAGGAAAGGTAAAGGCTTCCTATAAGGAAAGGTCGAGGATTCATATAAGGAAGAGTCGAGGCTTCCTATAAGGAAAGGTCAAGACTTCCTATAAGGAATACAATCGTCTTCCTTTTGGAGGTGTGGAAGGACTACTATTAGTAGTCGTAGAGGACTACTATCAGTAGTACAATAGGATTACTATTGGAAGTCGTAGAGGACTACTATTGGAAGTAGGATAGGACTTCCAGTGGAGGTAGGATAGGACCTCCAGTGGAGATAGGATAGGACTTCCAATGGAGATAGGAGAGGACTTCCATTGGAGGTAGGACAGGACTTCCAATGGAAGTAGAAACGGGCCCCTTGGCCCGGTCTTTAGCGACAGACGGAAACCAAGCCGTTGCAATGGCTGGACATGAAACATAAATTCATAAGTTTTTGTGATTGTTGGATTAAACCTAATCGCGAAGGCCGCGTCTAAACCACCGAATTTATTTTGAAATCATTGATGAGAAAATCTATCTTAATCTTGCTGATGGCCATTGCGTGCGGAAGCGGCTTCGCGCAGAGCCGGCTTGTCAGCGGACTTCTTTCTGACAGAGACAGTAAAGAACCTTTGCCACAGACCACGGTGCAGCTGCTTCGCGCCCGTGACAGTTCGTTCGTTGCGGGAACGGTTTCCGACAACGACGGAAAGTTCTCGGTGAAGGCGCCCGACGACGGGCTTTATCTCGTCAGAATCACCGGCATCGGCTATAAGACGCTGCTGCGTCAGGTCAATGTCGTCAATGGGAAAGACGTGGACTTGGGCACGATCGTGATGGGGGCCGATGCCGTGATGCTGAAGGGGGCGACCATAACCGGTCAGGCAACCAAGGTGACGCTGAAAGAAGACACGTTCGTCTATAATGCCTCGGCCTATCGCACGCCCGAAGGTTCTACGATAGAAGAACTCGTGAAGCGTCTGCCCGGTGCCCGTATCAGCGACGACGGCAAGATAACCATCAACGGCAAAGAGGTGAAGAAGATACTCATCGAGGGCAAGGAATTCATGACGGGCGACACGAAGACTGCGCTGAAGAACATTCCTGCGTCGGTTATCAACAACATCAAGGCCTACGACCAAAAGAGCGATCTGGCCAAAGTAACCGGCATCGATGACGGCGAGGAAGAGACCGTGCTCGACTTCGGTGTGAAGGCCGGAATGAACAAAGGCGTCTTCGGCAATGTAGACCTCGGGGTAGGCACCGACGGTCGCTATACGAACCGCGGTATGGGAGCTTCGTTCGATGATAAGAGCCGACTGATGGTCTTCGCGAATGCCAACAATACCAACGACCAAGGCTTTCCGGGCGGAGGCGGGTTCGGACGCTTCGGGGCCGGCGCACAGGGACTGAATGCTACGAAGATGCTGGGGGTGAACTATAACTTCGAACTGAAAGACAAACTGCAGCTGGACGCTTCCTTGCGTTGGAACCATTCTGATGGCGATGTCAGTTCCTTCGGCTCTTCCGAGAACTTTGTCAGCAAGGTGGGAGCGTTCTCCAACAGCAACGATAAGACCTTTTCGCGCAGCGACTCGTGGGACGGGCGCATGCGTGTGGAATGGAAACCCGATTCGATGACCGTCGTTACGTTCCGCCCGAAGTTCACTTATACCGGTAGCGACAGCTATTCGAACAACCTCTCCGCTTCTTACAATGCCGACCCCTATCTCTATGTGACCGACCCGCTGTCAGCAGCGTCGCTGGCCCAGCTTGAGGCCGACGACCTGATGGTTAACAAGCGCGAGAGCAAGAGCATTGTGAACGCCGGGAACAAGCGTGTCGGCGGTATGCTGCAATACAATCGCAAGTTGGGCGTGCGAGGGCGGAACGTTACGTTGCGCGTTGATGCTAATTATGGAAAGAACGACAGTAAGAACCTTTCCATGAACAACGTCCACCTCTATCAGGTGCAGAACAAACTGGGGCAGGATTCCACTTATCAGAAGAACCGCTGGAGCTTGATGCCGACAACGAATCATGGTTACAGTGCCCGTTTCACCTACAGTGAACCTATTCTGCATGCGACCTTCTTGCAGTTCAGCTATGAGTTTCAATACAAGTTCAGCAAGAGCGACCGCTCGACCTATGATTTCAGCAACTTAGGCGAGCACTTCTTCAGCGGTCTTTCCCTTGGCTACGGTGCATGGGACGCTTATCTCTCCCGACTGGCCAATCCGCTGGGAAGCTATTTCGACAAGCGGTTGAGTCGTTATTCCGAATATCGCAATTATATCCACGACTTCCAACTGATGCTGCGCATCGTCCGTAAGAAGTATAATTTCAATGTGGGCATGATGGTACAGCCGCAGCAATCGAAGTACATGCAGGATTATCAGGGAATTCATGTCGACACGATGCGTAGGGTCACCAATGTCGCGCCGACGCTCGATTTCCGCTATCGCTTCAGTAAGGTGAGCAATCTTCGCATCAATTACCGGGGCACAACCTCGCAGCCGAGCATGACGCAATTGCTCGATATCACCGACGATAGCGACCCGTTGAATATCTCCATGGGTAATCCGGGGCTGAAGCCTTCGTTCACCAATAACTTCAGGTTTTTCTACAACAACTATATAGAAAGCAAGCAGCGGGCCGTCATGGCGTTTCTGAATTATAGCAACACGCGCAACGGTATCAGTAACAGGGTGACCTACGATGACAAGACCGGCGGACGGACAACACGCCCGGAGAACATTAACGGAAACTGGAACGTGAACGGTGCCCTAATGTTTAATACGGCAATCGACTCTGCCGGACATTTCAATGTCAATACCTTCACCAACGTGAACTATAATAACTATGTGGCTTATGCCGCCCGGAACGCCAGCTCCTCATCTGTGAAGAATACGACCCGTTCGACCTCTTTGGGTGAGCGCCTTGAAACAAGCTACCGTAACAGTTGGCTGGAGCTTGCTCTCGATGGTTCGTTGAACTACACGCACAGCCGTAACCAACTTCAGCAGCAGAGCAATCTGGACACATGGCAATTCGCCTATGGCGGTTCGGTGAACATCTCGTTGCCATGGGGCATGTCGCTGGCAACCGATTTGCATAACAACTCGCGCCGTGGATACAACGATGCATCGATGAATACGAACGAACTGGTTTGGAATGCACAACTCTCACAGGGATTTTTGAAAGGGAGGTCACTGTCTGTCAGCCTGCAGTTCTATGATATTCTCCGTCGGCAGAGTAATTTCAGCCGTACGGTCACTGCACTCCGACGTAATGACATCACGTATAACAGCATCAATAGCTATGCCATGCTCCACGTTATTTACCGCCTGAACCTTTTTGGAGGAAAGGATGCCAATAAAGGTATGCCCGCTCCTCCCGTGGAGGGCGGACACGGCAAGGGCGGGCGCCACGGAAGGCCCATTGGTCCTCCGGGTGGCTTCGGTGGCTTTGGCGGAAGGCCGATGTAGTAAAAAAACGTCTGGAGCGCCGCACGCTGACACTCGAAAATAGAAAAAAGCCTAGGAGTGCCGCACTCTGACACTGAAACGTTAAGAAAAGCCTAGGAGTGCCACACTCTGGTAGTTAAACGTTAAGAAAAGTGTAGGAGCGCCGCACTCTGACAGTTAAACGTTAAGAAAAGTATAGGAGTGCCGTACTCTGGCACCTAAAAGTTAAAGAAAGTGTAGGAGTGTCACCCCTTCGGGGTTTGCTGCCTGAATATTCTTATCCCGAACCGACGTAACCAAAAACCGTCAAGCATGAATTTCGCCGGCAAGCGAACGCTTCAGCTGGTGCCGTATGGTCTGCGTGTCGTTCCCATATCTGCCATAGAGATACATCAGTTTTGTGACGGCTGCTTCGACCGTGCTGTCGCGCCCGCTGATGACCCCGGTCCCTTTCAGCTGATAGCCCGTGTCATAGCGTTCCATTTCGACAAAACCGGCCACACATTGGCTGATATTGACGACAGAAACGCCACGTTGGGTCGCTTTCTTCAGAATGTCTATCAACCAAGGCTGTTGTGGTGCGTTCCCGCTTCCGAAACTTCTCATGACGACACCTTTCAGTTCGGGGGCATCAAGAGCGTGTTTGAAAATATCAGCTTGAATGCCGGGGAAAAGGGAAAGCACCATGACGTTTGGATTCATGTCGAAATGCGGTATCATTGGTTTGGCGAAGTCGGGCTGTAAGATGTTGTGCTCCTGAAAATGGAAATCGACGCCGGCTTCACACAGATGTTGATAGTTGAAAGAGTCGAAGGCATCAAAGCCGTCGGCATTTCGCTTTGTCGAACGGTTCCCTCTTAGCAGGCTACCGCTGAAGTAGATGCAAACTTCCGGAACGATGGCCGTCCCGTCTTCATGTTGTGCAGCGGCAAGTTCGATGCTTGTGATGAGATTTTCTTTTCCGTCGGTCCGCAGTTGCCCGATCGGCAGCTGGCTTCCTGTGAGGATCACGGGCTTGGTCAGGTTTTCAAGCATGAACGACAACGCCGACGCCGTATAGGCCATGGTGTCTGTCCCGTGCAGAATGACGAAACCGTCGTACGCTTCATATCTGTTGGCAATGATTCTCACGAGCTCGGCCCAATGTTCCGTTGCCATGTCGCTGGAGTCGATGGGCCGTTCGAATTGGAGGATATCGATATTGATTGAAAGATATTTCATCTCTGGGAGATTGCTCACCAGATGGTTGAAATCCAAGGGCTCCAAAGCGTTTGTCTGCCTGTTCCTGCCCATTCCGATGGTCCCTCCCGTATAAATGAGCAGGACGCTTCCCGTATAATTTGTTCTTCTTTTGTTGTCTGTGTGCATACGTCATCGTTTGCGTAAAAATCGGTGCAAATATAGCCCAAATTTCCCGTAGTTCCAAAAAATAAATGTATATTTGCATCACAAAATCAATCGAAATAACCGAGTCAATTATGAAACAGTTTATGGATGAGAATTTCCTGTTGGAGACTGCAACCGCGCAGGAACTTTTTCACAATCATGCGGCAAAAATGCCAATTATTGATTATCATTGTCATTTGATACCCGAAATGGTGGCAAACGATCATCGTTTTCGCAGTATTACGGAATTGTGGTTGGGTGGAGACCATTATAAATGGCGGGCTATGCGTACGAACGGAGTGGACGAGAGGTATTGTACGGGTGAAGACACCGATGATTGGGAAAAGTTCGAGAAATGGGCTGAGACGGTCCCCTATACATTTCGTAATCCACTTTACCATTGGAGCCATTTGGAATTGAAAACGGCCTTTGGCATCACCAAGCAGTTGAGTCCTAAGACTGCGCGTGAAATCTATGACGAATGTAATGAGAAACTTCAACAGCCGGAGTTCAGTGCCCGTGGTCTGATGCGTCATTATCATGTTGAGTGTGTTTGTACGACAGATGATCCGATAGATGACCTTCGTTATCACAAGCAGACGCGTGAAAGCGGTTTCGAGATCAGAATGATACCGGCATGGCGTCCTGATCGGGCAATGAATATAGAAAAAACAGATTTTGCCGACTATGTAGGTAAACTGGCTGAAGTGAGTGGGGTAGAGATTTGCAGGTTTGTCGATATGATGGAGGCACTTCAAAAGCGTCATGATTTCTTTTCAGATAATGGTTGTCGACTTTCCGACCACGGCGTGGAAGAGTTCTATGATGATCCTTATACAGATAGTCAGATTGACATTATTTTTGAAAAGGCTCTCCGTGGTCAGCAGCTCAGTGCCGTGGAAATCCGCCAATACAAGCACGCTTTTCTTAAAATGTGCGCGGAGATGGATCATGCGGCAGATTGGACACAACAATATCACTATGGTGCCATTCGTGACAACAATACGCTCATGTTTAATAAACTGGGTGCAGATACAGGGTTCGACTCTATTGGTGAGTTTAATACGGCACGGGCCATGAGTCATTTCCTGAATGAACTGAATCTGGAAGGAAAACTCACGCGTACAATACTCTACTGTCTAAATCCCTGTGCCAATGAAGTAATAGCGACAATGCTTGGCAATTTCCAAGATGGTTCATGCCCGGGCAAGATACAGTTTGGCTCAGGCTGGTGGTTCAACGACCAGCTTGACGGTATGACTCGTCAAATGAATGCACTTTCTGTACTTGGTTTGTTGAGTCGTTTTGTGGGTATGTTGACCGATAGCCGTTCGTTCCTGAGCTATCCGCGACATGAATATTTCCGTCGTCTGCTTTGTAATCTGTTGGGTAATGATGTGGAAAAAGGCCTTTTGCCAAACGACAAGGAAACTTTGGCCCGCATGGTAGAAGATATTTCCTATTACAATGCCCGAAATTATTTCAAATTCTGAAAGATTCCTCCGGGTTTATCGGAGAAGTAAACATAAGAAATGCCGGTTTCAATCAAGAGACCGGCATTCTATTGTTTGTTTGGAATAAGTGCTTCTTATTTAAGCTTTTGTTTTCTCTGCATAAGCCTCCGGGGAGAGAACAGATACTGTACTTTTATTATATTTGCCTTTGTGGAAGTAAACCACACCGTCTGCAAGTGCATAGAGTGTGTCGTCCTTTCCTTGAGCAACATTCTCACCGGCATAATGCTTATTACCACGCTGGCGAACGATGATGTTTCCAGCGATAATCTTCTGACCACCCCAAATCTTAACGCCTAATCTCTGTGAAGCTGATTCGCGTCCGTTCTTGGAACTACCTACACCTTTTTTATGTGCCATTGTTCTTTCCTCCTGAATTTTAAGCGTTGATTGATTTAACTGTTACTTCCGTGAACTGTGAGCGATGACCGTTCTTGACACGATAGTCTTTGCGGCGCTTCATCTTGAAAACGATGACCTTGTCACCTTTCACAAGGGGGTTCACTACTTCTACTACTACTTTTGCACCATCGATTGTTGGTGCACCAACTGTCACTGCTCCGTTGTTGTCAACAAGCAGGACTCTGTTGAATTCAACAGTCTTACCTGTCTCTGCATCTTTAATGTGATGCACAAAGAGCTTTTTGCCCTCTTCAACTTTGAACTGTTGACCGTTAATCTCTACGATTGCGTACATTATTTATTTATTAAACGGGTTTTTCCGCAAGGCGACCGACATTTGCCGATACTTCTTCCGAGCCTAAAACGGACTAAATCGGTGCAAAGTTACGCTTTTTTGTTGAAACCCTACATCGGGCCTGTGACAATTATGTGGCTTTTAACGCAGATTAACGCTTCCATTGTCAGAGTTTCCCTTTGGTTGAGGGAAGTTCGAAATGATAGATGTCTCGCTTGACTGCCATTCTCAGTGAACGTGCAAGTGCTTTGAATATTCCCTCTATCTTATGATGTTCGTTGGTGCCTTCAGCTTTGATATTGAGGTTCATTCGTGCGGCATCGCTCAGACTCTTGAAAAAGTGGAAGAACATCTCCGTGGGCATCTCGCCAATCTTCTCCCGATGGAAGTCTGCGTCCCATACGAGCCAAGGGCGTCCTCCGAAGTCAAGTGCAATTTGACAAAGGCAGTCGTCCATGGGAAGGCAATAGCCATAACGCTCGATGCCCCGCTTGTCTCCTAATGCCTGCAAGAGGCAATCTCCGAGCACGATGGCTGTGTCTTCTATCGTATGATGCTCGTCTACTTCGAGATCGCCTTTTACGCGTATCGTGAGGTCCATCATGCCATGCTTGCCGATTTGTTCAAGCATGTGATCAAAGAAACCAAGTCCTGTATTGATATCGCATTTCCCCGTACCGTCAAGACAAAGCCTGACATGAACGTCGGTCTCTTTTGTTTGGCGATGAACTTCTGCGATGCGCTCACCGGCAAAGAGCAGTTCAGAAATCTTGTCCCATGTGATGCCTTCTTTTCCTAATATCAAAGCCTTGCAGCCAAGGTTCTCTGCCAACAGCGCATCGCTTTCCCGATCGCCTATGACATAGCTACCTTCTATATCATAAGCAGGATTATTCAGATAGTCCTTCAGCATGCCGACGCCCGGCTTCCGCATGGGCGAGCCGTCTTCGGGGAAGTGGCGGTCGATGAGTTGGTCGTCGAACGTAATGCCTTCCCCCTCAAGGGTTCGGAGGATAAGGTTATGGACGGGCCAGAACGTTTCTTCAGGGAAGGAAGCCGTCCCCAAACCGTCTTGGTTGCTCACCAGAACCAAGCGGAAGTCGAGCTTGTTGCAGATGAAGCCAAGGTTTCTGAACACGCCTTCCTTAAACTGTAGCTTCTCAAAAGCATCTATCTGCTCGTCGGCGGGCTCTTCGATGAGCGTGCCGTCGCGGTCGATGAATAGGAATTTCTGTCTCTTCATTTCAGTTCATTCTTATGTGTCTATATCGAAAGATGGTTTTAGCTGTTTCTTCGGCGGAACTCTGCGCAAGTGATAGCCGTAGCGACAGCCACGTTCAGCGATTCGGCCGTGGCACGTCCTTCGGCATAAGAGGGAATCCGCAGTCTGTGCCTGACTCTCTTGCCGATTTCGTGGGAGATGCCGTTACCCTCGTTGCCCATGATGATGAGCCCGTGAGAGGAAAGCGGTTCGCGGTAGATGTCGTTGCCGTCGAGCATGGTTCCGTAGACGGGAAAGTCGGTGGGCAACCGGTCGAGCATCGCTTCCAAATCGCCATAGTGCAGCCTTACGCGTGCAATGCTCCCCATTGTGGCCTGCACGACTTTGGGATTGTAGACATCGGCCGTTTCCGTAGAACAGTAGATGTTGCCGATGCCAAACCAGTCGGCTATGCGGATAATCGTGCCCAGATTGCCGGGGTCTTGCACGCCGTCGAGCATCAGCGAAAGCGACGTGGTGTCGATGGCATCGCTTGCTGCATCGTCGAAGAAAGGGAACAGGGCCAGCACTTGTTGCGGATGTTGCAGGAGACTCACCTTGCGTAGTTCCTCCTCGTCTACGGCAACGAGTTCGTTGGTCGGCGGTGCCGAGTGAGCGGAAAGCCATTCCTGCGTGGCCACTATCGTGTGTGCACAGCCCGAAGCCAACAGTTCGCCCACGACTTTATGCCCTTCGGCTATGAAGAGACGAGCCTGCTCGCGGTTCTTCTTCAGTCGGAGCGATTTGATGAATTTGACTTTTGCTTTGCTAATCATGTCTGCAAACTTACGGAAAAAATCCGTATTATGCACTGAAGGAGCCGACAAATTTGCGTCGTCTGCGCTTAAATCGCCCTGTTTCGGTAGGATTGTCGATGCAATACGAGGCGCGTCCGGCCGTCGGAACGTGAGAGACGGGCTTTGTAAGCGTGGTCCGTCGGCCGATAAAGAGGGAATGCAGGCCCGAAAACAGTACATCTCCGAGATGAGATATATAAGGAGTATCGAATTATCTGCACGCAGAGAAATATTTATCAGCGTGGAGAGAAATATTTATCAGCATGCAGAGAAATATTTATCAGCGTGCAGATAATTCGATACTTTAGTAATAAAGACGATGACAACTCTTAAGGGAGGAACGTCGGATGTGTAGTGTGATGCGCGCGGACAGCCTATAACAATGGGATAAATCGTGCAAAGTTTCATTTATTTTCGGTTATACCTTTCGGCTTCCTCACTTTTTTATTACCTTTGTAGCGCATAAGCAATACATTGATTTCACAACTATGGGAGTTTTCGGACTGTTTAATAAGAAGAAAAAGGAGACGCTCGACAAGGGACTTGAAAAGACGAAGGAGAGCGTGTTCGACAAGCTGACGCGGGCCGTTGCCGGTAAGTCGAAGGTCGATGACGAGGTTCTTGATAATCTTGAGGAAGTGTTGATAACGAGTGATGTGGGTGTGGGCACGACTTTGAAAATCATTGAACGGATAGAATCGCGTGTGGCACGTGATAAGTATGTCTCGACCTCTGAGCTGAACGGAATGCTGCGCGAAGAGATTGCTTCGCTGCTTGAAGAAAACAATGCGGCGGATAATGACGACTGGGAACTTCCTTGCGCGCATAAGCCTTACGTGATTCTGGTGGTTGGCGTCAACGGCGTTGGGAAAACGACGACAATCGGTAAGTTGGCCTATCAGTTTAAGAAGGCGGGAAAGAAGGTTTATCTTGGGGCTGCTGATACGTTCCGTGCGGCTGCCGTGGAGCAGATATCTGTTTGGGGCGAACGCGTCGGCGTGCCTGTCATCAAGCAGCAGATGGGAGCCGACCCGGCGAGCGTGGCATTCGATACGTTGCAGAGTGCCAAAGCCAATGGGGCTGATGTGGTGTTGATAGACACGGCAGGTAGGCTTCACAATAAGGTTGGGCTGATGAACGAACTGAAGAAAATCAAAGACGTGATGAAGAAGGTGTTGCCCGAAGCTCCCGACGAGGTGATGCTCGTTCTTGACGGTAGCACGGGACAGAATGCCTTTGAACAGGCTAAACAGTTCTCGGCAGTGACAAACATCACGAGTCTGGCTATTACGAAGCTGGACGGAACGGCCAAAGGCGGTGTGGTTATCGGTATCAGTGACCAACTGAAAGTGCCGGTGAAGTATATTGGCCTTGGCGAACAGATGGAGGATTTGCAGTTGTTCAACCGCAAAGAGTTCGTAGACTCACTGTTTGCTTGACGTATTGATGAAAAAGAATCAGATTGATATCGTGACGATGGGTTGCTCGAAGAATCTTGTTGACAGCGAGCTTCTTATGAAGCAATTTGAAGCCAATGGCTATCACTGTGTCCATGACAGTGAGCGGCCCGACGGCGAAATTGCCGTTATTAATACGTGTGGTTTTATCGAGTCGGCGAAAGAAGAGAGCATCAATACGATTCTTGAGTTTGTCAGTGCGAAAAACGAAGGTCGTCTGAAACGGCTTTATGTGATGGGGTGTCTGTCGCAGCGCTATAAGGATGAGTTGGAAAAGGAAATCCCGGAAGTAGACAAGTTCTATGGAAAGTTCAATTATAAGCAGCTGCTGTCAGACCTCGGTAAGGCGGAAGTTTCTTCATGCAATGGCCGTAGGTCGTTGACAACTCCTCGACACTATGCCTATGTGAAGATAGCAGAGGGTTGTGACCGCCGTTGTGCTTATTGCGCAATTCCTTTGATAACCGGCAAGCATGTGAGCCGCCCAAAGGAAGATATATTGCAAGAGGTCAGAGAATTGGTGGCTGATGGTGTTAAGGAGTTTCAGATTATTGCTCAGGAACTCACTTATTATGGTGTTGATATCGACGGACAACGACATATCGCCGACCTGATTGGCGACATTGCAGATGTGGAAGGCGTAAAATGGGTTCGACTGCATTATGCTTATCCCAATCAGTTCCCGCTGGAATTACTCGATGTTATTCGTGAGAAGCCGAACGTCTGCAAGTATTTGGATATTGCTTTGCAGCATATCTCGAACCATATGCTTGATGCCATGCATCGCCATGTGAGCAAGGAAGAGACGATTGAACTGATAAAGAAGATAAGGGAAGCAGTCCCGGGAATCCATCTTCGCACGACCTTGTTGGTTGGCTTCCCCGGTGAAACCGATGAAGATTTCGAAGAACTCGTTGAGTTTGTGAAGTGGGCCAAGTTCGAACGCATGGGCGCTTTTGCTTATTCGGAAGAAGAAGGAACCTATAGTTCAGTGCACTATGAAGATAATGTGCCTCAGGAGGTTAAACAGTATCGTCTTGATAGGCTGATGGCAGTGCAGCAGAAAATTAGTGCCAATGTCGAAGCCGAAAAGATAGGTAAAGTCATGACCGTGATTATTGATAGGAAAGAAGGAGATTATTATATAGGTCGCACGGAGTATTGTTCGCCGGAAGTTGACCCTGAGGTTCTTATCCCTACAAAGGGAAGTAGGCCTCGTGTGGGTTGCTTCTATCGTGTGAAGATAACGGACAGTGAAGCGTTTGACCTTTATGGACAAGTTGTTAAATAACCATTCTTGGTATGAATAATAAGGATTTTATAGCAGAGTTGGCTCTAAGGACAGGCTATGCTCAGACAGATGCCCAAAAGCTTGTCAATGCGTTGATTGAAGGAATGGGCGATAGCTTCGAAGCAGGAGAGAATGTGTCGTTAGCAGGTTTCGGGACTTTTGAAGTAAAAAAACGTATGGAGCGTGTGGTTGTAAATCCTTCAACGGGGTTACGTATGCTTGTCCCGCCAAAGTTGGTTCTGGGGTTCAAACCAAATGCTTCTATCAAGGAGAAACTAAAGAATGGAGGAGAAGTAAATGCGTAATCTAAAAGACATTGCCCGTTACTTGGTTGATAAGCATGAACTGAAGACTTCTGATGCCGAGCGCTTTGTTTTGTCGATGATTGATGTGATAAACGAAGGACTACAACGTGAAAGGCAAGTCAAGATAAAAGGCTTGGGGACCTTTAAGGTGACAAGTGTCAGTTCGCGTGAAAGTGTTGATGTCAATACGGGAGAACGTATTGTGATAGACGGTCGCGACAAGATTTCGTTTGTTCCTGATAACTCAATGAAAGAGTTGGTGAATCGTCCGTTCTCTGAATTTGAGACTGTTGTTGTCGGCGATGGTGTGGAATTGGAAGACAAACCTATTGACGGACTTTTGGATAAACAGTCTGAAATCGTCGAGGAACAAACGGAAAAGGAAAGTAATAAGCATAGCTCGTCGGTTACAACAATAGAGCAAGCCGAATTTGAAACAACTTCGCACAAAGAGGACGTAGAGGAAGAGGCTCTTGTTCCACAAAGCAGTTTTTCGTTGAATGTACCGTCAGAGGTAGTAAACATAGATGATGAAGAGGAAGACGAGACGGAACAATCTGTTCCGAGTAGTGGTTGGTCGCCTTTTGCAATAAAGGCATTGATTGTTTCCGCAATTGTATTATTCGTCCTTTTAGGTGGGGCAATATCTTATCTTTTCATGGAATTGCATCGTCGGGATATGCGTATAGAAGCACTGATAACGCAGGTAGGTAAGCGGCAAGCTGTTGTCCATAATACACAACCTACGGCTAGAACTAAGCAGAAGGAAAATAAAGTCGGTAATATCACGCCTAAAGTAAAACCAGATGATGTTTATGCAGAGATGAATCGTAGTGACGCACGTGTCCGTACTGGTGCTTATCGAATTGTAGGTGTAAAGCAGGTTGTCAAAGCTAGAGCTGGGCAGACGCTTCGTTCAATCAGCAGACAGCAATTAGGTCCGGGTATGGAATGCTATCTCGAAGTTATGAACAAGAATAAAGAACTGAAAGAGGGTGATGTTGTCAAGATACCAAAATTGGAACTTAAACGTCATAGATAGCATTCTTTTTGTTTGATAACGTGTCGTTCTTTTTTCTTTGTATGAAGGATATTATGGGAACGCAGGATATTAATAAATGAAAAGTTTGTTATTTCAAAAAAATAGGATTAAATTTGCAAAGATTAATTATTTACTAAATATAGGATATGAAAGAAACTTCATTTTCACTTTTAATATTAACGGCTGTTTTGTTCCTGAGCAGTTGTTCTGGAAGCAAAAAAGTAGCTTATTTTCAGAATATAGACAAGGTAGACCTTGCAGCTTCGAGAGGGCTTTATGATGCACATATCATGCCAAAGGACTTATTGAATATCATTGTAAACACCACGGATCCACAGGCTGCCGCACCATTCAATTTGGGATCTGGAACTTTTGTGGGGACAGATAATCAGAAAGTAATCGGAAACGTGTCAGCCTTGAATTATTTGGTTGACAACAAAGGTGATATAAATTTTCCCGTTATTGGTAAAGTACATGTTGGGGGACTTACGAAAGGAGAATGTGAGGATTTGATTAGAAACCGTCTGGTGCCTTATTTAGCCAAAACTGAAAATCCTGTAGTAACTGTCCGCATGGCAAGTTTTCATGTTACAGTGGCAGGCGAAGTGAGGAACCCGGGTGTTTTTCCTGTTACAACAGAGAAAATGAGTATTATAGAAGCTTTAGCACAAGCCGGAGATTTGACGATTTATGGTAAACGTGATAATGTGATTCTGCTACGAGAAAAAGCTGATGGGGAAAAGGAATATCATCGATTAAATTTGAATGATGCTAATCTTATCAATTCACCTTATTATTATTTACAGCAAAACGACGTGCTCTACGTAGAACCGAATAAGGTGCAGTCTCAAAATTCTTCTATCGGTAATTCAACTACACTGTGGTTCTCTTTTGTCGGTATCGTGACCAGTGTAGCTTCGTTGTTAGTTAACGTTTTAAGATAAAAATAAATTGAAGAATGATAATTGATTAAATCGGTTTCATTCTTCTTTTTTGAATATAACAGGATAATTTAATAGTATATTATATGTGTGGAATTGTAGGATATTTAGGCAAGCGTGAGGCTTATCCCATATTGATAAAAGGACTGAAGCGATTGGAATACCGTGGTTACGACAGCGCCGGAGTCGCCCTTATTAACGATGACGATACGCTCAACTTATATAAAACCAAAGGAAAAGTGGCTGATTTGGAGGGCTTTTGTGCCGACAAGAATATCTCTGGTTCCGTTGGTATAGCGCATACACGTTGGGCAACTCATGGCGAACCTTCATCTGTTAATGCCCACCCTCATTATTCTGCATCAAAGAACTTGGCAATCATTCATAATGGAATCATTGAGAATTATGCTGACATCAAGAATAATCTGATTGCTAAAGGAGTGGAATTCCGCTCAGATACAGATACAGAAGTGCTTGTTCAACTGATAGAGTATGTGCAGGTAAAGAAAAAACTTGATACATTGACGGCAGTCCAAGTGGCTCTTCATCAAGTCATAGGGGCTTATGCAATTGCGGTTTTGGATAAACGAGAGCCTCATCAGATTATCGCAGCACGAAAGCAAAGTCCTTTGGTCGTTGGTATTGGTAAAGATGAATTCTTCTTGGGTTCCGATGCAAGTCCGATCGTGGAGTTTACAGACAAAGTTGTCTACCTCGAAGATGGAAGTATTGCCGTAATGCGTTTGGGTGAAGAACTTAAAGTCGTAAATCTGCTTAATCGTGAATTGAATCCTTCTGTTCAGACAATAGATATCAACCTCGGACAAATAGAGAAAGGAGGCTTTCCTCACTTTATGTTAAAAGAGATTTTCGAACAACCAGAATGTCTCAAGACCTGTATGAGAGGGCGTATCAATAGGGAGGCCAATCATGTGACATTGAGTGCTGTGATTGATTATAAAGAACGCTTACTCCATGCCAAGCGTATCATCATTGTAGCTTGTGGTACGAGTTGGCATGCCGGATTGATAGGAAAGCAATTGATAGAGACGTTCTGCTGCATTCCCGTAGATGTGGAATATGCCAGTGAGTTCAGATACCGTAACCCTGTTGTGACGAGCGACGATGTTGTTATTGCCATGTCGCAGAGCGGAGAGACAGCCGACACACTTGCAGCCGTGGAGCTGGCTAAGGAATCAGGGGCCTTTATCTATGGTATTTGTAATGCTGTCGGTTCAAGTATCCCACGTTCGACCGATACGGGAAGCTATATCCATGTAGGTCCGGAGATAGGGGTCGCCTCAACAAAGGCCTTTACAGGGCAGGTCCTTGTATTGACGATGTTGGCTTTGGCCTTGGCGAAAGAAAGGAAGACGATTACCGATGCGGTTTATGAAGAGGTTGTTAAGGAATTGTCTGTCATTCCCGATAAGATACAAGAGGTGTTGAAGCTGAACGAGAAGATTGCTAACCTGAGCAGGATATTCACATATGCCCACAACTTCATTTATTTAGGGCGCGGTTACAGTTATCCTGTGGCGATGGAAGGAGCTTTGAAGTTGAAAGAAATCAGTTATATCCATGCCGAAGGCTATCCGGCTGCGGAAATGAAGCACGGGCCTATCGCTTTGGTGGACTCCGATATGCCGGTAGTGGCCATTGCCACACACAATGCGATGTATGAGAAGGTGTTGAGCAACATTCAGGAGATTAAGGCAAGAAAGGGTAGGGTGATTGCTTTGGTAACAAAAGGCGACGAGACTATCAGTCGCATTGCCGACGAAGTGATAGAACTCCCCGAAACCTTGGAATGTCTCGAGCCGTTACTGGCAACGATTCCGCTTCAGCTTCTTGCCTATCACATCGCCGTTTGCAAGAATAAGAATGTCGATCAGCCTCGAAATCTGGCTAAGTCTGTAACCGTGGAATAATCAAAGAATATAATGGAAGAAATAAAGGAAGATTGCGGAGTCGCTTTGATACGCTTGCTGAAGCCTCTTGAATACTATCAGCAGAAGTACGGCACATGGATGTATGGCCTGAATAAGCTCTATCTGATGATGGAGAAACAGCACAACCGGGGGCAAGAAGGCGCAGGCATGGCGTGTGTCAAGCTTGATACGCAGCCCGGACATGAATACATGTTCCGCGAAAGAGCTGAAGGCTCGAACGCCATCACCGAAATCTTCGGAAAGGTACATAAGAACTATGCCGGCATGAGTGCACAGCAGCTGGCAGACGTGGACCATGCTAAGGCAGGTCTTCCTTTCGCCGGTGAACTCTACATGGGACATCTGCGGTATAGCACGACGGGGAAGACGGGCATTTCCTACGTGCATCCTTTCCTACGGAGGAACAATTGGCGCGCCAAGAACCTTTGCTTCTGCGGGAACTTCAACATGACCAACGTCGATGAAATCTTCGAGAAGCTCACTTTGCAGGGGCAATGCCCGCGTATCTACAGCGACACGTACATCATGCTCGAACTCATGGGCCATCGACTCGACAGGGAAGTGGAACGTAACTTCGCCGAGGCAAAGGCCAAAGGACTGACGAACACCGACATCACGCGCTACATCGAAGACCACGTCAGAATGAGCAACGTCTTGAAGACCACGATGCCCGACTTCGACGGAGGCTACGTGGTGTGCGGCGTTACGGGAAGCGGAGAGATGTTCTCCATGCGCGACCCTTGGGGCATCCGCCCGGCATTCTACTACAAGGACGACGAAGTCGTGGCCTTGGCGAGCGAACGCCCCGTGCTGCAGACAACGTTCGACTTGGAGTGTGAAGACGTGGAGGAACTCAAACCGGGCACGGCCCTGATGGTGAAAAGGAACGGCGAGTGTTCTATCGAGCGCATCTTGGCGCCGAGAGGAGACGCAGCGTGTTCGTTCGAGCGCATTTACTTCAGCCGGGGCTCTGACCGCGACATCTATAACGAGCGCAAGAAGTTGGGCGAACAGCTCACAGGACCGATACTGAAGGCCGTGAACCACGACGTGGAGCACACCGTGTTTTCCTACATTCCCAACACGGCAGAGGTGGCTTACTACGGCATGCTTGACGGCCTCACGCAGCATCTGAACGAACGGAAGATCAAGCAGATTGAAGCTCTCGGCCATGCGCCCTCGCACGAGGAACTGCAAAGCATAATGAATGCTTACGTGCGCTCGGAGAAGGCGGCATGGAAAGACATCAAGCTGCGCACGTTCATCGCCGAGGGCAACAGCCGCAACGACCTTGCCAGCCATGTCTACGACATCACCTACGGAAGCATCGACGCCGGAAAGGACAACCTCGTCATCATCGACGACAGCATCGTCAGGGGAACCACACTGAAGAAAAGCATCCTGCGCATACTCGACCGTCTGCACCCCAAGAAAATGGTCATCGTGAGCAGTGCGCCGCAGATACGCTATCCCGATTACTACGGTATCGACATGCCCTGCTTGGAGGAGTTCTGCGTGTTCCGCGCCACCATCGCCCTGCTGAAAGACAGGCACATGGAGCACGTCATTCACGCCATCTACGAGGCATGCCTTGAAGAGTTGCGCAAGCCCAAGGAGCGAATGACCAATGTGGTGCGCGCCATCTACGAACCGTTCACGACAGAGGAAATCAATGCCAAGATTGTAGAGATGTTGCGCCCGAGCGGCGTGACTACTCCCATAGAACTGGTCTACCAGAGCATCGAGGGGCTTCACGAGGCCATGCCCGGCTATAAGGGCGACTGGTACTTCACGGGGCATTTCCCCACGCCCGGCGGAACGAAGCTCTGCAATCAGGCCTTTGTGAACTATTACGAAAGCGTGGAAAAAGATATTGCAACAACGGGGGTTTAATACCTTGAACTGTGAGTGTTTAACACCTGCACCGGTGAGTGTTTAACACCCGCACTGATGAGTGTTTAACACCCGCACTGATGAGTGTTTAACACCTGCATCGGTGAGTGTTTAACACCTGCACTGATGAGTGTTTAATACTCTTGTTCGGAGGTGTACCGTACCCACGACCAGAGGTGTACCGTACCTACGACCAAAGGTGTACCGTACCGATGATGAGAGGTGTATCGTACCTATGATCAGGGGTGTACTACACCTTCGCCGGACACATTGAGAGAATGAACGATTTAATATAACTACAGATGATGAAAAACGTAACTTTAGTCCTGAGTGACGGAACCCGGTTCCGCGGTAAGAGCTTTGGCTATGATGCACCCGTTGCCGGCGAGGTTGTCTTCAACACGGCAATGACGGGCTATCCCGAGAGCCTCACCGACCCGTCGTATGCCGGGCAGTTGGTGGTGTTGACCTATCCGCTTGTGGGTAACTATGGGGTGCCTCCTTTCACCATCGAGGCCGATGGATTGCCCACTTTCATGGAGAGCGAACGGATTCATGCCTCGGCCCTCATCGTCAGCGATTACAGCGAGGAGTATAGTCATTGGAACGCCACGGAGAGCCTTGCCTGCTGGCTGAAACGCGAGCACGTGCCGGGGATAACGGGCATCGATACGCGCGAGTTGACCAAGGTGTTGCGCGAGCACGGCGTGATGATGGGGAAGATACTCTTCGACGACGAGCCCGATAATATCCCAGAGGCCGATTACGAAGGTGTGAACTTCGTAGATAGGGTGTCGTGCAAGGAGGTTATCAGGTATAATGAAGGCACAGGAAAAAAGGTGGTGCTGGTGGATTGCGGCGTGAAGGCTAATATCATTCGTTGCTTGGTGGAGCGCGGCGTCGAGGTCGTCAGGGTGCCGTGGAACTATGACTACACAGACATGAAGTACGACGGACTATTTCTTGCCAACGGTCCGGGCGACCCGGATATGTGTTCCGATGCGGTGGAAATCATCAGAAAACAGATGAGCCAGAGCACGAAGCCCATCTGTGGCATCTGTATGGGCAACCAACTGCTCGCAAAGGCTTCGGGGGCAGAGATATATAAGCTGAAGTATGGACATCGCGGCCATAACCAGCCCGTGCGTTTTGTCGGCACGAAGCAGTGCTTCATCACCAGCCAGAACCATGGCTATGCCGTCGACGCGAATACACTGGACTTTGATTGGGAAGAGATGTTCGTCAATATGAACGACGGCTCGAACGAGGGTATTCGTCATACGACCAACCCTTGGTTCTCCAGTCAGTTCCATCCCGAGGCTTGTTCGGGGCCCGTTGATACGGAGTTCATATTTGACATGTTCGTAACCACATTAAGATAGAAAGACAATGAAAGACGAAACGATAAAGAAAGTGTTGCTTCTTGGTTCGGGAGCATTGAAGATAGGAGAGGCCGGAGAGTTCGACTATTCGGGCTCGCAGGCGTTGAAGGCATTGCGCGAGGAAGGCGTGGAGACTGTGCTCATTAATCCGAACATCGCCACCGTTCAGACTTCGGAAGGCGTGGCCGACCGGATTTACTTTCTGCCCGTCAAGCCTTATTTCGTTGAAAGGGTGATACGGAAAGAACGCCCCGATGGTGTGCTGCTTTCGTTTGGCGGACAAACGGCGTTGAACTGCGGTGTCGAGCTGGAGCGTACGGGTGTCTTTGCCAAGTATGGCGTCAAGGTGTTGGGCACACCTGTTTCGGCCATCATGAATACGGAAGACCGCGAGCTCTTCGTTGAGCAACTGAATGAGATTGACGTGAAGACCATCAAGAGTGAAGCCTGTGAGACGATGGACGAGGCGCGCAAGGCCGCAGCGGCTTTGGGCTATCCGGTTATCGTGCGTGCAGCTTATGCCTTGGGTGGGCTGGGGTCGGGTTTCGCCGATAACGAAGAAGAACTGGACAAGATTTGCGAGAAGGCCTTCTCGTTCTCTCCCCAAGTGCTTGTCGAGAAGAGTCTGAAAGGTTGGAAGGAGATAGAATATGAGGTGGTGCGTGACCACTATGATAACTGCATCACGGTGTGCAACATGGAGAACTTTGACCCGTTGGGCATACACACGGGCGAGAGTATCGTCGTTGCGCCCTCTCAGACACTCACCAACAGTGAATACCATAAGCTCCGCGCATTGGCTATCAAGATAGTTCGCCATATTGGTATCGTGGGAGAGTGTAATGTGCAGTATGCCTTCGATCCGAAGAGCGAAGACTATCGTGTGATTGAAGTGAATGCACGTCTGTCCCGTTCCTCTGCACTTGCATCGAAAGCGACCGGTTATCCGTTGGCTTTCGTAGCGGCTAAGTTGGGTATGGGATACGGTCTCTTCGAATTGAAGAACTCGGTCACCAAGACCACGAGTGCCTTCTTTGAACCTGCGCTCGACTATGTGGTTTGTAAGATTCCACGCTGGGACCTGTCCAAGTTCCGTGGAGTAGACAAGGAGTTGGGCTCAAGTATGAAGTCGGTGGGCGAGGTCATGGCCATTGGTCGCAACTTCGAAGAGGCCATTCAGAAAGGGCTCCGCATGATAGGGCAGGGTATGCACGGCTTTGTGGAGAACAAAGAGCTTGAGATAGAAGATTTGGATGCTGCGCTCAGCGAGCCTACGGACAAGCGTGTCTTTGTCATCTCGAAAGCCTTGCACAAGAACTATACCATTGACCGTATACATGAGTTCACGAAGATTGACAAGTGGTTCCTTCAGAAACTGAAGCATATCATCGATATTGACGAGGAACTGAAGAAGGTGAACATCAATACCTTGGATAAGGATTTGCTTCGCACGGCAAAAGTCTATGGCTTTACTGACTTCCAGATTGCGCGTGCGATAGGCCTTGAAAAGGAACTGGGGAACATGCATAAGGCGGGTCTGCTGGTGCGTAACAAGCGCAAGGGCTATGGTATTCTTCCCGTGGTGAAGCAGATTGATACGCTGGCAGCAGAATATCCCGCACAGACCAATTACCTTTATGTGACCTATAGTGGCGTAAAGAGTGACATCGTATTCGAGAATGACAAGCGTTCTGTGATAGTTCTCGGCTCGGGTGCTTATCGTATCGGTAGTTCGGTAGAGTTCGACTGGTGCGGTGTTCAAGCATTGAACACGATACGTAAGGAAGGTTGGCGCTCCGTGATGGTCAACTATAATCCAGAGACCGTTTCGACCGACTATGATATGTGTGATCGCCTCTATTTTGATGAGCTCACGTTCGAACGTGTGATGGACATCATCGAAATGGAATGCCCACATGGTGTGATTGTCAGCACCGGTGGACAGATACCGAACAATCTGGCCATGAAACTCGATGCACAGAATGTTCCGATATTGGGAACTAAGGCACAGGATATCGATGGTGCGGAAGACCGTGCAAAGTTCTCTGCAATGCTCACAGATAGTGGCATCAACCAACCCGAGTGGAGTGCATTGACTAGCATGGAAGACATTGATAAGTTTGTTGATAGAGTAGGGTTCCCGGTTTTAGTGCGTCCTTCTTATGTGCTTTCCGGTGCTGCAATGAATGTCTGCTCCAACGAAGATGAATTGGAACGCTTCCTCCAGTTGGCTGCAAATGTGAGCGAAGACCATCCCGTTGTCGTCTCTAAGTTCATCGAACACGCCAAGGAGATAGAAATGGATGCCGTTGCAAAGAACGGAGAAGTTCTTGCTTATGCTATCAGTGAGCATATCGAGTTTGCCGGAGTCCATTCCGGTGATGCTACGATTCAGTTTCCACCGCAGAAGCTTTATGTGGAGACCATGCGCCGTATCAAGCGTGTCAGTCGGCAAATAGCAAAGAACCTGCACATCAATGGACCTTTCAATATCCAGTTCATGGCTCGTGAGAATGATATCCTTGTGATTGAATGTAACCTTCGTGCTAGCCGTTCTTTCCCGTTTGTGAGTAAGGTGTTGAAAATAAACCTTATCGAACTGGCTACGAGAGTGATGCTCGGACTTCCTATTGAAAAGCCAAGTAAAAACCTCTTCGACTTGGATTATGTGGGCATCAAGGCTAGTCAATTTTCGTTTAATCGCTTGCAAAAGGCGGATCCTGTCTTAGGTGTGGATATGAGTTCTACAGGTGAGGTTGGTTGTCTGGGCGACGACACGAATACCGCACTGCTGAAGAGTATGCTTTCCGTGGGATATCGTGTCCCCGAGAAGACCGTGTTGCTATCAACGGGTGGCGCTAAGCAGAAAGTCGATATGTTGGATGCAGCTAAACAATTGGTTGTCCATGGCTATAAACTCTATGCCACCGGTGGTACTAGCAAGTTCCTTGAGGAGAACGGCATTGCCAACACGCGTGTCTTCTGGCCTTCAGAAGAGGGAATGCAACCACAGGCTTTAGATTTGCTGCACGAAAGGAAGATAGATATGGTCGTCAATATCCCGAAGAACCTTACGGTACATGAACTGACCAACGGTTACAAGATACGTCGTGCAGCCATAGACCTGAATATTCCTCTCATCACGAATAGCCGTCTTGCCGGTGCATTCATCAATGCATTTTGCACGGTGTCCCTTGAGGATATCGACATTAAGGCATGGGATGAGTATTGAACTTTGGAAAGGAAAGGGCCGGCCTGATAGATTTTGTTATCATGGTCGGTCTCTTTATTGTATCTATCATATGGTGTTAACTGTGCCTTTTGTGCCTTTTTCATTAACAATAATTTAATATCTGTAAGTTGTTGATTATAAGATGATTAATGAAAAGTTACAAAAACAACAAAAAAAAGTCGTTAAAACATGATTGATATATTGAAAAAATACTTATCTTTGCATCGTTTTAATTAACAAATGATTGTTTTACAGATTTAAAAAGCAAAGAAAATGAAGAAATTAGTTTTAATGTTCGTAGCTGTTGCAGCTATCTCTTTCGCATCTTGTGGTAACAAAACTACAACTCCTGCAGGCAACAATGACTCTGACTCTGTTGCTCAGGTTGATACCGCTGCTGCTGATACTGCTGCTGCTGACACTGCAAAGTAATTTGCAAATCGAACTGAAAAATGAGAGATTGCCGCTGAACTGTAAAAGGTTCAGCGGTTTTTTATTCCTTTTTATCTGTTTACTTTTTTAGTACACCTTATAAGAAAGTATGCTTTTCCTTATTTGATGTAATCGAAACTATTGCTGTCCGGTAAACATTTTCCGCATATAAAAGTTAAGGGCGGCGTAATGGGCATTTGGTAAGCTGGCTAATCTGGCCTACCAAATGTCCATTACACCTAAATCTGTTTCATTCTATTATCGTTCTTATTTTCTTGATATCACGATGCGATTCAGCCATATCACACTTCAACCTCAGCCATTTTACCTTGTAATCTCAGCTATTTCACCGTTCAATATGACTGACATCGCGTCGCAAAATGGCTGAGATTAGTCACAAAAACAAACGTCTTTGCGGGAGAGAGAAAATTTCCTTGCGGGAAGAAATAAATTTCTTTGCGGGAAGAAATAATTTTTCTTGCGGGAAGAAATAAATTTTCTCCCGTATGAAAATAAATTTATATACGGGAGAAAATTTACGGGAATACGGGAAGAAATACACGGGGAGGATAGAAAGCTCCCCTTTTTATATCATCAGGCCGTCATTTTATTGAGTTTCTTCAGCAAGGCAAACATCACGATGGCACTGATGAGACAAAGAGCTATTAGGATACTCCAATTATACATCAACGGAATGCGGTTCCAAAGCATCGAAGGTATCGAACTCAAATAGTTGCCTATGGCGGTGGCTACGAACCAACCGCCCATCATTAGCCCTTTATACTTCGGCGGAGCAACTTTGCTGACAAAGGAAATGCCCATCGGAGACAGTAGTAATTCGGCTAAGGTCAACGTGAAATAAGTGGAAATCAGCCAGCTTGGCGACAGAATGCTCTGCGTCTTGTCGCCTAAGTCCATCGGAGAAATAAGTCCTGTGGAAGCCATGGTTATTACCGCAAAACCAAGGGCGGCTACCAGCATGCCCCATGCTATGCGGGCGGGTGCACTCACTTCGTGTCTCTTATTGGCGAGAAGGCCGAAGAAAAGCATGCTGAACGGCGTCAATGCAACTACGAAGAATGGATTGAACTGCTGGAAATCGGAGGGTTGGGACATTGTCGGATTGTCCATGCCCAAGAAAAGTGCCGCGGCACCTCCCCATGCTATCAAGGTTGCAAATCCGCAAATAGCCTTGCCCTTCATAGTCTTTGATTGCAAGGCGCCGAAACCCGTATAGACGGAAAGTGCTATCAATGCGAGACTGAAAATATTGAACCATATACGCATTGAACCGTAAATCTCTAAATTCGTATATTTCTTGGCGAAGAAGGTCAGGGCAGAACCGTTCTGATGGAAAGCCATCCAGAAAAAGATAACCACTGCAAAGACGAGCAGCAAAGCCACAATACGGTCTTGGGTCTGCTTGGGCGTAAGCTCTTCAACTTTCTGATTGGAGGCTTCTGCCTGTTTTGCTGTCACATCGGCATGTTTGAACCAATTGCGGCATGCAAAGTAAATTCCGGCCGAAAGAAGTAACGACACACATGCCACGCCAAAGCAAAGCCCATAGGCACCATACAATACTTTGAGGTAAGCGGGGTCGAAATTGCCTGCATCGTAGACAAAACCATACTGACCCAAATAGAGATTAGTAATCCATTTGGCCATGGAGGGAGCGAACATGGCGCCGATGTTGATGGCCATATAGAAAAGGCTGAACGCCGAATCACGACTACTTGAATACTTCGGGTTGTCGTAGAGGTTGCCGACAAGCACTTGAAGGTTTCCCTTGAACAGCCCCGTTCCCAACGACACGCAGGTTAAACCGGCAAACATTGCAATCTTTCCGGCTTCGTCGGCACCCGTGGGAATAGCCAGCCCAAGGTAACCAAGGAACATTGTGACAAAACCAATGGTGACACACTTCCCATAGCCTATCTTATCAGCGATTATCCCGCCAAGGAGCGGTGCAAAGTAGACCACGGCAAGGAATATGGCATACACTTGTCCGGCCTGAGATTCTGTCCATCCGAACTTGGCTTGCATAAATAAAGCGAAGATGGCTAACATGGTATAGTAACCAAAACGCTCACCGGTGTTGGCAAGAGCTAAGGCATACAGGCCTTTTGGTTGATTTTCAAACATAGTAGATATATTTATTGATGATTATTCTTTCTTTTAGTGCGTGTGATGTTAAAAAGATAAGCGGCTTTGATAACGATATTTCCATGGTTGGACTTTGAAAAATAGTCGCGCTTTGACGAGCCGTAGATATTGGCAAGACCGTAATAATATCGGGCTTCCAATAGAAAATGGCCCATCTTGGGATGGCTATACGCCAAACCAAGTCCAACGGCTATGCCGTAATCGAACTTCTTACTGACTGCCATTGTGTCTTGAGCCACCACGGGATTCACACGATCTTGCATGTTGCGTTGGTCAAAAGTAAAGTTCATATCGGTGCTTTCACGGAGCATATAACCAAACTGAGGACCTAAATTCACAAAGAAATTGGCTCCCTTATATTCCTTTCCCCATGCAAGATGCGCAAAGACCGGTACTTGGATATAGTCAATGGTGCGGCTGTAGTGTTCGGCCTGTCCTGTCAATGCATTGATAACAGGTTGGTCTTTGTTGTCAAGGATATCTTCTTTCCAACCCAACTGGGCATAGTTCACTTCTGTCAGAATAGAACAAATGGTCGAGAAATATTTCTCACTCTTATAACTTAACGACAATCCCCCTGTGATTCCGCTGTGTTGCTTCTGATTGACTTTGGGAACGAAGCCCACACTACTTAGCACATAGCCGGCATTGAACCCTACGGAAAAGTCATTGCGATGTTCGCCTATCTGTGCCTCTACACGCAACACGCCGCATCCGGCAAGAAGCAGACAACATATTATTTTGTTTTTTAGTTTCATACAAACTCTTTAATAGGCTATGCTCTCTATGTTTCCATTATAAAGATAATGTATCAGCTGGAAACTCGAGTTGATACGTCCGCCCTTTTCCACAGGTTCGAACTTTAATGGAGATTGCAAGAACTTGTAAACCTGTTGCCACTTGCTGCCAAGAAACTTTCGTCCGTATTTTGCATACCCACGCACAAAGAACTGAGCATGGTCATAGCCTGTTATTGCAAAGCGGGGCAAGGCTTGTTGCATCGGTTCATGGAACCAACTGCGATAGCTTTTTTCCAAGGCTGTCGTCGCTGTCGACGAAGCATTATAGTAGAATGTTGTCGGGATATAGGTGTCGTATTTACAGAAATGATTGAAGTCGTATGGTGCATACATCAGCCACTCCGTATAACCGAACATGCTGATTGGTGTTCCCGGGCGCAACTGATCGAAACGCTCCAGCTTTGTAAAGGCCTCATTCAATTCCGGAGAGCGTGCCGTATTTAGGATAACAACATTCGTCTTTTCTTTGGTAAAGGCTTTGGCGAAAGCCTCGTCATCTGACTTCAGATTAGTTACATTATATGCGATGCCCTTTGCTTCGAGTTGCCTGCGCAGCGCCATCGTAAAAACTCCTTTCCTGCTGGAGGCATCATTGCAGTCGACAAACACAGGATGACACTTGCTAAATCGTTCCAAAAAGGCATTGAGTGTAGCATTCAACAGTCTTGTGTCGTCTTGATAAACCTGAAAGATGCTCTTGTTGGAGGCGATGTCGGTGTCAGAAATAGAGAAAGGTATTACCAACCGAATGTTTTTCGACTGACAGAAATCCGCCAAAGGCTTCACCTGTTTACTATATAGCGGGCCGAAAATAATGTCACACTTTGCCGTATGCTCATCAAGCAACGTAGTCCTGATATCGGCATCGGCATTCACATTCCATGCATGCACATCAATACTATAGCCTTCGGATTTCAGTTGGTCGAAAGCCATCAGCATGCCTCGGTAATATTCCGTCATTCGCTTTCCGTCGCCATCTGCTTGATGCAAGGGTAGCATGACGCCTATGGAAACATGGTTTTTGTTATCAGCCGTAGCTGTAGACGTACTTAAAAAGACGCATAGACAAAACAAAATATACCGAAAGAAAGATATCATCATTTAGGGATTTATTAATTTTTCAACTGCAAAAATACAAAAAAATATGTCATTACATCACATTCGGTGTGTTTTCTTTTTAGTAACTTTGCACAATTATAGCGACAAAGAGATGAAAGTAAAGATTTTAATCCTGCTCTTCCTGCAGGTGCTGGGTTGCAGCTTTGCCTTGGCTGACACTACTCCGAATGCTTCGCCAAGCGCAGTTTTCAAAGATGCGGCAGGAAATGAACATCAAGACAGCTTCGAAGGTCCGGCTCCGGTGACGGCCTTGTTCAAAGCCAATCCGCAAGACATTGTCGGTTGGACGGCTTACTATGAGTGGCGGTTCTTCCATGGAAATGAAGTAAAGCCTTATCTGCAAAGATACGAGGAAGACACGCAATATACATTTGACCGTTCGGGCAATCACCGGGTCATTCTTCGTGCGACGTTCATCAGCGGGAATGACACCATCATACACGAATACAGTCCTATAACCGTCTCTCTGTTTGAGAGCAGGCTCGAACTTCCCAATGCGTTTTCTCCGAACGGAGACGGTATCAACGATGTCTATAAAGTGAAATCAAGCAGCCGCAGCATTATAGAGTTCCATGCCAAGATTTACAACCGTTGGGGACAGAAACTCTATGAATGGGACAGCATAGACGGCGGTTGGGACGGTAAGTTTCACGGCAAAGATGTGGCGCAAGGCGTCTACTATGTCGTGGTAGAAGCCCTCGGGGCCGACGGGAAGCGTTATTCCATCAAACGGGATATAAACCTTTTGAGGAATCACACGGTAGCAGCCGGATATGGCAGGGCTGCGGTTGAGAATCGCGTGGAAGTTGGCAGCGGACATGACGAATATGCGGTTGCATTGCCCAGCACAATAGGGGAGACGTATCACCTTCCTATAGGAATGGTGCTTTCCCAACACGTTGGGAAACCAATAAGATAGGTATCTCTTCGATAGGAGATAGGTATCTCTTGGGCAATAGATACGTAGGACGTTCGTGTAATGTTGCCTTTCAATCGGCAGAGACTGGCACTGGCAATAGGGTGAACAGGTAAGAAACGACTTTATAAACAAGCAAAAGACTTCCTTATGGAAATGGAAAGAGAAGATAAAAAGATAAATGTGTGGGGAGCACGCGTGCACAATCTGAAGAACATTGACGTTGAAATCCCTCGCAACTCGCTGACAGTGATAACGGGCCTTTCGGGCTCCGGTAAATCTTCCTTGGCGTTCGACACCCTATTTGCCGAGGGGCAACGCCGATACATCGAGACGTTCTCGGCCTATGCCCGGAATTTTCTTGGAAACATGGAACGGCCTGACGTTGATAAGATAACCGGCTTGAGCCCCGTTATCAGCATTGAGCAGAAGACGACGAACCGGAATCCGCGTTCTACCGTGGGCACGACGACGGAGATTTATGACTATCTGCGCCTTCTGTATGCACGTGCAGGGACTGCCTACAGCTATGTCACGGGAGAGAAGATGGTGAAGTTCACCGAGGAGAATGTCATCGAAATGATTACCCACGGTTATGTCGGAAAGCGAATCTATATCCTTGCACCGCTCATCAGAAACCGAAAAGGCCACTATCGCGAACTCTTCGAGAGCATGCGACGTAAAGGCTATATCTATATCCGGGTGGATGGAGAAATCAAGGAAATCACACGGGGAATGAAGACCGACCGCTATAAGAACCATAATATAGAGGTGGTGGTTGACAAGATGCTCGTTGAAGATGTCTCGCATGAACGACTGACCAAGAGCGTTCAAGAGGCCATGAAACAGGGCGAAGGTCTCATCATGGTGCTTGACAAGGATAGCGACGAAGGCAAGTTCTTCTCTAAGCGACTTATGTGTCCCACTTCTGGCGTCTCCTACAAAGACCCTGCTCCCAATATCTTCTCGTTCAATTCTCCGGAGGGAGCCTGCACGCGTTGTAAAGGGTTGGGTTATGTCAGCGAAATCGACCTCAAAAGAGTGATTCCCGATGCCAAGATGAATATTCATGACGGAGCTATCGTTCCGTTGGGGAAATATAAAAACCAAATGATCTTCTGGCAGATTGACGCTATCCTCAGGAAATACGACTGTGACCTCAAGACGCCTTTCAAGGATATTCCGCAAGAAGCCGTCGACGAAATCTTGTATGGCAGTCTGGAGAACGTGAAAATAGACCGGAAGCTCATTCATACTTCATCAGACTACTTCGTTGCTTTCGATGGCATCGTCAAGTATCTGCAGACGGTGATGGAGAGCGATGATTCGGCTGCGGGAAAGAAGTGGGCCGACCAGTTCTTAGGCACCGCGGTCTGCCCGGAATGCAAAGGGCAACGGCTCAACCAAGAAGCGCGCTCTTATCGCATATGGGACAAGAATATCACAGAGGTGGCCGACCTCGACATCAACGACCTCAAAGAATGGCTCGAGCATGTGGAAGAGCACATGGAACCGCAGCAGCGGAAGATTGCCGGCGAGATACTTAAGGAAATCCGCACTCGGGTGAACTTTCTCCTTGAAGTGGGCTTGGACTATCTCTCGCTCAACCGACAAAGTGCCACGCTGTCGGGCGGTGAGAGCCAGCGTATCCGACTAGCTACGCAAATCGGAAGCCAGCTCGTCAACGTACTCTATATTCTCGACGAGCCGAGCATCGGTCTGCACCAGCGCGACAACGATAGGCTGATACGCTCCCTGAAGGAACTGCGCGATTTGGGTAATACGGTCATTGTCGTGGAGCACGACGAAGACATGATGCGCGCCGCCGATTGGATTATCGATATCGGACCGAAGGCTGGCCGGAAGGGTGGAGAGGTAGTCTTTCAGGGAACGCCTAAGGAGATGCTCAAGAGTCACACCATCACGGCCGATTACCTCAATGGCGACCGGAGGATTGATGTTCCGTCCGAGCGTCGCAAGGGGAACGGCAAGTATATTCGGATTTTCGGGGCAAAGGGAAACAACCTAAAGCATGTCGACGTGGACTTTCCACTGGGCAAGCTGATTGTCGTCACGGGTGTGTCGGGGTCGGGTAAGTCGACTCTCGTCAATGAGACGCTACAGCCCATTCTCTCTCAACATTTCTACCGTTCGCTCAAGAAGCCTATGCCCTATGACAGGGTCGAGGGCGTGGACAATATAGATAAGGTAGTCAACGTAGACCAAAGCCCTATCGGCCGCACGCCGCGAAGCAATCCGGCCACCTACACGGGTGTCTTCAGCGATATCCGCAGCCTCTTTGTCAACCTGCCCGAAGCCAAGATACGCGGCTACAAGCCGGGGCGCTTCTCTTTCAACGTGAAAGGTGGCCGGTGCGAGGCCTGCGGTGGCAACGGCTATAAAACCATCGAAATGAACTTCCTGCCCGACGTGATGATACCTTGCGAGGTGTGCCACGGCAAACGCTACAACCGCGAAACGCTTGAAGTGCGCTTCAAGGGGAAATCTATAGCCGACGTGCTCGACATGACCATCAATCAAGCCGTGGAGTTCTTCGAGAACATACCGTCCATTCTGCCGAAAATCAAAACCTTGCAAGACGTTGGCTTGGGTTATATCAAACTTGGTCAGAGCTCGACTACGCTGTCGGGCGGCGAGAGTCAACGCGTGAAACTGGCCACCGAATTAGCCAAACGCGACACGGGCCGCACGCTTTATATCCTCGACGAGCCCACCACGGGCCTCCACTTCGAGGATATCCGCATCTTGATGGACGTGCTCCGACGGCTCACCGACCGCGGCAACACCGTAATCATCATTGAGCACAACATGGACGTCATCAAGTTGGCCGACCACGTCATCGACGTAGGACCCGAAGGCGGCCGTGGTGGCGGCACCATTCTTGCCACGGGAACGCCCGAGGAGATTGTACGCAGCCAGCAGGGTTATACCATGAAATACCTTGCGAAGAGCCTGAAACGCTCCTCCTAAAATCCATGTGTCTAAAGGAACCGGAACGGTCGGCGTTCATATTTGGAAATACATAGAGCAAGAAGACATCCCCATCTGATTGGAAAAAGATGGGGATGTTTTTTCATTCTGTGCCGCGTCTAATTTCATTCCGAGCCGTCTCTCTTTTAAATTAGAGGGGGATGTTATCGAGAAAGGCTCTTCTCAAGTATGTTTTTCCATTCGCGATAGGCCTCGATATATTCTTCGCGCTTGCTTTCTTCGGGCGCTATGATAGCCAATCTCTTTAATGTCGAGAAGGCTTCGTCGTGGTCTTTGTATATGCCCGCGCCGATGCCCGCGCCTTTTGCGGCACCGACACTTCCGTCCGTCTCATACAGTTCGATAGTCGCGCCACTGACATTGGCCAAAGTCTCCCTGAACAGCGGACTCAAGAACATGTTGGCCCTGCCTGCATGTATCTTGTTCAGTTCCATTCCCATCTGCTGCATGATTTCCATTCCGTAGCAGAAACTGAAGACGATGCCCTCTTGGGCTGCCCTTGCAAGATGGGTACGGCCATGCTTGTTGAAGTTCACGCCATGGACAGAGCAGCCCACTTCCTTATTCCCGAGCACACGTTCCGCGCCGTTCCCGAACGGAATAATCTTGACGCCCTCGCTGCCCACAGGAACGCTTGCTGCCAAGTCGTTCATCTCCGAGTAGCTGAGGTCCGACGTGATATTGCGATGCATCCAGGCATTGAGAATACCGGTGCCATTGATGCAGAGAAGCACGCCCAGCCTGTCCGTCGCAGTCGTATAGTTGGCATGCGCGAAGGTGTTCACACGACTCTCGGGATCGTAATTCACGTCGCCCAAAACACCATACACAACACCCGACGTGCCCGCCGTACTTGCTATCTCTCCTGGATTGAACACGTTCAGGCTGACGGCATTGTTGGGCTGGTCGCCCGCACGATAGCCGATGGGCGTCCCCGCCTTCAGGCCCAACTCCTGCGCCGCCTCTTCGGAAACCACACTCTGAATGCCGAACGTTGGAACAACCTCTGCCAACAAGCTGTCTTCAAAGCCGAAATAATCCAAGAGGAACTTGGCCGGCCTCTTGGCCTTGAAGTCCCACATCATCCCTTCGGAAAGGCCACTGATCGTCGTCTGCGCTTCACCCGTGAGCTTCATGGCGATATAGTCGCCGGGCAGCATCACCTTGTCAATCTGCCTGAATAGTTCCGGTTCGTTCTCTTTCACCCAAGCCAATTTGGCGGCCGTGAAATTGCCGGGCGAGTTAAGCAAATGCGTCAGGCAACGTTCCTTGCCCAGTTCGTTGAATGCGCGCTCACCGTAAGCCACCGCACGCGAGTCGCACCAGATGATGCTCGGCCGCAACACTTTTTGGTTCTTGTCCACACACACCAGCCCGTGCATCTGATAAGAGATGCCGATGGCCGCGATGTCTTCGCCCTTGGCACCGGCTTGCTGCATGATTTTCCTCAGCGCGAGCTTCGCATTGTCCCACCACATCTGCGGGTCTTGTTCTGCCCAGCCCGTCCTTACGGCCACGATGGGCGCCTCTTTTTCCGGATAGAAGGCCGATGCCGCAATGTCTCCGCGCTCGATGTCTACCAAAGATGCCTTGACAGAACTGCTGCCGACATCAAACCCCAATAAGTATTTTCCGTTCATTTCGTTAAGATTTAGTGCTTTTGTCGTTCTATATAGAATTTCTTTTATCTTTCTATATAGAATACGGACAAAGCATGATTTCCCCCTATTGCCTATACTGATTTCCGACGATTGATAAGCAACATCGGGCGGATTATAAGGCTACATCATACGAACGCCCAACGTATCTATTGCCCAAGAGATACCTATTTCCTATCGAAGAGATACTTATCTAATAACGTTCCCGCCATGGTGGGAATGTAGTCTCACCATGGCGGGAATTGTTTCCCACCATGGCGGGACTGTACCTTTCCTATAGGAGGCTGGCATGTTTCTCCTATTGCGCTGGGCAACGCAACCGCTTTGAGACTGCCACGACAGCAATCTCTCTTTCGATTCAAACAAAGTGTGAAGGGGATTATTCCGAACCTACGAGGTCTTCTATCAACATACGGTCTATCGTGCCGATGCCGTTGTCTTCGAGCAGACGGTGGTCTTGCCCGAAGACCGAGGATATGGTTTCCGTGGACTGCTGCGCAAGCCAATTCTTGAACAGGACGACCGCTTCGTTATTCTTGTTCAAGAACCACTTGCTGTAGCCGGCGTTCAAATAGTCCTCGGTGATGACGGCGTCCGACGACAATATCGCTTCGTAATAACGCTCGGCTTGGTCGGGCTTGCGTCGGAGCAGCAAGGCCCACGCTATCGTGCGCTTCACGGGAATGTTCACTTCTTCCATGTCCAAAGGGTAAAGGAGCGAGAGCGTCTCTTCCACGCGCCCCATGTTCATCAGTGCCAGGGCATGGTGCCAGCGGTAACGGTTGTTGCCGGTGGCCTCAAAAAGCGCTTGATAGACACGGGCGGCCTCTTCGAAAAGTGTGGCTCTCAAAGCGGTCGAGGCATAGCTTCGCAAATCTCTTTCGGTGGCGAAACCTAAATCCAAGGGTTCGCTGTCGAGCTTCAACAAGTGCGTCTGCTCATCATAGGCCACCGCTTCGGCTTTCACACGGCTCTCTTCGTGTGCAACCAATCCGGCAATCACGAGCGAGCGGCAATAGCGATGGGCCTGTTCGTATTCGTGGAAATGGCACGAAAGCGTGTTCTGCAGGCGATAATAACGTTGCAGTCGCTCCACGTCCGTGGTCAGCAGGTGAAGCGTTTCCTGCCGGTCTGGCCGATGTCGCTCTGACAGTTCGCGCATGAACGCCCATTCTTTCCGCTTCGCGGCAAAAGACATCAGGGAGATGATTTCCTTGTAAAAGGACGCGAAAGGAAGTGCGTCGTGCAGGAAGAATTGGCTGTTGCGGGTTACATGGTCGTTCCAGAAAGGATTTCTGAACTCTGCGCGGTAAGGGTTCAATTCAAAGAAGCGATAGAGGTCTTGCAGATATTGCAGTCGTTTGTAAGACGGTTTGTTCATGTCTTCGGCGCTTTCCAGCAACATCATGCCGTCGGTGGTGTTCATCATCTCGCGTACTTTCGGCGGAAGCTGCTCATAGACCGACTTCAGGGCAAAGCTAAATGAATATTTGTCGGAATTGCAAAAGAGCCCGCCTTTTAGCATCGCATCAATCAGTTTTGTGCTGTCCAGTTGGCTGAGTACTTCTGCAATCTCTGGATTTTGCTTTGAGAACGGCACGAACCAATTGCTGACCGAAGAGAAGAACGGAAACCTTTTCATCTGCGAGAAGCCTCCGAAATAGATGTCGGCACCCTGCTTCTGCATCTCTGTCATGCGGTTCATACTCTCCTCAATGCGTTCCATTTCCTGCTCTGCCTTGTCGGGATGCAGGATATCCTCCAAAGAATCTTCGTTTTCTTCGATTCCGAAACGGTCGAACCTCAGTTGTTTCCCCTTTATCAGGTTGGGGATAATCTCTTTCTGTATGCTTTCGTTGTCGCGACGGGCACTGCTGCAATAGAAGATTTGGCATTGCAGCTCGTAGAGTTGTCGGCGCAGCTCGTCGGCATTTGCTGTTTCGAGGACGGAAAGCATCTGTTCGGCAGCATCATCAAAAAGCCTCATGCCGTCGGTGCAGGCCATGAGTGCCCACCCCACGAAGGCCCTTTGGCGCAGTTCCTCGTCTTCTGTCTGTTGCCATACGGCCAACAACAATTTGAAGCGCCAAGGGTCGAAGCCGTTCATGCCGCTCAATGCCACTGCAGAGACGAGCGTCAAGGCATCAAAAGAGTCGACCATTGGACTGAGTATAAGTTGAAGTAAAGCGCTATGGACGGCTTCGTTCCAATAGAACGAAACCACGATGGCATCAAAGACTGAAGCTACGTAGTGCTGATGCTGCCTGCGCAAAGTGCGTTCTTTCTCGCTCCGGACGGTATCAGGCTCCAGCAACAACATGGCCAAGTCCTGCACGTAGGCCTCCAGCTTTTGTTGCATATCGCCGTCAGACAGATTGATGTGACGTGCACTCAGCTCTGCCAATCCATGATAACCACCGCTGATTACGGTCTGCTTGACCCTTACGTCGAACGCGATGCTGTAGAGTTGCCTTAGCATAGAATGATAAAGTTGCGGGCGCATATCGTCTTGATAGCCCCGCAACATGTAATCTTTCATGAGTTGATAGCCCGACGCTATCTCTTCGATGCGCGTATCGAACTGCGAGAGTCCTACTTGTTTGATGAACAATTGAATGTTTTTTAACGCCAAAGGTAGATTCTTTTGTTCAAGAATCAATGATAATACAGCTTGTAGTTCAATTTGAGATGAAGGCATGAGTACAAGTTATTGAAAGTTAGAAGCGATTTGAATGTCCTTCGCTCTCGGTTTAGCTACATGATGAAACTTCAGTTTTGGCAATGCAGAAATCGTTCTTTCATCTGCCTTGCAATACTTCCGAAGTAAATCGGCATAGTGTACTGTCCCGTTTTCATTAATAGAATCGCATGCCTTATTATATGCTTTTACAAACTCTCGAAGTTGCAACTTGCGCCGATTGTCACTCACTCCAGCATGACGTAAGGCTAATACCCCAAGCGATATTTTAAAATCACGACTGTCACGTAGCATAGGATTTTCAAGTATGCGGGCTTTAGTTGCCTGTGGTTCCGTAAGCCAAAGGGCATCAATCTCATTGTTAAGTAGCATGTTTAAGCGAATGAACACATTATTGAATTGTACCCGATATACGCGGGCCTGCGTTTTGACCGTGTCAAGCGTGCGGTCGGTCAGATAGTCGGTTGCCGAGAAACGAGTCATGGCAATCATTTTATCCCCTAATTGATTGAGTCGTTTCAGGCGTGATTTACGATTGGAATATAGTTGCCAATAGGCATTGGTAGCGGTGAGATAATCAAGTTGTAGGCCACGCTTCTTCATTCGCTCCGTGCGTACAAGGTCACTGATAGAACCCTCTACGCGTTTATTTAACAGAGCTGAATCACAGTCCATTTGGGCTGTAAAGAACTTCAGACGCAAATCCAATCGTGCCGTATCATAAAGCTGGTGGTCTTTCATCAGATACAAGGGAAGACAATCAAGCGTAGGCATAACGGCTATTTTCAGGGCCAATGAGTCTTCTCGAAAGAGCCGTTGACGCTCGGCACGTGACAGTCTTCTTTGCTCATCGTAGGATTGTCCACAGGCAGAGACGAGTAAGACCAAAGCAAAAAGGGATATTTTATGACTTAGAAATTTCATCATTCAAACACGTTTTATATCCGTTTCTAAACCATGCAAAAGTAACAAATAATTTTGGAACTATAGAATTTATTGTTACTTTTGTGGGAAATATAACAAGAAGCAGACATAGAAATGGCCAAGGATAAGATTGCATACGTGTGCAGCAACTGCGGACAAGAATCGGCAAAATGGATTGGGAAATGTCCCAGTTGCGGCCAATGGAACACGTTTAAGGAAATACGTATTGCCAATGACACGGGTTCAATGGCTGCAAAAACGGCTGCACATGCCGTCAGGAACAGTCTGTCAAACAAGAACAAACCTCTATACCTTCGTGAAATTTCTGCAAAAGATGAACCGCGAATAGACATGCACGATGATGAATTAAATCGAGTTCTGGGTGGCGGTTTGGTTCCAGGAAGCATTGTGTTGCTTGGTGGTGAACCGGGAATTGGCAAGAGTACACTGACGCTTCAGACTATTCTTCACATGACCGAACACCGTATTCTATATGTGAGCGGGGAAGAAAGTGCCCAGCAGATTAAGATGAGGGCCGAGCGTATTGGGGGCAACAGTGAAGTGATGGTTCTTTGCGAGACTTCACTCGAAAATATCTTTGACCATATAAAAGAGGTGAAGCCCGAGCTTGTGATTATTGATTCTATACAGACTATTTCCACTTCGGACGTTGAAAGCTCCCCCGGAAGCATCACTCAGGTGCGCGAATGTGCAGCAGCCTTGCTTCGTTTTGCTAAAACAAGCGCTATTCCTGTAATTCTCATTGGGCACATCAACAAGGAAGGCACATTGGCAGGTCCAAAGATATTGGAGCACATTGTGGATACGGTCATTCAGTTTGAAGGCGACCAGCATTATATGTACCGGATTCTCCGTTCTATCAAGAACCGTTTTGGGAGCACATCGGAACTTGGAATTTATGAAATGCAACAAAACGGACTTAGGCAAGTATCTAATCCTTCCGAACTCTTATTGACACAAGACTACGAAGGACTTTCGGGCATAGCTATCTCTTCGGCAATCGAGGGTGTAAGACCATTCTTGGTGGAAACGCAAGCTTTGGTGTCGTCGGCAGCGTATGGAACTCCGCAACGTTCTGCTACGGGTTTCGACCAACGACGCCTCAACATGCTGCTTGCCGTGCTTGAAAAGCGCGTTGGCTTCAAACTCATGCAAAAGGATGTTTTCATCAATATTGCCGGCGGACTGCGCGTGACCGACCTTGCTATGGACCTTAGTGTGATAGCGGCTGTTCTGTCAAGCAATGTCGATACGGCGATAGAAGCCGGTTGGTGCATGGCCGGAGAAGTCGGACTGAGTGGTGAGGTGCGCCCTGTCAATCGCATTGATCAACGCATTGCTGAAGCCGAGAAATTAGGTTTCGCCCACATGATCATACCTGCACATAACCTGAAAGGCTTTGATAAACGTAAATATAAGATAGCGCTCCACCCCGTAAAGAAGGTGGAAGAGGCACTAAGAACGTTGTTCGGATAAATATATGAAAGATTCGGTAATCATCGTCAGTGGCGGAATGGATAGTATTACGCTGCTTTATGACAAGAAAAACGAGATAGCGCTCGGTATCAGTTTCAACTACGGAAGCAACCACAACGCCAAAGAGATACCCCTTGCCGAGATGCACTGCAGGCGATTGGGCATCAAGCACATCACCATCAATCTTGATTTCATGGGCCAATACTTTAAAAGTTCTTTGCTCGAAGGCGGCGAAGCCATTCCCGAGGGGAATTATGCCGACGAGAACATGAAATCAACCGTGGTGCCTTTCCGTAACGGCATCATGCTATCTATTGCCATCGGCATCGCAGAGAGCAACAACCTCAAGAAAGTGTTAATAGCCAATCACGGCGGAGACCACACCATTTATCCCGACTGTCGCCCCGAATTCATCAAGGCCATAGATGCTGCCGCCTATGCCGGCACCTTTGTTAATGCTCATGTTGAAGCACCTTATACCCATATCACAAAGGGCGACATTGCACGCATTGGCAAGCAACTCGGTCTCAAATACGCCGAAACGTGGAGCTGTTATAAGGGTGCTGACAAGCATTGCGGAAGATGCGGCACCTGCATTGAACGCAAGGAAGCACTCACGGAAGCGGGCATTGATGATACCACCGAATATGAAGAATAACTCTCAATCGGTTCATCAGGAAGTCTCCGCCCTAGGGCGCAGTTAACATTCCTTTCGGTTTGATGTTTGCACATGCGGCACAAGGCCTATGCCGATTTTGATTAAACAATCAAAGCACAGGAACAGAACATGACGGTCTTTTGTCAACTACATATAGCATAAGAAGGCTGTCGTGTACGAAAAACTCTTAATTCTTAGAGAATGATTTCCCGTTGTGCATAAAAAAATGTACCTTTGTCGTGTAAACAGAAAAACAATATTAACTTAAAACATAAAGATAAAATGACAATCGATCAATTCAACTTTGCCGGCAAAAAGGCAATCGTTCGTGTAGACTTCAATGTCCCCTTGGATGAAAAAGGTAATGTAACAGACGACACCCGTATCCGTGGCGCACTTCCCACGCTGAAAAAAGTATTGGCCGACGGTGGTGCACTCATCATGATGAGCCACATGGGAAAGCCCAAAGGCAAAGTGAAGCCAGAGCTCTCGCTCGCTCAAATCGTTAAAAACGTTTCAAAAGCATTAGGCGTAGAGGTGAAATTCGCCAAAGACTGTGGCCATGCAGACGCAGAAGTTGCTGCTTTAAAACCGGGCGAGGCGCTGTTGTTGGAGAACCTGCGGTTCTATCCCGAAGAAGAAGGAAAGCCGGTCGGTGTAGAGAAAGGCACTCCGGAGTATGATCAAGCCAAGAAAGAGATGAAGAGTCGTCAGAAAGACTTTGCCAAGAAACTGGCTTCTTACGCAGATTGCTATGTAATGGACGCTTTCGGTACGGCGCATCGCAGACATGCATCAACAGCCGTTATTGCAGATTACTTCAATGCAGATAACAAGATGTTGGGCTACTTGATGGAGAAAGAAGTAAAGGCTGTCGACGCCGTTCTGAACAACATCAAACGCCCGTTCACTGCTATCATGGGTGGCTCCAAAGTCTCAACCAAAATCGGTATCATCGAAAATCTCCTTGGTAAGGTAGACAACTTGATTCTTTGTGGTGGCATGACTTACACCTTTGCCAAGGCACAAGGCGGTAAAATCGGCAACAGCATTTGCGAGAACGACAAGCTCGACGTTGCTTTGGACGTCATTAAGAAAGCAAAAGAGAACAACGTAAAATTGGTACTCGGTACCGATTCCATCATTGCCGACGACTTCAAGAACGATGCCAACCAGAAGGTTTGTGCTTCCAATAATATTCCCGACGGTTGGGAGGGTATGGACGCCGGTCCTGAGACCCGTAAGGCGTTTGCCGAAGCCATCAAGGGTTCTAAGACCATCTTGTGGAACGGTCCGGCGGGCGTATTCGAGTTCGATAATTTCACAGGCGGTTCGAAAGCAATCGCAGAAGCCGTTGCAGAAGCAACCAAAGAGGGCGCATTCTCGCTCATCGGTGGCGGCGATTCCGTTGCTTGTGTCAACAAGTTCGGCTTGGCCGATCAAGTTTCTTACATCTCCACGGGCGGTGGCGCCCTGCTCGAAGCCATTGAAGGCAAAGTTCTCCCGGGCGTTGCAGCCATCAAGGGCGAATAAATTCACAAGCATAAAGCAAGAAAACATCAAAGTGGGCTTTCATTTTTTGAAAGTCTACTTTTTCGGTGTAATACGGGATACAACAAATACATTAGAAGTGATAAACATGTGGGATATAGATGAAATGACGAAGGCATAAAACGCCAACTGCGCCCCCGAAACAAGGAAATCAAAGGGGCGCAGGGCTTCCACCACGGCGGAAAGGGGTTAAACAGAGAAAAAATGTTCTTCCGCCACAGCGGAAGTTAATAAAACTTAAGAAAACATTCTTCCGCCACGGCGGAAGAAGGATAAATTAACAGATAGTCTTTTCCGCTACGGCGGAAGTTAATAAGGCTTAAGAAAACGTTCTTCCGCCATGGAGAAAGAAAGATAAATTAACAGATAGCCTTTTCCGCTGTGGCGGAAACAAAAAAACGGAAAAACGAAATGCTGCGTACAGACCGAGGGGCAGGGTTGGCAAAACTGGGAGGGGATAGCTTCTGTAGAGAAATATTATTTATACGTACACCACCTTGAAATGATATGCCATAATCCTTGCAAAGATACATTTGACATTACATTGAAGCCCATTCTCTTTAACATTTGAGCTATTGCAGAAGATACCGTTTTTTAATTTATAGGTTTTCAAATGCTGAAAAGGTTGTAAATAAAAAAGCCTTTCGAGAGGTTCCGGCCAACCAATATCCATTACGCCGAAAAAAAACAAACCTTGCGAACGCTTTCATTCACAAGGTTTGTTCTAATTAATCCTTTCTAAGTCCAGCCTCCTCTTTTGAAGGAGCTTTATCTTGTAGAGCGGAATACGGGAGTCGAACCCGCCTTTCAAGCTTGGGAAGCTCGCGCACTACCGATGTGCTAATTCCGCAATGGAGCCGATACCGGGACTCGAACCCGGGACCTACGCATTACGAATGCGTTGCTCTACCAACTGAGCCATATCGGCATTGAAACATAAGTGGGTTTTTGGTGTCTCGCGGTGCAAAGGTATATTTTTTTTTTCTAAGGGCCAAATTTATTCATTATTTTCTTTTTCATATAAGCTATTGAATTTCATGCGGAGCCGTTCTTTGTTTTCGATAATGTCTTGTATAGTCTTGAGTTTTCTTGCATTGGGGCTACCCGGTATCCACAAATGTATGTAACCGTTTCGCGAATATTTTTCATTCATGTGACTCACAAATCTCTCCCATTGTTGTGCTTTATTTAGTTCAGGATTGTTTTCAAGCCCGTATTGAATGGCTCGACTGAACACGACGTCCGGTTCGAGGTCACGGTCGGCCTCAGCAATTATTTTCCCGTAGATGCTGCGAGGTGCACGGCTTGAGCTTGCACGATGGTCTTCCACGGCTTCTTTCATGATTCGGAGTTGGTCGTTGCTGAACCATCGTTTGAGCCGGGCGTCATTGATAAGGATTTTTCCGCCGGTGATATGATGAATGGCACGCGGACCTGACATACCTAAGTCATGATAGGCTGCGATGACGTAGGCCATGTTGACGTCGGCCCCCGTATATCCGGCCAGCATTATCGAGTTCTTTATCACACGGTTGACATGCTGTAACCCGTGACTCTTGCCGAACGCTGTGTATCGAGGAAGAATGTGGTGCTCGATAAATTCCATGATGTCTAATGATACCTGTTGCATCTTTTATAATAGGATAGCAAGCATAGAAACAATACCGAATATCAAAATATTACGGGCAGTCTGGCCCAGAACCTTATTGAGTGCTTTGCCTTGACGAATCTTTCTCATTTTTATGTAAGACTGGTAATGGACCGGGAGATAGCCCAACAAAACAGCGGGTGCCCAAGTGTGCACTGCGTTGTTCAGGCTTACAAACAGCATGAGGATTTCACCAATCAAACCACTGAATAAATAAAATCGGGCTCCCCATCGCTCCCCGATCCTGACGATGAGGGTGAGCTTACTGGCACGTCGGTCATTATCTCTATCACGGTAGTTGTTGACGATAAGCAGGCTATCGATGACGAAACCACAAGCCAAGGAGGTCAGAAACACATCCAAGGGTATGTTTTTGCTAGTCTGAGGCATGACAACATAGTAGGTTAGACAAACCGGCACTAAACCAAAGAATACGAGCACCAAAACGTCTCCAAAGCCCAAGTAGGATAGCTTTGTTGTATAAAGGAAGCAGAACACGATACAAAGCAGGCCGACAGGAATCATTTCATAGCCTCCATAGAATATCAACGGCAGTCCGACAAAAGCTGCAACTGCGGTTGTGAAGATGATGGCTTTCTTCATTGCGGGCAATGTGACCCATCCTTCCGCACAGGCCCGTTTGGGACCTAATCTTATCTCGGAAGCGTCATTGCCTTTGATACAATCGAAGTAGTCGTTAACGAAGTTGGCATCTATCTGCATGACAAAAGCAAACAGCAGGCATAGTATTGCCGGCATAAAATCAAATGGACCCGTCCCATGATTAAACGCCAAAGCCATTCCTAACATCACCGGAACGGCTGCTCCGATCAGAGTCTTTGGTCGGGAAGCCAGCAGCCATGCCCTGAAACCGTTGGTTTTGATGTTTGTTTCTTTCATACTTAGTTAAAGAAGTTCCAACTTAATCCAAACCTTAGGATACGTTGATTAAGCGGATAATGCGGGGTAAAGAAATAATTCTTCTTGCCGGTTCCGGCATTCACGTGGCTCATCATAATGAAAAAGCGCGTGTGCTTCAGATGAAAGTTGGCATAGACATTAGCAACGGGATAATTACCTATTTCTATTCTGCTATCTGTTCCGTCGGTAGCGGTATTTGTCTGTACGGTATATTGACCGAGGCCAGGATTATAATCCGGAGCAAAATATTTCGTAAAATACCTCACGTCAGCACCGAAATCGCAACTCAACACACGGGCAATCTTGAATTTGATGTATAGGTTGCTATAGATATTGAAATCGGGAACGGGAACTACGGTCTTGTTGTTTGACTTCTGGTACGTAATGACACTTTCCCAATTCAATGGTCCGAGCGTGAAGTCCTGCGACAATGCAACCGTAATGAGATTGACAGCCCTACCATATTGATTGACCGTTATTGCATGATTGACCCGATTGCCATTGTTGACGGTGTAGGAAGAGGCGAAATACGCGTAGTTGTTGATTTCATCAATGCCGATACGAAGCGTCGTCCGTGTCTTTTGATAATGTAAGATACCTTGAAGCCGTGTATGCAGCATCTTACTCATGCTATTATTGTCCCACCACGCATGCCTGCTGTGATAATGGCGATAATAAAAGGTGGGATTCAGGCGATGGAAGAAACCGTTCGCCGTTAGAGACAGTGTGTCGCCAAAGAGCTTGAAATTCAAATCGGCAGAAGCATCGAGCTTCAATTGTCCGGCATCTTCGCCCGTCAGCCAAGTTTCAGCCGTTGCATTGTAGTGGAATGTTTTTCCTTGGGCTTTGCTGAGTTGTGCACCAATACTCAGATTGTGCTCATTATATGAAGTACTGCCTGTGGTGTTCGGTAGTGTGAAATGGCGCAGCTCCGAAGCAATAAAGGCTTTTAATCCTGATTTGGCCCATTTATTGAACCCCTCCAATAAAGAGATAGCGAAAGTGTTCTTGAGACTATAGTATCGGGTTTTATCATAGATGGAGTCACCGGTTAAGGGCTCATCTATAGTATAAGTGTTCGCATAAAAATTGGTCGGCGTCTTGTATGCCTGATAGATGCGGCGATAATTGTCGAACTGCATAGTGTGAATGAAACTCGTCACAGGAACGAATTCATTCTTCAACCATGCCGTGTCGGCCTTTGTTTTTTGTTCGACTGCAAGCAAACTGTCAGCCGTTGCTTTATCCAGCGAGGTCCGGTTGCTGTCTTTTTGTTGTGCTATCGGCTCTGCTCCCATGATTTTTGCATCGTCAGGGCGCCCTTGTGCCACCGGTTTGTCTTCTTCGGGCTTCTGACCTTCTTTCCCGGTCAGTTCTTTTTTCTTTTGGGCCTCGTTCTCTTTTTTTGATGCCAAGGCGAACTTTCTCGCCTTGATTTCGTCTTCATTCATTGGAACCTTCCTGTTGAAGCCTATATTATACCGATGCGTGAAAAACACGTGCTGATTGTCATTTCTGTTCCAATGTTGTGACAATGCCGTAGGAATTTCAGACGTCTCGTAATTGTCGCTGTAGCTTTCTGGGTGAACAATATAGTTGTCGTCGCTGATGCCACCGTTCTCGGCAACTTTTTGATGATTGGTCGACAAGAGCAGATGTGCTTGATATTGGTCACCCAGATACGAGCCGTATGTCGTGTAATTGAAATGCGAGGCACTCTGGTTCTGATAATATCCTCGCCCATAAAGGTAGTCGAACTTGAACCCCACACCGAGCTTCTTCCCTGCGTTCACACCGAATTTCGCCGTCAGATGGTCTTCGCCGTTCGTCCGGTTACCAGCCGTATTGAATGCAATATTGGTGAATGGCGACAGCGTATTCGTGAAATGGAATTGGTCGACGGGCGTGACGACAAAGTCATAGGGCTGCGTAAAGATGAACTGCCCGGTCTCTGCCCGGTCGATAACAATGCGGTTAATGCGCGGCGCACCAAGGTTTCCCGTCGTATTGTATTCGCCGCGCATGCCCGTCGTGAAGATGGAATTCATGAACATATGTGGCACCGTGTCAGGAACGGCCAGACGTCTGTCGCCGAAGCGCGTGTCTACGGTCCACACCTTGATGCCCTTAGGTATCTCCTTGTGCGTTCCCAAAGAGTCCTTCATGTTTTTGTCTCCGCGCCGGCTGATATTGCCCGTAGCGTCCATTTGGTTGTAAGTGTCGTCGAATTGCGCGTGGACATGTCCGCAGATGGGCACGAACATCAAAAGGACTATGATTTTCCTCATTTGCGGAACATTCGTAATGAGACTTCGACGAACTTCAGTATCACGGCAACAATCAGAACGACCGTGGCGATGAGCCGATGTTCCGTCTGCGTGTACATGATGACGCCGCCTATGGCAAGCAGCATGAACACACTGTTCAATATGTTGCGGTATTTCAGCGTGTCGTCCTTGCCGTCGGTCAATCTCTTCTGCCTATGATGCGGCCTTACGGCATACTGTGCTTTTTCCTCTTCTTTCTTCTCTTCCAAATTCATAGCTATCTGTTTATAATGGGACAAAAATAATAAAAAAGGGCGAGAGAGTCGGTAAAATGGCAGGACTGACACGCTAAACTTAACGATAATTAATAGAATGCCTTTTTGCGACTGAGCGTTTCCCGGCGACTTTCAAGCTTATTCAGGCGACAAAGGAAAAGTAAAGATTTCCCACAGTATGCGATTCCCCCTCGAAACGCAATGAAATTCGAATTTCTCGACTTTGCAACTTATTGATGACCATCCCGCAAAGAAATTTATTTCTTCCCGCAAAGAAATTTATTTTCTCCCGCAAAGAAATTTATTTCCTCCCGCAAGAAAATTTATCTCCTTCCGCAAGAAAATTTATTTTCAACCATATGAAACTTGAGTTTCAACCGTATGGAACTTGAGTTTCAACCGTATGGAACTTGAGTTTCAACCGTATGGAACTTGAGTTTCAACCGTATGAAACTTGAGTTTCAACCGTATGAAACTTGAGTTTTAACCGCATGAAACTTGAGTTTCAACCGTATGAAAATATTTTTTCTCCGCAAGGAATGAGATAAATCTCTTGTAGGTGCAAAATTTTTGATTCGTTTTATTTCCCGTTTTCCTGCATGGCCGAGTCGGATTTCGTTTTCAGCAACTCCTGCAGACGTATGATTTCGTCGCGGTATTGGGCTGCCTGTATGAAATCGAGGTCTTTCGCGGCCTGCTTCATCAACGCGGTCGTGTTGGCGATGCTCCTTTCCAATTCGGCTTTCGACATGTGCTTGATTATCGGATCTGCAGCGAAGGCTCCGCTTTCGGGCTCCAAGTATACACTTTTATATTTGTTGCCGGATACGGACGGACTTCCGGCATTCTCGCGCGACGTCTCGGCCAGTGACGAAGCGATGCCCTTCTCAATTTGCTTCGGCGTGATGTGATGCTCCTCATTGTATTTGAGCTGTATACTGCGCCTGCGTGCCGTCTCGTCAATCGTTCGCTGCATGCTTTCAGTGATGATGTCTGCATACATAATCACTTTGCCGTTAACGTTTCGTGCCGCCCGCCCGGCCGTCTGCGTGAGGCTACGGTGGCTGCGTAGGAAGCCCTCTTTGTCGGCATCCAGAATGGCCACCAAAGACACTTCGGGCAGGTCGAGCCCCTCGCGAAGCAGGTTTACGCCTACGAGCACGTCATAGATGCCTGCCCGCAAGTCGTTCATGATTTTCACGCGATCCAAGGTGGTCACGTCGCTGTGGATATAGTTGGCTTTGATGTCGTGGTTGAGGAGATATTCCGTCAGTTCTTCGGCCATTCGCTTGGTAAGCGTCGTTACGAGCACGCGTTCATGGCGGTGGATACGCGTGAGGATTTCGTCCATGAGGTCGTCGATTTGATTTTCCGACGGTCTGACATCGATTTCCGGGTCGAGCAGGCCTGTGGGACGGATAATCTGCTCGACAACGACGCCCTCGGCCTCTCCGATTTCGAAGTCGGCAGGCGTTGCACTGACATAGATAACCTGATGAACGAGCTCGTGGAACTCTTCGAAGCGCAAAGGTCTGTTGTCGAATGCTGCCGGCAGACGGAAGCCGTATTCTACGAGGTTCTGCTTCCTTGCCCGGTCGCCGCCGTACATGGCACCAATTTGTGGCACGCTCACATGGCTTTCGTCGATGATGGTGAGAAAGTCCTTCGGGAAGAAATCAAGCAGGCAGTAAGGCCGGTCACCCGCTTGCCGACCGTCGAAATAGCGCGAATAATTCTCTATGCCGCTGCAATGGCCTAGTTCCTTGATCATCTCCATGTCGTATTCCACCCGCTCCTTGATACGTTGTGCCTTGATTGTATCGCCGATGGAGTTGAAATAGGCTACGCGTTCCACTAAATCGTCCTGAATCATACGGATAGCCTGTTCGCTTTGCTCTTTCGACGTGACGAAGAGGTTTGCCGGATAGATTTCGTAGGCCTCGAAGTTCGTCAGCGTGTGGAACGACGTGCTGTCAACTTCTTCTATACCGTCGATTTCATCGTCCCACCAAGTGACGCGCAACACGTTGTCACTGTAAGGCATAGAAATATCTACCGTGTCACCTTTCACGCGAAAAGTGCCAGACTGCAAATCGATATCGTTCCTGACATAAAGCGCATCGACCAGTTTCCTGAGGAACTCGTTGCGGTCGATAACTTGTCCCCGTTTGATTTTGATGATATTTCCCTGCATGGCCATTGGGGCCCCCATGCCATAGATGCAGGAAACGGACGAAACCACAATGACATCTTTCCTGCCCGATAGCAATGCCGACACGGAGGAAAGTCGGAGCTTGTCTATCTCGTCATTGATAGCAAGGTCTTTCTCTATATAGGTGTCGGAAGTGGGCAGGTAGGCCTCGGGCTGATAATAGTCGTAGTATGATACATAATATTCCACGGCATTGTCGGGGAAGAAGCCTTTCATCTCCTCATAAAGCTGGGCCGCCAGCGTCTTATTATGGCTCAGAATCAATGTCGGTTTGTTCACGTTGGCAATCACGTTAGCCACAGTGAATGTCTTTCCCGATCCAGTCACACCCAATAAGACTTGTGCTGGAATTTCATCCTGAATGCCGGCGGTAAGTTGTTTGATGGCCTCGGGCTGGTCTCCCGTGGGATTATATTTCGAGGTAAGTTTGAAATCCATGCTTTATGATTGCTGTTATTCTGAAAGCTGCAAATTTACTAAATTCTCTGCGATTATACGTTATAAAGGCTAATTAATTGCGAAAAAGTGTGTTATTTACTTTGTAAATCCTATAAAAGTAAGTAACTTTGCAACTCAAAATGTTCGATATGAAGAAAAAGATATTAATCCCCATATGCACGACATTGCTTCTCATAGGCTGTGCACCCGAATTCAATAAGGTGTATAAGACAGATGATTATCGGTACAAATACGAATTCGCAAAAGAGTGCTACGCCGACGGGAGATATGCGCAGGCCATTACTTTGCTGACGGATTTGATCAACATTGAAAAAGGAACAGACAATGCGCAGGAAAGCCTTTATATGTTGGCAATGGCAGAATATAACAGTTTAGATTATGAAGGGGCGGCTCAAGCATTCAAGCGTTACTACCAGTCTTATCCGAAGGGATATTTGGTTGAAATGGCGCATTATTATGAAGGCCTGAGTCTGTATAAGAGTACGCCTGAACCGCGTCTTGACCAATCGACGACTGTTTCCTCTATCAGTGCCTTTCAAACATTCCTTGACCTTTTCCCCGATTCGAAGTTGAAGCCTGAAGCCCAAAAGCGATTGTTCGAACTACAGGATAAACTGGTTTTGAAGGAGCTTTATTCAGCACGCCTCTATTATAACCTCGGGCCTTATTTCGGTAACTGTTCTGACGGCGGTAACAATTACGAAGCATGTATCGTCACTTGTCAAAACGCATTGAAAGACTATCCCTATACTTCCTTGCGTGAAGATTTTTCCGTCCTGCTGATGAAGAGTAAGTTCGAACTTGCCGAGCAAAGCGTGGAGGCAAAGCGTTTGGAACGCTATCAGGATGCAGAAGACGAATGCTATGGCTTTATCAACCAGTTCCCCGATTCGAAAGACAAGAGTACGGCCGAAAAATATATTGCCAAGTGCAAAAAGTTTACGGGGGAAGATTCCTCGAATAATAACGACAATAAATAATAAACTAATGGATTACAAGAAATCAAAAGCACCGGTAGACACTGTTACCCGCAACATTATGGATTTGTGCAAGGAAACCGGTAACATTTATGAAAGTGTGGCAATCATCTCAAAACGCGCCAATCAGATTTCCGTTGAAATCAAGCAGGACCTGAACAAGAAGCTTTCCGAATTTGCTTCTTACAACGATTCGCTTGAAGAAGTCTTTGAAAATCGTGAACAGATAGAAATCTCACGCTATTATGAGAAGCTCCCAAAGCCTACACTGCTTGCGACGGAAGAACTTATCAATGGCAACGTCTACTGGCGCGACCCGTCGAAGGATGGTGCTAACGGAGAAGCATAATGATACAGCGTAAGCAAACATTGTTCATGCTAGCGGCATTGGTGTTGATCATCGTATGCCTTTGCCTGCCCGTAGCGACGCTGGTGACTCAAAGCATGGACATAGATAGTCAGGTGACCAATCTTTGGATTCGCAGCAAAAGCGGCGTGTCTTTCACATTAAGTCCGTTGTTCGTGATTTTATTGCTGACATGTCCGCTCACGCTATGGGCCATTTTTAAGTATCATCATCGGCTGTTCCAAGCTCGTCTTTGCGTGATAAACATGGTATTGATAGTTGTGTGGTATGCCTATTATGCCTTTCTTTGCTTCACATCGACGGCAGTGGTGAAACCTCATTTCTCCTCCATTCTGCCCATTGTCGCTGCTATTCTTTATTTTGTGGCGCGACATGCAATTCTTGCAGACGAGAAGTTGGTTCGGGCGGCTGACAGAGTTCGATGAAGCAATATTTATACCGTCATAAGCTCCGTTCAAATACTGACTAGAACGGGGCGTTTTTTATGGGTTGATATTTGCAGATATAAAATAAAAGTCATTAAAGAATACTTATAACTTACATAAAAGTAGCATTAAAGTTTCAGATTTGCCATTTTTTTACTAACTTTGCACAATTATAATATATCAGTAGTTGGTAATCTGACACAAAAGCTGAATTAAAAAGTGTGCAATGAAACAAAATCTTAGTAGGAACGACTTTGTACGCCAGCTGGTTACAATAAGTGACTTTGTGATTATCAATGTCATTTTTGTCTGTTTAATCGAACTACTACCCAATGATATACCTCTTTATTTCCATAACGAAACAAAGATTACACTATTCGTGGTCAATGCTGCCATGGGCATTGCACAATATTTCTTTCAGACAATTGTGCACTATCGTAGGATTGATTTTGATAAAATCTTTCTTAGAGTGTTTCAATTGGTGACAACCCATGTCATTATTACCTATATACTGCTAAGCTTCTTGAATCCCAAGGAGAACTTCTTTCATATTTCCTTTCTTTATGCCGTGACAAGTTTTGCCGTCATTATCATTAGCCGATTTGTTGAACGTAGTCTGCTAAACTATTTGAGGCAAGCTGGACACAACTCACGGCAAGTGGTGCTTGTAGGGCATGATCAGGCACTCATCGAACTTTATAAGGCTATGACATTAGACCCTACTATGGGGTATCAAGTGCGAGGATATTATGCCAATAGAGAGATGAAAAATTGTCCACATACATTGGCTTACTTAGGAAGTCTTGATGATTTTGACAAGGAGATGCAAACTCCTGACGTGCTGATTGCTGAAGAAATATTCTGTTGTCTCAGCCATGATTATAATGATTTCATTGCGCAAATCATGAGATACTGTGATGCAAATGTCATCCGTTTCTTCTATCTTCCACGTATGTTTGGTACTTATCGTCTTCGTCTGAAGCCAGAATACATGGGCGATACATTATTATATACAAATCATACCGAGCCCCTTTCTTTTATGGGGAACCGATTAATCAAACGTACTTTCGACCTTGTCGTATCTGCGTTTGCATGTCTTTGCCTTCTACCTTTTATTCCTATAATAGCTCTTATCATCAAAATGCAAAGCCCGGGATCGGTCTTTTTCATACAAGAACGAACAGGTTTTGAGGGGCATCCGTTCAAATGTTACAAGTTCCGCAGCATGTACACCAATGCAAATGCTGATACAGAACAAGCCACAAAAGACGATCCTCGCAAGTTTCCTTTTGGGAATTTGATGCGAAGAACAAATATTGATGAACTACCTCAATTCTGGAATGTACTCAAAGGTGACATGAGTATTGTCGGACCACGGCCTCATATGCTGCACCATACCGAGGTGTATAGCGGCTTGATAGACAAATATATGGTGCGTCACTTTTGTAAACCAGGCATCACAGGCTTGGCTCAAGTAACCGGTTATCGTGGAGAAACCAAAGAACTCTGGCAGATGCAGAAGCGTGTGGAACTCGATATTTGGTATATCGAACACTGGAGTTTCATGCTTGATTTGAGGATTATTCTTAAGACAGCCTACAGCATTATCGTGCCTGATAAGCATGCTTATTAATTAAATGTAAGAAATTGAAATCAAAAATCAAAATAGACGGATATGAAAGGTATTGTTTTAGCAGGAGGCTCTGGCACTCGTCTCTACCCAATAACGAAAGGTATAAGTAAGCAACTGATTCCAATCTTCGACAAACCGATGATTTATTATCCCGTATCAGTGTTGATGCTTGCCGGAATCAAAGATATTCTTATCATCTCAACACCGTTTGATTTACCCGGCTTTCAACGTTTGTTGGGTGATGGACATGAGTTAGGAGTACACTTTGAGTATGCAGAACAACCCAGTCCAGATGGATTGGCACAAGCCTTTATTATTGGAGAGAACTTCATTGACGATGATGCAGTGTGTTTGGTCCTCGGTGATAATATTTTTCATGGAGCCGGACTGACACAACTTTTGAAAGAAAGTGTGACTGCTGCTGAAAAAAAACAACAAGCCACTGTCTTTGGTTATTATGTCAATGACCCTGAACGTTACGGAGTGGCAGAGTTCGATAAAGATGGAAATTGCTTGAGTATAGAAGAGAAGCCGGTAGTCCCGAAGAGTAATTATGCTGTCGTTGGTTTGTATTTCTATCCCAATAGTGTGGTTGAAATAGCAAGGCAACTCAAGCCAAGTGAACGTGGAGAATTGGAAATAACCTCTGTAAATAAGGTTTATTTAGATCTGAAGCACCTAAAAGTAAGACCTCTCCAGAGAGGTTTTGCATGGTTGGATACAGGAACGCACGACAGTCTTTCTGAAGCAAGTAACTTTATTGAGGTGATAGAAAAACGTCAAGGGCTTAAAATTGCCTGTCTTGAAGAGATAGCCTATCAACAAGGTTGGATTACTAAGGAACAACTCTTTGAAGATGCCATACCCATGCAGAAGACCGACTATGGAAAATACCTCATGTCATTGATAGAGGAAGTGAGAAACTAAAAATAAGACAAATATTTTAATTACATTATATTAAATATGGATGAAAATAAGGAAAAAGCAAGTGAAGATATGTTGCAATTAGAGACAAAGAGTCTCTTTAACTTTAGGGCTATCTATACTTCTCTTGTACTGAATTGGTCATGGTTCATCTTTTCGGTTTTGGGCTGTGTCGCTGTTGCTTATGTCTATCTTCGATATACGACGCCGGTCTATCAGGCTTATGCCAAGCTCTTAATCAAAGAAGAACAAAGTTCACGTAGAGGCGGGAATAACAGTATCCAGAATACGAATAATCTTGGATTGATATCCTATTCTTCTGGAATTGACAATGAGATGGAGATACTTTCCTCTCATACGTTGGCACAAAGTGCCGTGCGAGATTTGAAACTCTATGTGAGCTATTATAATAAAGGAAAGGTAAAAGACCGTCTCCTTTATAAGACAGAACCTCTTATAGTGGATCTTGACCCCGTGAATTTGGAGAAGTTGAACCGTCCGATTAGCATGATACTTACTTATGAAAATGGTAAATATCGGCTGGTGGGTAATTACTTTGTTCCAATTGATGATACTTATGCAACCGGCCCATACTCCTTTGACAAGACTTTCTCCAGGTTTCCTATTACGATCTATACACGGGCCGGTGTGCTCACGGTGTCAGAGAACCTATCACCTTATGCCATGAAGATGACTTCAGACGACAAGGTGCATATTATTCTCAATTCTCCTAATAATGCAGCTTACCAATATCAAGGTGCCTTGTCTGTCAGCCAAACTTCCAAGTCAACGACTATTGCACAACTGACATTGGTAGATGTAGATCGTCAGAGAGCGATAGACTATCTGAAACAGCTTTCAATATGTTATAATCGACAAGCTAATGACGATAAAAATCAAATTGCTATCAGGACAGAGAAGTTCATCAACTCGCGTTTGGAAAAGATAAACTCTGAATTAGGACTAACAGAAGATAAGTTAGAAAACTTCAAGAGAAGGAATAATATGGTAGAGCTGAAACTGAATGCAAGTCAAGCATTCGATAATCAAGACGAGTTCAGTCAGCGTCTGACCCAAGCTAACACTCAATTAGTTCTCTTGGCAGAGCTTACATCCTACCAGAACAACCCTTCCAATCGGTATGAGCCAATGCCGTCAAACGTAGGATTGTCGGATCAAAGTACAACATCTTTAATAGATAAGTATAACAATATTGCTTTGGAAAGAAAACGCCTTTTGCGTAGTGCAAGTGAATCAAGCCCGATAGTTACACCATTGACATCACAGCTTGATGATCTTAGTAGCAGCATACGTAAGGCGATGGCGCAGGCTCGCAAAGGTTTAGAAATCCAACGTAATGCGCTTATCAGCCAGTTCAAGCAATACAGCGGAAAGGTTGTTGCTACACCTGAACAAGAACGTATCTTGACCCAAATAGGAAGGCAGCAGGAGGTGAAATCCGGACTTTATTTAATGTTGTTACAGAAAAGGGAAGAGAATTCAATTTCATTGGCAGCAACGGCAGATAAGGGAAGATTGATAGATGAGCCTGAATTCCAAGGAAAAGTCAGTCCGAATAATTCGATGTTCTACTTGATAGCCCTCATCATCGGTCTTTCAATTCCGACGATCATTATCATTATCGGAGAGTTCTTTCACTACAAGATTGAAGGCCGTAACGATGTCATACGTCTTACAAAACTTCCAATATTGGGTGATGTCCCGATTGCAAGTGATCAAGCAAAATCCAAGGCCGATGTCGTGGTTCATGAGAATAAGAACAACCTAATGGAAGAAATCTTCCGTGGTATGCGTACCAATTTGCAGTTCATGCTCCGTGAAAACGAAAAGGTTATTGCATTCACATCTTCCACTTCAGGTGAAGGTAAGACGTTTACTGCTGCCAACTTAGCCGTCAGTTTTGCACTTTTAGGTAAGAAAGTAATTCTTTTAGGTCTTGATATCCGTAAACCTCGTTTGGCTGAATTGTTTGAAATCAACGATCATCACCATGGTATTACAAATCTGTTGGTACATAGAAACTCGACAATAGAGGATATTCAGGCCCAGATTTTACCCTCGGGAGTCAACAAACGGTTAGACTTATTGATGGCCGGACCAACTCCACCAAACCCAGCGGAATTGTTGGCGCGTGAAAGTCTTGACGGTATTGTAAATAAACTTAGAGAGATGTATGATTATATCATCATCGATACGGCTCCAGTAGGCTTGGTAACAGATACTTTACAGCTTGCACGTATCATTGATGCCACGGTATATCTCTGTCGCGCAGACTATACGACAAAAGACAGCTTCGTGCTTATTAATAGTCTGGCTATGGAGAAGAAGTTGCCAAACATGTCCATCGTTATCAATGGTCTGGATATGACCAAGAAAAAATATGGTTATTATTATGGCTATGGACGATATGCAAAGTATGGAAAGTATGCGAAATACGGCTATGGTCGCTATAATAATAATTCATATATAGCCAACTCATACAATTCATATAACACCTATGGAGGCTATGACAGAAATAATAATTCTTATAGAGATAAAAACGACAGTTCAATCAAACAATAACAATGAAAATCGCAGTCGATTTTGATGGTACGATAGTTACCCATGAATATCCAGCTATCGGCGAAGAGATTCCGTTCGCAACAGAGACGCTTCGGCGACTGATTGCAGACGGTCATCAGCTTATTCTCTGGAGCGTCAGGGAAGAAGGAGCCCTCGACGAAGCCGTAGAATGGTGTAGACAGCATGGTGTGGAGTTCTGGGCTGTAAACAGAGACTACCCGGAAGAAAAGATTGAAAACAACAATCATTATTCCAGAAAGCTGAAAGTAGATATGTTCATTGATGACCGAAATGTCGGAGGGCTGCCCGACTGGGGGCAGATATATAGGATTGTCAATGAGAGAATCACACTTAACCAACTTATAAGAGAACGTTACAATCAAGGCTTGCCACACAGCAATCATAAAAAGAAGCATTGGTGGCAGATTTAGAAAGCTCTCAATAATCTTATCTTTTTACCTCCTAACAGAAACCGACCGACATGTTTTACAAGACGAAACGTTGTCGGTCGGTTTCGATAGATAGCATTTGATAGTCGACAAGGGCGGCAATCAAGTCCTCACGATGGTATGTCTTCAAAAGAGCTTTTATTACAAGTAAGACAAAAGACGGCCATGCCACCCTCACGATGGTAGAGCGCGGCTCGGGGTAAAAGTACCCGTCCGATGGTTCTACGGCGTCGGACGACAGTTCCTTTTTATATTTTTTATCATCGCCCACGGGCGACGAACGTTTCTTTCACGTTTTTTATCTTCGCCCGTGGGCGACGAGCATTTCTTTTACATTTTTTATCATCGCCTACGGGCGACGAACGTTCTTTTTACATTTTTTAGCTTCGCCCGCGGGCGAAGAACATTCTTTTTACATTTTACTATCTTCGCCCGCGGGCGACGAGCGTTCTTTTTTTGTTTTACTATCTTCCGAGCCGTCGGACGAGTGTTCCTTTTTTGTTTTCCATTAATCCGATGCTTCAGAGACACAGTTTTTCCTGTTTTTCCTCCATGGGGCTCATATCGAACTCACATAGGGTAGAGCGCAGCACGAATGTCCTTATCATGAAAAGTGCAAGTCATGCCGCCGGGCAAGACCGCGTGGAGGCTGCTCATGCCCTGCATGCGAGAGCATCGCAAGACAACGGCAGCGGATTTGCCGGGCGATTGTACGCAGGTTGCACTGGATAGCTTCAGGCTAAAATCAACAGGAGACTAAGGAAAAAATTAAACTTCGCAACACCGAAGCAGGAGTTTTACAAATATTATTCGTGATATTGTACGTGATGGGGGAGGCTTTATTGACTCTTTATAAGTCTACCATATTGATTTTTTCACATGAAAAATTGTAATATTTATTTTTTTATTCGTACTTTTGTGGACAATTTAATTGAACTGAAACAAAGAAAACAATAAAAATAAAAACAAATTAAAGAAATGGCAGTATTAGGAAAAATTAGAAGCAGGGGTGCCCTTCTGATGGGAATCATCGGATTAGGTATTTTTGCATTTATTGCCGAAGAGGCCGTCCGTTCTTGCGAGTCGACTCGTAATAATGCGCGTCAGCAGGTAGGCGAGGTTTTGGGTGAGAAAATCGATGTAAATGATTTTCAAAAGCTGGTCGACGAATACAGCGAAGTAATAAAGATGCAACAAGGTGCCGAAGCCCTGAACGACGAGCAATTGAATCAAGTGAAAGACATGGTATGGAATACTTTTGTCCAAACGAAGATTGTGGAAAATGAAGCCGAGAAGCTGGGACTTCGCGTAACCGACACGGAGATGCAGAATGTCTTGAAAGACGGAACCAATCCCATGTTGTTGCAGACTCCTTTCGTTAATCAACAGACCGGACGCTTTGATGCAAGTGCCTTGCAGAAGTTCCTTGCCGAATATAATACGCAAAAATCGGCGAACCCGCAGATGGCTCGGCAGTATGAATCTATATACAAATACTGGACATTTATCGAAAAAACACTTCGTCAGCAACTTCTTGCACAGAAATATCAGAGTTTGCTTGCGCATTGCATTCTGTCAAATCCCGTGGAAGCAAAGATGGCTTTCAACGAAGAGAACCAGGAAAATCAAGTTGAACTTGCGGCTTTCCCTTATAGTTCCATTCAAGATGACAAGGTGCAGGTAACCGAATCCGACCTCAAATCAAAATATGATGAGTTGAAACCGCGCTTTCAGCAATATGTCGAGAGCCGCGACATCAAATATGTCGATGTGCAGGTTACGCCATCTCAGGCCGACAAGGTTGCTCTCCAAAAAGAATTTGCCGGCTATGCCAAGGAACTTTCTGCAGCTGATGATCCGGCAAATATCGTTCGCAAGAGTTCTTCACTTGTAAATTATACCGGCGTTCCGGTGGCCAAATCCGCGTTCCCTTCTGATATTGCAGCAAAGCTGGATTCAATGTCTGTCGGCCAGACCACAGGCGTAATAAATAGCAGAATGGACAATACATTGAACGTTATTCGTCTGATCAGCAAGCAGCAGTTGCCCGATTCGGTTCAATATCGTCAGATACAAGTCGGAGGAGCAACGGCTGCCGCAGCCCACAAGTCTGCCGATTCCATCTATGCTGCATTGAATGCCGGTGCTGACTTCGAAGCTATTGCAAAGAAATACGGTCAGACAGGACAGAAAACATGGATGACCACACAGCAATATCAGGGGGCACCTTCTATGGATAATGATACGAAGAACTATATAAACAGCCTTAACACGATGTCGGTCAATGAGACTAAGAACATTGTCTTGCCGCAAGGAAATATCATTGTACAAGTTCTAGACCGCAAAGGACTGATTGAAAAATATGTTGCAGCCGTGATTAAAAAGAGTATCGTCTTCTCTAACGACACTTACCGCATGGCTTATAACAAATTCTCTTCGTTCGTGAGTGCCAATCAGACGGCAGATGACATCTTCAAGAATGCGTCAAAGAACGGATATAAGGTGCAAGAGGCTAAGGATGTGACAACTTCCCAACACTATCTTGCCAATATCCATGGCACTCGTGATGCGTTGAAATGGTTGTTTGAGGCAAAAGAAGGCGAAGTGTCGCAGATGTATCCATGCGGCGACAACGACCACCTTCTCGTTGCAATCTTGACAAAAATCAATCATGCTGGTTATCGTTCATTGGATGACCCACAAGTGAAAGAAATCATCAAGGCTGAAGTCTTGAAAGACAAGAAAGCAGAAATGTTGATGGCTAAACTCGAAGGCGTCAACAACCTTAATGCCGCAAAGACCAAAGGTGGAAAGGTTTCCAACGTCAGCCAGATAACGTTTGCTGCTCCGGTCTTTGTCACCACAACGGGGGCCAGCGAGCCGGCTTTGAGTGGTGCCGTCTATGCCACAGCCAAAGGAAAATTCTCATCGAAACCGGTTAAAGGAAATGCAGGCGTTTATGTTTTCAGGATCGAAAACAAGACCATGCGTCCCGGAAAGTTTGATGCGAGAGCCATGGAGCAGAAGCTCCGTCAAAAGTCTATGCAATATGCAGGCAACTTTATGAACGAACTTTATATTAAGGCTGATGTCGTTGACAACAGATATCTTTTCTTCTAAAAAGAAAACTTTGTTCAATCAGAGAGGGGCAGTCTGAATGCAGGCTGCCCCTCTTTGGCATCAAATAAATCTGGGGTATTGGACATTTGATAGGTAGCAAGCCCAGTCTGAATATTCTATCAGGACTGACGTAAAAACTGCTTCTTTCATGCACGAATTTCGGGGGTTTTTAGTAAGTTTGCAGTGGATTTTTTAATTAAACTTGTAAGATTATGATTAAGATTTATGGAATGAAGACTTGTCCGGACTGCACTTTCGTAGACGAACAGGTAGTGAATGACAGCCGGTTTGAAGTTATTGATATTGGTGAGCACGTGCGCAATTTGAAAGCTTTTTTAAAATTGAGAGACAACAGTCCCGTATTTGACGATGCCAAACGGCACGGCTATGCAGGCATTCCATGCTTCGTGTTGGAAGATGGTCGCGTGACGCTTTCGCCCGAAGAGGTGGGATTGCAGTCACGCGACGAAAAGGCACCGAGTTGCCGTCTCGACGGCAAAGGGTGCTGAGAGTTCTCTCTGTTAAGAATTTGCGAATTTCTGACTTTCTTTGTCGATTTTGCCAATTACGAGAGTCTGGAGTGTGTAGGCTCTCCTTTTGAGAAACCGAGGCTGGTTTTCAGAGAAGAGCCTGGCTTCCCTGTCAGAACACACCTAATCTACCAAACACGATGAGTATGCTGATACCTAAAATCAAGGTGACGATACCCACGGACAAGCCCACTTTCAGCATATCGTTCTGCTTGACGAGCCCGGTAGAGAAGGCAATAGCATTCGGTGGCGTACTGATGGGGAGACACATGGCGCCACTTGCAGCCACGGCGATGCCCACCAAAACAGTGATTGTCCCACCAATCATATCCAATGTTCCACCCATGCCTTTGCAAACGACGGCAAGAATCGGCACGAGCAAAGCGGCTGTGGCTGTGTTGGAGATGAAGTTACTCAGCGCATAGCAGATGAGGCAGGCAATGATCAGAATGACAAATGGGTTCCATGCGCCGAAAGGAATACTCTTGATGGCATTCTCAGCAAGTCCTGTTCCATTCATCGCATTACCCAAGGCAAAGCCTCCGGCCACCATCCAAATCACCGACCAGTCTATCTCTTGCAAATCCTTGGCGTTGATGACCCCGGTGAATGCGAACACGGCAATCGGCAGCATGGCCACAGTGTTGGCATTGATGCCGAAAAGGTCTTTACCGGCAACCCACAAGAAGATGGTCAGAAGAAAAGTCACAGCCACAACGGCCGTGCGCCAGTTATGCGACAGCTCGCCGTTGATTTCAAGGTGTATGGTCTTCTTGGTGAAAGGGAAGAAATGGAGAATCATTCGCCATGCGATGATAAGCAACACGATGACAAGCGGCACCATAATCATCATCCATTGAGAGAAAGTGATGCCAAGATCGAGGCCGGCAGGGTCGTTGAGATATTTCAGGGCAAAGACGTTGGGCGGCGTACCAATGGGCGTGCCCATGCCACCGAGGTTTGCACCCACGGGAATGGCCATCGTCAGGGCTATTCTTCCTTTTCCACTTGCCGGTAAGGCCTTGAATACCGGTGTCAAGAAGGTGAGCATCATGGCAGCCGTGGCCGTATTGGAAATGAACATCGAGAAAACACCGGTTATCAGCAAGAAACCTAACAGCACGTTCTCGCTCTTTTGGCCGAAAGGTTTGATCATCGTGCGTGCCATGAGCACGTCGAGCCCGCTCTTAGTTGCAGCAATGGCCAAGACGAAGCCGCCCAAGAACAAGATAATAGTCGGGTCGGCGAAACAGGCCATGACGCCCACGTGGTCGAGCATCTTTCCATACTGATCTTCTGTTCCTTGGAAATACTTGAACGAGGAGTCGCTGACGCAGAAGAGCAGCACGAAGATGATGGTGATTGAGGTGGCCCAAGCCGGTATGGCCTCTGTTATCCACAGCAACACGGCCATGACGAAGATTGCGATGACACGCTGCTGCACGACGGTCAGGCCGTCAATGCCGAAGAAACTACTTGGAAGGTTCCAAACGATTACAGTCAGAAGAGCTGTAATCACGAACATCAGGAATTTCCTTTTGCTGAAATCTCCCGATAAAACTGATTTAATTGGGTCTTGCATAAATGAATGTCTTTTATGGTCGTACTTAAATGAATGATAAAAATTCGAAGAGCAAATTTACAATTAAATTGTAATATTAGCAAGCCGACCACTCGTTTTTTTCGTCATATCACAAAAAGGCTTTACAATCTCAGCCATATTGCGACATAATTTCAGCCATTTTGCTGCGTAATCTCAGCCATATCAGGCGACGAAATGGCTGAGATTGCGAGTCAAAATGGCTGAGATACTTTCCTGACAGAAAGCACATTGCCGTCCTCCACATGTCTTTCCAGCCTATCCAATCAACTGTTCCGACATGCTTGCGGCTGCGCGACGACCGTCGCCCATAGCCAAAATAACCGTCGCACCGCCCCGTACGATATCCCCGCCGGCATAAATTCCGGGAAGACTGGATTGCATTTGCTCATTGACCGCAATCGTATTCTTGCGTCCCAGCACCAATCCTTCAATGCTCATTGGGACCAAAGGATTCGGAGAAACGCCTACGGCTACGATTACTTGGTCGCATTCAATGGTGATGGTTTGCCCTGTGGGCTCCGGACTTCTACGTCCGCTCTGGTCAGGTTCTCCCAATTGCATCACATCAAGCACTGCGGCTTTCACGGCACCTTGCTCATCTGCAAGGAACTCTCTTGGATTATGAAGCGTCATAAATGTGATACCTTCTTCTTTGGCATGCTTAACTTCTTCTATTCGTGCAGGCATTTCGGCCTCACTACGCCGATAGACCAGCACGACTTCGGCTCCCAAGCGTTTCGCCGTACGGCAAGAGTCCATCGCCGTGTTGCCTCCGCCTACGACAATCACCTTCTTGCCCAAGTTGATGGGTGTGTCTGTATGTGGATTTGCTGCATCCATGAGGTTTACCCGTGTCAGATACTCGTTACTCGACATGATGTTCAGTGCGTTCTCTCCGGGAATTCCCATGAAGTTGGGCAGTCCCGCTCCCGAGCCAATGAAGATCCCTTTAAAACCTCTTTGCTTTAGCTCCTTAACGCTGATGGTTTTTCCTATGATAACGTCCGTCTGAAAGTGAACACCCAGCTTGCGTAAGTTGTCTATTTCCACGTCTACGATATGATTGGGCAACCGGAATTCGGGGATACCATATTTCAATACGCCCCCGATTTCATGCAGTGCTTCGAACACATAAACATCAAATCCCTTTTTAACCATGTCGCCGGCAAAGCTCAAGCCCGATGGTCCCGAGCCTACGACGGCCACCTTAATACCATTTGATGCCGATATTTCAGGCAAAACAGTTTGCCCGCTCTCGCGTTCATAATCAGCTGCGAAACGTTCCAGATAGCCAATAGCCACCGGTTCGCTATTCATTTTATGATGAATACAGCGACTTTCGCATTGTTTTTCTTGCGGACAGACACGGCCACAGACAGCCGGTAGGGCAGAGGTGTGCTTCAAAATACGTGCTGCTTCGATGAATTTTCCTTTCTCAATCTGTTTGATGAAGCCCGGAATATTAATGTTCACGGGACAACCTTCAACGCATGAAGGATGCTTGCAATCAAGGCATCGTTGTGCTTCGCGCATGGCCATTTCCACAGTCAGCCCCTGATTGACTTCCTCTAATCGTGTCGTAGCACGGTAAACGGGGTCAAGTTCCGGCATTTTTACACGGGGAATCTTCACGCGCTCTTTTGTCTTGAGTGGCACTTCGGGCGGAGTGGGGGAGCAGGCTCCGGGAAGTTTTGAAGTTTTTGCTTCTGTGTGTTCCGATATAATAAGGTGTTCTTGATAGCGGTCCATCTCTTCTACCTCCACAGCCTTAAAAGTTCTCATGCGCTTGAACATCTCGTCCCAATCGACCAATGAGCCATCGAACTCGGGACCATCTATGCAAACGAACTTTGTTTTCCCGCCAATCGTCAATCGACATGCACCACACATGCCTGTGCCGTCTACCATAATTGTGTTCAGAGAGACGTCGGTGGGAATCCCGTATTGCTGTGTGAGCAGACAACAGAACTTCATCATAATCGGAGGACCGATGGCGAAAGCCTTGTCGATATGTTCCTGCCGGATAAACTTCTCTATTCCGACGGTCACAACTCCTTTCTCTCCATAACTACCGTCATCGGTCATAATGATGGTTTCGTCACTTGATGCTCTGACTTCATCTTCCATGATGATCAAGTCCTTGTTTCGGCCGGCCAAGACCGAAAGGACACGATTGCCCGCACGTTTCAAAGCACGTATGATGGGAAGCATCGGAGCAACTCCTACACCACCTCCGGCACAGATCACAGTACCGTAGTTCTCAATGTGCGTGGGATTTCCCAAAGGGCCTACGATATCGGCCACTTCGTCGCCCACATTGAGGTTGCACAGTTTGGTAGACGACAGCCCCACTTGCTGAACAACGAGTTTGATTGTGCCTTTCTCTATGTCTGCATCTGCAATGGTCAGCGGCATTCGTTCGCCATTCTTGTCAACGCGAACGATGACAAAGTTTCCGGCCTTTCTGCTTTGAGCTATTAGGGGAGCTTCGATGTCAAAGCAAAACACTCTTTCGGAAAATTGTTTCTTCGAAATAATCTTGTTCATACGTATTAGATAATGTTTTGTTTCTTATTCAGGAGTGATTCCGATATTGGCAGGCGGTTACCATCGGCCAATATCGGAATTAACGTTCTCAATCGTTCTTGTCGTCAAGATACTCGAAGCCACAGTAGGGGACGAGCACTTTCGGCACCCGGATACCTTGTGGCGTCTGATTGTTCTCAAGAATAGTGGCTACAATGCGCGGCAAAGCCAAGGCCGAACCGTTCAGGGTGTGACAAAGTTCAATCTTCTTGCCGTCGGCATGGCGGTATCGGCAATGCAACCGGTTAGCCTGATAGCTCTCAAAGTTGGAGACCGAAGAGACTTCAAGCCAACGGTGTTGCGCCGCAGAATAAGTTTCAAAATCGACACAGATGCTCGACGTAAAGCTCATGTCGCCGCCACAAAGCAAAAGCAAGTGATAAGGCAATTCAAGTTTCTTAAGCAGCCCCTCCACATGGTCGAGCATTTCGTGCCACGACGCATACGAATGCTCGGGCTTATCAATACGAACAATCTCGACTTTGTCAAATTGATGAAGACGGTTCAAGCCACGGACATCTTTGCCATAGCTTCCGGCCTCGCGACGAAAGCATGCCGAATAGGCACAACGTTTGATGGGAAGGTCTTTCTCGTCGAGTATTTCATCGCGAAAAATGTTAGTCACGGGGACCTCCGCCGTTGGAATTAAGAAAAGATTATCGAGGTTGGCATGATACATCTGCCCCTCTTTGTCGGGTAGCTGACCAGTGCCCAAGCCGGAAGCCTCATTGACGACGTAGGGAGGTTGTATCTCTACGTAACCCGACTTGCGTGCTTCATCAAGGAAGAAAGCTTCCAATGCCCGCTGAAACCGTGCCATCTTGCCTATATACACCGGGAAACCGGCCCCCGTGATCTTCACTCCGAGGTCAAAGTCTGCAAGATTGTATTTCTTCAATAAATCCCAATGGCAGAGTGCTCCCTCGCCAAGTTCTGGCATGTTGCTGATATCTTCTTTCAGGACAACGTTGCTACTTGCGTCTTTGCCTTCGGGAACATCTTCATGGGGTATGTTCGGTATGTCCAGAAGTACGTGTCTCATGTCTTCCTGCGCCTTGTCCATGATTTCTTGCAAAGCCTTGTCGGTGGCCTTCAATTCGGCGACTTCTCGTTTGATATTCTCGGCCTCGTCTTTTTTACCTTCCTTCATCAAACTGCCGATTTGCCTTGCCAGCTGATTTTGCTGCTGCTTATTGGAATCGAGCTTCTGCTGAGATTCTCGACGGATTCTGTCGTATTCTAAAACTTTCTCAACGGCCTCGCGAGCACCATCGAAATGTTTCTTCTCCAGACCTTTGATAACGCGTTCTGTTTCTTCACTGATGAGTTTAAGTGTAAGCATAGCTTTTTTGTTTTCTGTTCATTTTATGTGCACAAAGTTACGATTTAATTCTTACAATCAAGGACAAATGACACTTTTTCCTTATGTTTCGGGCGAGAATATTGTCCAAAACGTTCTGATACGTCTGCCGTAGACTACGTTTTGGGCGGCTTGATACTGATGGACAATACTTCTGAGATTGTGGTCGTAAGTGGCCGACAGCGCTTCAGAACGGAATAGAGAGAACTATTTTTGTAAACTATTTTTAAATTGTATTATTCCTGTGAGAACTAAAAAAACAGCGAAAAAATCGCCTTTGTAACTTATTGATAATCAGTGTTCTATGAGCGTCAAAATTCCCTTATAAGAGAATTCAAATTCCCTTATAAGACAATTTAAATTCTCTTATAAGACAATTTTAAAAAAATACGCAGTAAATTTCAAAAAAGTACGCAGTAAGTTTGAAAAGGCTTATAATTGTAAATTATTTTCGTATGAATTAAATTTCAGCCGGCTTCGCAACGTGGAAGTAATCGAAGGTCCATCATCGGACTCTCGTAAGGCGGGGAGTCCGAATTTGCTGATTGGCGATACATGAAACAAACCTTCCGGATATCTACATAAAAAATTGTCTGTTTCAATTATAAATTGTATTTTTGCAACCAAGTTTAAACGTTGAAGAAGTATGAAACTTAAGAAGAAAAGGTGGCATTGCCTGCCGGGCGTTCCCATTACAGAGCTTGACAAGCAGGTGATGTATTGGGAAAACAAGGGTAGGGAAGTGCCTACGCGCGATCTTATAAAGACCCCAGAACAAATTGAAGGCATCCGCATCGCAAGTAAGGTAAATACTGGCTGTCTCGATGCTGTCGCTGCGGCCATCCGGCCGGGCATGACAACGCAGGAGATAGATGATATTTGCATGCAATATTGCCGGGACAACAATGCCGTTCCGGCCTGCTTGAACTATGAAGGCTTTCCCAAGAGCGTCTGTACGAGTATCAACGAGGTTGTCTGCCATGGCATTCCGAAAGAAGAGGATGTGCTTCAAGAGGGCGATATCGTGAATGTGGATATGACGTTGAGTGTGAACGGCTATTACGGTGATGCCTCACGCATGTTCATCATCGGGGGAAAGACGACACCGGAGAAAGAACAATTGGTGAGAGTGGCTAAGGAGTGTCTGGAGATTGGTGCCGAGGCAGCCAAGCCTTATTGCTTTGTCGGCGATATCGGGCATGCCATTCAGAAGCATGCCGAGAAGTATCATTATGGCGTCGTGCGCGATTTGTGCGGTCATGGCGTAGGCTTGGCCATGCACGAAGAGCCCGATGTGGTGCATTTTGGTCATCGCGGCACGGGCATGTTGCTGGTTCCCGGCATGGTGTTCACTATCGAACCCATGATCAATATGGGCACTTGGAAGGTGTTCATTGATGCCGACGACCCGTATGGCTGGGAAGTCATTACCGGCGATGAGAAGCCGAGTGCCCAATGGGAGCATACGTTCCTGATGACGGATCAGGGTGTAGAGGTATTATCTTATTAACGCGATGGCTATACGATGAGTTATGGAAAACAATAGGGATATATATATATTAGGTATAGAAAGTTCTTGCGATGATACTTCTGCCGCTGTGCTGAGAAACGGCGTGCTACTGTCTAATGTAACGGCTTCGCAAGACGTGCATAAAGCCTACGGCGGGGTGGTCCCCGAGTTGGCTTCACGTGCCCATCAGCAGAATGTCGTCCCCGTGGTCGATCAGGCTATCAAGCGAGCCGGCATAAAAAAAGAGACATTAAGTGCAATAGCTTATACGCGCGGGCCGGGATTGATGGGCTCTTTGCTTGTCGGCGTCAACTTTGCCAAAGGTCTGGCGCGTTCGTTGAATATCCCTCTGATTGATGTGAACCATCTGCAGGGTCACGTCATGGCCCATTTCATCAAAGAAAGCGACGATGATGCGAGTGCACCTCCGTTCCCATTTATCTGTCTGTTGGTGTCCGGTGGTAATTCCCAAATCGTAAAAGTCAATGCGTATGATGATATGCAGGTGTTGGGACAAACTATCGACGATGCTGCCGGCGAAGCCATAGATAAATGTTCCAAAGTAATGGGGCTCGGATATCCCGGCGGTCCGATTATTGATAAACTTGCACGGCAAGGCAATCCGCTTGCTTTTCAGTTTGCCGAACCTCACATCGCCGGGTTTGATTATTCGTTCTCAGGGTTAAAAACCTCTTTTCTTTATAATCTGCGTGATTGGATAAAGGAAGATGCCGACTTCATCGAACATCACAAGAACGATTTGGCTGCAAGTCTGGAGCACACGATAGTGGATATATTGATGAATAAACTACGTAAAGCCGTGAAGGAAACGGGAATCAAGCATGTTGCCGTTGCTGGCGGTGTATCTGCCAATAATGGCCTGCGCAATGCTTTTCGGGAGCATGCCGAGAAGTATGGCTGGACAATTTATATCCCAAAGTTCAGCTATACGACCGACAATGCGGCCATGATTGCCATTGTCGGGCAGTTTAAGTATCGTGATAATGATTTTGGAAGAATGGATGCCCCTGCATTCTCAAAAGTAACCTTTAAGTAACGAGAATAAATATGGAATTAGAAACGAAAGTATTGAGCAAAGAGGTACAGCAATACCTATATGATAATAGGTTGACGGTTGGAACGGCAGAAAGCTGTACGGGTGGTCGCATCGCCGAAGCAATCATAGCCGTTCCCGGTGCAAGCGAGTATTTCAAGGGCGGAATCGTGTCTTACACAAATGAAGTGAAAGAGAATCTGCTTCATGTAAGCCATCAGACTCTTGAAGAGCAAACAGCTGTAAGCGAAGAAGTCGCCAAACAAATGGTGAAAGGTGCGTGTGAAGCCTTGAATGTCGACTATGCAATAGCGGCAACGGGGGTTGCCGGCCCGACAGGTGGGACACCAGATATACCTGTGGGCACGATATGGCTGGCTTGTGGAAGTAAAGATGATGTCCGTACGATGAAGTTAGAAGAAGACTTTGGGCGCGATATCAATCTGGCCATTGCTACAAACCAAGCTTTACGTATGTTTCTTGATTATCTGAAAGAGAAACAACATAAGGAGGAATAGTATAAAACAAAAAAATGCTTAATTCTCTATATTCTTCAAAGAATTGTTTTGTATAATTCAAAAATATTTGTAATTTTGCACCCTGTTTGGAATAAGTATCAAAAAACGAAAACAAAAATTAAAGATAGCAATGTCTAAAATTTGTCAGATTACAGGAAAGAAGGCACAGATAGGTTGCAATGTGTCTCACTCAAAGCACCGTACAAAGAGAAGCTTTGACGTTAACCTCTTCAGCAAGAAATTCTACTACGTGGAAGAAAGTTGCTGGATTAGCCTCAAGGTCAGTGCTGCCGGCCTTCGTCTCATCAATAAAGTTGGTCTTGACGCAGCTTTGAAGCAGGCCGTTTCCAAAGGTTTCTGCGACTGGAAAGACATTAAAGTTATAGGAGAATAATCATCATGGCAAAGAAAGCTAAGGGAAATAGAGTGCAGGTCATTCTTGAATGCACAGAAATGAAGAATAGTGGACTTCCAGGAACAAGCCGTTACGTGACAACAAAGAACCGTAAGAATACTCCTGAGCGTCTTGAACTAAAGAAGTATAATCCCATCCTGAAGAAGATGACACTTCATAAGGAGATTAAGTAATAACCCTTTTAAAAAGCTTATTAAGATATGGCAAAGAAAGCGGTCGCTACCCTCCATGAAGGTTCAACGGATGGTCGCGCATACTCAAAAGTAATCAAAATGGTAAAGAGCCCCAAGACTGGTGCTTATGTTTTTGATGAGCAGATGGTTCCCAATGAGGCAGTGAAAGATTTTTTTAAGAAATAATTTTATTAGTTCATAATAAAAAAAGATTGCAATAAAAATTGCAATCTTTTTTTGTGTATATTGGGCTATATCCGCCTTTAATATTAGCCATATTAGCATTCAATTTCAGCCATATTAACGCTCAATATCAGTGATATTAGCGTCCAATATTAGCCATATCAGTGCACAATATTAGCCATATTATCGAACAATATGGTTCATTTTATGATTTTCCAGATATGAGTTCGTTACTCAAAACAGCAATGATAATATAATACGTATTATGATAAATTGTATGAATGACTAATACATTATGAGATAAACGCATCTTTAACTTACGTAAAGCAGATAAAGGTAGATGAAAATATTTGGTAATTTCAGAAATTAATTCTAAATTTGCAATTATATTTTAAGCATCATATACAACATTGATAGAGAAGCATATAATATTGGAAAATATTGACCCTGTGATCTTTTATGGAGTTAATAATAGTCATTTACAGATGATAAGATCTCTTTATCCTGCATTAAAGGTCACAGCGCGTGACAATATAATTAGGATTTCAGGTAACCATGAAGATGTTATCAAGCTGAAAGATGATTTAATGTTGATACAAAATCATATCTTAAAACACTACTTTATAGCAGACGAAGATATTCTTAATGTTATAAAAGGTAAAAAAGAAACTGTTGAAGTAGAGAAAGTGATTGCTTACAGTATTTCCGGGAAACCTATAAAAGGTCGTTCACAGAACCAACAGCGTCTGGTAGATGCTTTTTATACACACGATATGGTATTTGCAGTTGGTCCTGCAGGTACGGGAAAAACCTATATTAGTATAGCATTGGCAGTTAAAGCCCTTAAAGAGAAAGCTGTAAAAAAGATTATTCTGAGCCGTCCTGCGGTTGAAGCCGGCGAAAAATTGGGGTTCTTACCCGGGGACATGAAGGATAAAATTGACCCTTATCTTCAACCATTATATGATGCCCTCGAAGATATGATCCCTACAGCTAAACTGCGAGATATGATAGAAAAACATATTGTACAGATTGCTCCGCTTGCATTCATGCGTGGACGTACATTAAGTGATGCTATTGTCATATTGGATGAGGCCCAAAACACTACCCCACAACAAATCAGAATGTTTCTGACACGAATGGGCTGGAATACGAAAATGATTATAACCGGAGATATGACCCAAATAGACTTACCACAAAAACAGAAAAGTGGTTTGAGAGAAGCCTTACAAATTTTGAGGAAATTAGAAGGGGTCTGTGTTATAAATTTAACTCCGAAAGATATTGTCAGACATAAGCTTGTAACCCAAATTGTTAATGCATATGATGCCTTTGACAAACAACGGGAGACAGAGCAAGGAGTGCAAAAACAAAGAATTGCTAATATAGATAGTTCTACATCTGACAATGATGATAGCTATACTATATTTGAAAATACAGATAATGACTTTAATTAATAGTAGAAATGAATGCTTTAACTAAGACCGATTTCCATTTTGATGGACAAAAGAGTGTGTATCACGGGAAAGTTCGTGATGTCTATGACATTAATGATGATTTAATAGTGATGGTTGCAACTGATAGAATCTCGGCTTTTGATGTGGTACTGCCAAAAGGTATTCCGTTCAAAGGTCAAGTTTTAAATCAAATTGCTGCTAAATTTTTGGATTCCACGAATGATATCTGCCCAAATTGGAAAATCGCAGTTCCCGACCCCATGGTTACGATCGGGCTTAAGTGTGTGGGATTCCGTGTGGAGATGATAATAAGATCTATCCTTACAGGAAGTGCATGGCGTGCTTATAAAGAAGGTTGCCGTGAATTATGTGGTGTAAGACTTCCAGAAGGAATGCGTGAAAATGAAAGATTTCCTGAGCCAATTATCACCCCTACAACCAAAGCTGACGAAGGACATGATGTAAATATTTCTAAAGAAGAAATTATTTCTCAAGGCATAGTTTCCAAAGAAGATTATGCTGTCATGGAAACCTATACAAAAAAGCTCTTTAAACGTGGTCAGGATATTGCTGCTAAAAAAGGATTGATTTTGGTTGATACAAAATATGAATTTGGAAAAAGAGAAGGTAAAGTCTATTTAATAGATGAAATACACACTCCCGATTCAAGCCGTTACTTCTATGCAGATGGCTATGAGAAGAGATTAGCAGCCGGAGAGCCTCAAAAACAACTGTCTAAAGAATTCGTACGACAATGGCTTATAGAGCATGAGTTTATGAATGAGCCCGGCCAAACAATGCCTGAAATTACAGACCAATATGCAGATAGCGTTAGTGAAAGATATATTGAACTGTATGAGCATATAACAGGTGAAAAATTTGATAGGGAAATGGAAAGTGGGGATATTGCTACACGGATAGAAAAGAATGTCACTGAATATTTAAGAACAATTAGATGAATTCTATCTATGTATAAACAAGAACTGATTAACCCCTACGGTAAAGATGGCGAAAAAGGAAAATTGGTTGAACAAATGTTTAATAACATAGCTCCAACCTATGATATTCTAAATCATCGACTCTCTTGGGACATAGATAAAAGCTGGAGAAAGAAAGCTATTTCTCAACTTCTACCATTTAATCCTCAGTCGATTTTAGATATTGCTACGGGGACTGGGGATTTCGCAATTCTGTCTGCAGAAATGCTATCCCCAAAACAAATGATAGGTGTGGATATCAGTGACGGAATGATGACAATAGGTCGACAGAAAGTCGAGGCCAAGGGGCTTCAGGATATAGTCTTTTTCAAAAAAGAAGATTGTACCAATCTGTCTTTTGAAGATGATTCTTTTGATGCTGTCACCGCTGCTTTTGGAATTCGTAACTTTCAAGATCTTGATAGAGGGCTAAGTGAAATGTGTCGTGTCTTAAGGCAAGGAGGGCATTTAATTATTGTAGAACTTACCACTCCTATTTGTTTTCCGATGAAGCAATTATTTAAAATATATTCTCATACTATTCTTCCCATATACGGAAGAATGATTTCGAAAGATACAAATGCATATCATTACTTGATAAATACGATTGAAGCATTTCCACAAGGAGAAAGAATGGTGAAAATTCTAAGGAATATTGGTTTTAAGGAACCCAAATTTACAAGATTGACATCGGGTATATGTACAATGTATTTTGCAACCAAGTAGAAAATAATCTTCACATCAAATTAAGTTATGGATAAATACGGCCTCATAGGATATCCTCTTGGACATTCTTTCTCTATAGGATTTTTTAATGAAAAGTTCCAAAATGAAGGAATAGATGCACAATATTGTAACTTTGAAATACCCAATATCGATTGCCTTCAGGAGGTTATGGTACAAAATCCGAATCTTAAAGGATTGAATGTTACAATTCCATATAAGGAAAAAATAATAAGCTTCTTGGATGAAATAAGCCCGGAAGCTAAAAATATAGGAGCAGTTAATGTCATAAAGGTAAGCCATAAAGGGAAGAAAACTATATTAAAAGGTTATAATAGCGATGTAATCGGTTTTACTAAAAGCATTGAACCTCTTTTAGAAAGGGGACATAAGAAAGCTTTGATTTTAGGAACAGGAGGAGCTTCTAAAGCTATTAAATATGGTTTGAATTCTCTTGGAGTTGAGACATTGTTAGTCAGTAGGTATGAACGTCCGGGTACAATACAATATTCTTCTGTTACTCCACAAATCATCCAAGAGTATAAGGTGATCGTGAACTGTACGCCATGCGGTATGTATCCGAAAGCTGATGAGTGTCCTGATTTACCCTATGAGGCCATGGATAATCATACCCTACTTTACGATTTAATCTATAATCCAGACGAGACCTTATTCATGCAAAAAGGAGCAAAATATGGTGCAACTGTCAAGAATGGATTAGAGATGTTATTGCTCCAAGCTTTTGAAAGTTGGAGTTTTTGGAATGAAAAAAACAAATAATATGGATAATAGATATATGATGCGGGGTGTCAGTGCCGCAAAAGAGGATGTTCACAATGCAATAAAAAAGATCGACAAAGGTATATTCCCACAAGCCTTTTGCAAAATCATTCCGGATATATTAGGCAATGACCCTACCTATTGTAATATTATGCATGCTGATGGATCTGGCACAAAATCGTCTTTGGCCTATATGTATTGGAAAGAAACCGGAGACATAAGTGTTTGGAAAGGTATCGCACAGGATGCAATTGTGATGAATACAGATGATTTGCTATGTGTTGGGGCTGTGGATAACATTCTTGTATCAAGTACTATTGGAAGAAATAAACTGCTAATTCCAGGTGAGGTTATATCTGCTATTATAAATGGTACGGATACTCTCCTCTCTGAAATGCGAGATATGGGCATAGGTATTTACTCGACCGGTGGTGAGACTGCTGATGTTGGCGATCTTATCAGAACAATTATTGTCGATTCAACGGTTACCTGTCGCATGAAGCGAGATGAAGTCATTGATAATGCCAACATTCGTCCTGGTGATGTAATAGTCGGTCTTAGCTCCACAGGGCAAGCCACGTACGAAAAACAGTATAATGGAGGAATGGGAAGTAACGGACTGACAAGTGCCAGACACGATATTTTCGCAAAGTACTTAGCAAAGAAATATCCAGAGAGTTACGATCATCGTGTACCCGAAGAATTGGTATATAGTGGTAAATACAAACTGAATGATACTATAAAAGACTGTCCGATTGATGCCGGAAAGCTGGTCCTCTCCCCTACCCGAACTTATGCACCTGTCATTAAAAAGATCTTGGAGACTTTACGTCCTGAAATTCATGGTATGGTTCACTGCACCGGTGGGGCTCAGACAAAAGTTCTACACTTTGTCAGTGACAATTGTAGAGTTGTTAAAGACAACATGTTCTCGGTTCCACCCTTGTTTAAAGCCATACAAGAATGTTCCGGAACAGAATGGAAGGAAATGTATCAGGTTTTCAATATGGGACACCGAATGGAAATCTTTGTTAGTCCTGAGATAGCCGAAAAAGTGATAGCTATCAGCCAAAGCTTCAATATCGGCGCACAGATTATCGGACATATTGATGAAGGAAAACGAAGTCTAACCATTCAATCGGAATTCGGAACATTCGAATATTAATTTTCGTATTGTGCAATATGACAGTATGAACAAAATAAGAAAATATGCCAGAAAAGAACAGCATACTTGAAAAGTTAGACGGACTAGAGAGCCGTTTTGAAGAAATAAGTACGCTAATCACTGATCCTGATGTTATTGCAGACCAAAAGCGTTATGTAAAACTCACAAAAGAATGGAAGGATTTAGGTGATATCATGAGTGCCCGCAAACGATATATTTCTTGTTTGGATTCGATTCGTGAGGCAAAGAACATGCTTGCTAACGAAAACGATACAGACATAAAAGAAATGGCACGTGAGGAGTTGCAAACAAACGAAGTTCTCCAGCCACAATTGGAAGAGGAAATCAAACTTCTCTTAGTTCCTAAAGACCCAGAAGATGCAAAGAATGTCCAGATGGAGATACGTGCAGGCACAGGCGGTGACGAAGCAGCCCTGTTTGCCGGAGATTTGTTCAACATGTATAAACGATATTGTGACATAAAAGGTTGGACATTAAGCATCACCGATGTCTCCGAAGGAGCCGTGGGCGGATATAAAGAGATTGATTTCGCCATTAGTGGAACCGACGTGTATGGGACGATGAAATATGAAAGCGGGGTTCACCGTGTTCAACGTGTTCCCGCAACAGAATCAAACGGACGTATGCAAACAAGTGCAGCGACCGTTGCCGTGCTTCCCGAAGCCGATAAATTTGAAGTCAATATCAACGAAGGCGACATCAAATGGGACACATTCCGTTCGAGCGGTGCCGGTGGTCAGAATGTCAACAAGGTAGAATCCGGCGTGCGTTTGCGCTATCCATGGAAGAATCCCAATACCGGTGAAGTTGAAGAAATTCTGATTGAATGTACGGAGACACGTGACCAACCTAAAAACAAGGAACGAGCCTTAAGCCGACTCTATACATTTATCCATGACCGAGAGCATCAAAAATATGTTGATGATATCGCGAACAGAAGGAAAAGTTTGGTGTCAACAGGAGACCGCTCAGCAAAGATACGGACCTACAACTTTCCGCAAGGCCGTGTAACCGACCATCGCATCGGTTTCACCACACATGATTTACAAGGCTTTTTAGGAGGAAACATACAAGATATGATTAATGCTTTGACAGTGGCTGAGAATGCAGAGAAACTTAAGGAAAACGAGTTCTAAAAACAATATTTTGTCATGGGAATAAGATATACAAAGAAAAATGAGGATAAAGAACAGCAAGAACGGACTGTTCAAGCTGATGACTTCATGAAACTGATGACTTCGACGCAACGTAAAGACGAATCCAGAAAAGAATTGCCAAAAACCGAAATAAAGAAGTAATGAACAGAAAGCAACTTGTCAAACAGATATTCGATAAAAAAACATTTCTCTGCGTAGGATTAGATGTTGATTTAATCAAGATACCTCAACATCTTTTGAAAGCCGACGACCCAATATTTGCTTTTAATAAGGCCATTATAGACGCAACAGCCCCCTATTGCGTCGCATATAAACCCAATTTGGCCTTTTATGAATGCTATGGTCTAAAAGGAATGGCAGCCTTCGAGAAAACCGTCGACTATCTGAAGACAACCTATCCGCATCATTTCATCATAGCCGATGCCAAGCGCGGCGACATTGGTAATACGAGCCGCATGTATGCCAGGACATTCTTTCAGGAATACGACCTTGATGCATTGACCGTTGCACCCTACATGGGCGAAGACAGCGTCAAACCATTCTTGGAATACGACGGGAAATGGGGCGTACTGTTGGCACTGACCAGCAATAAAGGAAGTCATGATTTCCAACTGACAACAGCCGAGAACGGCCGACAGTTGTTTGAGCATGTACTCTTGAGAAGTCTGGAATGGGGCAACAAGGAGAACATGATGTATGTTGTCGGCGCCACGCAAGGCAAGATGTTTCAAGCCGTTCGCAAGATTGTCCCCGAACATTTCCTGCTAGTTCCCGGCGTCGGCGCTCAAGGCGGTAGCCTGCAAGAAGTCTGTAAATATGGCATGACGCAAGACTGTGGGCTCTTAGTCAATTCCTCGCGCGGAATCATCTATGCCAGCCAAGGATATGATTTTGCAGAAAAAGCAGCAGAAAGTGCCAAAGCGTTACAACAAGAAATGGCCATAGAACTATTACGTTAGTCCATGACAGCCTCCTCAATAGCCTCAAAATCTTTGCTGTGCATGGCCTTTTCAGGCCCCACGATAAGAGTCTCTCACCCAAAAGCCTCCTGGGGGTGACAAACCATAGGCAGGCGGTGGAGCGTAGCGGAACCCCTGCCTATAGTCTGCTACCTCTTCAAGACTTGCTGCCTAAGTATCCTCATTCCGAACTGACGTCTTTTTTGTCGGGGACAGGTTACGGACGCACGCACGAGGAACCACTTAGTAGCACCACACACAACAAAATGTATGAAAGGAAAAGAGACTATAACATAAAAGATTTATGATATAGTCTCTCAGTCTGTGACTTCGCTGGGATTCAAACCCGGAACCTTCTGATCCGTAGTCAGATGCTCTATTCAGTTGAGCTACGAAGCCTCCTTATAATAGGTCTGCAACATAAATGTGACTCCGCTGGGATTCAAACCCGGAACCTTCTGATCCGTAGTCAGATGCTCTATTCAGTTGAGCTACGGAGCCTCATTCCTTAATTGCGACTGCAAAGATAATGTTTTTTTTTGAAAAGGAAGTAAGGCGGTAAGAGTTATTTTGTCCGTTAACTTTAATTAAGCGTTATCATTATCATGGCCTACCTTTCGCTTTAATATCTGATATTCCTGTTCAAATAAGTGGAAACAATATAATGTGCCCACGTTGAATTGTGAGGTTTCAAATGCTTCACAAGTTTCTCTATTGCTTTCCGACCAATCTTCTTATCCAGATGATTGAGTACTTCTATGCACGAAACGAAATCATAATAATACTTAGGATACCATTTTCTTTCATTCAGTTGTCGAAGATGCTTTAAAGGACTTTTTGGTAGCATCGGGTCAGGCAGAGCCGTAGAATGCCGTCTTGATTTTGAACCAACCAAAGGTTTCTGTGCCTTATTGCAATATTCAAACGCTACGGAAGCCTCTTCCCATGTGGCCTGATCATAGGTTGCAATCTTATATCTATACCAATCATGCAATGCGATATTGTAGAGGTAATAGTCATAAGTTATGGTAACTGTACTGCCATGTGGCTCACGAAATGCCCTGACAATAATCCCGGGATGAGGAGAAAAATAACTCAATTCTCCACCAATGACCGCATCCAACGACTCTGAGTCTGTGAAATGCAATGTCTTTCTGCTTCCAAGAACAAGCTTCCCCTCAACAGTTATCTCCCAGAAATACCATGTTTTCGGGACTTCCTCACCTTTTTCATAGTGTGTTTTACAGACCACCGTGAGCCAATCTTCCCGTTTGTCGTTGTCAAAATCCCCCTTTATGGTCTGCCTTGATACCTCTATCCGTTGGGAATGACAAGCTACAGCGATACCGATTAACATGGAGCATAAGCAGTATAATCTCTTTTTCATCACATTATTTTAATCGTTTCTGTCTCCCTTTTTATATGGTTTTATCTGCAATATTAAGCGTTTTTATTGAAATATGCAAGCAATACATAAAGGGAATTACACGTAACAAAAAACCTGCTGCATTCTTCTTTTAAAGAAAAATACAACAGGCCTTTCGCTTATTCATTTCCATAGGACAAAGTGTCCCTAAGTGTTGTTTCCCTATTTATTTTATCATGTCTATCGAACGTTTGAGGAAGACATCGAGTGCCTGTCCTTTCAGCATGCCATTTTGCAACAGTGCAAGGTCAATCAATTGGTGAATAATATCATTACCTTTGGCATAGCCATCAAGCACTTCGGTCTTTTTACTCTTTTGCTCATTGATAGCCTTTTCCGTATTTTGCAAATCGTCTTTCTCTTCCTGTGTCAATTCCTCCGGTTTCTTCTTGTCCTGACTTTGATGCAAAGCCGAAAGACGAGCTTGTAGTCCTTTTAGTTCGCTCAAAATGGGCTTCAATGTCTCGGCAGTGTTGCTGTTACAGTCGGCAAGCACCTGCTTTACAAGTGCATGATCGCTGTTGAGCACCATCGTATAGCTGTCGGGCATCTGCTGATAGAAGCTCATTCCGGGCTGGAACTGACTCATTTGTTTCATACGACGCATGTATTCATTCTGCGTAATAACAACCGGTTGGCCGTTCTCTCCCAAGGCTTGCACCTCTACGTTGAACTCGGTTTTATCGAGTTTCGGCATTTGTGAGCGGAACACCTGACTCAGGTTCTCACGGTCTTCGGCGGCTATTTCGTTCTCTTTGTGATCATCTTTCATGATGAGTCGCTCTACAATATCGGCATCAACACGTGTAAAACGAGACTTTTCGAACTTTTGTTCAAGCATACTTACAATTGGTGTGTCAAGCTGTCCGTCGAGCAATAGCACATTATAGCCCTTATTCTTGGCCGCTTCGATATAGGTATATTGCTCCTCGGTGTTGTTGGCATAGAGATAAATCAAGGTGCCATCCTTGTCTGTCTGCTCTTCCTTGATGAGGGTTTTGTACTCCTCAAAGGTGAAATACTTGCCATCAACATCCTTGAACAAGGCAAAATCCTTGGCACGGTCGTAGAAATCGTCTTGCGAAAGCATGCCGTAGTTGATGAATATCTTGAGATTGTCCCACTTCTCCTCGTATGCTTTGCGGTCTTCCTTGAAGATATTTTGCAGACGGTCAGCCACTTTCTTTGTGATGTAGCTTGATATCTTCTTCACGTTTGCATCGCTCTGCAAATAGCTGCGACTCACGTTCAGCGGAATATCGGGCGAGTCGATGACACCATGTAGCAGTGTCAGGAATTCAGGAACAATGCCCTCTACTTGGTCGGTGACGAAAACTTGGTTGCAATAGAGCTGTATCTTGTTGCGCTGTAAATCGATATTGTTCTTGATGCGTGGGAAATAAAGGATACCCGTGAGGTTGAATGGATAATCCACATTCAGGTGAATCCAAAACAATGGTTCGTCCTGCATCGGATAAAGTTCCTGATAGAACTTCTTATAGTCTTCATCTTTCAATGTTGACGGAGCCTTGATCCACAACGGTTCTACATGATTGATGACATTATCTTCGTCGGTATCGACCATCTTCCCGTCCTTCCACTCTTGCTTTTTGCCGAAGATGATGGGCACAGCCATGAACTTACAGTACTTATTAAGCAGTTCTTCAATCTTCTGTTTATTGAGGAATTCCTTGCAATCCTCGCTGATGTGGAGCACGATGTCACTTCCACGGAACTCTTTCTCCACTTCGCTGATTTCATAAGCGGGTGTTCCGTCACACGTCCACTTCACGGCTTTGGCATCATCATGATAAGAACGCGTGATGATGTCCACCCGATCGCTCACCATGAAGCTTGAATAAAAACCTAATCCGAAGTGCCCGATAATGGCATTTGCGTTGTCTTTATATTTATCCAAGAAGTCACTGACGCCCGAAAAAGCAATCTGATTGATATATTTCTCAATTTCTTCCTCGGTCATTCCGATACCGTTATCACTGATAGTAATGGTCTTAGCCTTCTCGTCAAGTTTCACGTTGACTTTAAGTTCGCCAAGTTCACCTTTGAAATCACCCTTTTCTGCCAGTGTTTTTAGCTTTTGTGTGGCATCGACAGCGTTACTTATCATTTCACGAAGAAAGATTTCGTGGTCTGAATAGAGAAACTTTTTGATGACAGGGAAGATATTCTCAGTCGTAACCCCGATATTTCCTTTTTGCATAATCTGTTGTTTTTAGAATTTTTATCCCTCATTAAGCAAACTCCATGCCAACTTTTTGCATTGCAATCTCAGCGATATTGCCGTATAATTTCAGCCATTTCACCGCGTAATATGGCTGACTTTGCCGCACAATATAGCTGAGATTGCACGGTGAAATAGCTAAGATTGAAAGAAAAGGCATAAGTCGTTGATTATTAATATAGAAGGCGTACGGAATAGATTAAATGTATGTGGTGACATACGGCTCGTGCAGCCGTTCAAACGATCGTGTATTTGTGTCTCATTCACCTTGAGTGGACACAGGAGCCCTGCGTCCCCTACCCTCCTTTCCCGGCTATTTTGTTGGTAATTATGGTTGAGGCTACTCTGCTCTTTGTAAAGAGTAAAGACAGAGGGCCGCATCATTGGAGTTTAGAATTTCATCAGCTCTTCGTAAATGCGTTGGACAGGAAGGCCCATCACATTGAAATAGCTTCCTCGTAATGATGTTACACCTACATAGCCAATCCACTCTTGTATGCCATAGGCGCCCGCTTTGTCGAAAGGCCTATAGTGGTCTACATAATAAGAGATTTCATCTTGAGACAAAGTTTTGAAAGTAACCGCCGTTGATACCTTGAAACTACGCTGCTTACGCAAGGTTGTCAGGCTTACTCCGGTTACTACATGATGCTCACGACCACTCAACAGCCGTAGCATTCTGCAGGCATCGTCTTCGTCTTTCGGCTTTCCCAAAATCTGCTGACCGACAATAACCACCGTATCGGCTGTTAAAATCAATTCGTTTTTGGTCATGGAGTCAAGATAGGCTGCCGCTTTCAGGCGTGAAAGAAAGAGTGGAACCTCGTCTGAAGGCAGATTGTCTGGATAGGTTTCATCGATTCCTTGTTTCAACCTGACTGTAAAAGGAATATCCAAACCTGCAAGAAGTTCCTTTCTGCGGGGAGAATTACTGGCCAAAACGATGTTGTATTTCATCTTCATTCTTTATTTTTACCAGCCGAAAGCCTTGGCATCGCTAAGCCATTTTCCTTGGGCGCGCAACACTTGCTCGATGATATCACGGCCACAACCATGTCCTCCGGCCTTAGAACTGACATAAAGAGAAATCTTCTTAATGTCCGTGGCGGCATCGGCAGGGCAGCAAGGGCATCCGCAACGGCACATCACTTCATAATCCGGAATGTCGTCTCCTACATAGAGCACTTGTTCGTCACCGATTTCCAAGCGTTTCAAAAGAGCTTCGTAAGCTTTTATCTTCACAGAGCAGCCCATCAAAACTTCTTGCACACCAAGATTTTCATAGCGTAACCGTACAGCTTCGGTTTTTCCACCAGTAAGAATGGCTATCTGTAGGCCCATTTTGACTGCCAACTGAATGGCATAGCCGTCCTTGATGTTTATCGTACGCAGCGGTTCCCCGTGTTCTGACAGCAAAATGGTCTCTGCTGAAAGCACACCATCAACATCGAAGACTATAGCCTTTATCTTTGTCAAATCATAATTAATCATGTTCTCTTTTTGTCGTTGCTGTTTGATGAATAGAAGCAGTCATTTGCTTATAGATATGCGCCCAAGATGGCTTGTCGGAAAGTAGGGCTTTTTGCCGTTCAATCACGTTCTCATCGTAACGAACGGCTGGTCCAGTCTGCGCATCTGAAGGCAAAAGCGAATGCACCTTACGTGCAGTTTCATCTATCAAGGGTAGCATTACACTGAAAGATATATGATGCTGGGCCAGTAATTCCGATGAAATCTCATAGCAATGGTTTACAAAATTACAAGAAAAAACTGCCGCAAGATGGAGATATTGCCTATCGGCAGAAGAGAGTGGGTAGACCTTTGTCGTGATAGAGCGAGAAAGAGCTTGCAACAGGTCCTTTGTAGGTGCATCACAAGCCTCGATAAAGCAAGGAATGGCTTTGAAATCAACCAACCTTTCTTTTGAGAATGTTTGCATTGGATAGAACACACCGTAATGAACTGCGAGACCTGCGAATACGTCCATTGGCAGACTACCGGCCGTATGGAGAAAAATCTTGTCGGATTTCCCCTTGCATAATGTCGGAAGAATGTTCCGAAGCACACTGTCCTTCAGCGATAAGATATAAACATCCGCATTATCGCTGACTTTTTCTATTTGATGGGTGGGAATTGCCCCTAAACGTGTAGCCAATTCACGGGCATGTTCCATCGTTCGGCTATAGACTTGGACAATCTGATGACCGGCATTCTTCAATGCCACACCTAAATTGGTTGCCAAGTTCCCTGAACCAATAAGAACGATTCTCATTTGATAGACTTCATTTTCTCGTCTAACATCACCAATCCTTTCTCTGTACAGAAACCACGCATAAAGAGAAAGATGATATTATACAGGATATGGTCCATACTATAAAAGCGATAGAGCTGATGCTCCATGACATATTGCATGGAAGCCTCGCTGATTTGTACTATCAGGTCATAGTCCACATCATCGCGAAAGACTCCCTCCTCTACTCCACATTGAAAAAAAAGTTTGCCTTTTTCCTTACGTTCCTTGTGTATCGTATTCAGATAAGACGTAATGCGGGTGTATTTTCGAAGCTCAAAGAAGAAAAGAGGTGAAGTAGATTGGAACATCTTCACTTGCAAACGATAGTACTCGGCCAAGATATCCATCACCGATTGTGCATGTTTGGATTGGAATTCATTGAGATGATGTTCACAATTCATCTCTCCATCCTTAATACCCTCGAACAGTAGCTCTTCCTTATTGCCATATATCTCATATAAGGTACGCTTGGATATACCCAACTTTCGAGCGATATCATCCATCTTTACTTGTTTGATACCGTTCGTCAGAAACTCTTGCATGGCAGTTTTGAGGATACGATCCTTCAACTGTTCGCGATACTCTGTTGGTGCGTTTGGTCTATGCATAAAAAATCAAAAGAAACTGACTGAATATTCTTTTGCAAAGTTACAAAAAATAACAAAAAAACCATTCCTTATTCAAACGTTTTTTGCTAACTTTGCACATAAAGTGAGGAAAATAAAGAGATGATTTGAACAAAATAAACAATTGAAATGGTAAAAGTTACTAAAGAAGCAGCCTTGGCATATCACGAGAATGGACGCCCGGGCAAGATTGAAGTAAAGCCGACAAAGCCTTACCACACGCAAACGGATTTGAGTTTGGCCTATTCACCGGGTGTAGCATTTCCATGTCTTGAGATACAAGCCGACCCCGATAATGCCTATAAGTATACGGACAAAGGCAATCTTGTGGCTGTTATCAGCAACGGCACGGCCGTATTGGGACTGGGTGACATCGGTGCAATGAGTGGAAAGCCTGTCATGGAAGGTAAGGGACTTCTTTTCAAGATTTATGGTGGCGTTGATGTCTTCGATATTGAGGTGAATGAGAAAGACCCTGAGAAGTTTTGCGAGGCCGTTGAGAAGATTGCGCCTTCTTTTGGCGGTATCAATCTTGAAGATATCAAGGCACCTGAGTGTTTCTATATCGAAGAACGGCTGAAGAAGACTCTTGACATTCCCGTGATGCATGATGATCAACATGGCACGGCTATCATTTCTTCTGCGGGTCTGATTAATGCGCTCGAGGTTGCTGGTAAGGATATCAGCAAAGTAAAGATTGTTGTCAACGGTGCCGGAGCTGCAGCCATCAGTTGTACTAAGCTGTATGTTGCCCTCGGAGCAAAGACCGAAAATATCATTATGCTTGATTCTAAGGGGGTCATTACAGCCGACCGTGAGAAAATCACTGCGCAGAAAGCTATCTTTGCTACCAAACGCAAGGGCGTTCACACGCTGGAAGAGGCCATTAAAGGCGCCGACGTGTTCTTAGGACTGAGCAAAGGAAATATACTCACACAAGACATGATTCGCAGTATGGCAGACAATCCTATCGTTTTTGCCTTAGCCAATCCCGTTCCGGAAATTTCTTATGAAGACGCGGTTGCGAGCCGTCCTGACGTATTGATGAGTACGGGACGGAGTGATTACCCCAATCAAATCAACAATGTCATCGGTTTTCCCTATATTTTCCGTGGTGCACTCGATGTCCACGCAAAAGCCATTAATGAAGAAATGAAGTTGGCTGCCGTCAAGGCTATCGCCGAACTTGCAAAGCAGCCTGTGCCTGATGTCGTAAATGAGGTCTATCATGTGACCGACCTTACATTCGGCCCGAAATACTTCATTCCAAAACCTGTCGACCCGCGGCTCATTACCGAGGTCAGTGCAGCTGTGGCCAAGGCCGCCATGGAAAGTGGCGTCGCACGTACGCCGATTACAGACTGGGAAACCTACAAGAAAGGACTGCGCCAACTGCTCGGCCAAGAGACTGCGCTCACCCGCAAGCTCCACGACACCGCTCGCTTGCACCCACAGAAAGTGGTGTTTGCCGAGGGCGGACATGCCACCATGATGAAAGCTGCCGTACAAGCCAAGCAGGAAGGCTTCTGCGAACCGATTCTTTTGGGCAACCCCGACAGATTGAACCGCCTGGCCAACCGTCTGAAACTCGACCTGACCGGTGTCGAAATCATCGACATGCGTGCCGATCAAGAGCAAGGGCGCCGCGCCATGTTCGCCAAACATCTGGCCGAGAAGCGTGCACGGCAGGGATACACGTTCGAGGAAGCCTACGACAAGATGTACGAACGCAACTATTTTGGAATGAGTTTAGTCGAAAACGGCTATGCCGACGCATTCATCACCGGCCTTTATACGAAATATAGCAATACGATTAAGGTGGCCAAGGAAGTTATCGGTGTCAGGCCCGAGTTCAAGACTTTCGGAACGATGCATATTCTCAACACCAAGAAAGGCATCTATTACATGGCCGACACGCTCATCAACCGCCACCCCGACGAGAACATTCTGGCCGATATAGCCAAGCTCAGCGCCCACACGGTGAAGTTCTTTAATGAAGAACCCGTCATCGCCATGCTGAGCTATTCAAACTTCGGTTCTGACGAAGTCGGAAGCCCGCAGAAAGTGCACAATGCCGTCGGGCAGATACAGAAGGAATATCCCGATTTGGCCATTGACGGCGAGATGCAAGTGAACTTTGCCCTCGACAAGGAGTTGCGCGATGATAAGTTCCCGTTCAGCCGTCTGAGAGGTAAAGACGTAAATACACTGGTCTTTCCGAACATGAGCAGTGCCAATTGCAGTTATAAACTGCTTCAAGCACTCAATCCCGACAGCGAAATCATTGGCCCCATTCAAATGGGATTGAATAAAGCCATCCACTTCACTGATTTCGAAAGTTCTGTTAACGACGTGGTCAACATAACTGCCATCGCCGTCATCGACGCGTATATTGAGAAGTTGAAGAACAAATAAACTAATTTCACACGATGGAAAACAGCCGATAGGTCTTTTCCTTTCGTGTAATACAATCTAAGACCGGACTGTTTTTGCAGTTCGGCTTTTTTTGTTGTGTCTCGTGTCCGGTAAAAACTCTTGGGGAAAGTGCACATTTTTTTTCGGAAAGTCGGCGTATGGGCAGCTAATAAAATCACTTTACCGTAATAAAATTATTGAGATGAGCCGCAGAAATGTTGCTCTGCACGGCCAGTTCGGGATAACGCCTCATTACCTTTTCCACCTCGCCGGCTGCAGCCTGCACGTCAGCCGCACGGCGATGCTTGGCCGCCCGCACCGTGAATTGCAGGGCGCGATACGACTCGTCGCGGACAGTGTCAAGCTGCCGTATCTCTGTGATATTTTTTATTTTCGTTGTCATATTCCATGGAAGACGAATGCTTTTTGTTTCTTTTTTTAATGTCTTCCATGGAAGAAAAGGGTTATTTCTTACTTTTATTGTCATCTTTCATGGAAGAAAAGAGGTGATTGTTAAAAAATCCTTTATCTTCCATGGAAGACGACCGTTCTTTTTACATATTTTTGTTTCTCCCGTGGAAGAAAATATTTTCTGTTAAAATATCCTTCATCTTCCATGGAAGACGAGCGTCTTTTTTACATTTTTTTATTTCTTCCATGGAAGACGGGCGTTTTTTCTCTGTTCAACCCCTTTCCACCATGGTGGAAGCCCCACGCCCCTTTGGTTTCCTTATCTCGGAGGGGGCGCGCGGTTGGCGTTTTATGCCTCTTTATTTGAAAAGCAGCTCTTCCTTACCGGGAGCTTTGCTCACGCTAATCGTGTCACCCTCTCGGAGCGTGTTGGAGAGAATCTTTTCGCATACGCCATCTTCGATATAGTTTTGAATGGCGCGTTTCAGCGGCCGCGCACCAAACTGTACGTCATATCCTTTGGTTGCAACGAATTCTTTGGCCGTGTCCGTGATTGACAGCTGATAGCCCAACCCCTTGATGCGCTTGTAAAGCTCTTTTAGTTCGATGTCAATGATTTTTTTGATGGCCCCGAGGTCGAGTTGGTCGAAAGTGATGATTTCGTCAAGACGATTCAGGAATTCGGGCGCAAACTGCTTACTGAGGCTTTTTTGAATAATGCTGCGTGCATATTCTTTGTCCTTGTCGCCCAGGCTAAGCCCGATGCTTCCGCTGGCATTGAAACCCACGCCGTGTCCGAACTCTTTCAGCTGGCGCGTTCCGGCATTTGAGGTCATAATGATTACCGTGTTGCGGAAATCAATGAGCCGCCCGTTGCCATCTGTGAGCCTTCCCTCGTCGAGTACCTGAAGTAGCATACTGAAGATGTTGCCGTGTGCCTTTTCAATTTCGTCGAGCAGAATGATAGAGTAAGGATGACGCCTCACCTTTTCTGTGAGCTGCCCCCCTTCCTCATAGCCGACATATCCCGGAGGAGCACCGATTAGTCGCGATGTGTTGAAGCTTTCCGAATACTCGCTCATGTCTATTCGTATCAGTGCCTCATCGGAACCGAACATATACTCGGCCAGCTTCTTAGCTAAATAGGTTTTACCGACTCCAGTGGGGCCTAGAAACATGAACACGCCGATTGGATGGTTGGGAGCTTTGATACCTACACGGTTGCGTTGGATAGCTTTCACCATCTTTTCGATGGCGTTGTCTTGGGCTATTACTTGCTCTTTCAAAACCTTGCCCATATTCTTCAACTTTACGTTTTCAGCCTCGGCAATGCGTTGCACGGGGACACCTGCCATCATAGAGACTACATCTGCCACTTCATCGTCGGTGACAACGTGTCGGTTGGCATCTTCTCCCGAAGCCCATCTACGGTTCAATTCGTCGATTTCTTTTTCAAGGGAAGTCTGATGGTCGCGATAGCCCGCAGCAAGTTCAAAGTTCTGGTTTCTCACCGCTTGTTTCTTTTTCAAGATTGTTTCCTCCAGTTCTTTCTGCTTGTCGGATAATTCCGTAGGCATTTCGGTGTTCTGTAGATGTACTCGGGCTCCAACCTCGTCAAGTGCATCAATAGCTTTATCCGGGAAATAACGATCGGAAACATAACGTTCTGTCAGATTGACACACGCTTTGAGTGCCTCGGCTGTATAGCTGACATGATGATGTTGTTCGTATCTGTCCTTGATATTGTGGAGAATGGTCAGCGTCTGTTCGGCCGTGGTCGGCTCAACCATCACATTTTGGAAGCGGCGTTCCAAAGCACCGTCTTTCTCTATACTTTTGCGATATTCGTCGACAGTGGTCGCGCCGATGCATTGAATAACGCCACGTGCCAAGGCCGGTTTCATGATATTGGCGGCGTCCATACTTCCCGGAGTGCTCCCGGCACCAATCATCGTGTGGATTTCATCAATGAAGACAATGACTTCCGGGGCCCGCTCTAATTCATTAATCAAGGACCGGATACGTTCTTCAAATTGTCCTCGATATTTAGTTCCAGCTACAACGGCTGTCAGATCAAGACTTACAACACGTTTATTGAACAGAACGGGCGAGGTCTTGTGCTGCACGATTAATTGTGCCAAGCCTTCGACGATGGCACTTTTCCCTACTCCGGGCTCACCAATAAGAATCGGGTTGTTCTTTTTGCGCCTGCAGAGTATTTCTATGACACGCTGAATTTCTTGTTCTCGACCGACAACCATATCCAGTTTCCCATCGAAGGCGGCCTGCGTAAGGTCTGTCGAGAAATTATCTAATACGGGAGTCTTGCTCTTTGCTTCCCCATTGGCCGTCTTGGTGTAAGTCTGCTTTTTATTACCCGTTGGCATGGCCTCATCTTCTTCTTCCTCGTCAGGCATTCCATAACCGTCGGTCGCAGTCTGATTACTGCTCATCTGGGTTTTCAGATAGGAAAGCGTATCTTCGTAGTTCATATTGTTATATTCCAAGATTTCCTTGGCCCCATTGTTTATTTGGTCATGTAAGATGGCTAAAATAAGGTGCTGTACATCTACCAGTTGAGTGTGTTGTATGCGTGCTTCCAGAACAGCAAGTTTCAAGATGTTACTTGCCTGCTCATTAAGCACGAGTTCAGATGTAATGATAGATTCTACAACTTCATCTTTCTTGACTTTCGATTCTAATTCCGACTTTACATTCTTCTCGTCAATATTCATGCGTTGGAAGAGATTACTGAGCAAACTATTTTTCTCACGTAAAATACCCAAGACAATGTGCTCGGGCCCTACTGAGCGACTGGCTAATCGGTAGGCTTCCTCTCTACTGAAAGCTAATATCTCTGAGACCTTGTGTGAAAACTGACTTGTCATATATTTTGCCTCCTTATATTATTGCTGCTGCAAAAGTAATAAATTTATGGGTAATAAAAGCAAAGGATATGCCAAAAACAGGTCAGGCATGCTTTTTGCTATGTCAAAAGCTGAAAATGATTCATGTATTAAATTAAAAAAAAATTATGGCATTTGTTGATTATTATAAGATACTTGGTGTCGACCGTAACATTCCGCAAAAAGATGTCAGGGACGCATACCGCAAGAGGGCCAAGCTCTTCCATCCGGATTTGCATCCGAACGACCCGAAGGCCAAGGCTAAGTTTCAGGCTCTGAACGAAGCTTACGATGTGATAAACGACCCGGAGAAGCGCGCAAAGTATGACAAATACGGTGAACAGTGGCGAGAGGCCGACGCTTTCCAAGGCAATGCTTCGGGAGGCCACGCCGAAGGCAATCCTTTCGAGGGCTTCGACTTCAGCAATTTCAGTAGCAGCGGCGGCGGTTTCTCGAGCTTCTTTCAAGACTTGTTCGGAGGGGGCGGATTCCATACTTCGGACTTTGAAGGCGGGACGCGGCCACGTCAAGACAATGGGCAGATGGAAGCCAAAGTCAATATCGACATGTATACGGCATTGCTCGGTGGCGAAGTCATCATTCAACTCAGCAACGGGAAGAAGATAAAACTGAAGGTGAAACCCGAAACGCAGAACGGGACGAAAGTCCGTGTCCGCGGTAAAGGCTACAGTCGCGGGAACGGCGTCTATGGCGATTTGATTATTGTTTATAACGTCAAGCTTCCCACCGGATTGAGCGAACGGCAGAAAACGCTGTTGCGTGAGATGCAAGCCGGCTAAAAATCCCGAGAAAGTTTTATTGCTTTTCCAAGAAAATCCACCCCAAAGGTTCAAGAAAAGGCGAAATGCCGTGAATGATCGGAGAAAACCGTCCCCAATGGTCCCATCTGGTCAATAAGAAAGTGAGTCTCTTTATCAGTGGCTCAAACAGAACTTTCCTCTGCCTTTCTATGGTGACAGTGTAAATGTCATTTAAAGTTATTTGGCAATTGACGAAGAACACCTGTTTGACACCCTTGATATTTCTTTTACAAACACGCATTCATAGCTCGCTTTTTCTCAACCGAGACTTGCTTTGGGCTGAAATACGCGAGTTTTAAGCCTCTTTTTCCAAGTTGCTGTGAGACAAAAGGTTGCATCGTTTTCATCAAAAAGTATAGTCGTTTTAATCGAAAAGTATAGTCGTTTTTATCAAAAAGTACTATCATTTTTGGCAAAAAGTACAGTCGTTTTTGCCGAAAAGTATATACTTTTTGGTCGAAAGGTATATACTTTTTGTTTAAAACGTATATACTTTTCTGCGAAAAAGTACGTTCCTTTCGGATAAAACCCAGTAAAACGACCGAAAAAAAGTAATTTTCCGTACTTTGTTTTTCTATTTGATGATGCTTGGAGGTATGGATATATTACAAATTATTTTGACATTCAATGCCCTTTTTCTTAGGATTGATCGCGCGATGTCTCTGGCCAGGAATCGTCATGCCTGGTCTCTCGAGCATTGGGACGGGTGGTTGGAAAATATAAATATTCAAAATAGAAGTGCAATTTCTTAATGGGTGTGATCGTAAGAGTTGACGCTTTAACGTAGTTTTTGTTATCTTTCTGTGGTTTGATTCTGAATAAATTCTTTGTGGGATTCGGATTAAATTCGTAATTTTGCCCGACAATCAAAAAACGAAGAAGTATGAGAAGTAGGACCGCAGTTTGGTTTGAGACCAAAATACGTTATGAGAAGACAATGGACGACGGCATGCAGAAGAAAGTGTCGGAGAGTTATGTGGTAGATGCCTTGAGTTTCACCGAGGCTGAGAATACGATTATTGAAGAGATGCGTGTCTATATCACGGGAGATTTCAAGGTGACCGACCTGAAGCAGGCTGCCTATGGTGAAATATTTTTCAGTGATGTCGACACCGACGACAAATGGTACAAGTGTAAATTACAGTTCATCACCATTGACGAAAAGACGGAGAAAGAGAAACGCTCCACGGTGACCTATCTGGTACAGGCAGGAAGTCTGCCCGCTGCCGTCAAGCATGTGAACGAGGTCATGGGCGGGACCATGATAGATTATGTCATTGTGGGCATTCAGGAAACCCAAATTATGGACGTGTTCGAACATAACGGAGCCAAGAAGGACGCCACATCACACAATGACGTGCCTGAGTATGAAACAGCAGAACAAACTGAGCAAGTTAATGCAGAATAAACATGACCGTTGATGTAGCAAAGAATTTACATGAGGTGCTGGGCAATCTGCCTCAAGATGTCAGATTGGTTGCCATCAGCAAGTATCACCCCGATAAATATATCCGAGCAGCCTATGCCGAAGGGCAGCGTGTCTTTGGCGAAAGCCATGAACAGGAGCTGAGCCGTAAGGTAGAGATGCTGCCCAAGGATATCGAATGGCATTTCATCGGACATCTGCAGACCAATAAAGTAAAATATATTGCGCCTTATATTTCAATGATAGAAGCTGTAGACAGTCTTAAGCTATTGAAAGAAATCGACAAGCAGGCCGCCAAGCACGATCGTATAATCAACGTTCTTTTGGAACTTCATATAGCCGAAGAGGAAACCAAATACGGGTTAACGCTTGATGCCTGTCGTGAACTGTTGGAAGACGGGACGTGGCGAACACTCTTCCATATCCGGATTTGTGGCCTGATGATGATGGCCAGCAATACAGATGACCAAAAACAGATTGCCGCTGAGTTTGATACGGCTGCCCGTTTCTTCGAAGAACTCAAGGCATGCTATTTCGCAGATAGCGAAGCATTCAAAGAGCGTTCATGGGGCATGAGCCACGACTATCTGACAGCTATTGCGCACGGTTCGACGATGGTTCGCGTGGGAACAATCATTTTTGGTCCGCGTGTTTATTAAATTCAGCGAAGACATTACGGTTCCAAATATTTTATTACCTTTGCAAGCATGATAACAGATGGTAGGCAATACCATCGCAATTCAAACAAAAGATGCCGGAAATATCAATTCGCGGATTAGAGATGCCGGAGTCGCCTATCAGAAAGTTGGCCCCTCTTGCAGCAGCCGCAAAGAAGCGTGGGACGAAAGTCTACCACTTGAATATCGGTCAGCCAGACTTGCCTACACCGCAATGTGGGCTTGATGCACTGAAGAAGATAGACCGAAAGATATTGGAGTACTCACCAAGTCAGGGTTATCTGAGTTATCGGGAGAAACTTGTTGACTACTATAAGAAATACAATATCAACGTCGATGCCGATGACATTATCATTACATCCGGTGGAAGTGAAGCCGTGTTGTTTGCCTTTATGAGTTGTCTGAACCCGGGAGATGAAATCATCATTCCGGAACCCGCATACGCCAATTACATGGCATTCGCCATCAGCGCCGGGGCCACTATTAAGACTATTGCAACCACTATCGAGGAGGGTTTCTCTCTGCCTAAAGTAGAGAAGTTCGAAGAACTCATCAATGAGCACACCCGCGCCATCATGATTTGTAATCCAAATAATCCAACCGGCTACCTCTACACGCGTCGTGAAATGAAACAAATTCGTGATCTTGTCAAGAAGTACGATCTTTATTTGTTTTCTGACGAGGTATACCGCGAGTATATCTATACCGGATCACCTTACATTAGCGCCTGCCATTTAGAAGGAATTGAAAATAATGTTATCCTGATAGATTCTGTTTCAAAGCGATATTCCGAATGTGGAATCCGTATCGGCGCATTGATTACAAAGAATGCAGAAGTAAGAAAGGCCGTCATGAAATTTTGTCAAGCCCGACTTTCTCCCCCACTTATCGGACAGATTGTCGCTGAGGCATCTCTTAACGCTCCTGAAGAATATTATCGTGATGTCTATGATGAATATGTAGAACGTAGAAAGTGCCTTATCGACGGGCTAAATCGTATTCCCGGGGTATATTCACCCATACCTATGGGAGCATTTTATACCGTAGCCAAGCTCCCTGTTGACGATAGTGAGAAGTTCTGTCGTTGGTGTCTTGAGGAGTTTGAGTATGAAGGCGAGACCGTGATGATGGCACCTGCCGCAGGTTTCTATACCACGCCGAATGCGGGAATCGATCAAGTACGTATCGCATATGTGTTGAAGAAGAAAGATTTAGAGCGTGCATTATTCGTGTTGAGAAAGGCCCTCGAAGCATATCCGGGGCATATTACCAAAGAACAATAACCCAAATCTTGAATTTACCTCTTTTCATAGCAAGAAAAATCTATGGTGGTAAGACCGATAGTAAACAGGTATCACGGCCAGCCATCAGAATAGCTACGGCTGGGGTGGCTATAGGACTTGCCGTCATGCTGATTTCAGTAAGTGTCGTTCTGGGTTTCAAGCATACGATTCGTGATAAGGTTATCGGATTTGGAAGTCATATTCAGGTGGCAAACTTCATGACCATGCAGACCGGAGACTCTTATCCCATACAAATGGGCGACTCCATGATTACGGTATTGAAATCAACTCCGGGCGTAAAGCATGTACAACGTTATGCCATGAAACAAGGAATTCTTAAAACCGACCATGACTTTTTAGGTGTCGTTTTCAAAGGTATAGGCCCCGAATACGACACAACGTTTTTACATCAAAATATAAAGCAAGGAATAATTCCCCACTTCAGGGATGATAGTAATGGCAATAAGATTTTGATTTCACAAAGCATTGCAGATAAACTGGGCGTAAAATCAAACGATAAGATTTATAGTTATTTCATTGATCAGAACGGCGTACGCACGCGCAGATTCATTATAGCAGGTATCTATCAGACGAATCTCTCACAATATGATGATTTTACGTGCTTTACCGATCTTAATACTATCGTAAAACTTAACGGTTGGGATCGTGATCAGGCTACCGGTGCAGAACTAATCGTCAAAGATTTCGATAAGGTTGACGATGTTGAAAGCGGTTTGGTGGCAAAAGTGAACCGTACACTTGACCGTTATGGCGAAACCTACTCATCAAAAACAATTCGTGATTTATGCCCGCAGATATTCTCATGGCTTGGGTTATTAGACCTCAATGTATGGATAATCCTAACTCTGATGATTGCTGTTGCAGGCGTTACGATGATTTCCGGACTGTTAATCATTATTCTTGAACGAACCGTAATGATTGGTATTCTAAAGGCCATCGGTGCACGCAATAAAACAATACGGCACACTTTCATGTGGTTCGCAGCTTTTATTATTTGCAAAGGGATGCTCATAGGAAACCTTATTGGCCTTGGATTGATTACGTTACAAAGATTTATAGGATTTGTAAAGCTCGATCCACAAACTTATTACGTCAATACGGTCCCTGTTGAATATAACTTGCCATTATTCATTATCCTGAATGTATCGACATTGCTTATTTGTTTGTTCGTTCTTATCGCACCGAGCTATTTGATTTCACACATACACCCTGCCAAATCAATGCGCTACGAATAACCAAAATCTGTATTTAGAAAAGAAATAATGCACATAAAGTTTTGAAATGTGCAGATAAAGACCTACCTTTGCACAAAGTTTCTAAGATTGTGCAATGAATTCCGTATTGAACTTCAATAGATTTATAGGACAAGGCATCATTAGTAATTGGAATAAAGATGCCGCCTTAACAGATGTTTGCGAGAAGAAGAGTACCAAACACCATCTTCGTCAAGATGCAATCTAAATGGATATTTAATATTCTAAAAATGTAAATACAACACATTATGAAACAAATACCAAGTTTTAATAGTCTGATACAAAAGTCTATCATTGATAATTGGAACAGAGATGCGCTGACAGACTTCAAAGGCGAAACGCTACAATATCATGATGTGGCCCGCAAGATAGAAAAGCTGCACATCATGTTTGAAAGTAGCGGAGTGGTAAAAGGTGACAAAATAGCGTTGGCCGGTCGTAATAGTGCCAATTGGGCCGTGGCATTTTTGGCCACGCTCACTTACGGTTGCATAGCTGTTCCCATTCTACATGAGTTCACTCCGGACCAAATGCACAACATTGTCAACCACAGCGAAGCGAGACTACTCTTTGTTGGTGATGTCGTTGCCACTCAGATTGATGCAACCAAGATGCCGGCATTAGAGGGCATCATCTATATTCCAGACTATTCTCTCGTGCTCTCACGTACTGACAAGCTAACTTACGCACGCGAACATCTTAATGAGATGTTTGGCAGGAAGTTTCCCAAGTTCTTTCGCAAAGAACATGTCGATTATTATGTAGATAAGAACCCCGAAGAATTGGCACTGATCAATTACACCAGCGGGACAACCGGGTTCTCTAAAGGTGTCATGCTCCCCTATCGCGCACTTTGGAGCAATGCTTATTTTGGAGAACAAGTATTAGGTACGCATCTAAATGCTGGTGACAACATCATCAGTATTCTGCCAATGGCTCATATGTATGGCATGTCTTTCGAGTTCATCTTTGAATTTATCAAAGGCTGCCACATCTATTATCTCACCCGGATACCGAGTCCTGCAATCATTGCACAGGCTTTCAGTGAAGTAAAACCTAAGGTCATCATCAGCGTACCGCTCGTTATTGAAAAAATCATTAGGAAAAAGGTTTTCCCGAAGATACAGAACAACCGCATGCGTATGCTGCTCCACATGCCGGTAGTGGCCAAAAAAGTTCGTGAAAAGATTTGTGAACAGGTCTCAAATGCCTTTGGTGGAGACTTCTATGAGGTCATTATAGGCGGAGCGGCGTTCAATCAGGAGATAGAACAGTTCATGCATCGGATTGGTTTCAAATATACGGTCGGATATGGTGCCACAGAATGTGCACCTATCATCTGTTATTCCGACTATAAAGACTATGTCCCGGGAAGCTGCGGCCGCTCTGTCGTCAACATGAAGGTGAAGATTGACAGTGCAGACCCGGAACATATCCCCGGAGAAATCCTTGCTAAAGGGCTCAACGTCATGCTTGGCTACTATAAAAACGAAGAAGCTACCCGCCAGACAATCGATGCCGACGGTTGGTATCACACAGGTGACCTTGGAACAATGGACGCCGACGGGAACGTTTTCATCAAAGGACGGTCAAAAAACATGCTTTTGGGCGCCAGCGGACAGAATATTTATCCCGAAGAGATAGAAGACAAGCTTAATTCATTGACACTTGTCAGCGAAAGTCTTGTCATTCAAGAGGGCGACAAGCTGATCGGCTTGGTTCATCCTGACTATGACGAGGCTCAAAACATGGGATTTACCAATGAAGATTTGGAAAACATCATGGAGCAAAACCGCAATGAGCTCAATCAGTCGCAGCCAGCCTACTGCAAATTAGCGGCTATACGTATCCATGAAGAGGAGTTTGAAAAGACACCTAAAAAGAGTATTAAACGCTATCTCTATCAAAATAACTGAGATTAAGGCGGATAAGTTTCGCCATCTCAGCCATTTTGCAACCTGAAATCAGCCATTTTACCGTGTAATCTCAGCCATGTTACGCGGTAAAATGGCTGAAATAATTTTGCCATGAAAGGCAGTCTTTGACTTTCACCTTGCTTTTCGCTCTTTTTAAGAGATAACAATGCGATGGTCCTCTACTCTTTCGCATCGCCATACGACTGCAAATGGGAGGAGATTTCCCCTTTCTGTCTTCGGTCTGACGGAAAAACGAGAAAAGAAAAGCCCATTCACACATCTTGTATGAATGGGCCTTATGGATTAAATCCGTGGTCTACAGGTTCTTTCCATGACAGTTTTTGAACTTTTTACCACTGCCACAAGGACAAGGATCATTCGGACGTGGCAGACGATCTGCTATATAAGGCGTGTGATTTACCCTATCTGCACCCTCACGGGTATCATGATTGGCCACTGCACGCTGTGTTGCCTGAGCGTCAATGTCATCTTTACGTTCGTTATACCGCTGTGCGCGTTGTTCGGGTGCAGCCTCTTGGACCTCTTGAACCACCGGAATCTGGCAGCGCATCAACACGCTTGCAATGCGGTTGTTCATGTCGTCAATCATGTTGTCCCAGAGTTTGACGCTCTCAAGTTTAAATATCAACAGCGGATCTTTCTGCTCGTAAGACGCATTCTGCACACTGTGTCGCAATTCATCAAGCTGACGAAGGTTCTCTTTCCAGTTATCATCGATGATACGAAGCATGATAGTCTTCTCAAATTCTTTCACTACGCTTGCAGCCTCACTCTTATAAGCAAGTTGCAAGTCTGCCGGAATTTGGTAAACATTGCGTCCATCGGTGATAGGAACAAGAATACGTTCATACATTGCACCTTGTTCTTCTTGCACTTTCTTGATAACGGGATAGGCATCAGCCTGAATACGGTCCGTATGGCGCTTGAATGATGCGATAGCATCTTGGAAAGCGCGTTCTTCAAGTTCAGACTTCACGCCGTTATCAAATTCATCTTGAGTGAAAGGCATCTCCATTGCTAGAACCTTCATGAATTCTTCTCGGGCACCATCGTAGTCATTTCTCTCAATGATATTGACAACGCGATCCCAAATAACATTGGTTATATCCATGCCGATGCGCTCGCCCATGAGTGCATGGCGCCGCTTTTCATAGATGACAGTGCGTTGTTTGTTCATTACATCATCATATTCGAGCAGGTGTTTACGGATACCGAAGTTGTTTTCTTCGACTTTCTTCTGAGCACGTTCAATACTCTTTGAGATCATCGGACTTTCAATACGTTCGCCATCCTCAAAACCTAAACGGTCCATTACCTTGGCAATGCGTTCAGAAGCAAACAAACGCATCAGTTTATCTTCTAAGGAAACATAGAAAACCGAAGAACCCGGGTCGCCTTGACGGCCGGCACGACCACGCAACTGGCGGTCTACGCGGCGGCTTTCATGGCGTTCGGTACCGATGATGGCTAAACCTCCGGCGGCTTTTACCTCATCGGTCAGTTTAATATCCGTACCACGGCCGGCCATATTGGTTGCAATCGTCACGGCACCCAAGCCATTCTCCGAACGACCGGCCTCTGCTACGATTTGAGCTTCGCGCTGGTGGAGCTTTGCGTTCAGTACATTGTGAGGTATCCGTCGCATCTTCAGCATCTTACTCAACAGTTCGCTGATTTCAACAGAGGTCGTACCAACCAAAACCGGACGTCCGGCATTACGCATGGTCTCAATCTCATCGATGACAGCCGCATACTTTTCTCGTGCAGTTTTGTAGACCCGGTCGTCCATATCATGGCGGGCAATCGGTCGGTTGGTCGGAATTTCAACGACATCGAGCTTGTATATGTCCCAAAACTCGCCGGCCTCCGTGCTTGCCGTACCGGTCATACCCGACAGCTTGTGATACATTCGGAAATAGTTTTGCAAAGTGATGGTTGCAAATGTCTGTGTGGCAGCCTCTACCTTTACATGTTCCTTGGCTTCGATGGCCTGATGAAGTCCGTCGCTCCAGCGTCGGCCTTCCATGATACGGCCGGTCTGTTCGTCAACAATCTTCACTTCACCATCCATAACAACATATTCGTCATCCTTATTGAACATGGTATAGGCTTTCAGCAATTGCTGAAGTGTATGCACGCGTTCACTTTGCACTCCATAATGCGTCATCAACTCATCTTTCTTGTCAATTCTTTCTTGATCGGAGAGTTCGGTTTGACTTTCAAGTTCAGAGAGTTCAGAAGTGATATCAGGAAGAACAAACAAATCTTCACGCCCGGTCTGGCTTGCAAGCCAACCCGTTCCCTTGTCTGTAAGGTCTGCACTGTTCAGCTTTTCGTCAACAACAAAATAGAGAGGTTCGATGGCCTTAGGCATCTCTCTGTTGTTATTGGCCATGTAAATTTCTTCAGTTGCCAACATTCCGGCTTTGATTCCATCTTCCGAAAGATACTTGATTAATGGCTTGTTCTTCGGAAGAGCCTTGTAAGAACGGTAGAGGGCGAGGAAGCCTTCCTCTAACATTTGCTTGTCGTTCTTTTCCTGTCCGGCCGTGATCTTTTGTTTAGCTTCGGCCAACAGTTCCGTAGCTTGCTTGCGCTGTACCTCATAAAGGCGTTCAACCAAAGGCTGATATTCTTCAAACATTTGGTCGTCACCCTTTGGAATTGGGCCGGAAATAATCAGAGGCGTACGTGCATCATCAATCAACACAGAGTCGACCTCATCGACAATGGCATAATTATGCTTGCGCTGAACAAGGTCGCTGGGATTCAAAGCCATGTTGTCACGCAAATAATCGAAGCCGAATTCATTATTAGTACCAAAGGTAATATCTGCCTGATAAGCCTTGCGTCGTGCTTCGGAATTTGGCTGGTGCTTGTCAATACAGTCAACAGAAAGTCCATTGAACATGTATAAAGGTCCCATCCATTCGGAGTCACGTTTAGCCAAGTAGTCATTCACCGTGACCATGTGGACACCGTTACCGGTGAGAGCATTGAGGAAAACAGGGAGTGTTGCCACAAGTGTTTTACCTTCACCTGTTGCCATTTCTGCAATCTTACCTTGGTGAAGGGCTATACCACCAAACAATTGAACATCATAATGAATCATGTTCCACTGTATCTTATTTCCTCCGGCAGTCCACTCATTGTGATAGATGGCTTTATCTCCGTCAATGGTAATAAAGTCATTAGTCGGTTGGGCAGCCAACTCACGGTCGAACTCTGTCGCCGTAACGATGGTTTCTTCATTCTCTGCAAATCGACGGGCGGTATCTTTGATGATATTGAAAGCTGTTGGCATCACTTCGTCCAAGGCTTTCTCATAGATGTCAAGAACCTCTTTTTCCAATTTATCGATCTGATTGAATATCTCTTCACGCTCATCGATGGGAGTTTCTTCAATCTTTGCCTTTAATTCTTCTATCTGTTTCTTTTGCTCGTCGGCAGAGCTTTGTACATAGTGCTGAAGTTCTTTTGTCTTCGCACGTAATTCATCATTAGTCAGTGCCTTGATTTTCGGATACTCTGCCTTGACTTTCTCAACAAGAGGTTGAATCAGCTTCATATCACGACTTGATTTATCACCGAATAGTGATTTCAAAAAGTTATTGAAATTCATTTTATTGTTTATTTTATTTCTCAAAATGACATATATCGTGCAAATTTACGAATTATATTCTTAAATCTCCACTTAAATAAAGCAAAACTTTGCACCGAAGGTAAGATATCAAACTTTTATATCCTAAAATAACGGTACTGAAGAACACGCATTCGGTGCCCTAATATGAATGCTTTTACAAAGGGTAGGTGCAATTCTATCAACTGTGACCGGAGTGGATATTCGTTCCGCCTTGATGCCGGCACCATAAAATATGATTGGGAATTGCACTAAAGTAGAACGGCTTGTATAGCTTTCTTGGGTATCTTCATTGACGAGTTTCCAACCGGGAACAACATGAATGATGATATCACCGCTAATTGAAGGATTATAACCTTGGAGAATCTTTTGTATATTATCATTACCGGAGAACAGACGTTCACTGGTATAGACATCGCTGACGCCGGAACTCTGAAGCAATAATTCTTGACAGCGTGTCAGTATCTCGTGCATACTAAGACGCTTTTGCTCAATAATTTTATGATTTAGGTATATCTGATTTCCCCAAGCTGCATCAATATAGGCTCCTTGTCCGTATATGGCATTCAGATACACATTCAGTATTTTCGCAGTACGATTAATATAAAAGACACCTGTAGGAACCCTATAAAGGCTATAGTCATTATCAGTATTGTCAATAGTTCCTGTTCCGGTAACAACAAAGAGAACATTGTTCTTGCCAACCTCTCGCTCAATACCTCCAATTAACTTACTAATAGTCTTATCTATATTGGCATATATATGCCGTGAAGCATCTTGGACGTTACGGAATTGCTCATTATCATCTATAGAAGCAGATAGAATGACAGAAAGCATATCGGGAACTTCATCTTTTCCCATCCTACTCTGAATGACAATATCCATAGCTTTCTCTCCGATAGCCTCATTGTTAATGGTTCGAGGAGCTAAAGGAGTATTGAGCCATTGGGGAGATGCACCGTAATAAGCGGTTGTTTTCCAACCTTTTTGGGACTGATCATACCATATTGCGTTATCTGCGGCATGCCCGGCAGCCAAAATGGCAGAGCTACGGCTTGCAGCTATGCTGTAAACGACACTTTTACCATGGGTTGAAATCTTCATCTCGTCACTAACGGTGGAAGTTCTAAGATGGCTTGGCCCATACCCATATTGATTTCCATCAACACAATATACTTGACGTAAGGTTGAACGGTCTATCCAATGTTTCGATATAATACCATGATAAAAAGGAGTTGTGCCGGTAGCTATAGTTGCAATGGAAGATGGTGTCGTTACCGGTGTAAAAGAACATGATGCCGTTTCATACACACGACCACTTTGCATCATCTTCTTCAATCCGTTTTCTTCAAATAAAGATGCAAATGCATCAAGGCAATCTGTATTCAATTGGTCAATGGTGATATTCACAATTAACCGCGGTACAAGTTCTGATGCTTGTATTTCTGCTGACGTCAATGCTGCAATTAGTATGGCAATATACTTGTTCACAATGATCTTATTAATAATTTGTACCGTTTTTCCATGAAAATTTCAAAGAAAACAAATTCGTTATCAGCAAAACGAATGCCAGAAGTTGAATTCCATCAGCATAGGTTTGTAAAAAACTTCCTACGCAACCCAATGCATAGCATGTAATCATTACATATTGGAAATTCCTGCTATTTTGGAGCTTTGGGAAAAGTAATAATAGATTGAGGGGATTTAGAATGAATGTTTGGAGATTGAAACTTACGGTAGGATGCTGGCTGAATATCATAGCTGTAAGAATAATCCCACAAAAACCGGTGACAGTCCATAACAAATAGTGAGTCAGTAAATAATATAATTTACACTTTTTTTGTAGCAAAAATGATGTTATGATAATGACAATAATACATATCATCACTATATTTGGTGATAAATATGACGAGAAACTATTATCAATATCTTTTGTTTGTACCGGAGGGATGATATATAATGAATTACTGACTAATTTCTTTATTTTCCCATGAGCATAACTAACAGTTGCATGTTGAAAGTCTTTGCTCAACGAATCCGGAATAAATTGTCTTTCTTCATTTGAAATCAACTTGTCAGCTTGCAGTCCAAGAAGTAGATCATTTCCCCATCTTGCCCATGGATGCTGTGTATTCCATTGGTGAACTTCGTTTCTATAAGTTGTTATAAGCTGCTGATTATAATGATAATCAACAAAACCGTTTATATTATTTATTAAAATATCTCTTGCACGTGTGGTACAGTTATCATAGAAATAATTATAACGATATATTCTATTCTCTGGTATATAGTTTTTATCTATAGCTATTGCAATGTTCTGTTTATCCTCTGAAGACAAGTTCAGTATTTGTTCTTTTACCCATCTTCCTTCACTTCTGTATTCTTCATAGAATAACTGATAAGGTATAATCCCCATTTCGTAATCAGTTAGCCCAAAGATAAATCGCAATATGAAATTTTTTTGTTTAAAAGAGAATATTCCATAGTTGATAATGAGGTCTTGATGGTTCCTCAAATCTTGAAATCTGATAGCAGTATGTCCATATAATGAGTAAACTTCATGCCCGGGACCACAAGTAAGTAAGCTGATTTTCATGGAATCGCCATAAATATCAGGCGAAGCTTGCGCTGCTTTAATCGAATGTGTTAAAGACAATAAAAAAACAAGCAGGGCACTTTTGAAAATATATTGAAAACGTTTCACGATGCAAAAATAATTTATATTTCTGACTTAACGTGCATTTGTTTCTGTTTTTTTTGATAAATTTGCATGCAATTATTTAGCAATTTATGAATAAAGTAATATTAAGTGCTGCTCTGTCGGCCGCAATATCAGCAACGGCACTGGCTCAAAGTGGAACTAATTCTCCATATAGTCAATATGATTTGGGATTGCTATCAGCCAATGGTTCCGGTTTCAACAGAGGCATGAATGGATTAGGATTGGGATTTCATAGCCACAATCAAGTTAATTATATGAACCCAGCGTCCTATTCTTCTTTAGATTCTTTGTCTTTCATTTTTGATGCAGGTCTTTCTGGACAGATAACAAACTTCCAAGAAAATAGTGTCAGAAAGAATGCAAAGAATGGTGTCTTCGATTATGTCGTGGCCGGGTTTAGAATAGCAAAGCATGTAGGTGTTAGTTTTGGAGTTCTACCTTATTCGACGATAGGCTATAATTATTCTTCAACAAAGAATTTAAATGATAGAGATGCTTTTCCGTCAACGGAAGTAGGAACCAGCACTTATGAGGGAAAAGGAGGTTTACATCAAGTATATCTTGGTGCAGGCTGGGAACCAATGAAAGGTTTGGCGATAGGTGCCAATATAGGTTATCTGTGGGGAAATTATAATCGTTCTATCGTAACATCGTTTAGTAATGGTACAAACAGCCTGTCAAGATATTATAAAGCAACTATTAATAATTACAAATTAGATATTGGCGCACAATATACCATTAAGGTATCTCAAAAGAACGAACTTTCATTGGGTATTACTTATGGATATGGTCATCGGTTAGGAGCAAATCCTCAGTGTGAGGTTATCAGCAGCGACAGACAGACCGGAGTCGCAGACACCACTTTATATGAGATATCCAACGGTTTAAGTATTCCGACATCGTATGGTGCAGGCTTGATGTTTAACCATAACAATAAGTTGAAAATAGGTTTTGACTATTCGTTGATGCAATATTCAAAGTTAGGTTATCCCAAATTAAACAGAAACAACAATATCTTACAGTATGGTTTGGTTGATGGAGTCTATAACGATCGTCAGAAGTTCACAGCAGGCGTAGAGTTTTGTCCAAATGATGCAGGACGTAAACTTACTGAACAGATTCGCTATCGCATTGGAGCTTCTTATGCAACATCATATTATAAAGTCAACGGTATCGACGGACCTAAGGAGTACAGTGTAAGTGCTGGCTTTGGGATTCCTGTAGTCAATGAGTGGAACAATCGTTCCGTTCTTAATATCAGTGGTTCTTGGGTACATCAGGAAGTCAAAGGACTAATAAAGGAAAATACTTTTCGCATCAATATAGGCTTTACTTTCAATGAGCGTTGGTTCGCAAAGTGGAAGGTTGATTAATACAAATCTCCTTATACCCAAGTTCTCTCTGTGGTGAAACGAAAAAGATATTTCCTTTATATTGTTATTATGGTTGTGATGTTGCTCACAGCTTGTGATGAACAACATGAACATACCGCCCCAGCAATCCGAGAGCGCGACTCCGTTGCCGTCATGACAAGTTATGGAGTAAACACGCTGATTTCCGATTCGGGGATTGCCAAGTATCGTATTGTGACCGAGGAATGGGAAGTCAATGCTAACGTGAAGCCATCAAGGTGGCTGTTCAAGAAAGGAATATTCTTAGAGCAATTTGATGAGCGGTTTCATGTTCAAGCATATATAGAATGTGACACGGCTTATTATTATGACCAAACACGAATTTGGGAACTGCGCTCTCGCGTTCGTATATTGACAAAAGACGGTCTGCGCTTTTCCAGCGAACAATTGTTTTGGGATGAAGACAGACATGAACTTTATTCAAATGTCTTTTCTAAGTTAGTGACTCCTGAGCGTACGCTTCAAGGAAGCTACTTTCGAAGTGACGAGAAGATGACAAAGTATTATGTATCCAACACGAAAGGTTCTTTTGTCAAGGGTGACTTTGATAATGAAAGCACGGAAAATACGAATACGACGGATTCTGCACGCCGTGCACAAGACTCAATAGCGAAGTCTCTGCACCCGATTGCCACACCGCAACGTAAGATTACGTCAATACCCTTGATGCATTGAGATTTTTATTAAAGTAGATGAGCGAGAACATAGATATATCTTTAGTAATTGGTATCTTGATAACGATGGCCTTTTCTGCATTCTTCTCCGGAATGGAGATTGCTTTCGTTTCCAGTAACCGAATGCTCTTTGAGATGGATAAAGAGAAGAATGGCTTAGCCACCCGTCTTATCAATTTCTTCTATCGCCATCCCTATGATTTCGTGAGCACGATGTTGGTTGGTAACAACATTGTGCTTGTCATCTATGGCATCTTGATAGCCCGTTTCTTCGATCATTCGATTTTTTGGGGATTGGATCCTGCCTTCACTGTCCCTGCCGACACGATACTTTCGACGCTTATAGTTCTGTTCACGGGAGAATTTCTGCCCAAAACGCTTTTCAAAAGCAATCCAAACGGACTGATAACCATATTTTCTCCGTTGGCATATCTCTTCTATATTGTTCTTTGGCCTATCAGTCGGTTTGCCACATTCATGTCAAAAGTGTTGTTGAAAGTAGTGGGAGTCAAAATCGTCAAGGAAGATAACGACGAAGAGTTCTCCAAGATTGACCTTGATTATCTTGTGCAATCGAGCATTGACAACGCGAGATCGGCCGAAGAAATCGGCGATGAAGTCAAGATTTTTCAAAATGCTTTGGAATTCTCAGACACTAAGGTACGCGACTGTATGATCCCACGTACGGAAATCAATGCCGTAGAATATAACAGCACCGTTTCCGAACTGATGCAGAAATTTGTTGAAAGCGGTAACAGTAAAATCATAGTTTACCACGGAGACATAGACCATATCAAAGGTTATATCCACTCTTCGGAGATGTTCAGAATATCAGGAAACGATTGGCATGACTCCATTCGCACGATGCCTTTTATCCCGGAGACCATGGCCGCTCAAAAGTTGATGAGGACTTTCTTGCAAAGCAAAAAGAGTTTAGGCGTGGTTGTGGACGAATTCGGGGGAACGAGCGGCATCGTTTCATTGGAAGATATCGTGGAAGAGATTTTCGGGGATATCGAAGACGAGCACGATAGCAATAAATATGTTGCAAAAAAGACCGGTGATAACGAATATCTGCTGTCGGCACGCTTGGAGATAGACAAGGTGAACGATATGTTTGGGCTGAATTTACCTGAGGATGACGATTACAAGACTGTCGGCGGTTTTATCTTGAATAGCTATCAGAGTCTTCCGAAACTGAATGAGGTTATCAATATCGATCATTACAGCTTTAAGATTATCAAAAGTACAATGACAAAGATTGAGTTGGTCAAGTTGACCGTCCTGCAATAAAATGGTGTGTCACACCATTGTGTTTTCTTATATTTCCTTTCTGCATTTGTTATTTCAGCCATTTTGCCCTGCAATATCAGCCATTTCGCCGCCTAATATGGCTGAGATTACACGACGAAATGGCTGAGATTGAGGCAAATGAAAAAGGCAATGGGTGTCTTGTTCCTGCACGATGAGCAAAACATATTGATTTTTTGACCGTTTGGGAAAATCAATTTTCCTTTCCTATCCAGACGTAACTTCCCTCCATGCATATAATCTCCTCGTTGAGAAGATACTCAAGTGCCTCGTCCAACTGCCGTTCGGGCAGATTGAATGCATTGAGTTCGGTGATGAGATGCCGTTTGCCATCATTAAGAAGCTTGAGAATGACGGCCCGACAGGACTCACCAAGGGGCTTTTCGGCCAGCTTTGTGTTTTTTTCAAGGCAAACATCGCAATGTAGACAATCCTCAGTTTTCTTTTCTCCAAAGTAATAGAGAAGTTGTCTGCTGCGGCATATCTTATCATTCTCTGCATAAGTAATGACCGTCTGGATACGTTTTTCAAATTCCTTTTTTCTATCTTCATAAACTTCATGTGTGATATCAAGCTTATCACCATCAATTCGGTCACGTAGAAAACTCACATAAGGCATTTTGCGCTGTGGAATGAAATGCAGAATATGGCGGGCACTGAGGTTCTTTAATATCATGTAAACCTGCTGATGAGTCAGTCCTGCTTTATGAGCAATAAGTTGTTCGTCGATATAAGTGTAGTCGTTGAACAGTCCGCCATAGAGACGAAGCAACGCATCGATTGCAGCTTCTTCCCTGGGACTTAGGTTATCAAGAAGATAGAGCTGACTGCGCGAAAGCAGAAACATCAGGCGTGCACTATTGTTTGGCTCATTTTCATAGACGATGTATCCCAGTCGTTCGATGATGTGCAATGAAGCATCGGCCCATGTCATGGAGAGATGATAGGCACGACAGAATTTAATGATATCAAAAGTAAATGTATGTCCAGTCCCACTGCCTACACCTATCTGATAATAATAGGCCAAGGAATCATACACTTTCCTCACATAGTCTTTCTCGGGAAAGTTATCTGCAATGCGTTTGTTGAGTTTTCGTGCATCTGACGGATTATAAAGCAGAACCGCATAAGCCTTCTGCCCGTCTCTTCCACCTCGCCCGGCCTCTTGAAAGTAAGCTTCAAGAGAATCGGGACAGTCCATATGGATCACGATACGCACGTCAGACTTGTCTATTCCCATGCCGAACGCATTCGTTGCCACCATGACGCGCGTGTCACCGGCTTGCCATTCCTTTTGACGGATATCTTTCGTGAAGTGTTCAAGCCCTGCATGATAAAATGTAGCCTTGATGTGGTTATGGTTAAGTAATTGAGTTATCTCTTTGGTTCGCTTGCGACTTCGGGTATAGACAATGGCACTTCCTTTCACGACATTGAGGATATGCAGCAATTCCCCATCTTTATCCGAAGCCTGCCTAACGACATAGCAGAGGTTCTTCCGCTCGAAACTCATGCGAAAGACATTCTTCTCCTTGAAATTTAAACGTTCTTGAATATCATCTACCACGGGTAATGTAGCCGTGGCTGTCAGGGCAAGCACCGGCACCGTAGGCTTAAGACGTCTGAGTTCAGAAATATGCAAATAGGATGGCCGGAAATCATATCCCCACTGACTGATACAGTGCGCCTCGTCAACAGTAATGAAACTCACCGTCATGTGACGCAGCTTGGCAAGAAACAGTTCGGAAGAAAGTCGTTCAGGCGATATATACAATAGTTTCAAACCGCCAAACACCGCATTTTCAAGCGTTTTGATGATTTCCTGACGTGTCATGCCCGAATAAATGGCCCCCGCTCTTATGCCACGTTCGGCCAAATGGTCCACTTGGTCTTTCATTAGGGCGATAAGCGGCGTGACAACAATACAGATTCCAGTCATGGTCAGGGCCGGAACCTGAAAGGTAATCGATTTACCTCCACCAGTGGGCATCAAACCAAGTGTATCCCGTCCATCGATGATACTTCGGATAATATCTTCCTGAATACCTCGAAAGTCGGGATACCCCCAATATTGCCGTAATATCTGACGATATTCCATGCCTTACTTCATTCTTTGGTCATCGGAAGGTCCTTGTCATGTCGGTTTTCTTCCGGTCTGATATCTTCTATCTGCAATTGAAGTCGGTGATGTTTGAACACATTGGCTTCGATGGTATAGGCTATATCGAATGCACGTTTGCTCTTAATATAGCGTGCAGAAGCACTCTGACCAAAAGCAATTCCATTGACGACATCATTGGATTTAGAGTCGACCAATTCAAGTTTGATGTGTTCTTGCTCGCGCCCCACAACTTTACTCGTGCCATAGTCATAAACAGCCTGCGTGAAAAAAAGCGGTTTACTGCACCCCGGCCCGAAGGGAGCGAAGCGTTTCAAGTCGTTATAAAGCTTCTTGGTGATATCCTTAAAATCGAGTTGTGCGTCAAGATGCAGCGTAGCCTCGGTCTGTTCTGGTGCAATATGGTCTTCGACATACTGTTGGAACCTTTTAATGAACAAAGGAATATCAGCCCAACGAAGTGTTAAACCGGCTGCATAAGTGTGACCTCCGAAGTTCATTAGCAGGTCACGACAACTCTTAATGGCTGCATAGACATCAAAACCAGTGACACTGCGAGCCGAACCTGTTCCAAATTCGCCATCACGTGTCAGCACAACCGTTGGACGAAAGTAAAGTTCTGTAAGACGTGAGGCCACAATACCAATGACACCTTTCTTCCAGTTCTCGTCATAAAGAACAATACTGGAATAATGCTTCTGGCTTTCTATCTTAGCAACGATTTGATTTGCCTCTTCTGTCATTTGCTTATCGATGTCCTTGCGTTGTTCGTTATACTCATCTATATGCTTGGCCTTTTGAAGTGCGCAGTTATAATCCTTCTCTATTAACAGGTCTACACTTTCCTTGCCACTCTCCATACGGCCGGAAGCATTGATACGTGGCCCAATCTTGAAGACAATATCGCTCATCGACAGTTCACGTCCGTTCAAACCACAGATATCAATAATTGCTTTCAACCCGATATTGGGGTTCTGATTAAGTTGTTTAAGCCCATGAAAAGCAAGAATCCTATTTTCTTCGGTCACAGGAACAATATCGGCAGCTATGGCAACCGCACAGAAATCAAGCAACGGTATCAGACGTGAAAAAGGTATCCCATTGTTTTTGGCCCAACCTTGCATAAATTTAAACCCCACACCACAACCACAAAGATGTTTAAAAGGAAAATGATCATCTGGCTGTTTCGGGTTCAGTATGGCCACAGCCGGCGGTATTTCTTCATCAGGGACATGATGGTCACAAATTATAAAATCTATACCAAGTGTCTTGGCATATTCTATTTCCCTGATTGCCTTAATGCCACAATCAAGGATAATAATGAGTTTCACCCCCGTTCGCTTCGCATATTCGATTCCTTTATCGCTCACTCCGTATCCCTCATCATAGCGATCAGGGATATAATAATCGATGTTTGAATAGAATTGTTGAAGGAACTTATACACCAAGGCAACAGCCGTACAACCGTCTACATCATAGTCTCCATAAACCAATATCCGCTCCTTACGCCCCATGGCATCATTCAATCGGTCCACAGCAACGTCCATATCTTTCATCAGAAACGGATTGATGAGATCGGCTAATTGCGGACGAAAGAAACGTTTGGCAGCCGATTCTGTCGTAATTCCTCTTCGAATAAGAAGTTGTGCAAGTATGGGACTCATTGCCAACTTGTCGCCAAGTTCATTGGCTGCTTGCTTTTCTTCTGGTGTAGGTGGTTCGTAATTCCATTTAAAATGCATTTATGTCTTTTTTATTTTATTCTATGTTCATGCATACGAAGATGTGTATGCCTGCGGATTTTCCATGTATGACAACGACAATCCGTGTCCAAAGATACAAAATAAAAACAAGAACAAGGGCACAATCAGAATGTTTTTTCTCATTGTGCCCACATTTTAAGAGAATTAAAACTTAGATACCCAGCTTCTTGCGAATGTCTTTTGGAACGGCATTTTTGTTGACAATGAAGTCCATTGTATTATTGGCAATGAAGTTCTTGGTCATATACCAAATGCCTTTATAGTCGCCGGTCTCTCCCCAAGAGTTCTTGACCATATAATACTCCTTACCATATTGGTCTTTTGCAATACCATAAATCAGCATTCCATGGTCATCGGTGAGTTCCCAATTGTCAAAACGCTCCTGACGAAGCTTTTGTGTAGCCGTAATCTCAGGTACCTTGCACCCCAAAGAGTCAAGAACATTCTTCTTCTCGGCTTTGGTGAGTTTCAGCCAACGTGCCATATCACTTCCGCTAAGGCTCTGTGTTTTCTTTGAATCAATGGAATAGGCCAAGCCCATGCGCGTGAATCCGTCTTCAGAAACATCGCCGCCCCATGCAATCGTATAACCATTCATGACGGCATTATCGATAATGCGCATCATATCGTCAAGCGGAACGTTCCAAGAGTGCGGATTACGCCAGTTATCTTGCACTTCAACGGCAAAAGAAGTCCAAAACGGATGATGTGTATAACTTGTGAAACTGACATAATCATCAGCATCGATACCAAGGCTTTGTGCAAAGGTTTGCGGCGTATAGCTCTTTCCTTGATAGTTGAATTTCTCAGGACACGTTCCAAGATAAGCATCAAGTATGCCTTGCAGGGCAACTTTCCATTGTGTGGATAGCTTATCGGTTTTCGATTTGGCTATAGCTTGCACATAAGGTGTCATTACATCAAAGAACTCATTGAAGTTATTGAGCGAGTCACCATAGAGTGTTCCCGGTAACGGCATCGCATCTTCAGGGCAGATACCATAGTGCTTGAGGCAGTAAATCGGGTCGTATGCACTACCACCTTGCGCAAACTGGCAATCACCATGCAGGCGAACCACCTGAATTGCGCGGTCGAGATAGGTCTTGTTTGCGACAAAAGCCTCACATAAGTCATAGGTCTTACCTGTCTTTTTCAGTATCTCAGACTCTAAGAAACTTAGTGTCGAGTAATCCCAGCAAGTGCCACTGCGATTTTGATTCTTTATACTTGTGATCTTATTTTCCTTGATAGTCGTGAACACCGGTTTGTTCACGTTGCTTTTGTTCTCTTTCTTCTCTTCTGCATTTACACCCAATGCTACCAAAGCAAGGAGTGTCATCATTAAAAATTTTCTCATTTACGTTGATTATATTATTCATTACTGTTTTTACATTTATCGCATTCCAGTCTCATTCTTACTGATTGGCGGCCATGAATGCCTCGATGTCCTTAGGATGATAAGGGATTCTGTCTTTTCCGATGAAGCGACAACCATCTTTTGTTATCAAAAGATCGTCTTCAATACGAATGCCTCCAAAGTCCTTATAGGCTTCAAGCTTATCGAAATTCAGGAAATTCTTACAATGCCCCTTAGCTTTCCAAGCATCAATCAGAGCCGGAATAAAATAGATACCCGGTTCATCTGTCACGACAAAACCAGCTTCCAAACGGCGTCCCATGCGCAAACAATTTGTTCCAAACTGCTCCAGATTAGGTCTTATTTCTTCATCAAAGCCTACATTTATCTGGTCAAGATTTTCCATATCATGCACATCCATACCCATCATATGCCCCAATCCGTGAGGCAGAAAAATAGCATGAGCACCGGCCTTGACAGCTTCTTCCGTATCACCTTTAGCCAAACCCAATTCTTTCAGACGGTCAAACATCAGGCGACAAACGGCAAAATGCACGTCAGCATACTTCATTCCGGGCTTTGCAATCTTCAATGCGTGGTCATGGCAAGCCTCAACAATACTGTAAATCTCCAGTTGTTGCTGCGTGAACTTGCCATTTACTGGCATTGTACGCGTGTTATCACTACAATAGTTGTTGATGGTTTCCGCACCGGCATCACAAAGAACCAAACGCCCCTCTTCCAATATATTCATGGAAGGTGCACCATGAAGTATCTCACCATGCTGCGTATAGATGGTTGGGAAACTGACCATTGAACCGTAAGAATGGGCAATGCCGTCGACTTGCCCGCTGACGAACTTCTCCGTTACGCCCGGTTTTGTCAGTCGCATGGCAGTAGTGTGCATCTTATAACCTATGACTGCCGCACGCTCCAACTCATCGATTTCCTGCTCTTCCTTTGTCGAACGCATCTTAACGACAGCCTTAATGAGGTCCATTCCAGCTGCATCTTTCTGCTGACCGGGGTGAATACCCAGCAAATCAAATATCAGGATCTTGATATCATGCCGATAAGGAGGCAGAAAATGGATTTTGCGATGCTTTCCCAAAGCCTCGTTGCAAATCGTCTTTAAGGCTTTCATGGGCATTGTTTCATGGGCACCGCAACGCTGCCTCATCTCATCCATGCTTTCCACCGAGCCATACCAAACGATATCTTCAATGTCGATATCATTGCCAATCAGTATATCTCTGTCATTATCAATGTCGATTACGCCCACAAGACCGTCGCGTTGAAGTCCGAAGTAATAAAGAAAGGACGAATCTTGGCGGAAAGGATAGTACCCGTTATTTGGAAAATTAGCCGGAGACTCATTATTTCCGAAAAGAAGTATAATGCCTTCTTTAACAAGTTTCTTGAGTTCGTTGCGTCGTCTGATGTAAGTTGCTGTATCAAACATAGCTGTTCATTATTTTATGATTTGTCTACAAAGTTACATACTTTTGACAAATAAACGGTAGCTTTGCAAGATAAATAAGCAAATTGATGAAAATTTATCAGTAAAACATAAAATTTAACAGCAAAATGAGACTTATGTTTGCGGGCAGGGAAGTGTCATATGGCCTATTGAGTAAGCCATCTCTCAATCGTAAATCATAAGTTTATCGATCGTAAACCATAAGTTTACGACCCAAAAGTGATAAGGTTTTGAAAGGCATGTCAGCAGGTGCTGATTATCAACGTTTTGCAATCAACTCACAATATGGGTCATATTGACGCGTAATATCAGCCATTTCGTGCGGTAATATCAGCCATTTCGCACGGTGAAATGAGCCATATTGCAAGGCGACATAAGTAAGGTTCACATTGAAGAAACCGGCACATGGTAATTTAACTTAGGAAAGAACCAAATCAAAAACATTCACACATCACCAAATAACTCAAGTGATTGGTCGGTGACTACCTTGGCAGTAGGCTCTGTCTCATCGTTTTCCTGAAACTGTAACATCAACTGCTGTGAGTCTTTACTGTCAAGATTGATACGATAGACCCCACGTGTTCCGGCTCTTTCTATGATAGACCCTCGACTCTTTGAATTACTTTTCAAATAAAACGATACATAATTATAGACATCTTCAAAGCTGACTGTCGCAAAGAACGTGTTACACGCATTGTGTACATGGCGTGCAACTTTCTTGACAGACAATCCCTCGTTGCCTGCCTCTATCAATATCCTCAGTATTTCTTTATTATAAGTCAACATTGCCAATGATAAAAGAAGGGAACTGAACGTGTTGTCAGCTCCCCTCTCTTTAGCAAATATTCTTCAATCCGAATATTATGCCAGTGCAATCAATTTGTTCTCACCTTTAACTTTGCCCTCTTTGAAGAGCCAGCCAATGCCAAGATAAACTTCTTCTGCGCTGATTTTTGCAGCCTTTGCAATCTCTGCGACAGACAGTGCTTTCTCTGCTGCTGCCAATGCCTGATAAACATCGCCGGCACGGAAGCCCACACTCTCTGCATTGATAAACAACCCAGCATCTTTCGTTGCAGCCTTCTTGGGTGCAGTGGCTTTCTTCGTCACAGCTTTCTTTGCTGTTGCAGCCGTTGTTACTTTCTTTTCTGCCATAAACTAACAAACTAAATTAATTTTATCAAGGTTATGGTCAACGTGTTTGACCCTTAATTTGACGATACAAAATTACTTATATTTTTTTAATTCGTGCAGAATGGCAGAAGAAAAGTTACAAATTAGCACATTGTTGTATTATTTTCTTGATTTACATCAATTGTTTCAAGCCTTGAGGTCGAGCTTTATCTGAAGTTCTTCGAGCTGCTTTACGTCCAATTCTCCGGGGGCATCGAGCATGACATCGCGCCCACTGTTGTTCTTGGGGAACGCAATGCAGTCGCGGATAGAGTCCAATCCGGCCAAAATGCTCACAAAGCGGTCAAGCCCGAACGCAAGACCTGCATGGGGCGGTGCACCATATTTAAACGCATTCATCAGGAAGCCGAACTGGGCCTCGGCACGCTCTTTCGTAAAGCCAAGTACTTCGAACATGCGCTCTTGCAACTGCGTGTCGTGAATACGCAACGAGCCTCCGCCTACCTCGATGCCGTTACAAACAAAGTCGTAGGCCTTGGCACGCACCTGCTCGGGATGCGCATCGAGCAGCGGTACATCGTCGGGATTAGGCATCGTAAATGGATGGTGAGTAGCCATGAGTCGCTGTTCCTCTTCGCTCCATTCGAACAATGGGAAATCGACAATCCAAAGGCATTTGAAGACATTCTTATCGCGCAGACCAAGACGGTCGCCCATCTCCAAGCGAAGCGAACAAAGTTGAATGCGGGTCTTATTGGCATTATCTCCGCTAAGAATCAGCACCAAATCGCCGTCATTCGCACCCATGACCGCCTTGATTTCCTTCAGTTCGGCCTCGCTATAGAACTTGTCGATGGAACTTTTAACTGTTCCGTCAGCATTATACTTGATATAAACCAACCCTTTGGCCCCTACCTGCGGCCGCTTAACGAAGTCGGTCAGCTCGTCGAGTTGTTTACGGCTGTAGCCAGCACAGCCCGGCACGCAGATACCGCCGATATAGGCTGCATCGTCGAACACAGAGAAGCTTCCCTTGCCCGCGAAAGCAGCCTTCAATTCCACGAACTCCATGCCAAAACGCAAGTCGGGCTTGTCACTTCCGAAACGTTTCATGGCCTCGTGCCAAGTCATTTGCTCTAACTTTGGAAGTTCAACCCCTCGGATTTCTTTGAACAACCGGCGACATAGTTCCTCAAACAGATTGATGACATCGTCTTGATCGACAAAACTCATCTCGCAGTCAATCTGCGTGAACTCTGGTTGTCTGTCAGCACGCAGGTCTTCGTCGCGGAAACACTTCGCAATCTGGAAGTAACGGTCGAAGCCTGCCACCATCAGCAACTGCTTTAAGGTCTGTGGACTCTGCGGCAAAGCGTAGAACTGTCCGGGATTCATGCGACTCGGCACAACGAAGTCGCGTGCTCCTTCGGGCGTACTGCCAATCAGAAGCGGCGTTTCCACCTCTATAAAGTTCTGACTGTCGAGAAAGTTGCGGATAATAATGGTCATGCGGTGACGCAATTCCATATTCTTGCGGACGGCGGTGCGGCGCAAATCAAGATAGCGATACTTCATTCGAATGTCATCGCCGCCGTCGGTATTGTCTTCGATGGTGAAAGGAGGCGTCAAAGCGGGCGACAGCACGTTTAATTCCTTAGCAAGAAGTTCGATGTCGCCCGTTGCTATCTTCGGGTTCTTGCTCTCACGCTCGCTCACCATGCCCTTGACCTGAATGCAATATTCGCGCCCGAGCCTGTTAGCCTCGTCGCAGAGCGTTTTGTCGTCGGCTTCGTTGAAGACAAGCTGCGTGATGCCGTAGCGGTCGCGCAGGTCGACAAACGTCATGCCTCCCATCTTTCGCGTTCGCTGCACCCAACCAGCCAAGATAACCTCCTTGCCGGTATCTGAGAGACGAAGCTCCCCACATGTGTTCGTTCTATACATCGTATGTATGTGTTAAATGTTCTGTTTTCTGACGTGCAAAGTTACAAAATAATATTGAATATGCAAACAAAATCAAAGGGCACGCTTCACCAGCTGCATGAAATAAGAATGCACCGTCGCATCGCTCGTCAATTCGGGGTGGAAAGCCGTTACAAGCTGCGAACCTTCACGTGCGGCGACAATCTTTCCGCCGACTTCGGCCAGCACCTCTACCCCATCGCCCACTTTATATATATAAGGTGCGCGGATAAAAGTCATCGGGATAGGCTTCCCGGCAAAGCGGTCCTTGACAAAAAAGCTGCCCGACTGCCTGCCATAGGCGTTACGCCTGACCACGATGTCCATCGTAGAAATGCGCATATGCGCCTCGCCCTCTACCTGCTTGGCCAACAAAATCAAACCGGCGCAGGTGCCGAAGACGGGCAGCCCGCCCGCAATGGCTTCTCGCACAGGCTCAAGCAAGTCCAAATCGCAGAGCAGTTTCAACTGCACCGTACTCTCTCCGCCGGGAATAATCAGCCCGTCCTTGGGTCGACACCAATCCGATGCTTGGCGCACTTCAAAGCTGTCTACACCCATGCGCTGGAGCATCTGCCGATGTTCGGCAAACGCTCCCTGCAAAGCCAATACCGCTATGTTCATTTTCCCCTTTCGGCCATGAGGAGTTGTATCTCACTCTCGTTGATACCCACCATCGCTTCGCCAAGATCTTCGCTAAGTTCGGCAAGTCGCTTGGCATCTTGATAGTTCGTCACGGCCTGCACGATGGCCGCAGCCCGCTTAGCCGGATTTCCACTCTTGAAGATGCCGCTGCCTACGAAGACGCCCTCAGCGCCCAACTGCATCATCAGTGCAGCATCGGCTGGCGTGGCCACACCGCCCGCAGCAAAGTTCACTACCGGAAGCCGGCCGTTATCGTGGACATATTTTACCAAGTCATAAGGCGCTTGCAGTTGCTTGGCAGCCTCGAAGAGTTCATCTTCACTCATACCGACCAAGCGACGGATTTCGCTCTGCATCATGCGCATGTGGGTGACGGCCTGTACTACATCGCCCGTCCCCGGCTCACCTTTCGTGCGGATCATCGTCGCACCCTCGGCAATCCTGCGCAGCGCCTCGCCCAAATTCTTGGCCCCGCAGACAAAAGGCACGCTGAACTGGGTCTTGTCGATGTGGTAAACGTCGTCGGCCGGCGAAAGCACCTCACTCTCGTCGATGTAATCGATGTCGATGGCCTGCAGTATCTGTGCCTCGGCAAAGTGCCCGATACGGCATTTGGCCATGACGGGAATGGTCACGGCCTCCTGTATGCCCTTGATCATTCGCGGGTCGCTCATTCTTGACACACCACCTGCCGCGCGAATGTCGGCAGGGATTCTCTCCAAAGCCATCACGGCGCAAGCACCGGCCGCCTCGGCAATCTTTGCCTGTTCGGGCGTTGTCACGTCCATGATGACACCGCCCTTCAGCATCTGTGCAAGGTTACGGTTCAACTCTTGTCGATTCTCTGTTTTTTTCATAATTCCTCTTTTTATTTTTGATTTTTATTTCAACGCCCTTTTCCCGCTTCCGGAATTAGCCCTCGGTGCTCCACGTTCAAAAAGCATTATGATTAATTTTTTACAATATAGAAGCAACTTCAAATTCCCTGCGTATTCTTTTCAAATTCCCTTATAAGAGAATTTAAATTCCCCTATAAGACAATTTAAATTCTCTTATAAGGGAATTTTGGCTCTCTACAAAGAGTTGATTATCAATGAGTTATAGAAGCATTTTTTTGGTGCGAAAAGAATGCGAAAAAACTTTACTTTCCAATCAAAATAACCCACTTCGAAACGCAGGCGGTACACTATTGCACCACCTTGAAACGTATTCGGAATGTATGCTTCATCTCGTCCCAGTTCGTCCCCAACAACTCGAAACGCCCGATTTGCGCCGTCGACCGCACATGCCTGCCCAAGCACGGACAGATGTCGAAGTCGCCAATGCGAACGAGCCGCAACATCTCCGAGGCGTCGTCGGGTAGTCGGTCAAGATCGATTCCTTCGGGAACATGCGCTCTGTCAACAAGCTCGTAGCTGACGGGTAGGTCTTGCTCTATGAGTTCGTTCATGCGCCGCTCGATTTCCTTTTCTTCTTGGCGCGTCGGCTTACGCTCAAGCGTGTAGCTCATCTTGCTCTTCTTCCGCTCGATATGCGCATTGCGGCTCCTCTCGCAGCCAAACATCTGCATCATCAGTCGGTTGAGCAGGTGCTCTGCCGTGTGGGCCGGCGGGAACTCGTCCTTATGATGCTCATTGAACACGTAATCTTTCATCTTCAGATTGAATTTAAAAATACCACAGCCGTAGGCCGGAACCACTACGCGCACGGAGGCGTCTCTCATCAAAGCGAACGTCGTCAGTTTGCCTGACAAGAGCTCGCGAGCCACAAAGTTCGCTTCGGGAATTTTCCAAAAATCGAAAGCGTGTGCAGGGATAATGATGTCCGAAGTCTTGTCGTGCTCCGCAAAGTTCGCCACGACCAGCACGATTACGTCGTCTTTCTTCCGCAAGAAAGCATACTCTTTGTCAGGATTGAAATCCTGTCGAGAGGGGTTGGCGTAAGTTAGGTCGAAGAACTCGCCGTCGTAGATTGCAGCCTCGCGATGGGCTATCCGCAAGAGTCGCCGATACGCCTCGGCCAGTGCCTTTTCTTCGTCGGACAACAACTGCTTGTCTGTAAAAGCGCGCCGCAGCGTTGAGACCGACCAATAGTCGAAGATTGACGTCCGACCGTCACGACCGCTGAAACCTTCACAGTCCATTCCCCTTTCGCCGAACTCCTGCCCACTGTAGAGCATAAAAGGATTGGTGCGCAGCAGAATTGCAATGGCTGCCGCAGGAATAGCCTTGCGCCCAGCACCGGCAAAGAAATCGCTCGCAATGCGCTGCTCGTCGTGGTTCTCGAGAAAGTAGAGCATGTGCTCGTGAATGTCGTCGGTGGCCTGCCACTCGCGGGTAATCTCGTGCGCGCCGCGCATGCCACTAATGACGCCACGCATGCAGTCATACATGCCCACCTTGTCGTAGAGATAGTCAAAGCCGTTGGCGATATAGGTGCGATAGAGCGAGGTGTTATAAACTTCGCCGATAAAAAGTATGTGTGGAAAACGCTTTCTCACCTTATTGGTGGCGTAGTCCCAAAACTCTACGGGCACCATCTCTGCCATGTCGCATCTGAAAGCATCGATACCCTTCGCGGCCCAGAACAGAAGTATGTCCGTCATCTTGCGCCATGCGCTCGGTATCGGGTCGAAGTGATAACTTCTGCCATCGGTATTGCAGTAATCAACGCCGTAATTCAACTTCACGGTTTCATACCAGTCGTTTATTCCGGGGTGCGCATCGAAATGGTCATTGCCCGTAGCCTTGGCCGGTGTTTCTTCGTAACTTGTGCCCGATGCAATCGCACTGAGGTCAAGCGGTTCGCCCCAGCAATAATAAAAGTCATTGCGTGGCGAGAAATGCAAGGCCGTGTCGTCGTCCTCCCCCAAATCGCGCACTCCCGTTGGTTTGCAGACTGACCGGTATTCGCGTGCAACATGATTGGGCACAAAATCCAAGACAACCTTCATTCCTGCCACATGGGTTCTTTCTATCAATTGCTCCCATTCCGCCATGCGTTCCGAAACCTTGTCGGCCAAATCCGGATCTACGTCATAATAATCCGTGATGGCATAGGGAGAGCCCGCCTTTCCCTTCACGATTTCAGGATGCTGCTTTGGAATCCCATAAGCAGAATAATCCGTCTGCGTGGCATGACGTATGACTCCGGTATACCATACATGCGTGATACCCATGTCGTGGAGTTCCTTCAGCGTTTTGTCATCAAAGGCGGAGAACTTGCCACAACCATTTTCGGCAATCGTGCCGGACTCGATGAGAGTCTCATTACGATTGCCGAAAAGTCTGGGTAACACTTGATATATTACTATCTTGTCTTTCATTATGCAATGCCGTGAGCACTAACACTCTTGTCTATTCTACCAATCATTCCCTGCAATGCCGTTCCCGGACCGCATTCGGTGAAATCGTTGGCACCGGCAGCAATCATGGTCTGAACACTTGCCGTCCAACGGACAGAACTTGTAAGTTGCGCTATCAGATTGCTCTTGATTTCAGCAGCGTCTGTATGTGCTTTGGCATCGACATTCTGATAGACAGGACATTTCGGCATCCTGAAAGTCGTTTTTTCTATGGCTGCCTGCAATTCATCCTTGGCCGGCTGCATCAGCGGAGAGTGGAAAGCCCCACCGACCTTCAACGGGAGTGCACGCTTCGCACCAGCTTCTTTCATCTTCTCACAAGCCTTATTAACAGCGTCGATATTGCCCGAAATAACCAACTGACCCGGACAATTGTAATTTGCTGCCACAACAATATTATTATCGGTGGATACCGATGCACATACTTCTTCAACTTTTTCATCCGACAAACCGATAATGGCTGCCATCGTTCCGGGATTTGCCTCGCAAGCTTTCTGCATTGCATTTGCACGGGCTGCCACGAGCTTCAGACCATCTTCAAAACTCAACGCTCCGGAAGCTACAAGCGCAGAAAACTCTCCCAATGAATGGCCTGCGACCATATCCGGATTGAAAGCTTCGCCAAGGCATAGTGCTTGAATGACACTATGAAGGAACACGGCCGGTTGCGTCACTTTGGTCTCTTTCAACTGTTCATCTGTTCCGGCAAACATGATATCAGTAATCTTAAAGCCGAGAATTTCATCAGCCTTATCAAAAAGCTCCTTTGCAAGAGCATTATTTTCATATAGGTCTTTGCCCATACCGACAAACTGGGCACCTTGCCCTGGGAATACAAATGCTTTCATTGTTTTTTCTAATTAAAATTCATTTGCTTGCAAAAATACAAAAAAAAATGCAGAACGACGCATATAAAATAAAAAATCCCGAGAACCAACAAGTAGTTATCGGGATTTATATAGATTTGCTTTACACTGCAATCATTAATGTACTATGATCATTCTGCCGCAGGAGTAACTTCTTCTTCAACTTTGGGAGCCTCAACTGCAGGAGCTTCGACTGGCGCATTCTCTGCAATGACAGTCACAGGAACCTTAACTTCCACTTCCTTGTGGAAGTGAACAGTTGCCTCGAACTCACCAACCTTCTTGATATCGTGCATGGTAATAATCTTGCGATCTACCTCTATACCTTTCTTTGCAAGTTCCTCTGCAACAATAGCTGAATTTACAGAACCATAAAGAGCACCAGTAGCACTAACCTTTGCCGTAATCGTGAGTGTAATGCCATCCAATGCAGCACCTTTCTTTTCTGCTTCAGCCTTAAGCATTGCCAGCTTATGAGTCTGCTGCTTCAAGTTTTCTGCAAGCACTTTCTTCGCAGAAGGAGAAGCAATAACACCCTTACCTTTCGGTATCAGATAGTTACGACCGTAACCATTCTTTACATTCACAATATCATTCTTGTATCCAAGTCCGATAATATCTTCTTTCAGTATGATTTCCATATTGCTAATTCCTCCTTAATTACTTCATCAAATCGGTTACGTATGGAAGCAGTGCAATCTGGCGGGCACGCTTTATAGCCTGTGCCACGCGGCGCTGATACTTCAAAGAGGTACCTGTGATACGGCGAGGCAAAATCTTGCCTTGTTCATTCAAAAACTTCTTCAAGAATTCAGGATCTTTGTAATCTATATACTTAATCCCACTTTTCTTGAAACGACAATACTTCTTCCTGCGAGTATCAATTGAAGGAGCTGTCAAATAACGGATTTCTGATTTTTTCTGCTCTGCCATAATTAAGCCTCCTCTTTTTTACCAAGTTTGTTTCTACGCTTTTCAGCATACTCTACAGCATACTTGTCAAGACGTACTGTCATGTAACGAATAACTTTCTCATCACGGCGATAGCCTGTTTCGAGCGTGTTAACGATGGATGGCTCACCCTTGAACTCAACCAAACAGTAGAAGCCTGTCGATTTCTTTTCGATAGCGTAAGCCATCTTTTTCAGTCCCCAAGCCTCTTCATTCAGAATCTCTGCACCGTTATCGGTAAGAAGTTTTCTGAATTTAGCGACCGTTTCCTTCATCTGATCATCAGACAAAACGGGAGTCAAAATGAAAACGGTTTCGTATTGATTCATACTAAATAAAATTGAAAAATAATTATTATTAAAATAGTAATTACACTCCAAACAGCAGAGTTCAAGACTCTCTCTTTTGAAATGCGGTGCAAAAATACTGCTTTTTGATGATATAAACAAATATTTTCGTACTTTTGTGATAAACTTCGAAATATGAGAAGACAGAATTCTAATATGATTAAGAAAGCTGCCCACTATATGGGCCTACCTATTATATATATAGGTGTGATTATTTTATTGGTAACACATTTATTGGATATCGGCAAGCACAACTTTCCGCATCTAATAGGTTTGGCACTTATCATTATAGGTATTATAGGATACATCGTAAATGATAAGTGCCAAAACAACTATTAAGACTTCTTTTACTCTTCCTCCGGAGTTATCAACTTATATCCTTTACCATGAATATTGATAATCTCAATCTGCGGATCATCTTTCAGATGTTTACGCAATTTCGTGATATAAACATCCATAGAACGAGCATTGAAATAGTTATCATCAATCCAAATTGTCTTTAAGGCAAAATCGCGCTGCAATATTTCGTTTGCATGGGAGCATAACAAGGCAAGCAACTCGTTCTCCTTAGTTGTCAACTTGGTCTGCTTCTCCCCTATCGACAACAACTGCTTCTGTGTATCAAAAGTAAACTCACCGATATGATAGAGTGTACTCTCCTTATTCTTCTTTCCCCGAACACGACGTAGGATTGCCTCAATACGGAATACAAGTTCTTCCATAGAGAAAGGCTTAGTGATATAGTCATCTGCACCAATCTTAAAGCCCTCGAGAATATCGTCTTTCAGCGTTTTTGCTGTTAAGAAAATAATTGGTATTTCGGCATTAGCCTGCCGAATTTCCTGTGCCAAAGTAAAGCCGTCTTTCTTTGGCATCATCACATCAAGCACGCAAATATCAAACTTATTCTTTAGGAACTCCCTGTACCCCACTTCTCCATCAGGGCAAAGCGTTGCCGCAAAGCCTTTCGCCTGCAAATATTCACGAAGAAGCATACCTAAATTTTCATCATCTTCACACAAAAGGATTTTCAGTTTTTCTTCCATAATTTTTATTTTTAAAGTTAATATTCTATTTTATAACTCGATTTTTATTGTTCTATAAATGGTAATTTTATCGTGAAAGTCGTCCCGTTTCCATATTCGCTGTCTACATAGATTTCTCCATCGTGCAAATCAACCATTTTCTTCACATAAGCCAACCCTAAGCCAAACCCCTTGACATCATGTACATTTCCAGTATGTACACGATAAAACTTATCGAAGATTTTTTTCAAATTATCCTTTTTAATACCAAGTCCCGTGTCTTTTATCGATATACAAACTTTCTTCCCCTCATTCCATGTCTTCAAATAAACATTCAATGGCAGGTCTGGCTTCTTATATTTCACTGCATTGTCCAACAGATTAAAAATTACATTCTGGAAATGCATTTCATCCACATATATCTTAGAATCAACTGCCTCTATATCCGTATACACATTTCCTCCCGTATGCTCCACACGCAATGTAAAGGAATTACTAATGCCTTCAACCATTTCATTGATATCTATCTCGCGTTTTTTCAATACAGCCTTTTTTCGATCGTACATACTCATTTGTAATACCTTTTCTACCAAAAAACGCAATCGCCTACTTTCATCATTGATGACACCTCCCAAATGGGTCATCATCGTCTCGCTCTTGGTAACACTTTTATCATTCAGCATCTGAGCAGCCAACGATATACTTGCAATCGGTGTTTTCAACTCGTGCGTCATATTATTAATAAAGTCATTCTTAATTTCACTATAACGCTTTGAACGGAATATAATTACAATTGTAAAGATAAACGTGACTAACAATACCAACGTAAATATAATACTTGGTATCATAAAACGAACGCTAGAAAAGATATATGCATTCATATCCGGGAAATGAATCTTTACAACACCCATCTTAGATTGGGGATCATTCCTGAATAAAACTTGTGAATAAGTAAACTCTTCTCCTTCATCAGAATAATCTGGGCAGCGGTAGACCTCTCTGCCGTCTTGAGTTGAAACCGTGAAGTGATAAGATATATTAATCCCATTATTCATCAATTCCGCCTTGAGGTCTTGATCAAGTAGTTTGAAGTTTATTCTTTCTTTCAAAGGCTTGTCTGAAGCTGAATAAAGAATAGAATAAACAACTTCGTCCAACAGAGCCTTTTGATAGACATAACGATTCTTGATAATCTCCTGCAATGACTTCGAAGCCTCTGATATCGAATTCTTGTCTGTTTTTAGAATCATTCCCTTGGGCATTGCCGATGGTTTTGTAGAAATTGTCTTAAGTTCGAATGAAGAATAGATAGTTCCATCTTTACCTATCGTAGAATACTGATGACTTTGCTGTATGGTACCATCATTGAGTTGCCCTGACCTTGTTCCAACAGAATCCCGTATAAAAGAACGACGTTCGGTCTCCTTGACGTCTTTTTCTAAATATCGTAACGTTTCATTTAATTCAAGATTACGCGAAGCCTGATAGAGCGCACGATTAACAGATTCGTCAAATTGCTCTTTTTTCATCTCAGCCATTTCCTGAATATAACTCAATTGCAGGAATAACAGCCCCATAAACGAAAGCCCCATGATGATGGCTATTGTCCATATTGTTCTTTGCTTCATGCAGACAAAGGTATATCAATTCTTAATTCATTAACATCATAATGTTAAATAAATATAGATTATTCAATGAATTTAACGAATTAATATATCTATAAATCAGAATGTAGCACTAAAAAAAGAGACAGAAATTATTATTCCGTCTCTTTTCCATTACATGATTAGCGTAAATTATTCGTCGTCTTTTGATAGTTCCGTTGCATGTTCGTTTATCAAAGCTGTCTGAAGCTCCGCAGGAACAAGCTCATAACTTGCAAATTTTGTCGTGAACGAAGCACGTCCTCCCGTTAATGAACTTAAAGAGATACTGTAATTACTCAGTTCCTTCAAAGGTATCTTGGCTTGGAGTTTTTGATAACCGGCCTCTGCATCCATACCCATAATTAAGGCTCTCCGACCTTGCAAATCACTCATGACATCTCCCATGAAGTCTGCTGGAACATAGACCTCCAAGTCGTATATGGGTTCCAAAATCTTTGGTCCGGCATTACGGAAAGCATCAGCGAAAGCATGGCGTGCAGCCAACATAAACGAAAGCTCATTGCTGTCAACCGGGTGCATCTTGCCATCATAGACAACCACACGAACATCACGAGCATAACTCCCTGTCAACGGACCATGTTCCATGCAATCCATCACACCTTTTAATATAGCAGGCATAAAGCGGACATCGATGGCTCCACCAACCACAGAGTTAATGAAAACAAGCTTACCGCCCCATTCCAAATCTACAACTTCCTTGCCCTTGATGTTTACTTTGAATTCCTGTCCGTTGAAATTATAAATCGTAGGATCTGGCATTCCCTCTGCATACGGCTCAATGATGAGGTGAACCTCGCCAAATTGTCCGGCACCACCACTCTGTTTCTTGTGTCGATACTCGGCTTTTGCTTTCTTGGTTATCGTTTCACGATAAGGTATCCTTGGTTCTTCATATTTTACTTGAAGTTTTTCATTGTTCTCCAGACGCCACTTCAAGGTCCTCAAATGGAACTCTCCCTGACCATGGACAATAATCTGACGCAATTCTTTGCTTTGTTCTAAAACCCATGTTGGGTCTTCCTGGCGCATTTTTACTATCGCAGCCATCAGTTTTTCTGTATCTTGCGAATTGACTGCCTTGATGGCCCTGCTATATTTCGAATTAGGATATTTGATAAAATTAAATCGCCAATCACAATCTTTCCCGTTTAAGGTATTGCCAGTCTTTACGTCTTTCAACTTAACAGTACACCCAATATCACCAGCGTTCAGCTTATCAACTGCAATACGATTAGCACCGGCACAAGCATAAATTTGTCCCATCCGTTCGCGGCTTCCACGATCGGCATTCGTCAGGTCATCGCCGGGCTTTACGCTTCCGCTCATCACCTTGAAATAACTAACTTCACCGATATGAGGCTCCATTCCGGTTTTAAAGAAATATAAACTCGTCGGACCAGAAACCTCGGGAGCGACTTCTTCGCCGCGCGTATTATGCAGCTTCGGCATCTCGTTAACAAATGGAACTACATTGCCTAAGAATTCCATTAAACGCTGTACACCCATATCTTTCCCCGCACAGACACAAAAGACCGGGAATATACTGCGTGTGACAAGCCCTTTTCGAATGCCTTCTCGCATCTCATCTTCTGTCAGAGACTCCGATTCAAAGAATTTTTCCATCAAAGTTTCATCGTTCTCTGCTGCCGCCTCGACCAAAGCTTTATGAAGTGCCATGGCCTTATCCATTTCTTCTGCCGGAATATCTTCAATGATTGGCGCACCACCTTCAGGCTTCCATGAATATTTCTTCATCATGAGTACGTCAATCAAAGCATTAAATCCGGCTCCTGTTTGTAATGGATACTGTATTTGAACACACTTCGGACCGTAGATATCCCGCATGGTAGAAATGATAGCATCGAAATCACACTTGTCACTATCAAGCTGGTTGATTAAGAAAATAACAGGTTTATTTAGTTTCTCCGTATACCGAAAGAAATTCTGTGTCCCAACCTCTGGTCCATATTGCCCGTTAATAAGAATAACAGCCTCGTCAGTCACATTTAAAGATGTAATGGCACCGCCGACAAAGTCGTCACTTCCCGGACAATCTATAATATTAAGCTTCTTATTGTTCCACTCGACATGAAAAACTGTTGGGAATACCGAGTAGCCATATTCCAACTCTACCGGGAAATAATCGCTTACGGTGTTCTTGTTTTCCACACTTCCGCGACGTTTAATGACTCCCGCTTCAAAAAGCATACTCTCGGCAAGCGTTGTCTTGCCGCTGCCCGCACTGCCAAGCAGTGCGATGTTCTTAATTTCATTCGTTTGATAAACTCTCATATCAAAAGATTTAAAGTGTTAGTAATCATTCATGGTTGATAATGACTCACGTATCATTATTGGCCTCTAAGATAGAAAAAAAAGAGAGAACAACCAAAAATATTTTAGGAAAATTAGTAATTTTGTATGGAAAAAGAGTACATGTCAGGTCTGTATATACATATACCATTTTGTGCGAGCCGTTGTATATATTGCAATTTCTATAGCACAACACAACAAATGCTCCAACAACAATATGTGGATGCACTCTGTCATGAAATGAAGTTACGCCAAGCCGAGCTTGCAAAAGATTGCATCCACTCCGACCATAAAATCAAAACCATCTATTTGGGTGGGGGTACTCCCAGTTTACTTACAGAAAAGCAATTGTCACAATTGTTTGCATGCATTTCCAAAGTGTGGTCGAAACACTTGGATTTACAGGAAGTAACGATTGAATGTAACCCCGATGATGTGACGACCGCTTATGCTATCACCCTCAAAAACCTGCCCATCAACCGTGTAAGCGTGGGCGTACAGACTTTCGACGACGACCGTCTTAGTTTTCTTAAACGTCGGCATAACCGCGAAGATATATTGCATGCCGTGCAAAACTTACGAGATGCAGGCATCAAGAATATAAGCATAGATTTGATATTCGGGTTTCCCGAAGAGACACTTGAAGCGTGGCAATCCGATTTACACGAGGCTATCAGCCTCAATGTTGAACACATCTCTGCATATAGCCTGACCTATGAAGAGGGCACACCACTCTTTCACTTGTTAAAACAGAGAAAGATAAAAGCGATAAGTGAGGAAACTGATTTGGCGATGTATGATAGTCTGATAGACACACTCGCGAATGTTGGGTACGAACACTATGAAATCAGCAATTTCGCACGACCCGGTTACCGAAGCATACACAACAGCAACTACTGGCATGAAATCCCATATATGGGCGTAGGAGCCTCTGCCCACAGTTATAACAAAAGCACGCGCAGCTGGAATATCAGCGATATCAACGCCTACATCGACAGTATTCAAAACGACAAACTGCCGCGAGAGTCCGAGTATTTGGACTTGAATACGCGCTATGACGACTTGGTCACGACAACACTCAGAACGCGTGAAGGAATCAACTTGACCAATCTTCTAAAACAATATGGAAGGAAATACCATGATTATATGCTTCATGAGGCACGACCACATTTGAATTCCGGCTATATGCAAATTAAAAATCATCACCTTTCGCTCACAAGAAAAGGTCTTTTCACTGCTGACGACATCATGAGTGACCTGATTTATATTGAAATCTAAGCAACCTGTCTTACCATATCGCTGAGATTGATAAATAGGGACACACGGTTCGTTTGCCTGTCCAAGATGAATTGAAGATATATTACACATGTTTATTTGAACAGACGTATGAGCCGTGAGTTCCTACACCTTTCATGCGGTTGGCCGTATCAGCCAAACGATATAGTGAACTGTAGCATTTTCTCCCACAAAGAAATTCATTCCTCCCACAAAGGTGTTTTATTTTACAATCCAATCTCAACCATTTTAGCTTGCAAAGTCAGCCATATTAGGCCACAAAATGGCTGAGATTGAGTCACAAAATGGCTGAGATTGGGTTGTAAAATGGGTGAAACTGTAAAACAGATGACAGATTGTCCGTGTTTTTTTCAAAAAAAGAGCGCTTTTGTTTGGCTGTTTAATGAAAAGAATGTACCTTTGCACACGCAATTCGGAAAGCAATATCCGAGGTGAAACAAATGCACCCTTAGCTCAGTTGGTAGAGCAACTGACTCTTAATCAGTGGGTCTAGGGTTCGAATCCCTAAGGGTGTACATTTGAAGATTACCGGAAATATTGCATTTGCACCCTTAGCTCAGTTGGTAGAGCAACTGACTCTTAATCAGTGGGTCTAGGGTTCGAATCCCTAAGGGTGTACAAAGAGAGATAGAATTTATCTCTCTTTTTTGCTTTATAACGAAAATGGCCATAAGAAATTAATTAAATTGCCTACCTTTGCAAATAAAAGTGAATGACATGAGAAACTTTATCATCGCATTATTTTGCCTGACGAGCGTCGTTATATCAGCTAACCCGGTAGAGAACCTGCTGGAGCGTATTGAAAGAGGAGCAAGCAAGAAATTCAAGACCCAATTGATTAAAAGCCCGACAGACTTCTTTGAACTTTCGCAAGAGGGAAATAAAGTCGTCATAAAAGGTAACACGTGGGTGAATATTGCCACCGGACTGAATTGGTATCTGAAATATCATGCCGGCATACACTTGACTTGGAACAACATGACTGCAAACCTTCCGGAACGTCTGCCGCAAGTAACCCAAACAGAACGACACGAAACCGACTTGAAGTTGAGGTATGATTTCAATTATTGTACCTTCTCCTACTCCATGGCCTTTTGGAATTGGGAACGCTGGCAAACAGAGATTGACTGGATGGCACTGCATGGTGTCAATCTCCCCTTGGCCATTGTGGGCGAAGAGGTGGCGTGGCGTAACATGCTATTGAAGCTGGGTTACACCAAGAAAGAAATCGGAAAGTTCATCGCAGGGCCTGCATTCCTCGCATGGTGGGAGATGAACAACCTTGAAGGTTGGGGCGGTCCGCTGCCCGATTCTTGGTATAAACAACAGGAAACGCTACAGAAGAAGATTCTTCAAAGAATGCATGAGTATGGCATGGAGCCCGTGTTGCCGGGCTTCTGTGGTATGATGCCCCATGATGCCAAAGAGAAATTGGGACTTAATGTCACTGACGGTGGCAAATGGAATGGCTACACTCGGCCCGCTAATCTATCACCTACCGACAGTCAGTTTAACAGGATTGCCGACCTTTATTATGTCGAACTGACACGACTTTATGGCAAGGCCAATTACTATAGCATGGATCCTTTCCATGAAAGCAACGACGATGATGCCTTGGACTATGGCAAAGCGGGAAGCGTGATGCTGGAGGCGATGAAACGTATCAACCCAAAAGCGACATGGGTTATTCAAGGATGGACAGAAAACCCACGTCCGCGTATGATACAAGATATGAAGAATGGCGATTTGCTGATATTGGATTTGTTTTCTGAATGCAGGCCCATGTTCGGTATTCCCTCTGTGTGGAAACGAGAGAAAGGATACGAGCAGCACGATTGGTTGTTTTGCATGCTTGAGAACTTCGGGGCAAATGTGGGGCTACATGGACGTATGGACCAACTGATTCACAATTTCTATAGCACCAAGAAGCGAAGCCCAAATACACAACATCTGAAAGGTATCGGCTTTACGATGGAAGGTTCAGAGAACAATCCCGTGATGTTTGAACTCATGAGCGAACTGCCATGGCGACCGGAAATATTCAAAAAGGAAGATTGGGTCAGAGGTTATGTGAAGGCAAGATACGGCAGGAAAGATGAGACCATCGAGCGTGCATGGCTCTTGCTTGCAGAAACGATTTACAATTGCCCGGCCGGAAACAATCAGCAAGGTCCACATGAGAGTGTATTTTGCGGCAGACCGGGATTGAATAACTTTCAGGTGAAGAGTTGGTCTAAGATGAGAAACTATTACGACCCGCAAGCTACCTTGGAAGCAGCCCGACTCATGACAAGCGTTTCCAGTCGTTACAAAGGCAACAACAACTTTGAATACGACCTAATAGATATCTGTCGGCAGGCTCTGGCCGACCAAGGTCGTTTGCAATATCTCAAGACCATCGCCGATTACAATGGATTCAGCCGTGCAGCCTTTGCGAAAGACGCGAGACGTTTCCTCGATATGATACTATTGCAAGACAGGTTATTGGGCACAAGAAAGGAATTTCGCTTGGGACATTGGACGGAAGCAGCAAGAAGTCTTGGGACAACGCAGGCCGAAAAAAACCTCTACGAGTGGAATGCCCGCGTGCAAATAACGACATGGGGAAACAGAACTTGTGCCGATAACGGCGGACTAAGAGACTATGCGCACAAAGAATGGCAGGGCATTCTGAAAGACTTCTATTATAAAAGGTGGAAAATCTATATGTATGCGCTTGCCAAGCAAATGGAAGACAACACGCGAAGCAACGAAGATGCGCTCGGCGGAGGAGCGAATGCCAACAAAACCGCCAACGAACTCTTTGAGATGGCCCTGCCAAAAGGCCCGCAGATTGATTGGTATGCCATCGAAGAGCCTTGGACACTGCAACACAACACCTACCGAAGTCAGCCCGAAGGCGACGCCATTGACATGGCAAAGGAAGTAATCCGGTTCTTGAAATAAGACGATATGGAAAAGAAAAGACTCCTCTCCCTTGACGTGCTTCGCGGAATGACGGTTTGTTTGATGATACTTGTGAACAACGGCGCCGGCGAACACATTTATGCTACGCTGCAACACAGCAAATGGAACGGAATGACACCCTGCGACCTCGTCTTCCCTTTCTTTCTTTTCATCATGGGTATATCCACATTCCTCAGCCTGAAGCAGACAAACTTCGCGTGGAACAGGCAGACAGCATACAAGATTGCCAAGCGAACGGTGCTCTTGTTCGCAATAGGTTTGTTCATCAATTGGTTCGACCTACTGCAGCAAGGCCGTGCCTTAGACTTCGAACACCTCCGGATATGGGGCGTCATGCAGCGAATTGCCATCTGTTATGGTGCCGTCAGCGTCTTTGCGCTCAGCATCAACCACAAACGTATCCTACCCCTGATTGCAACGCTGCTGATGGCCTACGCTATGTTCCTGATGCTCGGAAACGGCTATGCCTACGACAGCCAGCAAAACCTTATCGCACAAATCGACATTCACCTTTTCGGCCAAGCACATCTCTACCATAAAAGCCCCGTCGACCCCGAAGGACTTGCCAGCAGTTTGCCGGCTATAGCCCACACGCTCATCGGCTTTTACTGCGGCAGACTGATGGCTATGGCCCGAACGACGGAAGAGAAAGTATTGAAATGCCTGTTAGTCGGCGGCGTCCTTGTTCTCATCGGCTATCTGGCGAGCTTCGGCCTACCACTGAACAAACGCATCTGGAGTCCGAGTTACGTCTGCATAACCTGCGGATTGGCCGCAACATGCTTGGGTCTCCTGATGTACGTCATCGACATGAAAGGCGTCTCACGCTCGCGATTGACCTTCTTTCTTGTTTTTGGAACCAATCCTTTGTTCCTCTATGTAGTCAGCGAACTGCTCTCCATTCTGTTCGGCAGCCGGGCATGGAAGGAAGAGTTATACGGCACGCTTCATGCCATCATCATCAATCCCTATCTTGCTTCATTGGTATATGCACTGCTCTTCACCCTGCTCCATGCAGCCATCGGCTACCCGCTGTGGAAGAAGAAAATCTACATCAAGTTATAAGTGAATAAGACCTCCAGTGGAAGTGCAAGAGGACTTCCATTGGAGGTACGATCGGACTCCTATTGGAGGTATGAAAGGACTTATACTTAGAGTCCTTGACACCTTATACTTAGAGTCCTTGAGGATAGATAGTATCTATAGGAAAGGATAGATAGTATCTATGCAACAGGATAGATAGTATGTATCGGAGAGGATAGATAGTATCTATACAACAGGATAGATAATATGTGTACAATAGGAATGATATTGAAGGTCAAGCCGGATGTTGAGCCTAAATCGGACCGATATAAGGAATAATGGGAACAAAATAAAAGGAATTTGCCGAGAGACAAATTCCTTTTATTGTTTATTGGTCAGAAGCGGTAGCCCAATGTCAGGAGCAACTGATGACGCTTGTTGTTCACTTTGGTCATGGTTGCGATGTTGTCCTCCGGAGACGACGTGTTACTTTCGTAATAGTTCATAAACGGATAGAAGTCCCCTTTCTGTGCACTGTACTGATAAGCCAAGTCGATATTGAAATTCTTGGCCGTATAGCCTAAGCCGCAAGTGAGACGGTTCGTAGCTTTCCAATTCACAAAGCTCGTAGAACTTGCATAGTATGAGCCGGGAGAAGCAACGGTTCCATTCTTCGCACCATTCTCATTGAACATCGCACTCAGGTAATTATAGCCCACACGTACCGCCAACTCGGGCATAACCTTGACCTCGGCTCCCAACTTCAGCGTGTGAACGCCCTTCAACGTGGCCTCCGTGTGCGCATTCATCGCCTTATCTCTGTGGCTGTTCTCGTAATAAGAACCAGACCAAGAATCATAATAACCGCCATCTTTGATGCGTGTGCTGATGGCTCCGTAGTCGGCATATTCGTAAGTGGCACCCAAGGCAATGAAGTTGCCTATCGTATGGCCCAAGCTCAAGCCGAACTTCCAAGGCGTGTCTATTCTGAAGTCGTAGGATTCATTCGTTGGTTTTGCTACATTTCCGTCGGTCATCGTCGAATAGTTCGACGTTGTCAGGTCATACCATGTCGGCGTATGGATATAAACACCCAATCTGAATGCGCTTGCGTCGAACGGACGGAAGACTGCGCCGAACTTTACGTCATATCCCGTACCCGTTATCTCGCGATTGTCGTTCAAAGTCAGGCCGGGGATATTATCCCTGTTGGGTGCAAAGTTCTCGGTGTATTCGGAATAGCTGCGATAATGCACATCGTGCAGCCCAACAGTCAGGCCCAAGTAAACGCGGTTGTTGATGTTTCCGCTCATGTTGAAATCATATTCGCCGATATAACCTTTGTTTTCCTCATTATAGAGATAGCCTGTCGCCGGGAAGTTATAGTACTTCTTATCCTTGTTATTATAAAGCAGATTCTCCATATAGAGGTTATCTATCTGATTATAGGTCATGCTTTTCTTATCAGTAAAGATGCCCTTACGATACTTCTGATACGTCAGTTTGTTCTGTGATGCATTATCCAGCGTATTGGCTGCACTTAAAATCTGGTCGAAGTTGCGGCTCTTGTGATAGTTGAAACCTATGTTGAAAACCGAATTCGAGGTTTTATTGAGCACATATACAAAGCCTATCTGGTCGAAACTGGCGTTTGTCTTGCCCAAAGTGTTGAACTTGGTTGCGTCTTGCTGGCTGACAAGTCCAAAGGACATGTCGACCTTCGACTTGCGGAACAGACCTATGCCCGCAGGGTTAGTGCCCATCGTCGATATATCGGCTCCCAATGCCTCCATTGCACCGCCCATACCGACATAACGGGCCGTACCGTTCAAATCGTTATCAACGAGCTTCGTATTCTCATAAGTCTCCTGAGCCATTGCAGGCAACCCACATAGGGAAAGCACTGCAATAGAAATATATAAATTTTTCATATCCATTCTTTTACTTTGTTGTTTTATAGCTTATCTACGTCCACCGAACGAACCACCGGAAGAGAAGCCTCCGCCTCCTCCGGAGAAGCCTCCTCCGGAATGACCGCCTGAGAATCCGCCACCGGAATGAACGCTACCACCGAAAGAAGAGCCCGAGTTAAAGCTGCTCGAATTATAGGAACGAGTGGGAACCTGATTATAGGAACCGCGTGAAGGACTGTTATTGTAAGAGCGTGAAGGTATGTCCGTGTTGCCATTGTTGTAAGAACGACTGCCACCCACGGCCCTTGAGCCTCCGAACATGCCGCTGTTACCAACACGAACGCCCGGTGTTGACGACATAGAAGAGCGGCTACCGCTGAAACGACTACGCGCTTCGCCAAACGAACCGGTTGGGAACGAAGTTGAATTGGAAGCATAACTATGGTTCATCGTGCCTGTCGGACGATTATAGCTTACGTATCCACTATAATAAGGATAGCCATAATAACCGCCATAATAGCCACCGTAATACCATGGACTGTACCATCCGCCATACCAACCGGCATAACCATAGTATGGATAGCCATAACCATAGCCGTAGTAACCATAATACCATGGATCATACCAAGGGTCATAGAACGGGTCGTACCAGCCATAACGCCAGCGAGGACCATAGCCCCAATAAGGGCCAAAGCCCCATGAATAACTATAATACCACGGATTATAGAAACCATCCCAGCGACTCATGCGCTGTGTGTATCTATAATCGTCGGCATCTGTCATGGAATCATAATACTTTCCGACAAAGGTGGTGTCGATATACGTGGAATCGGGATAGACACCCTTGCCCTTGGAGAACTGAATAATGTCGTTTCCCTTTCCGTCAGTGCCTATCTTCTGATAGTGACTCCAATATTTCCCGCGACGATTGTACTCATCAACGCTGCGGTCACTGCCTGAATAATAGGTTGATTTTTCAACCATAGGGCCGGTTTCCGAACTCTTTTTCGGTGTGAAATAGAGGTCGTCGTCCTGTGCCATCATTGATAATGGCAAAAATCCGGCAAGAACTGTCATGAGAACAAGCTTTTTCATATTATTGTCTCCCTATTTAATTACACTTATTTTCAGTTACAAAATTATTTATTCTTCTATTGCAAAAATAAGGAAATTCCCTAATCGGCGATAGGTTTTTCCCTATTTTTTATATATTTGCACCAAAATTAAACAACATTATGAAGTATTTCGAGATTGATTTCAAGCTGGAATGCAACCCAGAAACTGCTGATGACGCACGCGCTTTGCTAGCAGATGCAGCCGGAGAGGCCGGTTGTGAATCGTTTGAAGACACTGAAAACGGACTCAAAGCATTCGCCCAAACGGAGAATTGGAATGAAGACGTGATGAAGAAGGCTATCGAACATTTCATTATACCGGGCGTTCACATCACTTATACAGTGAGAAATGCTGATGATAAAGACTGGAACCAAGAATGGGAGGCACAGGGCTTCGAACCTATCGATATTGAAGGAAGACTCTTGATTTGCGATGCCAAGAAGCCTGTTCCCGCCACAACCGGCAAGACAGAGCATGTTTTCATTGACGCAAGATTGGCCTTTGGGACCGGAACACACGAGACAACGAGATTGATAGTCTCTACCCTGCTCCACCAGAACCTGAAAGATAAGCGTGTGATCGACTGTGGTTGTGGCACCGGAATATTGGGGATTGTCGCCGCGAAGCATGGAGCAAAGCGTGTTATCGGATATGATATAGACGAGTGGAGCGTAGAGAATTCCCGGCATAATGCCGCACTTAACGGCGTAGAAAACATGGAGGTGTACCATGGCGATGCCAATGTGCTGAACCATATCAGCGGGGTTTTCGACGTTGTCATGGCCAACATCAACCGCAACATACTCTTAAACGATTTGGAAACTTTTAAGAATGTCATGGCCAAAGGCGGCTTGCTGATACTCAGCGGCTTCTATTTGGCCGACATTCCCCTGCTTCTGAAACATGCACGACAACTTGGATTGGAAGAATTCGGACGGAAACAAGAGGGCGATTGGGCCTGTCTTATCCTTACGTTGTAGGCGCTTTGCATGCGCTATCATCCAAATGGTTATCCTTTTTGGTTCATTCAGAAAACAAGTCCGTCCCATATCGCCTGACAAAATGACCCATTTCACCGCACAATATGGCCCATCTTACACGGTGAAATGGCTGATATTGAGGGCTAAAATGGCTGATATTATGAACTGATAGTAAGGCATTGATTATCAACATCTGCCCGATATGTTTTCAAGATCTTGACATTTACGAGTCATAACCTTGTGGTTTACAATTGACAAGCTTGTGGTTCTATATACGAAAAAGGTCTACCGGACAATAATATAAAAAGATTTCACGCATATTCCAAAGCGGATATGCGTGAAATATAAAATGGGAAAAAGACTATTTAACAATGCCTTTTTCAAGGTATTCGGCCAAATTGGTACGCACCTTCTCGGCTGCACCCTCCGAAGCCACTTTGGCCATGTCACTATCGACCATGAGGTTGACGAGTTCTTCGAAGCTCGTTTTGTCGGGATTCCAGCCCAATTCGGCCTTGGCCTTGGTGGGGTCGCCCCATAGGTTGACGACGTCCGTCGGGCGATAGAAGTCGGGGCTGACTTCAACGAGCACTTTTCCCGTGGTCTTGTCAATGCCTTTCTCGTCGATGCCCTCGCCCTTGAACTCCAGTTCGATGCCCACACGCTTGAAAGCATAGTAACAAAACTCGCGCACACTGTGCTGTGCGCCCGTAGCGATGACGAAATCTTCAGGTTTGTCGTGCTGCAAGATGAGCCACATGCACTCCACGTAGTCCTTGGCATAGCCCCAGTCGCGCAATGAACTCAGGTTGCCCAGCAAGAGTTTGTCTTGTTTGCCCTGCTTGATACGTGCGGCGGCCAGCGTAATCTTTCGCGTGACGAACGTTTCGCCACGGCGTTCGCTCTCGTGATTGAACAGAATGCCCGAGCAGCAGAACATGTTATAGGCATCACGGTATTCACGCACAATCCAAAAACCATATTGCTTGGCCACTGCATAGGGGCTGTAGGGGTGGAAAGGCGTGTTTTCGTTCTGCGGCACTTCCTCCACCTTGCCGTAGAGTTCTGACGTGCTGGCCTGATAGATGCGGCAGGAATCGGTGAGACCTAATTGGCGAACGGCTTCCAACACGCGTAGCACACCGACAGCATCCACGTCGGCCGTGAATTCGGGCGAGTCGAAACTCACCTGCACATGGCTCTGCGCCGCGAGATTATAGATTTCTGTCGGTCGGATTTGGCCGACGACGCCCAGAATGCTCATCGAGTCACTCAAGTCAGCGTAGTGCAAATGAAAATGAGGATGGCCCTCCAAATGGGCAATGCGCTCGCGGTAGTCGACGGAAGAGCGGCGTATGGTGCCATGCACCTCGTAGCCTTTCTCCAAGAGGAACTCGGCCAAATACGAACCGTCCTGTCCGGTGATACCAGTGATAAGTGCTGTTTTTCTTTCCATTATTCTTTTATTTGTTTTCGGAGAACTGCTTGATACGCTGTTCTTCGGATAGTTTACAAATCAATAGCCGGCCATCGTTCTCGGCAACGATGTAGCCGTCGAGCCCTTGCACGACCACTTGCTTCTCCTGCATGGTGTGGACAATACAGTTGTGGGAGTCAAACAGTGTAATATTGTCGCCGATGAGACTGTTACCGTAGAGGTCTTTTCGGCTTTCGGCAAGCAGACTGCCCCATGTGCCGAGGTCACTCCAACCGAAGTCAGCCGGGCACACGAAGATTTCCTCGGCTTTCTCCATGATGGCATAGTCCACGGAAATGCTCTCACATTCGGGGTAGCGTTCATCAATGAACGACTGTTCTTCTGCCGTCCCGTAAATGCGTTCCATTCCCTCGAAGACTTTGGAGATGGCGGGCTGATAGACCCTAAACGCGTTGACGATGGTGCCAACACTCCAGATGAAAATGCCTGCATTCCAGAAATAATTGTTCTGCCGGATATATTTCGTAGCCGTATCGGCATCGGGCTTCTCGCGGAACGAATCCACGCGGAAAATCTCCTTATTGCGAGGCGAAGCGGTGGAGAGGTCAGCCTGAATATAGCCGTAACCCGTTTCGGGACGGGTGGGTTTCATGCCCAATGTGACGATAGCATCAGTTTCGCCCACGAACTTCAGGCATGAAGCGACAACACGCCTGAACTCTGCCGTGTCGGTAACGATATGGTCGCTTGGTGTGACGACGACGTTTGCCCTCGGGTCTTTCGACTTGATACGCCAGCTGACATAGGCAATGCAGGGTGCCGTGTTGCGACGGCACGGCTCCAGCAGTATATTCTCAGCCGGAATATCGGGCAATTGTTCCCGACAGCTCTCGGCGTAGTCTTTGTTGGTCACGACCCAGACGTTCTCGGGTAGGCAAATTCCTTTGAAACGGTCGTAGGTCAACTGCAGCAAGGAACGCCCAACGCCCAGCACGTCAATAAACTGCTTGGGGCGTGCTGCCGTGCTCATCGGCCAGAAGCGACTGCCGACACCGCCGGCCATGATAACTAAATGATTATTTTTATCAGCCATAACTCTGTAATTTTTAATCAGGCCCAAAGTTACATAATTTTCCATACATGGGCAAATGATAAGGAATGAAATTGCCCTCGGGCATAAAAATCGAGAACCTTGTTGATTCACCTCTGTACATTATAAATTGTAAACTGCTACCGTTGGCTATATATTGGCAGAATTCTAAACATTCAAGACAGAACCCCAATTCTTAATGGATGATACCAAGAGTTGACCTCCATGTTGGAAGCGGACACGTTCTCCTCCTTTTTTGCATTGCTTAAGTCTTCCACCGGGCTCTTTGGGGGCTCCCCCCCCCCGGCCGCAAGGCAAGCCCCGTGTTGTTTTGCATAGTGTCAAACACCACCAAGATTTTGCACTTCTATTTGGAAAGAGCCGGCGGAATTTCCGCAGATACATTTCTTAACATTTACAGCTTGGCGGAACTTCCGCAGACACGTTTCTTAACATTTTATCTTCGGCGGAACTTCCGCAGATACGTCTTTTGAGTTTTGACTTCCGGCGGGGCTCCCGCTGATATGTATTTTACCCCTTGACTTTCGGCAGAGGTTAAAAGCAGGCTTTTAAAGAACTTGTAAGCGTAGTATTTCTGTCGTTTCGGATGTTACGCTGACGCTGTCATCTATCCTTCTCCCCACGACCCAAATAATCTTATCGGCTGCATCGACGACAACCAGCTGACGTTGTTTCTCGTCTAATGAAAGTTTCAGGTCTGTCAGCAGGTCGTTGACGAGCTTACTCCCCTTCATTCCCAACGGGCGGAATCTATCGCCCTTGTGGACATGACGGACAAGCAGCGGGAAACGGACGCTGTCAGCAGCCAATGTAACGATGTTTTTACTACGACTCGGGGAAAAATCCGATGGAATATCACACAAGGCGACATCAAACTTCATCACATCATTCCAGACATAGCGCCCCGGTTCGGTCAGACTCAGGGAACGGTTCGCGTCCTGAAAAAGAGGAACGACAATCAGTTGTCCTCTGCTCACGACCAGTTCGTGCGACTTCGATAACCATTTTCTCCCCGAAGGCGCATCGAGTGAGCATGCAATACTTTCTATCTGGGCCGATGAAAACGCATATTTTTTGAGAATGGAATACAACGTGTACTCCGGTGCCGTTTCTTTTTTCAGCTGCCGAATGTCTATGACACAGTTGTCCGCCCCTTGATGAGAGGTTACTGCCGCAATGCTTTCAGTCATAGCTTTATCGAATGTCTGCGCCACAAGCCCCAATCGTTTGGCTGTCGAAGCAATGCCGTTTGACACGGAAGGATTAATTTCGCGGAGCAGTGGTAACACTTTCAGCCTGATCATATTCCGCTTGACATTGGCAATTTGGTTGCTGCAGTCTGTCACGAACGCTTGCCCGATACCGGATAAATATGCTTCTATGTCGGAACGGCCGATGGATAACAACGGCCGAACGATGAAACCGTTTTTCGGTTTTATTCCCAATAGCCCGTGAATTCCGGTTCCGCATATCAGATTAAGCAAAAAAGTTTCGACGGAATCATCGTTATGGTGGGCCACAAGAATGGCATCTGCTCCCAAATCTTTTCTCAATTGTTCAAAATAACGATAGCGCAGTTCGCGTGCGGCCATCTCAATGCTGACACGATGAAGCTTGGCATAGGCTTTTGTATCGAAATGAACACGATGGAATGGGACCTTTTGAGCGAGGCAAAGTTGCTCACAAAATAATTCATCACGCTGAGATTCCTCTCCACGCAATTGAAAATTGCAGTGAACGGCAGCGAAACGATAGCCGAGTTCTATCATCACACGGAACAGAGCCACACTGTCACTGCCCCCACTTAAAGCAAGCAGATAGAAACCATCGGTCTTCAACAAACGGTTCCTATCGATAAACGCTTTGACACCATGTGCGAAACTACTCAACATAAAGCACCAAGCCTTTCAAGTATTCTCCCTCCGGATGGTAAATGTTGATGGGATGGTCTGCAGGTTGATGAAGTTGATGCAAAATCCTCACCTTGCGCCCTGCCTGCGCCGCAGCTGTAAACACAGCATTACGGAAGTTTTCTTTTGAAACTATCTGAGAACAGCTGAACGTAAACAAGATACCGCCCTGCTTAATGCGCTGCAATCCTTTCACATTCAACCGAGTATAACCTTTCAAAGCATTATGAAGTGCTTTGCGATGTTTGGCAAATGCCGGAGGATCGAGAACTATCAAATCATATTTGTTGGCGTTGTCTGTATTGTCCAAATACTTGAACGCATCTTCACAAAAGGTCTTGTGGCGTTTATCACCGGGGAAATTCAAATCAATGTTTCTGTTTGTCAGTTCTATGGCTTTGGCACTACTATCAACGGAATGAACCATCTTGGCTTGCCCACGCATGGCATAAACGGAAAAGCCGCCCGTATAACAGAACATATTCAGTACGCTTTTGTTCTTAGCATAGTGCTCCAACAGACTGCGATTCTCTCTTTGATCGATAAAGAATCCCGTTTTTTGTCCATGTAACCAGTCCACATGAAACTTCAACCCGTTCTCAATGGCAATATCATTGTCTGTCCCGCCATGAATAAAATCGTTTTCTTGTTCGAGTTCGGCCTTGAATGGAAGTGTGGTCTCACTTTTGTAATAAACGTGCTTCATGCGGTTACCCATAACTTCAACCAATGCACGGCACACCGCCTTGCGGGAAGCATGCATGCCTACGCTGTGTGCCTGCATGACCATCGTTTCGTCATAACAATCTATAATCAATCCGGGCAGAGCGTCGCCTTCGCCATGTACCAATCGATACGTATTGTTGTTGTCATTATCTGCAATGCCGATGCGTTGCCGCATTTTCAAAGCACTTTCCAAATGACTACACCAAAAAGAATGATTGATTTCCTCTTCTGAAAACGAAAGCACGCGTACGGCAATAGAGCCAATCTGATAGTGACCGACCGCAATAAAATCGTTCGTCGCAGTGAATACATTGACGATATCTCCCTCTTCTATGCCTTCTTCCATGTGATGAATGGCACCCGAGAAAATCCATGGATGGAAGCGGTTCAACGATTCTTCTTTCCCTTTTTTGAGATAGACAGATTTATACATAAGTTCAAATATTTCGATGATTAACAAAACTTGTCAGACAGCATAGTCATTGTTGTTTTCAGTAACCTCCAGCGGAACGATCAACTCATAATCTTTTGTCTCATGCAGTCGCTTAACCTCTTCATAGAGTTTAATACAACTCCAAGCGTCCGTGGCTGCATATTGCTTCTGTTTGTCATTCAATATATCTGCTTCCCAATTTGTCAGCCGTTGTCGTTTACTTATCTTTTGATGAAAGAGATTGGCATAAAGCTTCTGAAGACTGAGATCTTTTATACCAATCTCACCTACCACATTCTGTAAATCGATAAAATATCCCGGTGTAAACTCTGTGCGGCGGTGCAAAGAAAGAATGTCGTCATGCCATGACAAACCGATTTTTGGAACGGTCTGGTCTTCTAACAATCTTATAATTGAGGCAGGCATTCCTATATCGTTAAGCCGGAATAAGAAACAAGTGTCACGCGATGCAACTTGCAATAATGCAACCTTATGCTGTTCTCCCTTATGAAAGGTCGGCCGGGTTTCGGTATCTACGCCTAAGATATCACGCGATAAGAGATAATCAACGGCCTTATCGGCATCTGTCTCACTGACGATTGTAATGATCCTTCCCGGAAATTGAACGATAGGGAGATTGGTAATCTTTTTTTTATCAAACTTGCTGTATATTGTCTTCTTCATTATAAATGGCTTGTTCCAACGTGCAAAATTAGAAAAAAGTTACGAAAAGAACGCCTTTTCTCGGAATTTTACACTAATTTTGCAAGAAATACAATATCGACTCTATAAACATGGCAAGGAAAAAATCTGACCGCAAACCCAAGAGTATTGGTGAGGCAGTCGGCTTTCGCAATATTTTCAGTAATGAAAAAACAGATTTCCTTTTAGGACTTATACTCCTCTTAATTGCAATTTATGTAATCATAGCTATGGTCTCCTACTTCTCTACTGGGCAGGATGACCAAAGTATTCTTGAAAGTTTAAGGCATGGAGAATGGATAAACTCTAACCGTTCGATTACAAATTATTGCGGTTCCATCGGAGCCATTGTGGCTTACACCCTCATGTCGGTTAATTTTGGCCTGCCGGCTTTCATTATTCCAGCTTTTATTGTCTTAGTCGGACTGAAACTGATGAGCATCTATACCATCAACCTGTGGAAATGGTTCTTTGGTATGATGTTGACCATGATATGGTGTTCGATAACATTTGCCAAGTTCCTTACTCCTGTCATGGGAAATTTGTTCTTTAATCCAGGTGGTAATCACGGATTGTTCTGTGTTCAGCAGTTAGAGAACATTGTCGGTGCCCCAGGATTAATCGTAATTCTGCTTTTCACGGCACTTGCCTTCTTGACTTATCTGAGCGCAGAAACGATTTTTATTATTAGAAAAGCGATGAATCCGGTGAAATATCTGACTTCTAAAGTCAAGTTCACGGTTACGAATCACGAGATAGACACAGCTGACTCCGAACACAATACAGAGGCTGATAATAACGAAGAAACTGAAGACAGCAATACGATAAATCAGGGATTGCCCGAAGATTTTCCTGCCCCTGTGGTGGATCTTACCGATTTTGGAAACATTGACAAAGATACATTACCAGCAAATGCAGTTCCCACGCTGAGCGTTACGAACAATTCAGAGCCTCAGACAGCAAATGACAATCGGCTGACAGTGAAGATTGCCAAGAATGAAGAGAAAGCTGGCAGTGCAGTTGTGAACTTGGAAGATATCCTTAGTACACCTATAGACCCTTTGGAGCCTTTTACTAAGTACAAGAAACCAACGCTTGAGCTTCTGAAAAAGTATGACGAAGAAGACAAACCCAATGTTGACATGGAAGAAATCAAGGCCAACAATGCCCGTATTGTCGAAGTGCTTAACAGCTTTGGTGTATCAATCAGAGAGATTAAAGCTACCGTCGGCCCTACCATTACACTGTATGAGATTACTCCGGCCGAGGGTGTACGCATCTCTAAAATACGAAACTTAGAGGACGATATTGCCTTGAGTCTTTCGGCACTTGGTATTCGTATCATTGCTCCTATACCGGGTAAGGGGACCATTGGTATTGAAGTACCGAACAAAAGGCCGCAGATTGTCTCCATGGAGAGTATTCTTAACTCCAAAAAGTTCAAAGAAACAAAGATGGAACTGCCCTTGGCATTGGGAAAAACCATCACCAACGAGGTCTTTATGGTTGACTTGGCCAAGATTCCCCATTTGCTCGTTGCCGGTGCGACAGGACAAGGAAAGTCTGTCGGCCTGAATGCGATTATCACATCATTATTATATAAGAAGCATCCAAATGAACTGAAATTCGTTCTTGTAGACCCAAAGAAGGTCGAGTTCAGTGTCTATCACAAGATTTCGGGACATTTTATGGCCTGTCTGCCTGAAAATGAAGAAGAGCCCATTATCACCGATGTCACCAAAGTGGTCAGAACGTTGAACAGTCTCTGTGCACTCATGGACCATCGCTATGATTTATTGAAGATGGCTGGTGCAAAGAACCTCAAGGAATATAATGCTAAATTCGTCAATCATAAGCTTGATCTCACAAAAGGCCACGACTACATGCCTTATATTGTTGTCATCATCGATGAGTTCGGCGATCTTATCATGACAGCTGGCAAGGAAATAGAACTTCCGATTGCACGTATTGCACAGTTGGCACGCGCTGTCGGTATCCATATGGTGATTGCAACACAACGTCCGACAACAAAGATTATTACAGGAAATATTAAAGCTAACTTCCCCGGAAGAATGGCATTCCGTGTGAGTTCCCAGATAGATTCGCGCACAATTCTTGACCGTTCCGGCGCAAATCAGCTTGTAGGTCGGGGCGACCTCCTCTTCTTGAATGGCAATGAGCCTGTCCGCGTGCAATGTGCCTTTGTCGATACACCCGAAATCGAGCATATAAACGATTACATCAGTGAAGAGCCCGGCCCCATAGAGCCTATGGAACTTCCCGAACCAATCGAGGATAATAGCGGTGGTAGTATAGGTGACGGGGCAACTGACATTTCTTCACTCGACCCTTACTTCGAGGAAGCGGCCCATGCAATTGTTCTTTCCCAGCAAGGTTCAACCAGTATGATTCAACGTCGCTTCTCCATTGGGTACAATCGTGCAGGGCGATTGATGGATCAGCTTGAACATATGGGCATTGTCGGTACTGCGCAAGGAAGTAAACCGCGTGAGGTGCTGATACAAGATGAAAACCAATTGAATGCCCTTATCATGCAGTTACGTAACCGACAAGCTTGAAAGAAAATTCATCATCAACAATGCATATAGTTGATTGACTTTCAAAGACTTTTCTATCTTAGTCATATTGCGACTTGATTTCAGCCATTTTATCGCCTGATATGACTGAGATTGCGAGGTAAAATGGCTGAAATCATTTCTGAGTGAAATAAACATTGCCGAGAACTCATGCGAAACATTCTACATTTCCATGCACATGTCATTTTTATTGCTGTGCGGAAAATGTTTATCGGACAGCAATACTTATTCTATAATTCCTGCTGATTTCCAGTTTTCGACAAGACGGGTAACATCTTCGAGCGCTTTTTGCGCATCAACCTGATACGTCTCGGTCAGCAAATCGACAAGATCGTCGTGTGTGAATTCTTTTCCTTGAATATTGTTCCATAAGAAAGCAGACGTTTCGTTCATGCTGATGATATTGCTGAAATCAATATTCGTCTCGCCCTCCGCAACAATAATGTTCTCACCACAAACGTTGCGAAGTATAAATCCTTGTTTTGTTTTCATACGTGTTTATTTATTATTAAATCAGTCCGAAACACTTTATCCACACGCGTCGGTAAAAGGCCAACAGATAGCGGCGAATGGGAAAGAGAAAGAGCCAAAGGCGTGAATATAGCCGCCATTTCAGACCATCGGTTCGGTCTAGATAGTTATGTTTCTTTCTGTAAAAGCCGATGACAGCGGCCTTGACGTCTTTCTGCAGACAATGCTCGCATGCCAGATTGCCGTCGCCACGAAGGACGACATGCTCGCCATCAATTGCAATGATGCGATGCAAGACGTAGAACTTCGGGCGCACCTCTGCCAAGACGGGGTCTCCCACCTTCAAACGGTCCGGCTTTGTCAACAGTGCCTTGTCGCGATTGTCTTCCAAGAACGGACGCATGCTGAACCCACGAAGCGGGAGCGTCACGGTGTGCCCTTGTTCGATTAACGAGATAACCTCTGGTATCAGCTGTTCATTTGGGAAAATCTTCTTCACTCTGCGGTTATGGTTTGGTGACACAATTCAGCAGCATGCCGATCGGCCCTGCAGTGCAAGGTGTATATGGGGGTTTTGGCCATGATGTCGCTTACGATGCTGCAAATATGATTGAAGATATCGGCATCCCACTTCATCGACGAACACGATGGGAGGAGTGTAGCGAAAGCATTTACCACAGAAAGATGCTCAATGGAGTTCTCCCGGGCGCGTGCTATCTGTGTAATAGCCCCTAAGCGTGCCTTTACTTTGCGGTAGCAAGGTGTTTTTCCACTCCACGGACTCCCATAGATATATGGCGTACCATTGATGAGCCGGATAATTGGATTGTCGTCATTCATCAAATCGCAATCAGGGATAAAGCGCAGCCAAAGGCTGACGTGCGTGCTCTTGCCCGTGCCGCTCTTTGCAATGAAAGCATAACCATAATTATTATTCCTGACCAAAGATGCATGTATCAGCACCGTGTCGCGCTTACTACCCGCAAAGGCCATCGTCAGCATGAGTGCATTGTTAAGACCGAAACTTTGCATATTCAAACTTCCATTGAGTGCACACGAACACGTCCTGAAGTCTTTATCGCATATCAATAAAGCACACGCGTCCCTGTTGATGTTCTTGACGACGTATTGATAACCGCCATCCGAAAGCTTGTCTACGACAGTATCTCCATTTCCGGTATCAAAAGTCCTAATGGGATGCCGCCGACTTTTATCAACGGCCTTTAAGTGATTGTCTATCGTAAAACCGAACAATAATTCTTCGTCGCTGACGGCATCACATAAAAACGGCTGAAACGAAGGCAATAGGCTTAAGAGCGGAATATTGCCGTCCAACTGACTGATTTTTATATAATGCTCGGCAATCTCGAAATAGTAATCCATATGTTTTACGATAACAGTATCTAAAACTAAGATTGTGCCCGATTACTTTCCTGCTTTCTTGGTTTTCACGGCTGATTGCTTTGCTACAGAGACGGTATTCCCTTCAGGAACGATAGCCTCATAACGGAACTGTTCTGTTGTGAGATACTTTATAGTAAGGGGAGCTGTATTCTTTCTTCTTGTTCTTTTCTGAGCAATAACCGCATACTTATTTCTCAGTTTCTGATATTTCTTTTCTATGACATCGCGTGCCGTTGCCCATAATGTCACACAAGTTGCATGCTCAAAGCCCTGTGAAGTCAAGTAATCACGCAATTGATATGAATAATTATCGCGACCAAACAGGAAATGATTCTTATCTATTACAGCAGAATCCACCTCTTGTATATCGGTGAAAAAAACGGTTGAATCATTAAATGAAGCTGCGAAACCACAAAGGAATACCTTGTTTTTGTTTCCGGCAAATACCGTGGTACAAACGGAAAACACAACCACTATCAAAAAAAATCTTTCCAATCTCATTACCTTCTGTTATTTATTTACTACAAACGTATATAAAGTTATTTTATTGTCCAAGATACGTTTTCAGATTCTTACTCTTCGCATGATGCCGCAACCTACGAATGGCTTTCTCTTTTATCTGCCGCACACGTTCACGAGTCAGACCGAACTTATCTCCTATCTCCTCTAATGTCAGTTCCGATTGATTAATACCGAAAAAGGCCTCAATAATGTTACGTTCGCGTTCGCTTAATGTTTGGAGTGCATTCGAAATTTCATCTTGAAGAGACTCTCTAACCAAGACATTATCTGCCATAAGCGCATCACTATTAGGCATGATATCCAAAAAAGTACAATCATCATCATCTGTAAAGGGAGCATCAACAGAGATTTGCCGTCCATTCATTTTAATGGCATCTGCAATCTTTTCTTCCGGAATATCCACCTTCTTCGCTATTTCCTCTATACTGGGATACCACTCATTTTCTTGCTCGAACTTATTGAGTGCACGCTTTATTTTGTTTACGGACCCAACCTGATTTAATGGCAATCTTACAATTCTACTCTGTTCTGCTATTGCCTGAAGTATACTCTGCCGAATCCACCAAACTGCATAGGATATAAACTTGAAGCCACGTGTTTCATCAAATTTTTCAGCAGCTTTGATAAGACCGAGGTTACCCTCGTTTATTAAATCAGCCAAACTTAATCCTTGATTCTGATACTGCTTTGCGACTGAAACCACAAATCTCAAATTAGCTCTCGTCAATTTCTCTAATGCCTGACGGTCTCCTCTCCGAATTCGTTGTGCAAGTTCAACTTCTTCCTCAACAGAAATCAGTTCTTCATGCCCTATTTCCTGCAAGTATTTATCGAGCGATGCCGTTTCTCGATTAGTAATTGATTTTGTGATTTTCAGTTGTCTCATTAAGTGCTAATCTCTATACAGTAGGCAAATATACAACTTTTATATGTAACGTGCAATTCTTTTTATCTTTTTTACAAAACTGGAGTCTACTGATTTCTGTAAGTAAAGCCTCCCCCATCAAGTGCAACATTCCGAATAATACTTGTAAAACTCCGGCTTCGATATTACGAAGTTCAATGTTTCCCTTGGTCTTCTTACCATACTTGCGCTTTTCATGATGAGGAAGTTCGTGCTGCGTTCTGCCCTATGTGCGTTCGATATGAGTCCTATGGAGGAAAAACTGCGTCTCTGAAGCATCGGATTAATGGAATACAAAAAAAGAAGGCTCGTCCGAGGGCTCGGCTGGAAATTAAATGGAAAAAGAACAGTTATCCGAGGCCTTAGATGTAAAATTAATTAACGGAAAATGCCATCCGAGACCTCGGATATAAAATTAATTAACAGGAAGTACTACCCAAGGCCTCGGATGTGAAATTAATTAACGGAAAATGCTATCCGAGGCCTCGGATGGAAGAAAAAGAAAGATTAAACTGTTTTCCGAGGGCTCGGATGATAAAAAAGTAAAAAGGAACTGTCATCTGAGGGCTCGAATGAGAAAAGAAGCTGTCGTCCGATGCCGTAGAAGCTATCGGGTGGGTTCTTTTACCCTGAGCTGCACTCTCCATCGTGAGAGTGACTTCTGCAAGTTCCCCGGGAATATATCGAACTCACGTTACATCATAAAAGCCTATATGCCGATTTCATACTTTTATTGTCAAGTTGAGAAGGTAGTTATCCAGTACCACCATTGCAGCCATTGCCTCGACAATAGGGACAGCTCTCGGGAGCACACAGGGGTCGTGGCGTCCATGCGCATGAAAAGAAGTAGCATCTCCATGCTCATCTACCGTTTCTTGTGGCATTAAAAGCGTAGCAACAGGCTTAAATGCAACTCTGAAGAATATATCCTGCCCATTACTGATGCCACCTTGAACACCTCCACTATGATTTGTGACTGTGGAGATATTCCCTTTTTGAGAATGAAAGACATCATTTTGTTCACTTCCACGTTTCCCCACTCCGGCAAATCCCATACCGTATTCAAAACCTTTCGCGGCGTTAATACTGAGCATTGCAGCTCCCAACTGCGCATGAAGTTTCCCGAACTCCGGTTCGCCAAGTCCCACCGGACAGCCTTTTATGACACAACTCACGACACCACCAATCGTGTCTCCTTCGTTTTTCACCTGTTCAATGAGTTCTGCCATTTCTGTAGCTTTCCGTTGGTCCGGACAACGAACAATGTTATCCTCTATAGTATCCAAATCATATTTATGATAATCATTCTCTAAAATGATACTTCCCACTTGCGAGGTATAAGCTTTAATGTCAATATGTAGCTTCCTCAACACCAATTTAGCCAAAGCACCACCTACGCAACGCGCTATTGTCACACGAGCGGAAGAGCGCCCTCCTCCCCGATAATCACGCTCGCCATATTTCTTGTAGTAAGTAAAATCTGCATGAGAAGGACGAAACAGCGCACGCATATTGTCGTAATCCTTAGAATGTTGATCGGTATTATAGACGGCAAAACCAATCGGGGCCCCCGTAGATTTACCTTCAAACACACCACTGAAGAATTCAACTTTGTCCGGTTCCGATCGACTCGTAGTTATTTTGCTTTGCCCCGGGCGACGGCGTTTCAGCTCATTTTGAATAAAATCAAAATCAATCTCAATACCAGCCGGCATTCCGTCAATGACACCCCCTATAGCAACTCCATGACTTTCGCCAAAGGTCGTAAGTACAAATATATTACCAAAACTATTTCGCACCATATCTCATACTATTTTGCATCAATGGCAACCACAACCACCTTCGCAGTTTCCGCCACCACATCTTCCGCTACAACTACCGCAGCCGCTTTCTCCATTCAGCATGTTCACAAAATCGGTTATTTCTTCACTGTCAGCTTCGTGGCTCTCTATGACCTTTCCGACAAAATTAAGTTTCTTGCCGGCGAAAGGATGGTTCAAATCAACCTTCACCTTATCTGCCGTGACAGTGAGTATGCGACCATTAAAGCGATTTCCATCTTCATTCTGAAGTGGTACGATTGCCCCGACAACAATGTGCGCTTCATCGAACTTGCCATCAACCTTAAAGACAGATTTGTCAAGCTCAATCACACGTTCTTGATAATACGCACCATAAGCCTGTTCAGCCGTTAGCGAGAAATCGAAACATTCTCCTTTGCCCAGATTAACCAACGCATCTTCAAAAGCAGGAAGTGTAACACCGAATCCACTCAAGAAAACAAAAGGACGATCGGCCGAAGTTTCTTCTACCAATTCTTTTTTGCCCTCTGTCACATCATACAATTTATATGAAGCAACAATGTATTTATTAAGAGACTTCTTCATGATGGATAAATAAAACAAATAGATTAAACGCTTTGCAAAGATAGTACTTTTTGCCGAAAACATAAACAATAAAACAATGTGAGTTCGATAGACGAAGAGATTTTTAAAGCTCTTTTTCCTATTTTCTATGTCGTCGCACAGGCGCGAAACACAAAATTTGCTATTTTTTACTTGTCACTCACGAACGAAACGCAGAATTTATTGTTCCTAAGGGGCTGATATCCAACTCACGTTAAAACAAAGGTATGATTGAAATCAAACGACTCCGATAATCTCTTGGATACTTCTACAGCCATGTGCATCAAGCCAACTGTTTATTCCATCTTTCACCTTTTTTGTTATCGTAGGATCAATAAAATTGGCTGTTCCTATCTCAATTGCAGTCGCACCACACATCATAAACTCAATGGCATCCTCCGTACTGCTAATACCACCAAGCCCCACAACAGGAATTTCAACAGCATGAGCAACATCATAAACCATACGCAGGGCAACGGGCTTGATAGCCGGACCACTCAAGCCTCCGGTGCGGATACTCAATAGAGGTTCGCGCTTTTCTATATCAATGGCCATCCCCATCAATGTATTAATAAGCGAAACGGCATCTGCTCCCTCCTCTTCACATGCACGGGCTATAGATACAATATCCGTCACATTTGGAGAGAGTTTGACAATTAAAGTTTTCTGATAAACAGCCCTAACCGCTTTGACAATACCCGCCGCACCGGCACATGATACACCAAATGCCATACCGCCTTCTTTGACATTAGGGCAACTGATATTCAATTCTATCGCAGGAACCGCGTCCAATTCATTGATTCGCCGGGCACATTCGGCATAGGTCTCCGCACTGTCTCCACTTACATTGACTATTATATTCGTATCAATATCCCTAATTTGTGGATAGATATGCTTACAAAAATAGTCAATACCCTTATTTTGAAGCCCAACACAATTCAGCATTCCACTTGCAGTTTCCACCATACGTGGACTGTCATTACCCTCACGCGAATGTAAAGTAGTACCTTTTACTATTATGCCGCCAATCTCATGTAATGGCACTAAATCCGCAAACTCCAACCCGTAACCGAAAGTACCAGAAGCTGTCATCACGGGATTCTTAAATTGAAGATTGCTTATTTTTACATTTAAATCTGCCATAATAATTTCTTAATATTTAACACCGGTCCTTCTTTACATATACATATATTTCCATCAATAGTCTTCTCTACACAACACAGACATGCCCCTAAACCGCAAGCCATTTTATTCTCTAGCGAGACTTCACATTGTATATCATTCGCATATGCATATTGTGCTACATTCATCATCATTGGTTTGGGACCACAAGTAGAAATACTTGAAAACTTTTCTTTTTGGAGAATCGAATGATTAGTTACAAAGCCTTTTTCTCCCATACTTCCATCTTCTGTTGTAATAAAAACACGGCCAAGTTGTTGGAATAAGTCCAACTCTAACAATTCATTCTTTGTCCTAGCACCCAAAATGAATGTGGGTTTTCCTTTATTAGCCCTAATCTCATGTCCCAAATAAAGAAGGGGAGCTATACCCACACCACCGCCAATTAATAATATTTTTTCACTTGAATCGTTGGGAAGTGTAAACCCATTACCTAAGGGATACAAACAATTCAAAGTATCTCCAACCTTAAGTTTACCCAATTGTTGAGAACCATCACCTATCATAGCTATCAATAACCACAGCTCATTTTGCTGATAGTCTACTAAGTTTATTGAAATTGGACGCCGAAGAAAAGTAGAGGGTGAATTGTCAACCCGAACTTCAACAAACTGACCGGGAATTGTTGGTGGTAGTGTTTCTTCTGTAGTAAGTTTCAATAGCACATGCTTAGAACTAAGAATCTCTACAGATTTGACAGTCAAATCTTGAACGAATTTCTTCATATTTGCTTTTGCAATTTGGTTGATGCAAATATAAGAAAAAAAAACATTCTAACCAATAGCTAACTTTTCTGTGGGACAAAAGTTTCCCAAGTTCTATCATCATAAAAGATTCTTATCTCAGAAATCTTGCGTTGCGGCTTTTCAATTATTTTTACCGTTTTTTCTTTATTATCAATAAGCGTATTACCTATATTCTGAATTCTTTCTTGGTCTTGATCAAAAAGTGAAGGAGTAGGAGATTTTGTTTGCTCACCAAAATGATTTAAGCCCTCTTTAGCAGCAAATGTTCCTTCTACAACCTCCAAATTAGACCTCGCTTTATCGCTATTATACATTGGACCTACACCAAATATCAACCATTCAAGTGATAAAGATGGAATTTTTGAACGAATAGCCTCAACAACGGTCAATGTTGGTTTAGTTCTTCCATTAAAAATACTACTCAATGATGCAGGAGATATTTGTATGAATTGTGCAAAGGTCTGCTGAGTCATATGCTGACTTTCCATGATTGTTTTTATTCTATCCTTCATAAACCTTTATATTTAATTAGAGTATAACATTCAATTTTCATTGATTTTACAAAGGTAAAATGAAAAAATAACACACACAACATTTGTATATTAAATTTAGTTACTCAATTTTTAAATTTTTATATTTAAAATTTAGTGTTATAAATATACAAATATATAGAATATATATATCGCAACAAAACAAAATTTCCCATAATGAAAAATATCAAAATAGGTAATATAATATTTAGAGTGTAAATATATGTGTTATATATAATTAGCTATAAAGAGTATTGTATTATTTATTCAATATCCAATATTAAAATGCAAAGAAAATACTATATTCTATTATTTAGTTTATAAAAAACAAATAAACGGCTGAAATTCAAATAGGTATCTTATATGTCGACTAAAGAATATACATACGTATAATTATATATATCCATATTTCACATTTACAAACCTTTATTCCGATAAAAAGGAATTATTTATAAACGAGTATTTTATGTTTACATGGCTAAAATAATATTCAGAGCTTTTGGTTTTCGTTTCCGAAGTTTTAGAATGTAAAACGTTAATAAAAACTAATCTCGAAATCATAGTGTGCCAAATCGATAAAAAATAACATAATTCACATATTCTTGATAAGGGATTTCTTTGCTGAAAATATACGAGTTTTAGAGGTGGAAAAACTATGGTAAAACGTTTATTTATCGGAGATTACCATAAAAAAAGTACTCTATAAGAGCACTCAATCTAGAAAAAAATAGTATTAAAAAAGACACATTTAATGCAAAATGAAGAAAATAAGTTCCTTCATTAACTCACTTGAAGCTGTATTTGGATTATCTAACCCCTTACTTTTGGCATCTATTTCTCTTATTTTTGAAATTATCTGCATCGTTTTCATTCCCGAGTAATTTCGCATCCCAGTAAGATAATCTCTTGCAGCCCATCCATTTCGTAATTCCAAAAATTGTGCAATCGCATTTTCATTACTTCGGTTTGGTGAATAAAATGCTATCATCAAATTTTCAAAGTAAGAAAAGAGCATTGGGAGAAAAGAAAACAAGGAGCCAGCCTTGGGATTGTTGTCAAAATATTTCGTAATTAAATTAGCCTTATAGACGTCTCTTTGAATAATAGCACTTCGTAATTCAAAAGCATTAAAATCTTTGCTGACCCCAATTTCCTTTTCAACAATTTCCGGAGTTACCATTCTGTCAGCTTCAGAAAAAGAAATCAAAATCTTATCAAGCTCAGAAGTTAGTCTATGTAAGTCGGCCCCAACATGATCCGCAATCATTTGGGCCGCCTTTTGCTCTACAGTAATCTCATGTTGCATGAAATAAGATGTTATAAAACCCGGCAATTCGCGCTCATAAAGCTTCTTACTCTCAAAAATAACCGCACCACCTACCTGTGCTGCTGGAATAATCTTCTTTCTTTTATCAATGCTTCCATTCTTGTGACAAAGGACAAGAACTGTGGAAACCACCGGCTGCTTGAAATACTTCACTAAAGGTTCTGTACCCTTCAAATTCTGTGCTTCTTTTACTATCACAACTCGTTTTTCGGCCATCATTGGAAAGGCTTTGGCTGAATCCACGATTTGTGAGGCCGAGATATCTGAGCCGAACACTACGGTTTGATTAAAATCACGTTCTTCCGGCCTCAATACATGTTCAGCAATATAATCAGAAATCTTATCAATATAATATGATTCGTCACCCATTAATATATATATAGGTGAAAAATGACGTGCTTTTAAGTCACGCATTATCGTTTCATACGATGTTCCTGTATTTTTCTTTTCAGGCATTTCGCTCTATTTTATTTTTTATTGTTTATCTTTGCAGAAAACAAGAAACAAAGACTTATCCTAAAAGGAAGTCTTTTTCATCAACCTGTTCTTTATCTGCAAAAATAATAAAATGATTCCATTAAACCTACCCGATTACGAAATAAAGTTATCCGGAACGCCTACCAAACCAACGATTTTCGACATTTTACGTCGCAAGTACGTTGCCCTTACTCCAGAAGAATGGGTACGCCAACACTTCGTTCATTTTTTGATTAATCACAAAGGATACCCCGCCACCCTTTTGGCAAATGAAGTGAGACTCAAGATAGGCAATAAAACTCTTCGAGCTGACACAGTCCTTTATTCAAGAGAACTCAAACCACGTATCATCATAGAATACAAGGCACCTCATATCGCCATTACTCAAAAAGTGTTCGATCAAATTACAACCTATAATATGCTTCTTCATGTAGATTATCTCATCGTCTCAAACGGCATTCAACATTATTGTTGTAAAATGGATTATGACTATCAAAAATATTTATATTTAGGTGATATCCCAGCCTATCAAGAAATTTAACAAAAACAAGCAAGAATAAGCCTTCATTTATAGCTATATTCCTACCTAATATCCGGAGAATTCAACTCCAAATTAAGACATATTGATTTTTTTCCTTATAGGAAGTCCCCCTTTGGATTATAATTTAATAGCACGACCATTTTTTCCTTTAGTGAGCGTTTGACATCTATCAGCCGTTGATTTCGACTTCCTCTGAAAATCAAATCATTATCTTTCTGAGTCTCTATAAAAGGACCATCCACCAATACATCAATGTTCTCCAGCAACTGACATGACACTTCCTTTTTCATTAAACTCTCAAAAACGAACCCACTATAACACCATATCGTCTTTTCCGTCTCATGTTTAATAGCCATTGCCAGTTCCAAGAAGCCTTCAGGCTGGAACATCGGATCCCCACCTGTAAAAGTAACATTGGCAAAAGGGTCAGAGACGATCTCTCTCATGATTGCATCGGTCGTCATTAATGTGCCATGACGGATATCCCACGATTGTGGATTATGACAGCCCGAACAGGCATTTGGACATCCGGCACAATAAATCGAAGTGCGAAACCCCGGCCCGTCAACCATTGTGTCGTGCACAATCTCCAAGATACTTATCATTACTCATATATAAATCCAACTCCCTCTTCGCCTTTATGAGGCGAAGAGGACTTAGCTTTCTACTTGCATTTCTTATCGATGTGCGTCACCCGGTCATTCAATTCGGCCAGTTTTCCTTGGTTCCAACGGTCGGTTGTTCCGACAAGATACCCCGTAATGCGCTGCAACCTATCAATATGTCGGCTCCCACACTTCGGACAGCATTCCATTTCAGCTTCGGCATTCTCATAACCACAGTCCATACAGCGGTTACGGTTATGATTCACACTGCCATAGCCCATATTATACTTATCCATCATATCCACTACACCAGATATGACATCTGGATTATGCGTTGCATCACCATCAATTTCTACATAGAAGATGTGGCCACCGCGCGTCAAATCATGATAAGGAGCCTCTATCTGCGCTTTATGCAGTGCAGAACACTTATAATATACAGGCACATGGTTTGAATTCGTATAATAATCGCGGTCGGTAATTCCATCGATTACACCAAAACGCTTACGGTCAAACTTCGTGAAACGTCCCGAGAGTCCCTCAGCCGGTGTAGCCAACAAACTGTAATTATGCTGGTAACGCTCTGAGAAATCATTCACACGGTCACGCATATACGTTATAATCTTCAAGCCCAAGGCCTGTGCTTCTTCGCTTTCTCCGTGATGCTTGCCCACCAATGCTTTCAAACACTCGGCCAATCCGATAAATCCAATACCCAATGTACCTTGATTAAGCACGCTTTCTATCGTGTCGGTAGGCTGAAGTTTGTCGCAGTCAATCCAAAGTTTCGTCATCAACAACGGGAATTGCTTGGCAAACGCTGTCTTCTGGAACTGGAAACGGTCGTCCAATTGCTTAGCTGTCACCTCCAAAATATGGTCAAGCTTTGCAAAGAAAGCATTGATACGCTCCTCCTTACCGGCTATTTCCATGCACTCGATGGCCAACTTGACGATGTTGATTGTCGTAAAACTCAAGTTACCGCGAGCCACACTCGTCTTCGGACCGAAGCGGTTCTCAAACACGCGCGTACGACATCCCATCGTAGCCACCTCCCACAAATAACGTTCCGGGTCGTCGGCTTTCCAATTGCTGTTTTGATTGAACGTGGCATCGAGATTAAGGAAGTTCGGGAAGAATCTACGGGCCGTCACCTTGCAAGCCAATTGATAAAGATCATAGTTCCTATCTTCACGAAGATAGTTTACGCCCCGCTTTTTCTTCCAAATCTGAATAGGGAATATAGCGGTTTCTCCATTACCAACTCCCTCATAAGTAGATTTCAACAACTCGCGTATGATGCAGCGTCCCTCGGCAGAAGTATCCGTTCCATAATTTATCGACGAGAAAACAACCTGATTTCCACCTCTGCTGTGAATCGTATTCATATTGTGGATAAAGGCTTCCATGGCCTGATGCACCCGGTTCACCGTCTTGTTCACAGCATGTTGGCGCAGACGTTCATCGCCTTCCAAGCCATCAAGTTCCTTCAATACATAGTCTTCCAGCTCTTGATGATACAAAGCCGAGAGGTCACGGCCCGTCAGTTTCTCCAGATTTTTCAGTTCCTCGATGTAAGAACTGCGCACATAAGGAGCCAAATAGAAGTCGAAAGCCGGTATGGCCTGCCCACCATGCATCTCGTTTTGGCAGGTTTCCAACGAAATACAAGCCAAAACTGCTGCCGTTTCTATGCGCTTAGCAGGTCGTGAAGAGCCATGACCAGCCACAAAACCATACTCTAATATGTGGTCTAAAGGGTGCTGAACGCAAGTCAGACTCTTTGTCGGATAATAATCTTTGTCATGGATATGGATATAATTATGGGTCACCGCCTCACGCACTTCCTCTGACAACAGATAGTCATCTACAAACGGCTTCGTCGTTTCCGAAGCGAATTTCATCATCATTCCCGCCGGCGTATCGGCATTCATATTGGCATTTTCGCGCGTCACATCATTGTTCTTGATGTTCACTATCTCCATAAACACGTCGCGCGTCTTGGCTTTTCGGGCAATGCTCCGCTGGTTTCTGTAAGCGATATACTTCTGTGCTACGTCCTTACGTGCACTCTTCATCAGCTCCATTTCCACCGAATCCTGAATCTTTTCCACGGTCATCTGGCTCTTTCCGTGAATACTAATATGGTCCGTTATCTTTTGTACCAAGGCATCATCTTCACCTTTATCGGTATGCATCATGGCTTTACGAATGGCTGCCATGATTTTTTGCTCGTTAAAACCAACGATTCGTCCGTCTCGCTTTACTACCGTCTGTATCATTTTGATTGTTATATTTTGATTATATTTTTCTTTTGCAAAGATAGTATTAATTTTATTACGGCGTACTTTTTGGACAACTTTTTACGAGTTAATTAATGTAAAACAACTAATTATGAGTAAGTTACAAAAAGTTTTTGGAAACTTTGATATAAAATAAACATATAATAGTTGCCAAAAACTGATAATAATAAACCGAAAAACACACTATAGAGTCGTTCGATAAACATAACTTCATTGGCAAACCCAACCGATATCGGAGACATCAACTCCCAACATAGACATTGCCTATACTTACTACAGACGACATCTAATCCTACTTCAGACATGATGTAGTCCTACTTTACATGAGATGTAGTCCTACTTTAGACATGGTGTAGTCCTACTTTAGACAAACAGTATCTGCCATTGCAATCTAATATCAGCCATTTTAGCACGTAATATGGCTGATATTACGCGCTAAAATGGCTGATATCGGGGCACAATAAGGCTGACTTTACACGCTGATACGACTGATATCAGGTTGCAATAGGACAGGCTTCCGGAGCCTTCACTCGATTTCGAGCCTTACGATACGTTGGTTACCGTGCCTATAGAAATAAGGGATTCTATAGGCAAGGCGGGCTATGAGGGGGAAACGTCCCTGCGTATAATCACTCATGAAATACTCTTTACCAAGATGTAGTTTGGGATGCCACGCCTCCATTTCCTCGGTGTGGAGCACCGACCATTTGAATTCGGCCTCCTTGCCCATCTTCTTGAGTGCATCGTGTTGCTTGTTGTGCTTCACAAGCATGTAGGAGAGCATGTCCATGAGAATGGTTGCGCGGTCGAAACGGTTGCAAAGCGTGATGAAAAAGTCTTTTACGAGTTGTGGTTCAAAGTACATCAATACGCCCTCGATGATAATCAACACGGGCTTTCCTGCGGCTTTGACGGTGTCAATCCATTGATAGTCGAACATCGAGAGAGCGATATAGGTGTTCTTCTCGGTCTCGGGAATAAGTTGGCGACGCAGGTCGATAGTTTCTTGCAGGTCGAGGTCATACCAATGGGTGACCGCAGGCATGCCGAGCCGCTGATAGCGTGCGTCGATACCTGCACCCAATTGAATGACAACGGCATCGGGATGCTGCTTGAGAAACGCCTTGGTTTCTTGGTCGATGAGGTTTGCCCGAACACAGCAACCCACTTGCGACATGGTGGCTTTCTTGAATTTCGAGAAGTCATAGTCGAGCTTTTGGAATATCTCCACGGCCGTTTCGTCGTGTAGCAGTCCACCGTTGTTGAGTGTTTCCGTAGCCTTGGCCCACAGCGGAATGAGCATCGTTTCGGGAATAGCCGATAATTGTTTTGTTTCCATATGTGTCTGATTTAATAAAATGTCGTAAAACGATGCATCAAAGTTACAGAAAGGAAACGTATGCGGCAATACTTAAAAGTGTGTATTCTTGCTGTAACTTAGACTTCTACTCGCATTGCTCATTCATCGATGAAGCGGCGGGTGATGTCGGTGTAGCTATCGATGCGGCGGTCGCGCAGGAAAGGCCACCAACGACGCACCTGCTCGCTGTGATGCATGTCAATACTGACGACAATGCGCTCTTCCTTGTCGTTGCTCGCACGGTAAAGGAGTTCGCCTTGTGGCCCGGCTACGAAACTACTGCCCCAAAACTGGATACCCTTGGTCTGTCCGCTGGGGTCAGGTTCGTGGCCAACGCGGTTCACGGCAATGACGGGTAGTCCGTTGGCAACCGCATGACCACGCATAACAGTGGTCCACGCCTCGCGTTGACGCTCTTGTTCGTCGGACGTGTCACTGCTCTCATAACCAATAGCTGTGGGATAAATCAATATTTCTGCCCCTTGTAAGGCCATCAAGCGGGCTGCTTCGGGGTACCATTGGTCCCAACAAACCAGCACACCCAGCTTGCCTATGCTCGTCTCGATGGGACGAAAGCCGAGGTCTCCGGGTGTGAAATAAAACTTTTCGTAGTAGGCAGGGTCGTCGGGAATGTGCATCTTATGATACTTTCCGGCAATCGTTCCGTCTTTTTCTATCACGACCGCCGTGTTGTGATAGAGTCCTGGGGCACGCTTCTCGAACAAAGATGTGACGATGACTACGCCGAATTGACGTGCAAGTTCGCCATATAAGTCTGTTGACGGACCGGGTATAGGCTCCGCCAAATCAAAGTTATTGATGTCTTCCACCTGACAGAAATAGAGTGAGTTGTGGAGTTCTTGCAGTATGATGAGTTGTGCACCGCGAGTTGCCAAGTCGGCAATGCCTTCAGATAAACGTTGTATGTTTACAGAGGCATCAGAAACATTATGTTGCTGCGAGAAACCTATTTTAAGTTCTTTCATATCTTAGGGAATTGCATGGTGAGACAATGGAGCGAACCGTGCTGACGGATAACCGTTCGGGCATCAATACCGATAATCTTACGGCCGGGAAAGGCCTTTTGCAACTGCGACATAGCCAGCCCGTCTCTATACGGCTGCGCATATGTAGGGCAAAGCACGCTATGATTGAGGATTACGAAGTTGGCATAAGTAGCCGGAAGTCGCACTCCATTATCATAAATGGCTTCGGGAAATGGCAGGCGAAGCAGTCGGTAGGGCTTGTCTTCAAGTGTGCGGAGAGCCTTCAACTGATTTTCCATGGCTTGAAAGTCCGCAAAATGTTCATCGTTCTCATCACTATATATATATAATAAGGTGTCGTCAGGCGCAAGTCGCACCGTCGTATCTATATGCCCGTCGGTATCGTCTCCTTTCAGTTTACCGTATTCTATCCACACAATTCGCACTGCATGCAACGTTTTAAGTAGCCTTTCCTCTATCTCTGCGCGTGTCATGGGCTGGTTTCGATGCGGAGCCAAAAGGCAGCTTGAAGTGGTGAAGATGGTTCCTTTTCCGTCGCTTTCAATGCTTCCGCCCTCCAAGACAAAATCTGTGTGGTCTTCAACTACACCATCGAAAGCGCCAAGTCCGGCCATGTTTGCTGTGATGGCATTATCTTTTTGCCACTCAAACTTCTCACCCCAGCCGTTGAATTTGAAGTCAAGATAGCGAGCTTCAGTTCCGTTTGTCAGCGTGATGGCTCCGTGGTCACGCGTCCATGTGTCATTAGAATCTATTTGATAGAATGTGATATTGGCAAGTTGGTCGTCTGTCAGTTGCTTTTCAAGCAAGGTCTTTGTTTGAGGTACCTCCGGTGAAATAAGATAAAGCCGTTCGTCACATGTAATGGCTCTTGCCATTTCGACAAATGTCTTTGTTATCTCGTCAAGATAAGGTTCCCAATCTGTTCCAGCATGCGGCCATGTGAGTTGAATGCCACGTTGCGGTGCCCATTCAGCAGGAAGCATGAAGTTATTATTTGTCATATTGTGCTATCATCATTCGTATTGCTGCCTACAAAAATAGCTGTTTTTTCTCTAATTATTGATTTTTTGGATAAAAAACAGTACCTTTGCCCCGTTAAACGCGATGGGAAATGTTGGAAATAAAAGATGGGGTTTTGAGTGGAGTCGAGTACTCCAAGACTGTAGCCGGCATTAATTTTATGGTAGAAGCAGGAGAAATGCTGTGCATTTATGCTTGGCATGATGAAAAACGACAGGCAATCATACACACGCTATTAGGCTTGCAGCCTCTCAAATCTGGTTTTTTTTCTATTGATGGAGATGTCGTAGACAGCCGTTCCGCTGCTTATTTCAGAGCACATGCAGCCTACGTCCCTCGTGAACTTCAGTTCCCTTCCATGACAATCGGTGAGATGATGCAGATGATGACGATAGATAAATCTCTGACAAAAGACAAAATCGAGGAGGAATGGAATAAGATAGGTATCAAGGGAAATCTATGGGAGCAGGCCATATCGTCTGTTTCGCAGATGGTTTTGCAACAAATGATGATGGTTGTGGCTGTAATGAAGAGCAGTAACTACATCATTATTGATCAAATACGAGGGGCCGTGACACCTGAAATGATAGTTTACCTCAGACAATATACGGCCTCTGGAGGAATGATTATTATTGCAACTGAAGATGAGGAAGTGAAAGAACTGTGTGATAAAACGCTGTTAGAACCGCAATGATTATAGAGAAGACGATGAATATTGGTTTTATGGGTATTTGTATCCTTGTGATATTACTATGTATCCCTGTATATCTGATTTATTTTTACAAGCTGAATTTACAGCGAAAGTTCGTCATAGCAATCACAAAGGCTGTGGGCTATCTTGCGGTTACGGGCATCATGTTGGAGTTCGTTTTCCGTCTGAATAATGTCATACTCAATATTCTTTGGGTGATATTCTTGTCACTTTTAACCTCTGTCGTGACTGTTAGCAGAGCAAAATTGAGCATGAAAAGGTACTTTATCCCAGCTTTTTTTTCTACACTTATAGTAACCTTCATCTTTGGTATTCTCGTTATTATGGCCGTTTTCTCAACAGGGAATCCATTCGATACACGTTATTTTATTCCGATTACTGGCTTTATTATTGGTGGTATAATAGAGAGTAATGCTAAGGCTTTGGATACTTATTATGCCGGATTGCGCAATCATTGCGCGCTTTTTTACAATCTTTTGGGTAATGGAGCAAGTCATCATCAGGCTGTCAAATACTTTATCAAGCGGTCTTTGGAACGTAATATGCTTCCTTCCTTAGGCCGTATGGCATATATAATAATAGGTGTTACACCAGCTGTTATGTGGGCAATGCTGTTAGCTGGTACCAATGTTTATTCGGCTATCCTCATAGAATTATTGGCTCTCGCTGTGATGTTAGCAGCCTCACCTTTGGCCTTGTTGTTGACATTAGTGCTTACCAAACGCTATACCTTTGACGAGTATGGCAAGTTGAGCACCCAGAAACAGATAAACGAAACTGAAGAATGAAAAAGCATTTCCCTGTATATATTCCTTTTCTTATATTTCTTATTGGAACAGTAACCTGCAACTTAGCTAAGGGAAACCGTAATTTCCTGAAGAACAATAGCAAACATAATGGTGGCATTGAAGTTAATAGAAAGAAGCGTCTTACGACAAAAGCACACCTGACAAAGAGTACTTTTACTACAATTACTGATGAACGATTACTAATACAAAATGTTCCACAAGGAAAACCCTCCCAAATCCTAAAAAGAGAGGGCTATATCGTCTCCTATAACTATGAAACACACATTCCAAATTGGGTGGCATGGCACCTGAAAGCACAGCATACGACTGGCCCTTACAAGCGTGAAGGTATTGGATTTCAGGAGGATATTGAGGCAAAAGGTGTGAGGGTAACGACATTTGATTACAGTAGAAGTGGTTATGATCGTGGCCATATGTGTCCTTCGGCTGACAATAAGTGGAGCAGACGCGCACAGGAACAGTCGTTTCTACTCACGAATGTTTGTCCGCAAGACCACGGTTTGAATGTTGGTGATTGGAATGAAATGGAGAAGCAATGCCGGAAATGGGCCAAAGTATATGGCAGCATCTATATCGTTGCCGGCCCGATTCTCTATCATCAGAAACACAAAACGATAGGCAAGTCTAAGGTTGTGGTGCCCGATGCTTTTTTCAAAGTGATTCTTTGTATGGAAGGAACGATAAAAGCAATTGGCTTTATCTATAAAAACAAATCAGGAAATAGACCGAAAGGTGATTATGTTAATTCGGTAGATCAAATCGAACGCATTACCGGTATTGATTTCTTTTCTTCGCTCCCGGACACGATAGAGACAAGAATAGAGGCAAAAACAGATTTATCGGACTGGTAAAAAACGTTAAACAACATCATGCTACCTTTATAAAATCTCATAAAATCACTATCTTTGTAACCATATTTTGTGCATAGCATGAAGATAAAGGAAGTAATTGGTGCCCTTGAACAATTCGCACCTCTGCCATTGCAGGCAGACTATGACAATGCCGGTCTGCAAATTGGATTAACAGATGTGGAACTCTCAGGGGCTTTATTGTGTCTTGATGTGACCCCTAAAGTCGTTGATGAAGCTATTGCAAAGGGATGTAATCTTATCGTTTCCCATCATCCACTTATCTTTCATAAGCTGAAACGCATTGCTGATGAAAACGAAGTGCAGATTACGGTACGTCAAGCGATAGAGCATCACATCACCATTGTGTCCATGCATACGAATATGGATAGTGCCAAGGGTGGTGTAAACTACAAGATAGCCGAGAAACTTGGACTAAGGAATCTGCGTTTCTTTGGCAAACAGGTTCTCGTCAATGGCATCGAAGGGGGCGATGGCGTCGTGGGTGAAGTCCATGAAAAATTGGCGGTTGATGACTTTGTAATGATGTTGAAGAAGCGTTTTGATGCGGAATGCATTCAATGTAATCAACTTCTTTGTCGCCCTATTCGTACAATTGCGATATGTGGTGGTGCTGGTTCGTTCTTACTGCATGATGCTATCGAGACAGGTGCAGATGCTTTCATAACGGGAGAGATGCACTATCATGAGTTCTTTGGTCACGATCAGGAAATACAGATAGCTGTTATCGGGCATTATCAGAGTGAACAGTTTACAAACGAAATATTTAAATCAATCATAGAGGAGCGGTGTTCCGGTGCGAGATGCGTTCTCACGGAAATCAATACCAATCCCATCATTTATTTATAACAGAATATGGTAAGAAAAAACCCTACAGATTTATCCGTTGAAGAGAAGTTGAAGACACTCTATCAACTGCAAACAACGTTGAGTAGCATCGACGAAAAGAAAGCATTACGTGGCGAGCTCCCCTTGGAGGTTCAGGATTTAGAAGACGAACTTGAGGGGTTGAACATACGTATGGAAAAAATACAGAATGAAATAACCGATTTTCAAAACGCCGTTACGCAGAAACAACGAGATATTGCTGAAGCACAAGCCAGCGTTGAACGCTATAAAAGCCAGTTGGACGACGTGAAGAACAATCGCGAATACGACACACTAACAAAAGAAATTGAGTTTCAATCGCTGGAAATCGAACTTTGCAATAAGAAGATTAAAGAGGCTGCTATCAAGATAGAAGAATGCAAGAGCGATTTAGAGCAGACGCAACAGGCTATCAAGGAACGCGAAGAAGCCCTCAGCGAAAAGCGCGATGAACTGGATGAAATCATGCAGGAGACTCGTGAAGAAGAAGAAAAACTGAAGGAAAAGGCAAAGGAACTAGAGACAAAGATAGAGCCCCGGTTACTGACCAGCTTCAAACGAATTCGCAAGAACGCCCGCAATGGTCTCGGTATTGTCTACGTTCAGCGTGATGCATGCGGCGGTTGTTTCAATAAGATACCCCCACAGCGTCAATTAGACATTAAAATACATAAGAAAATCATCGTTTGCGAATATTGCGGACGTATTATGGTTGATCCGGAGTTAGCTGGTATCAAATCAGAAAAGTCGGTCTCGGAAGAAAAACCGAAGCGTGCAAAGCGCAGTATCCGTAAGAAGAAAGAAGATACCAACACGGCAGACTAAGCGTTTCCTTACCGTCTTACATCATATAAAGAACTGAAAGATTGACCATCTTTCAGTTTTTTTGTATCCTATCTTGCCTGTTTTTCTTTTTTTCTTATTAATTTTGCGACGCGAAATAAGATTTATAATAAAATTGATATACGGATTGTATGTCAGAATAGCATTAATCTACAAAACATATACAGAAGATGGCTAAGTATAACATAACAGAAAAGCAGAAACGGTCAACCGTTTATCGCGTCATGATGAGTGCAAACGTCAAGGATACGTTGCAAGAGGAAATCAGCAGGAAAATCATTATCGAGCAGAAATACAAGGATAAAGATTACTCTGCCAAGCAGATGGCCGAGGATTTAGGAACCAATGTGCGCTATATTTCGGCAGTTTGTGCGGAGCGTTTCCACACGAACTACTGCGGTTTAGTCAATGCACAGCGTATCAACGAGGCTATGTCGATGCTCGTAGACCCACGTTATCTGAAGTTACGCGTTGCTGATATCGGTGCAATGGTGGGGTTTGCCAATCGTCAGAGTTTCTATGGGGCATTCTTTCGCTTCAAAGGCATGACTCCACGACAGTATCGTCAGCATTACATAGACAGTCACCCGGAGCTTGTCAAAGCCAAAGAGGTACGCAATCGTTCGCGCAGAACAGCCTGAAGACCTGCTTTAAGCGGGCTTTCTCAGGCCTTGTTCCCAAATTTGATACAGCGAAACATGACAAACAGCATTAAGAAAATCGTCCTCACCGGTGGCCCTTGTGCCGGAAAGACAACGGCTTTAGTCAAGGTTATCGAGCATTTCTCAAGTCTCGGCTATAAGGTATTCACTATTCCCGAGGTTCCGACGATGTTCAGCCAGTCGGGTATGGACTATCTGACAACAAACCGCAAGCTCTTCTATGAAGGCGAAAAGGCAACGCTTGAAGTACAGCTGGCTTTGGAAGATAAGTTTCAGCGCATGGCAGAGCAATGTGAGGAACCGGTTATAATTATCTGCGACCGCGGGGCAATGGACATCTCGGCCTATATGTCCCCAGAAACGTGGGATACCATCACAAAGGCTGTGGGAACCAGCACGACGGCATTGCGAGACCAGCGTTACGATGCCGTGCTGCATCTTGTTTCGGCGGCAGACGGTGCCGAGAAATTCTATACAACAACCAATAACAAGCAACGCACGGAGGGCTTGGAAATGGCCCGACTGATTGACAAAAAGGTGATTGACGCCTGGACCGGGCATCCTCATTTGCGTGTAATCAACAATCATGAAGACTTCAATAACAAGTTGCATCGCGTGTTGAAAGAGATATCGAGCGTCTTGGGCATACCCCAGCCTATCGTCGAAGAACGGAAATACATTGTCGAACTGACGGGAGAAATCCCGAATTGCATCGAGAGTGAAATCACACAGACCTATTTGGTGGCTGAACCGGGGTGCGAAGTACGCTTACGTCGCCGTGGCTGGCAGGGCAAATATGTCTATGTGCACACCACGAAAAAGAACATTTCAAACTCAGAACAGCTCGAAACCGAACGCCAAATCAGCAGCAACCTCTATACGTCGTTGTTACAGCAGGCCGACCCTTACCGTAAGACGATACAGAAAACGCGCAAGAGTTTCATCTGGAAAGGGCAGTATTTCGAGCTTGACAACTTCCTGAAACCGGTCAGCGGGCTGATGATTTTAGAGACAAAAGGCATTACAGAGCAAGAGTCTGTGAACTTTCCCCCGTTCATCAAGGTCGTCAAAGACATCACGGGCGTATCGGAATATTACAACTACAACATCGCCTTGAAAGGATAAAGGCTCTGCTTTCAAAGCCCTTTCGGGGCGTTTTCCCGATGCTAAAGGTCGATTTCCTTTAGCAGCTTGCCGTCGAGCCGGAACATTCTTATGCGCCCGTCCTCATAGGTTCCCAATGTAGGCGGGTTCCCTCCTTTCGGAAAAGTGACCGACCCCGTGTTGCATATCACCGTTTCTTTGGTCCGTTGAAGCTCCCAAAGATGCGTGTGCCCATAGACAACGGCATCGAAACGGCCGTGCGGCAGGTGGTCTTTATGGAAGATATGGCCGTGTGTAAGCAGCAACTTACGGCCGTTATCGACGAGCAACACATAGTCTTGAAGAATGGGAAAGTCGAGCAACATCTGGTCTACCTCCGAGTCGCAATTCCCTCTGACGGCCACAATTTCGTCGGCCATGGCATTCAGCCGCTCGGCTATGGCCTTGGGATTGAGCCCTTCCGGCAGACCGTTCCGGGGCCCGTAATTCAAGATATCGCCCATGATGCACATCATATCGCAATGCTGTTGGCGGTAGAAGTCAATCACTTTCTCCAGCGCAGGGAGCGAGCCGTGAATGTCGGATACCAATAGATATTTCATGTTTTCAATCAGATTTGAATATTGTTTCTGCAAGTTTGTTTGCCATGCAATATTCGTTATTTTTTCCGAGATATGCAAACTTTGGCCGTAATTTATGAGCAACGGCCGCCGATCCATGAGGATAAACTCCCGCAGCATGTACTCCGGTTTCTGATTCCAGCCATTTTACGACGCAATTTCAGCCACATTAGCGTGCGAAATGACTGATATTGCGCACCAAAACAGCTGATATTGTGTTGCAATATTGCTGAAATCGCATTGAAATAAAGTTTCATACGGTTGAAACTCAAGTTTCATACGGTTGGAATTCGAGTTTCATACGGTTGAAACTCAAGTTTCATGCGGTTAGAACTCAAGTTTCATGCGGTTGAAAATAAATTTTCATGCGGGAAGAAATAAATTTTCATACGGGAGAAAATAAAATTCTTTGCGGGAGAAAATTTACGGGCATACGGGAGAAAATAAATTTCTTCCCGTATAAAAATTTACGATTCACAATAACTGGTCGACGAATACGGGCAACCGTTTGACTGGAAGTAGGGACGCGCGGCCCGTGCGTCCGTTCCTCCTTCAGTTGACAGTTGATGCGTAAATGGGTGAATAAGTTGATTGTCACACGGCATGTAGGGACGCACGGCCCGTGCGTCCGTTCCTGTTTCAGTTGACAGTTGGCGAGTAAACGGGTGAATAAGTTGATTGTTGCAAGGCATGTAGGGACGCACGGCCCGTGCGTCCGCTCAAACAAACATGTGCATGCACTTGGAAATCCGCCTTGAACGGACGCACAAACCGTACGTCCCTACTTCTTCACAGCCAAATAGCGTCGTTATGTGGCTGGAATAAAACACATTACCAAGCATCTTGTTTCCAAACGGCCAAGGACTTGGAAGAAGAAAAACGTTGAAATCAAACGTCTTCTTCTACGTCTTTCTTTCCAAAATGGGGATCGATATCGAGGAAAGAAGCCACGGCGAAGGGCAGCAGACAACTCAACATGACGATGATAAAGAACATTCGGTAGCCCACGGCCTGCGCCAAAGCGCCCGCAAAGAGTCCGGGAAGCATCATCGAAAGGGCCATGAAGCCTGTGCACAAAGCATAGTGCGAGGTTTTGTGCTGCCCTTGACTGAAATAAATCATAAAGAGCATGTAGGCACTGAAGCCGAAACCGTAGCCGAAATTCTCGAAGAACACGCACGCATTAATGGTCATCAGGTTCTCGGGCATCGCATAAGCCAGATACACATAGGCGATGTTGGGAATGGTGATGGCGCAGGTCATCGGCCACAACCAGCGTTTCAGTCCGTCGCGGCTTGCAAGCAGTCCGCCGATGACGCCTCCCGCCAACAGTCCGACCACACCGACAGTTCCGTTGACCAGTCCGAACTCCTGCGGCGACAGCCCTAATCCTCCCTTACCCGGCCGAGCTTGCAGAAAGAGTTGCGAGACGGGGTTCAGCAAAGCTTCGGGAAGACGGAAGAAGAGCATGAAGGCGATTGCCGCAAATCGTTGCTTTTTCTTGAAAAACGTGTCGAATGTCATCAAGAACTCATACAATATCGCCTTGGCCTGCCGCTTCTCTTTATGGTCTATATCCTCTTTCGGCCGCGGCAAGATGTAGTTGTGATAGAGATAAAAAGCCATGAAAAGCCCGGTAAGACCATAGAAAATAAGGCTCCAAGAGAACTTGATCTGATAGCGGAACATCACCTGAAGCACTCCGGCTATCATAATCAAGACTCCCTTTCCGACAATCATCGAAAGGCGATAGAATGTGCTTCGTATGCCTACGAAGAAAGCTTGGTCGTGCTGATTGAGTCCCATCATATAGAACCCGTCGGCCGCTACATCGTGTGTGGCACTCGAAAAGGCCATCATCCAAAAGAAACAGATGCTTCCCTGCAGCCACCACGAGGCCTGAATGGTGAAAGCCACGCCCGCAAAGGCAGCTCCCAAGAGCAACTGCATGGCCGTTATCCACCAGCGTTTCGTCTTGTAAAGGTCGAGAAAAGGGCTCCAAAAAGGTTTGATGACCCACGGCAAATAGAGCCAAGAGGTGTAGAATGTTACTTCGGCGTCGGTCAATCCCAATTGCATGTAGATTTCGATGGCCAGCACGGTTACGGCAATATAGGGAAGTCCCTCCGCAAAATAGAGCGATGGAACCCATGTCCAAGGTTTTGAAGTCTTCATGGTTTTTAGTAGATTTTCTGAATGGTTGCACCTTTATAATAATGGAGCAAGATGGCATCATAGGCATATCCGCGCGCTCCCATGACCGCAGCCCCTATCTGACAGAGGCCTACTCCATGTCCCCACCCTGCTCCCGTGAGGACAAAGCGCTGTGGGACGCCCTGCGCATCGCGGTCGAACGCATCGACGACGAAAGCCGAACTGTAGAGATGGCTCTTGCTTAAAGCACGGCGGATTTCAAGTTCTTTGCCGATGGTAAGGGTCTTCTTCTCACCTACTATCCTGAGTTTGGAGAGACGCCCGCTCGTGCCACGCTCTACCGGAACAAGGTCGATGATGCGCCCGAAGTCTGTTTCCAGCTTCTCATTTATCAAGCGGGAGAGTGCTTCCTGCTTGTATTCAACGCGCCAACGGTAGAAGTCTGCCGTCTCTTGGTCATAGTCGTTAAGCACTTGGGAAAGCACTTTTGCGTCGTGCGTGTTGCAGAAACTCTCCGGATTGGAGCGTATCCAGCGGTCGGCATTTGCCTCAATGGTCAAGTCGATCGCCTCGTCGTGTGGCGCATCTCGCAAGGCAACGAGATAAGGCTTGCGAATGTTCTCCCAGCAATATCGGAACTCTTCGGTCTCACCACCGCAACATTTAGAGAAACGGGCATCGCAAATCTCACCATCATACGTCAGGATTTGCCCTTTAGTTTGCCTGATTGCCTCGACCACTTGTTTACTTGTCGCTTTTGTGATGCCTTGATAACGCTGGCAATGGTCGTCGGCACAAACATCAAATATCGTGTGGTCGTCGCGGTCATACCAGCGCATCAGTTCGTTGTCATTCCTGATGAATGAAGAAGGTTTATTGCTTCTTTCATGCGCGGTCTTTCGCTTTTCTATCTGTACCAGCAGCCAACTGCGTGAGATAACGGCGTGAGCTTTAAGCAGTTCAAGGCTCGACGTAGCACTCATCTCGCTCGAAATGACACTCTCCAAATATTGTTCTACGGGCAACTCGTTGACGGCATATATCCTATCGCCCGCAACAATGAGTTTCAACGCACCGAGAAACGTCTGCGTCTCTTTGCGTTCCCAATGGAAATCAACTCCGATAGTGACATCGGAAAGCGAGAAAGAAGCACCATTCGCTTGCGGTATGAAAGTCAGCCCGCTATAAGACTTGCCATTCCATAGCATGGCCCCGTTAGCAAAGGAAACCTCCTGCTCGCCTTTTACCTTATTATTATCTACGAGATAAGGCGCATTGAGTCGGAACTTGATTTGCTTTCCATTGACAATACCTACCGACACGTCGGCCCTTCCCTTTATCTTCGGCCCGCAATGGTGTGCACTCAGCTTTTCAACCACCCGCTGCATGGCCTCTTCGGTGATGCCGCACTCTTTCAGAATGGCTTCTGCTTGCATTTCGGTCAGCCGGTTAAAGTCTTCTTCACGTGGAGCTATCAGCAATCCCGACATATCCAAGGCACCGGGACTCACCAGCAACTGCTCTTCGTCCTCGGCATAGTAGCAATTGGGACGATGCTTTCCGCGTGGGATAATCACGGAGATATAATACGCTTCTTCCCGCCAGCTCACAATGTTCATCATTGGTTCAGTTTCTCCGTCGCGTTGCGGCAGGGCCTCGTAAACAAGGTTGAAGAGCGTCCGGTCGGCCGTCTCGTCCTTACTTCGAATGACAAGAGCCGGCACTACGAAGCCATGAAGCACGCAGATATCATTATCGCGGTCTAAGGCGAAGATAGGCTCAAGACTGCGACTCATGCGCCGCCACTCGCATTGCAACGGTACCAAGCCGCTCGTTCCCGCTTGCAGGTGCATGTGGTCAGGTGCACTTGCACCGCACTTCGGCCCGTTGTAGAACACCATGAGGCTACCATAGCGTGACAATACTTTATGCATTTCGCCGTAATCCGCCTTGATAGCCTGCGGCCGATGCTTACAGGCAGGGAGCGTGAAGTGAGCGGGAAGTATGGGAAACGGATTAACCAAGAGGTCGAAACCTTTGTCGAAGTGCTCCGTGAGCTGCACTTCGGGCCTGTTCGCCTCGCAGAGAAAGCATGGACGCTTCTCCAAAGTCTGCTTATCAATCTTTGCCCCCGTGCTCACCATGCGTGCCGGATTGAACTGCACACGCAGTCGCCCCGTTTGCTTCACCTTTACATCCTGCAGCTGCTGATAGCGTTGTCGGACTTCTTCCCACTGCTCCAGCTGTTGACAGAAGAAGTCGTTCAGTTCGTTATCCATTGCGCCCCCGACCTTCTCGGCATTCAAACGGCGGCGAGCCATAAGCTCAACCGTGCGCAGACGGTCTTTATAGAGATTGTTGGCGTTCTGTTTTTCGATGCTCAAAGCGGCGTCGCTGTTGCCACCCCAACGCCGACAAAGATAGAGTTCGTCGTAGATTCTGCCGATACGATAATGGCGACTAAAGGTCAAGCCCACGGCATAGTCTTCACCATAGCCGGTATTGGGGAAGCGGATCTGGCGTAAAAGCGGGGTGAAGAACGCACGCGGAGCCCCCAGCCCGTTGATGCGCAAGGCATTGTTACAGCCATTGTCTTCGGTCCACTCTCTATGGTCGATAAGCCCCGGCGGCAGCGTGTTCAGTTCAAAGTCACACATACGATAAGCCCCGATGATCATGGCAGCCTTCTGCTCATGAAACGCATCGATAATCTTCTGCAACGTATGCGGCGAAGAATAGAGGTCGTCGCTATCCAACTGAACAGCAAACCGACCGCAACGTTTGTCGTCAACGGCCATATTCCAACAGCCGCCAATGCTCAAATCGGTACGCTCAGGCTTGATGACAACGAGCCGCTCTTCGTGCAATTCGCACAAGATAGCTCCCGTGCGATCGGTACTGTGGTTATCAACAACGATGACGTTGTACTTAAACTCCGTCTGCTGCGCCAACGCGCTCTTTACGGCATCGGCAATGGTCCGCTCACGGTTGTACACGGGAATAACCACGCTGGCTTCGCAATCAAAACTGCCTTCGGTGAAGTCGGGCTCACGATAGCGGCGCGTGTCAACCAGCGCACCCACAGCCTCAAGATGCAACGTCACGGCCTTTTCCATCTCCGCCTGCACCATACGGTTACGCGGATTGACATAGTCGAATTGCCGCTCGCCGCTCTTCCGCGTGTCGTATTCCTGCTCGGTATAAAGATATTCGTTAACGTGGAACAGTTCACCCTTGCGGCTTAAAAAGAGGCGCAAGTCGTAAAGCCCGGCGAAGTCGAAGCGATGACGCGGGTCGCGTCCGCAAGTGGCTGCGTATTCGTGCAACAAACGGGTACGTATGAGCAGCAGAGCGCCGAAGTCGAAATCGTCGCGCAGACTGCCTTCCTGATAATCGATGACAGGATGTGGCTCACGGTTTCCGTCGGCAACCGAATAAAAATCAGCATAAACCATAGCCGCGCCAGTGTCGTCAGCCACGCGCAGCATTCGGTCGATAGCGTGCTGTCCTAAGACTACCGGCGTAGATTTCAGGCCAAGGAGCACGTAGTCGCCCTTGGCCGTCGTGCCGATCTTGCAAATTGCATCGGTCGAAAACCGTCTTTCCATGGCGAGCAGCGAACAGCCGCCGGGCGCACGGTCAGTTTCCCTACTCGAATCAACCACAAGGCATATCTGCCCTACGGCCTTATTCTGTCTCAATGTCCCGACGAGTTCCCCGAATTCCTCCGGGCTCTCGCAAGACAGAAAGCAGTCTGTATTTCCTGTCATACGATATGTTTTTTAGCTTGTGTTCCGACGCCCTGCGTGCAGTAGCCGACCAAAGGGCCGGAAAACCGTGGCGGAGCTTTGTTTCGTGCAAAGATACTAAATTATCCTGAATAAGCGGCCGGTTCGGCTCGCTTTAGGTGAAAAATGCAACTGCCATAAGAGAGATTTATTATTGTTATAGGAAAAAACCATAATTGTAACTCGAAAGAACTATAATTGCAACTCGAAAGAACCATAATTACTATAGGAGAGAAACTACACACATACCGCACGGAACGGTTTTTGCAATAGTTCTTTTTGGATTATCACCATGGAGATAAGGTCTTATCACCATGGTGATAAAGTCTTATCTCCACGGTGATAAGGTGTTATCTCCATGGTGATAAACAAAAACCATCCTATTGCGCTGACCATTCCGTGCGGTATAAGAATGTATTTCGTGCTATTGCGCTGACGTTTCCATACGATAATGTCCTATTTCCATAGCATCATACGGAAACGCGGACGGGCAGTTTCATGTGTCTTCGCATCAAAAAACAAGACGGAGCGTGAAGCCGTTCGACATTAATTTATTACCTTTGCACTATGATTTCTCAGCAGAAGACACTTTTGGGCATGACCTTGGACGAACTCCGGAAGGTTTGCAAGGAACTCGGCATGCCGGCCTTCACGGGCGGGCAGATGGCGAAGTGGCTGTATGTGCATCGCGTGAAAGAGATTGACGAGATGACGGACATATCCAAGGCCAATCGTGCGCGGCTGTCTGAGAGCTACACCGTGGGCTGCCATGCGCCTATCGACGCGCAGCACTCCGCGGACGGGACCATCAAATATCTGTTTCCCGTGGCGGGCGGGAAGTTCGTCGAGACGGTGTATCTCCCCGAGAACGACCGCGCCACGCTGTGCGTTTCGTGCCAAGTGGGCTGCAAGATGAACTGTCTTTTCTGTCAGACGGGCAAGCAGGGGTTCGAGGGGAGTCTTGATGCCTGCGACATACTGAACCAGATTTATGCGCTGCCCGAGGTGGACAAGCTGACGAATATCGTGTTCATGGGACAGGGAGAGCCGATGGATAATCTCGACAACGTTCTGAGAGCAACGGAAATCCTGACGGCCGACTACGGCCTGGCATGGAGCCCGAAACGTATCACGGTGAGTAGCGTGGGTGTGAAGAACAAGCTGAAGCGCTTCCTCGAAGAGAGCGACTGCCACGTGGCTATCAGCCTGCATTCGCCGATTACTGAGCAAAGGGCCGAATTGATGCCGGCTCAAAAGAGTATGAGTATCGCGGAAATCGTGGAGCTTCTGCACAACTATGACTTCTCCCGGCAGCGTCGGCTGTCGTTTGAATATATTGTCTTCGGTGGCGTTAACGACTCTGCGGCCCATGCCCGGGAAATCGTAAAGCTACTGAAGGGATTGGACTGCCGCGTCAATCTGATCCGATTCCACCAGATTCCCGATGTGCCGCTACATGGTGCCGACAAGAAAAAGATGGAGGAGCTGCGCGACTATCTGACGGCTCATGGCGTGTTCACAACCATTCGGGCCAGTCGTGGAGAGGACATATTCGCGGCCTGCGGCCTGCTTTCCACCTCAAAAAAGATAGGCGAGATAAGGCATGAACGGTAAGACGATAGGTTTTATTTTGGCCGCACTGCTCATGCTGAGTGCGTGTAGGCGGATACAACGGCTCGACCGTCCCTATGCGGACAATCCTGAAATGCAAGAAAAGGTGCGCAAGTCTTTCAACCTTGCCATTGCGTTGCCAGCCGACATGCAGTCGAGCAAGCTGGGAAAAGACTTCTTTTGGCTGTCGAACAATGCTGCTTCGGGCATGAAGAACGTAGTCATCTACCGCATTCGCAGCTGCAACACACTGCCGTTGAGTGTGGAAAGGTTCTGCGAGTTGCGCGACAGCGTGATGAAGATAAATATCAAAGGAGAGGAAGACAGCATGCACGTCGCCACGGTCAAGGCCTCCGTCAAAGGGCGCTTCTATCCAAAAAGTAGGCGATGTCGCTATGAAGGATTATGGGAAATGAAAGGCGATGCCATGGGTGGTCCATTCGTCAGCGACGTATATGAACGGCTTGACAGGCGCGGGCTCATCATCGCGGAAGGCTTCCTCTATGCGCCCGAAACCAACGAAAAGAATACACTTCTCAGTCAGCTTCGTGCCATACTGGGTTCAATAAATATCATAAACAATGGAAAATAGAAAAATTCGTGTCGCTATCACGCACGGTGATACCAACGGTATCGGATATGAACTCATCTTCAAGACCTTTGCCGAGCCTGAAATATTGGAACTATGCACGCCGATTATCTATGGGTCTCCCAAGATTGCGGCCTACCATCGCAAGGTTCTTGACATTCAAGGAAACTTCAGCATCATCAACAATGTGGCAGAAGCCACAGACGGACGCGTCAATCTGCTCGCCTGCTTTGACGAAGATGTGAAAGTGGAAATGGGCGTGGCATCGCCTGAAAGCGGTATGGCTGCCCTGAAAGTTCTCGACAAAGCCATGACAGATTACCGAGAAAATGCCTACGATGTGCTGGTCAACTGCCCCATGGATGACGGGAATATACATATTGGCGGCTATCGGTTCAGCAACACCGGCAAGTATATAGAAGCCAGTTTGGGCGAAGGAAGTAAGGCCGCAACCTTGTTTATCAGCGACAAGATGCGCTTGATGGTGGCGACAGAAGGCTCTTCTGTCAAAGATATAGCAAGTGTATTGACCAAAGATTTGGTGAAGGACAAAGCCACATTGTTCTTCAAAACCATTCGCAGAGACTTTAATATTTCTAATCCACGCCTTGCCATTCTGGCCTTGAACCCTAACCAAGGCAAAGAAGAGCAAGAGATAATTGCGCCGGCCATCAAAGAACTGATAGAAACGGGGGTGCAGGCATTCGGTCCTTATACGGCAGCCGAATTCTTTGAGAATGACTATTACAATGAATTCGACGGCATTCTTGCCATGTTTTACGACCAAGGAGTCCCGTCGATCAAAGCACTTGCCACGGAAGGCGTCGTGAAATTCAACGCCAATCTTCCCATCATTACGACCGAGCCCGACTGTCATGTGCGTTTCGACATCGCCGGTCAGTGTGTGGCCGACGAGCGTTCTTTCCGTCATGCCATTTATATGGCTATTGATATTCATCGCAACCGTGCCCGATATGATGAGCCTTTACAGCATCCTCTGCAAAAGCTTTATCACGAAAAGCATGACGACGGAGAGAAAGTGCGCTTTTCCGTTTCAAAGAAAAAACATGAATAAGAAATATCAGAACGGTTTTTTCATCTTCGGAATCATCGTTCTCGGCATCATGATTACGCAGCTCGACTTCCACCAAGTGTGGGAGGGACTGCGGCATGCAGGCTATTGGTTCATCGCAGTAGTAGTGCTTTGGGCTTTCCTTTACCTTTTTAATACGTCGGCATGGTATATCATCATCAACTCACAAGACTGCAAAGAGGGACAGAAGAAAGTATCTTTTGCATGGTTGTATAAGCTGACCGTATCGGGATTTGCCCTCAACTATGCCACGCCGGGCGGCTTGATGGGAGGCGAACCCTATCGCATCATGTCGCTGTCTCCAAGGATCGGACCAGAAAGAGCTTCGTCTTCGGTCATCTTATATGCCATGACTCACATCTTCAGTCACTTTTGGTTCTGGCTTCTCTCTCTGTTTTTGTTTATCTTCACACAGCGTGTCAGCATGCCAATGGCTGTGCTCTTGACTGTCACGGGAGCCTTTTGCGTGTTGGGAATATGGTTCTTTATCTCCGGCTACCGCAAGGGATTAGCCAACCGTGTGATGAAATTCTTAGGGCATATTCCACTCTTGAAACGATGGGCTTTGCCTTTCATTGAAAGTCATAGGGAGCAACTTGACACCATTGATCGGCAGATATCGGCCCTCCACAAACAGAGTCCCAAGACTTTTGTTTCGGCCGTATTGTTAGAGCTTTCGTGCCGTTTCTGCTCCGCATTGGAGCTGTTTTTTATTCTTTTGGTACTCATGCCGAGTGCAAACTTCCTGCAATGCGTGTTGGTTCTTGCCTTCACCAGTCTTTTTGCCAACCTGCTTTTCTTCATTCCTTTGCAGTTGGGAGGACGTGAAGGCGGCTTCCTGATGTCGACGACGGCATTAGGCATCTCAGCCAATGCCGGTATCTTTGTCGCATTGATTGTCAGACTTCGCGAATTGCTTTGGACGGGAATAGGCCTATTGCTCATCAAATTCGATAAAAAAGCCTAATCATACGGCTTTCTAATATCAGCCATATCGCCGCACAAGATAATTCTTAAAATACAACTTATTGAAAATAAAGAAGTTACTTTATTGTTACAACTAAACTGGTAACGATTTAGAAACGAGCGAGCTACTTGGCTTCGCTGTTTTCTGCCTAACAAAGAACGCTTGTTATTCTGTCTGCAAAGATAATACTTTGTTACCGAATAACAAGCGTTTTGGATGAAATATACCTATAATTTTTATCTTTCTATCAACTATATAAGATTATAGAATCTGTTACAAACTGAAATTAGAAACAGATCGTTTTATCATAAAAGCGAAAAAATATTTTTTTTAATTTTTGGCACCATAATTGCTATTTTGCTTTTAAATATGCTGTTATTACACCGTAGCGGAATCGGAAGGACACCGTAAGCAAAACTATCAACTAAAAATTATTGATATGAGAAAAGAAATTCATGTCGTTTCTAATCCAGACGGAGGGTGGGACGCAAAGCGACCAAATGCAGACAGAGCCTCAAAACACTTTGAAACAAAGAAGGAGGCAATGGACTGGGGACGTAATCTTGCCAAGAAAGAAGGGGCAGAACTTATTCCTCATGGAAAGGATGGTAAGATTCAGAATCCTAATAGTTATGGTAATGACTCTTGCCCTCCAAAAGACAGGAAACATTAAGGTCATCTAAGAAGACAGGGAGTGTCAAATTGGCACTCCCTACTAGTTTATCACCATGAAACAAAAGAGCTTACCAACTGCATCATTGTCTTCGTCCTCTCTTTTTCTTGTTAGTTTGGAATCTGAGCTTGCGTTGCCATGCTGCTTCTGCATAATCTTCGCTATGTGCTGCTGGGGTTATCATTCCGCCCAGTCCCTCCACCAAATCATCGGCTGTGCTAATGGCTGTATCTGCCACTTCTCTTACAATCTGTGAGATTTGTGGAGATTCCTTAGTTGGTTGTGGACTGTATGAATGGCTTGGGGGTACGAGCTGATAGCCTGAATTCTTAGTATCTGTATGCTCTGCCGGATTATGTATTTCTTGAGCAGGTGCATTGGTCTCGACTTTCTGACTTGCCTCGAAATTCTTCTGCAAGGAACGGTAGCCAAATTCCCTGCCGATTTCGGAAGCCTTGAAAGATTGTCCTGCGTATGAGATCTTCAAGCCATATACCTTGCCCTGCTTGTTCTTCATACACTCTATGGAAATGCCGTTCTTGTGAAGTTCGTAGAGAAACATAGAGTGTCCCGTGATGCCTGTACCTTTGTATTTGTCAAGCAAGGCATAGCAGATTTGCTGTACCTGCTGTTTTGTTTGCTCTCTCGTGGGATTAGCCTTTGTCTTTTGGTGTTTCCTTTCTGCCTTGACCTCTTTTGCAATGGTCAAGCCTTTCTCCCTGCTGATTTCCTCTGCCACTCTTGCAGCCCTGTTGCTCACAAAAGTGGTATCATAGACCTCTCCATATAGGCTGATGCGGTTGGCAATGATATGAATGTGTCTGTTGTCGGTGTCCTTGTGCGTTACTGCCACCCATTGGTGGTTGTCAAGTCCCATTCGCTTGGCAAACAGATGGGCTATCCACATCAGTTCGGACACAGGCAGTTTTTTCTCGTCCTGCGGTGCGATGCCTATTTCAATGCGTAGGAACTTGTTCCTGCAACGGCTGTTATAGTCGCTAACCACTTTCATTTCCTCATAGATAGTCTTTGGCTCCCTGCTGCAAAGATTGTGGAAGGCAAGCCGATAACCAAGCTTGCCCTCTCTGAAGATATAGTCCAAAGCCGTGCTGACGTGCGCTATCGCCTTACATTTTCCTATCATTTCTTGTTAGATTTAAGACCTTATATACCTCATCATTCACACGAAAATGCGAGTCGTAAAATCGCTTAAATGCTTCTTTGGCACATAGCGATAGATTCTTTGTGATGAGTACCCACCTTTCGTCCTTGACCTTGATGAGGTTGGAAACCTGCCCATAGAACTTTCCTGTCTGCTGGAGAATGGCAATGGCTTCCCTTTCATTGTCGGTCATCTTGGGAACGGCAATAACTTCTCCGTTAAGGAGAATCTCACGGCAGTAGTCTGAGAACTTCCGCCCTGCACTTTCCGCTTTTGACTTGATACGCTGCTTCTCTTCTAAGGTGCATCTTACCTTGATGAACTCTGTTTTGTTCATTCGCTGTTCTTCCTTATCCTGTTGCTGCCATCGGGCAGCTTTTCTCTTGTATCTGCTCATATAAGTTTCCTTGAAAGTTTATCATTGTAGATGATTCATTGTTTCTTAATTCCTGAATACTGACCGATGAGAACGGAGTGATTACGGTCTTATCTCCCCGACAATCGAACGAGGGGAGCAAGAGCAGTTTGTGGGTACAAACTGACGTCTTGCAATGTC
>NZ_KB908319.1 GCF_000382385.1 Segatella maculosa DSM 19339 = JCM 15638 | reverse complement strand
AGAAGATGACTGAAAATGTACTTCTCATTGCTTTTGTTCCTTTCGTTTGCAAAATTATTTACTGTGGAGCAGTTGTCCACTAAGCAAATCGAGGGGAACGCGGAATAAGAAACCGCCGGGTGGGAATTTTCAGCCTAACAGCCTATTTCAGAGCGAATTTCCTTGATTTTCCACCTGTCTATCATCCCCCTTGCAGGGGTTACGAATAGGAGACGGAACGCTGTCACTGTTTGGCATAAAGACCGTACACGGTTGGCATTACGCTGCTACCAAAAGCCCTTTTAAGTCTTTGATTGATAACGTTATCGCTGCATTTTTCCGTTTTTCATATTTTATATGTACTTTTGCGTGGTAAAATGGCTGAGATTGCGCAGTAATATGGGCCATATTGCACGCTAATATGGCTGACATTGGAACGCGATATGTAAGCCGTTGATTATCAATGTGGCTAACGTGACGTGTTACTCGAATGCATGTAGGGACGCACGGCTCGTGCGTCCGTTCGCGTTTCAATTGACAGTTGACGAGTAAACGGGGAATAAGTTGTACGAATCGCGCGTCCCTACGGTCTCACCACTGCCGTTTTGCAAACACATGAGGGTATGAAATGGAAAAAGGGGAGGCCCGATTGGAGGCTTTCCTGCGCCAAAGATGATGCTTTTTGCAGTCGAATGCAAACCCGGTATGAATGATATTGTCGGGCAAAGAACACTAAAAAGCGATATAAAGTTTTCTTATTTGAATATTTTTTGTACCTTTGTAATATTCAACATCAGTGAAACAGCGAATGAAAGATTTATGTTGTGTGGGGCATATCACCCGCGACAAGATCGTGACTCCGCGCAAAACCGTTTACATGGCGGGCGGAACTGCCTTCTATATGGCCTATGGTATCAACCATTTGCCGCATGACATTGCGTTCCAATTGGTCACAAAAACGGGACCGGAATCGCTTGATGAGGTGGCCCGTATGCGTCAGAAAGGCATCGAAGTGCAGTGCTTTGAGAGTCCGCATAGCGTATATTTTGAGAACCGATATGGCCTCGATAGCAACCGAAGAACGCAGCGCGTGCTGGCCAAGGCGGCCCCTTTCACGATGGCAGAAATGCAGTCTTTGGAGGCCAAAGTGTTCCATTTGGGCAGCTTGTTGGCCGATGATTTCCCGCCAGAAGTGGTCAGATTCCTTTCCACAAAAGGCCGTATTTCGATTGATGTGCAGGGCTATTTGCGCGAAGTGCGGGGCGAAAACGTGTATCATGTGGACTGGAAAGACAAGCGGGAAATCCTTTCTTGCACCGATATTCTCAAGCTCAACGAACACGAAATGGCAGTGATTGCCAACTCGAAGAACCCACGCACGGTGGCTTTGCAGCTGGCCGAACTGGGCGTAAAAGAGGTGATTATCACCTTAGGCAGCTATGGAAGCCTCATCTATGCCGACAACCGGTTTTATGAAATCCCTGCCTACAAGCCCCGGGAAGTGGTGGATGCCACCGGATGTGGCGACACCTACTCGGCCGGTTACCTGTATATGCGCAGTCTCGGGGCCGATTATGCCGAGTCGGGACGGTTCGCTGCCGCCATGTGTACATCGAAATTGGAGCACAACGGCCCCTATGACGGGGATTATGCAACGGTGATTGCCCGTGCAAAAACACCATAAACACGTAGAAACACAACTGTAGGAACACACGGATTGTGCGTCCCTACAGCGCAGTGTACATACTTTAGCGGGGAGAAGTTCCCGCTGTCAGCTTCTGTTTGTCTATTTCTCCGGTTCAAAACCCATCAGGAACAAGCCGTCGGACAGCTCTACCAGAAGCGAAAGTTCGCTATCTGTGAGTTTATTCACCCGCACATTCTTCATCTCCAAGGGTCCGATGGGAATCCGTGTGCTGATGGTTAGCACCTTATTGCTGATGGTCCACGTTCCTTTATCATCGAAATGCTTCATCGGACTCGACACGGTGAAGATGAATTTGCCGCCGGTTTCGAACTTGAAAGTCTTCTGTGCTTCGCCTGCGAGCCTGTCGTAAGGCGTTTTATCGCTGTTCTTTATGAGCACACGCGACTTCTTTGCTACCGAGTTCCACGCCTGCTTTGTCAGCAAACTCTGCAGTTGTTGCTGTGTCAATTGCTGTGTTGCAGCCGGTATTTTCAGTTCTTTGACGGTCTTACCGCGCTCGTTTTCTTGAACAACGACCTTCAGGATCTGCTCGTAGCCCACCAATTGCTCCACCTTAAACAGGGCTGTTCCCTTGTCGTCGGCAAAGCCTTCGGCAAGCACCTGCCCGCGAGCTGTGGCATAAACCAACTGCACATGGGTGTTGGCATCAAGCTTGTTCACGGCTATCGTGGCCGTTTTTGCTTTCTCATCAAGGTTCATTTGCACCACGGGTTCCTGTTTTCCACCGGTTGCATCGTCGTCTTTTGAACACGAAACCATGGTTACGGTCCCCATCAACAGACAGAGAACGGCTAAAAAATTACATACATTCTTTTTCATTGTCAATTATTTTAATCATTAAAAAAGTTAATTATATATTTTATCTCCTTCCACTCCGTAGTTTCCATTACCGTCGCTCACCAACCAAGAAGGCTTGTTTTCAATCACCGTTTTATTGGAAATATCTTGGAAATAAATTTGATATTCCCTGGAAAACTGCCGCTTTGGCCTTTTGAAGGCACTCTTTTTAAGGTTCTTCGGCAAGATAATCTTCCTTACGGCAAACTCATCTTCGGCCGTATCGTCAATAAACAAAGACTCAAGTTGCGTGCAACGGCTCAAATCAACCACCTCGGCTTTCAGGTTATATAAACTTATCCGTTTCAGTGTTGCAGGGAAAGTGATATGCTTGAACATCGGTATCGGCTTGCCATTTCTATCGATACTCCCTATATAAATATGGCCCGAAGTGAGCTTTGTGTGCGAGAAATCGAGGTATTTCACGTCTCCGAAGGCACTTGAAGGAAAGAGATAGATAGAGTCTACCTGTGTCGGTAGCTTCATATTTGCCGAGATAAACTTCCCGTTTGAATAGACTTTGAGCTTCGTAAGGCGTGAGTAATCGAACGAATCGTCGTCTTTATAGGGTACATTTCCCGAGCCTCCGATATACAGTTCCTCGATGTTTGCAGGCAAATCTTTTGTTGCCACCGCAGTGAAATCGGGGTTATATGAGAAGAATTTGAGTTTGTTCAGTCTTGAAAGTCCCTCAAGTTCGACGCTTGTCTGCGGGGCATCGGCCCGCGAGGTATAGCCTCCTACGGTCAAAGTGTCAATCTTATCGTTCAAAACTATCTTCTTTAAAGAGCGTGTCATGGACGAGGTTTCAACCACATAGAGCTTATGTAACGACGAATGGGCAACGTCCAAGCGTTTGAACCCCTTGTTCTCTTCCGTGTTGGTTGACAGTGCCAAGTATTGAAGCGCCTTGTTATTGACAATCAATTGCTCGTCGGCAGCATCCGAATTCTCAATGTCTATCCGCTTTGCATGAATGTCGTTGAGGTTGGCATTGGTGTAAACGCCATGCTTCAGCTCCAAGGATTTCATCGTATGTGCAGGCGTTTTGAGGTTCGAAAGATTGACACCATCGAACAGAAGTGTCTCCAATCGGTTGTTCTTTGACAGGTCGTAGCCGGCCATATCGATGGGTTTGAAGGGCTTAGATGTGAACCACCACTCGTATTTTTCCTTGTTGGCAACGAGCGAAAACACCTTTAATTGCGTGAGTTTATCAAGGTCTTTCACCTTAGAAACAAAGCAAGAAGGAAACGCCAACGTCTCCAATGCGGGATAATTAGCCAGTCCCCACAACGTAACTTCCTTGTTGGTGTATTTCAATCCCACGTAATCATAGAACTCACTTAGGGTTTTCAATTGGCTCGGCGCAACCTCATCGTCGTTCTTAACCTTTAAGAATAGCGTGTCACCGCTTTCAAGAATGTAGCCACAGCCATGTGTTAAGGCTTCTTGATAGAACTTCTTATACTTGGCCCAAAGCGCTTTTTGCGTTGCAACATCAGTGATTTTGGCAATGCCTTTCCTTGCTTCTTCGAAACGATAAGTAGCTAAATACGTGTCAATTCGCTCTTTCATATAGTCCTGATACTCGGCAGAATTCTCGTTCAAATCGATGTCTTGCGTGACAAGGTTCAGGATTTCGCCCTTCTCACACGATGCAAACAGGGCCACACTAAGCAGCGATAAAATGGTATATACAAACTTTTTCATATTCAATCTGGCTTTCTTTGTTTAATTCAATTGGCGAACAGCGTCCTTGATTCCCACGAATTTAGAAGTGTCGGGCATCGGAGTCTTCAGCATAAACACGTAGTGTGTCTCTTGTTCCGACGTAACTCTGAACCAAGCGCCTTTGCTTGTGTTCTTCACAAGCTCTAAGATATAATAGAAATGTCTCCATAAATAAATTCCTTTCTCGGGTGTTTTGGAAGGCACGAAGACTGCCTGCGACTTGTCGGTGATAAGGTTAAACAACACTTCTCCCATGCCGAGATGAGGCATTTCGTCGGTCTCTATGATGATTTTACTGCCATTTATCCGCCAAGTTGCATTCACTATGGGATAGTTATCTTCGTATAAATCGTTCCAATTCTTCATCAATACGTCTTTCATCAGCTTCGGAACCTGAATAAACGCCTTATTATCTTTTCCCAAAGATAGCTTCAATCCATAGAGGAAAGCAGGCGTCTTGGTCAGCAAATCCTCAACAAACAGCGAGCGAACCGACAGTTGTGCGTCGTCTTCGGCTTCGTCTTTGTTCTCCGTTTTATATGAAATTGTCTCCCAAGAAGTGTTGACATAGTTTGCCAAAGACAGCGGATTATGACTCACGGGCATTGTGGAAAACCAGTCTTGGCTTGTGGATTTGCCGATACCGGGAAACTCTTTTTGCGGGTTATCGCCATAGATGGAGGTGTTATTATAGAAGTCTATCATCAGAACACGGTCGCCCACGTCGATCAATGCCGTCAAGATACTGACATTATCTTTGGCCTGTAGGTCTTTCACCTTAAGCTTCATGTTGATATATCCCACGGGAGTTTTCGTGTCAACGACAATAGTATTCTTCTCGGTTGTAGAGACTTTCCACTTTCCCTGACAGAAGATATAAGACTTTTCTCCAAGCGGTGGTTGGAACAAAAGCGTGGAACTGCCGTCGCGTCTCAGCTCCATTCCCATCCAAGCCATCATATATAACATGCTTTCAAAGGGAGAAGAAGCCTTCTCTTTGAACTTTGTCGTGGTCCAAACGGTGGTGTTCTCGATGCCGATGTTCTTGTACCAAGTCACGTTTGTCAGCTTCTGAACAATCGGATTGCTAAGGTCCGGCGTGCTGCTTGTCTCGTATACGTCGATAGTATCGCGTTGGTCGCAAGCAGAAAAGAGGATTGTCGCAAGCAAACTTGCTATGATTACGGTCTTTTTCATTTATTTATTTGTTTATAGTTTATATTCAAGTGCCAAAGAAACATATCTTTTAGGACGGGAGAAACGGCTTAATGACTTCTTTCCGTCCTGAAAGAAGTAGTTGATGTTAGAGAGTAAGGCCGGATTTGTCAGTTGTCTCAAATCGTCCCAACGTAGGTATTCGCTGTTGAGGATATTGTAAATGCCCGCCCTCACGGTCAGGTTGCGGGTTATTTTGTAATATCCATAGGCATCAAAAGTGTAAGCATTGCTCATAAATGAGGCCGGATAGCGTCGTATCAGCTCTTTCCCTGCGGCGTCTTTGTCCCAGAATGTGGTCTGAGAAACGGGCTTTGCAAAATAAAGATTAGCCTTCGCATTCACCTGCCAGCGTGCTTTTGGGGCCGTATACTCCAGTCCGATGTTTCCGGTTAACGGCTGAATGCCCAGCATACTCATTCCCGATGAAGACCTTCCTTCGGCATAACTGAAGGCAGAAGAAACCATGAAGCCTTTCAATATTCCCGTCCATTCTTCGGGATAGAACTGCAACGCGACATCGAAACCTTTGAGATTGGCCGATGTTTGGTTGACATTCTTCACGTAGGAAATGTTCTTGGGCGTCTGCATCAGCGGCTCTTTCACCGTTAATGTGCCTTGTTTCAACTCGATAAAGTCGGCATAATGGTTGTAATAGAAGCTTAATAAATAGCCGAAGCCCAAGCCCTTGCCACTCAACTCCAACTCATGATTATAGGATTTCTCGGCTTTCAAGGCCCTGTTCGACAGGACAACGAATGATGGCCACGCACTGTAGAACTGGAAATACTGCTCTTCTGTGTTGGGAACTCTAAAGCCCGTAGAGAACCGATACGATGCATTCAGGAGCTGACTGTGGGCATATGACACGATACCTAAGAACGAAAAGCCGGCTTCCTTGTCGTCGATGGGGTCGAAATTCATTACAGCTCCCTGCATGTTCTGCAGGAGATAATGGATATATCCAAGGTTTTGTCCCTCGCTTTTTCGGTCGTCTTTCGTAGTAAAACGGTCGTATCTGGCCCCTAATTTCATGGTCAGCTTTTTGCCAAAGGCGATATCATCCATGAGAGAAACGCCGTAATTCAACCGTGTTATGGGGTTCAAGAACGAGTAGGTCTGTGCAAACACGCCCATAGGTTCACCGTATCGGTAGACCTTTCCCATTCTGACAGTGTATCCGGTCACAGGGTCTGAGGCCTGCGGAGCCTCCATATCAACGTTCCGCGTATCGTTTTTTCGCCGCATTGCCATTGCAGTCAGGTTGAAGATATGCTGCCCAAAGGCCCCAAAATGAAACTTCTTGGAGTCCAACTCCAATCGAAACAAATGGTCTTTCGTTGCCTGTCCTCTGTATTTCGTGTGCTTTCCCTCATAAACAAGGGTCATTTCACTGTTCACAAGGTCGAAATTCGGTCGATAGAAGTCAGTCCATGAACTGGCATCCAAATAGGAATTCTGATGATGTACCTTGGTCGTCAACTTCCGAATAAGCCCCTTTTCGCTCAGAAAACGATAGGAAAATGACAGCGACCGACACAACGATTGATCGTGAGAATAATAGTATGGCTTCCCGTCTGCCGTGAAAGCATCAATCGGTTCCAATGTCCAAATGTCGGCATTTGTCTTTCTGTTCATCGCATAGAACGCCAAAACGAACCTGTGATTGTCGTTCGGTGCATAAGAAAGTTTGCCCAACCATGTTGCTTGATGAAAGTCCATCGGGTCTATTTGCGTAGAAGTGATGTTGCGGGTGAGCTTTCCATGTGAGAAATTCCGCAGTTCATTGCCATCCCGATGCGCTGCCATCAGGAGGGCATCAACATGCTTTAAGCGCACAGCTCCACCCAAAAGGTAGGTCCGAAGGTTCTCTTTTCCGTTGTAATTCACTGTAGACAACAGACCCCAAGACTTGTTTTCACCTATCAAATCTCGGGCATCTTTGGTCGCATAGTTCACCGTTCCGCCCAACGCTCCCGTTCCACTTGCGAAGGAATTGGCCCCTTTTTGTATCTCAACCGACGAGGCAAAGTAAGGGTCGAAGTCTATTCTTGAGGCATTGGAAAGCCCATATGAGCTGAAAACGACATTGTCTTGGATTTCCGGTTGCAGTACGCCGTCGATGCAAATAGCCACTCTGTTGGCCTCAACACCACGGATGGCAAAGCCTCGCATACCCCCTCTTGAACCCGAAACAGACACGCCTACCGATGGAATATAACGCACCAAGTCGTTCATGTCCATGGGCATCTCTACTTTAAGTTGCTCTGCCGTTCGCCGAATCTCGCCTACTTTCCGACCTTGTCTGTCAGCCGTGACAACAACTTCCTTTATCTGTTGCGTCTTTGTTGTATCCAATCTCGTCTGCTGGGCACTTGCTTTCAGTACTCCACCAAACAGAAGCAACGACATCAAGATATAACTATTGTGCTTCATCGTCATTAATTAATGAGTGTGAGTTCGACCTCGAAAGGAAGAAACTTGTAGGTTCTTCCGCCACGTTTTATTTTCTCTTCGGTTTTAAAGGCCTCCTTATCACCCGGGAATTGAACGCGAATCAAGGTCAAAAGCCATTGCTTTTTCAACGTGTGCGACCCCTTGTTGTTCGGCAGAAGCACGTCCTTATCATCGGCAGGTGTCAGCTTAAAGGTCACGGAAAGGCGCTCGTCGTTCATCTGAATGAACTGTTCGGGAATGTCTCTGAAGGTCAGTTCGCCCTTGGCAGCATTGTATTCGTAGAGCAATCCACGCAGTGGAATACGGCGAAAGCTGTTTTGGCTCCCTTCCATCATTGGCAATCTGAGTTCCGGTTTCGAGAAGTTTGCCACCTCGTTGTTGATATCGAACCACAGATAAGAGTTGCTTTCATTGATGATAAAGATGCGAGATAGCAGGCGATCATTGTCTGCAATGAGCGGAATGGAGCTGCTCTTGCTATATTCTTCGTTGCTGTCGAACTCTCGATTGATGCAACTACAGAAGGCCATCAGCATGCAGAAGCACAGCCAAACCTTTGATTTCGGGAAACGCGTCATAGCGGTTGAGCTGTTAATGTGAATGATTTAAACCCTTCATAGTAGGCAAATTTGAACTCGTCTGACCAGTAGTCAGTACTTCTTTGGTTCACCATTACATACAAACTAATACGAGGTTGCGAGAGAACGAGCTTGTTATCTTTCACCGAATAGGTGTATTCATAATACCATTCATGGGCAACATTGCCACGACCCGTAAAGAAATCGGCATTGTCTATCATGGGAACACGGAAGCAAATCTTATGACCATAGGTGTAACAACTGATGTTGTCTTCGGCCATTAGCTCTTGTTTCCAGTCGCCTGCACTGTCGAAACTCGATGAATAATCCACGATAATAGGTGCAAGGAAGAAGCGTTTTGCCGTGATGCTGTTGTTCTTATTGAAATGAAAATCAAAGCTGAAATCTTTCAATTTCTTATAGGCATCCGAATAGAGGTCGGCTATATCCATCACATCTCGGTCAATATCGACCTTCCATTTCCATTGTTTGTTCAGCAACTCGGCAGGAAGCGGACCCAACTTGCTTTCCCTTTTCTTCATAATCTCCTTGACTTGGCGCTCCATTTCAGCCACTTTTGTCTGCAGATATTCATACTTTTTGCCCTTTCGCGCACGGTAAGGAAGCTCATGAAGTACGCTTTTACAGTTGATGATAATGCTGTTTTTACGGATATATCCGTCGTAGATAGTGCCCTTATTGAGTTCTGCTTCCATACTGTTTTGTATTCTTTTCAGTCGGATTGCCATTTTTATCATCGACTCATTGACGCGGATATCCTGATCGGTCAACAGGTTCTTGTCACCTGAAACCAAATCCGACAGCACGAAATTCCTAAGATTTCGCTCGGTTTCGTCAGGATTTTCAAACCCTTCATAGAAGAGTTTATCAAAGCGGTCTGCAAGTTCTTGCTTTGCAACCAAGGCTCTCTCGTTTTCGTCTAACTCTGTTTTCGTACACCCAATGACAAGGAAACAGAGTGCTATCAGTGTGCTTCCGAGCACGACAGTCATGCTGTTCGGCTTGTTGTTTCTATTGAAGTTCATGTTGTTTATATTACAATTATAAATGAATAGTCAGATGAAGATGCCGTATTCCAGGGGCTTATATCCCGTAAGACACCATTATTTACGCACGGCATCGATAACGATTGTCACGGGAAGTATCTTCGGTAACACTTTCAAGTCAAGCCTTCCGTCTTTGAAACTGCCGCTTGCTTGTGCCTTATCCGTATCAAATCCTTTCAGATCGGGAGGCAGAATGCCTTCCGGGAGCTTATCGGGATCGACTTCTTTTCCACCATTCGGCTTGGCCTTAAAAGTGCCTTTTACGGACTGGAGCCTGACGGTTCCGTCTTTTTCACGTCTCACGTCCATGACGAAATCTACCGAAACGGTAAACGGCATGCGGGCTGTTGCACTCAATTTCCCGTCAGAATCGAACATCGGAGCATTGAATTTCTCGAAGTGAAAACGCACTTGTTTGTTGCCATTAATAGCTTCCAAGACAACGAGATGAGGCCCTTGGGCCATTTTCTTAGTTCCCATTGTCGGGGTTATTGTTGCCTGATAGGTTCCAACAACCATACCGACGGCGGCCGAACTGTCCGAATCGTCATCATTATTGCTGCATGATGCGGCCATGAGTGCAACCAAAACGAGCATTGCGAGCATGCTCATTAGCTGTTGAATTCGCTTTAAAAACATATCATTATAATTTTAAGTGATGGGTTATCTTTGTCTTTTTTCCTTTCATTCACTGCTTTTTACCTTGCCATTGCATCTTCATGGCCACGGGTAACATGAGATCTATCAAGGCAGAAACCTCGTTTTTCGAACGCAGGAAGTATCCTTCCAGCTCGGCATCATCGCTCTCCGGTAGTTCAAGCCCTATCTGTTTACCTTCGTCAGACGTTCGAACGATTCCGTCACGACCATGCAAACGAATGGTGTCGCCGATGCCTTCGGACAACAAAATGTCCATTTCAACACTGACATAAAGCGGCATGAAGTTCGTATGAAACTTGCTGATACTGAGATGTAACGACCCGTTTGCGTTGGTGGTGCAACGCACCTGATGCTTACCGGCAGTGAAATAGAGGAGCGGTTTGAGGCGCTCGGCATCATAATAAATCATTGATAGTCGCGAAGCATACTGTCCTTCGATGGCTTTTGCCAACGGACGTGTTCCCAAATCCTTGTCCATATACTCCTTTTTATTGGGCAGCAGCGTTTCCGGATGCGTATAATCGTCAGACAGGAACGCTTCTTTCTCACACGACAACAGCAGCAACATGGAGCCAAGGATAATGCTGATGGCCCATGACGGACGAAGAGTTACGGGTTTGAAACCTCGATGCTTCATCATGATAATCCCTTTCTTCGGTTCTATCGCTTACGCGCCACGATGCTGATGGCATTGATGTGACGGGCATGCTTACGGAAAATACGTCGCATCTCAAGTACTCTCTTGCGGGCAACACCGTTCTTCAGCATTCTAAATAAGATGCAGATGAAACGCCAAAAGCCTTCGTCTGCTATCACACGCCCTGTTTCCAACAAGTGCATGGGCTTGCTTTCAACGAACGAAACCTCAAATCCGTTGTCTTCCAAGAGGCCTTTCCATTCAGCAAGCGTCAGTGGGCGGACATTCGTTTTTATTCCTTTGGCCAAGTCACTCTCTATCTCTTTGCGCACTTCTTGCGGGGTATCGTCAGGGAAAATACCTATTTCATGGATACCATACAATCCTCCCGGGCGCAGCAAACGGGCGGCTTCGGCAATGATGGCCTGCTTTTGCGGATTGCTTTGCATGGTCAGCATGGCCTCTCCATACACCTTTGACGCGCTGTTTTCAGGCAAACCGGTGTCTGAAGCGTTCCCAATGACAATCTTCATCTTATCATCTTTCACATTGTCTTGAACGCGTTTCGCCGCTTCGGCATTGAGTTCAACAGCCACATAGCTGCGAGGGTGATGCGAAAGTGCCAGCTTTGCCGTGTAACCTAAGCCTGGAGCAAACTCCACAACATCGTCATTGGGAGTGATGTTCATTGCTTTCAGCATGATTTGCGTCAATGCCTTACCTCCCGGACGCAGCACTTTTTTCCCTAATTTTGCCAGCACCCAATGGCCTTGTTCCATGTTCATGCGTTTCTCTACCATAGTTTTTCCGTTTTTATTGTTGTTATTATTCATGTTTATTTTAAGTTTATCATTGTTTAATTTCGTTCTACCAACGCCACGTTAAGCCTGCAAATATACTCCGAGGTTGCCCGGGAATGAAGAATGTCAACTGCTTGGCAGTGAATTCGGGGAATGGAATTGCAGGCTGATGTATCTCATCACTGATGATATAACTCGAGGCATAACGTCGGTTGGCAATGTTTTTCAGCTCTACATAGAGGTTCCATTGGGTGCCGATCTGATAGCCTAAGCGGGCATTCCACACGTGATATGCGGGCTGAAACATCGTGTTGGTGTGATCAATCGGGGTCTCTCCCGGTTTCAATTCCAATGAGATTGATCCGTTCAAGCCGCAGGAATGCTGATAATCGAGCGAGGTATTGATGTAATGTTTCGGGACTCCCGCAAGATATTTACCATCATATTTGCCGCCTTTGAAGGTGAAACGACTGTAATCATACACTGCCCCTATCGTGAAACTACCTATATTATATCCGAAAAGATGGGGCTTACTTGCCATCTGTATGCCTACTTCCAGCCCCTGATGAACAGTGTTCGGATAGTTCTCCGTACGCTTTTGACCACGTACATAGTCCTTTATTTCAAGTATTTCATTGGCAACCCACGAGTGATAAAAAGCGACATTCCATGACAAACGGCTTAAACGTCCCTTGCTACCCAGCTCGAATGTGGTGGCAGTCTGCTTCTTTAAGGCAATGGAAAAGAGCTTCTTCGGACTGGTATTGATATTCGATGTCACCTCCGTTCCTACAAGTTCATCGAATGTCGGCGGCTCATAACTGTTGCTTACATTGGCAAACAGTTGGATATCCTTACGTCTGACAGGACTCCATATCAGCCCGATACGAGGATTGAAAGCAGTGAAGTGCTGCCGAAGCGTACTATTTTGGGAATAGAAATACCGGTATTTCTTCGACATATGGCTGTACCATGGGCGAAGAGAAGGGTCGCCGAAAGCGTCTTTACTGTTGCGTTTGTTATACACACCATGCACATCCAGCACTGCATGTAGCTGGTCGTGAAGCGCATAGTCGGCTTCCGTGAAGACCGTAAAGTTGGCAGCATGTAACCTATCCCGGGCAAACATGAACGATGCTTTACCGTCTTTATTGATGTGATAGCGGCGGTCCATCCACCCAAAAGCACCCAAGACGCCGGCCGAGAACCGTATTCTTGACATCGAAAGATGATAATAAAGCGTCGCACCGATATCGTTATTGAAGGAATGGGGAATGGAGATGGTGATGGGAAAAGCGAACCAATCGTCGGCATACTGATAGTAAACCGATGCCGAGAGATTGCTTTTTGCATTCAAAACAAACCCTGTCTGATTGGCAATCCTGAACATATCGACATTGCGATGCGGCCTGTCTCGCAGTATGTTAGGGCCCATTGAGAACGGAAGGTCAACGCCCGTGCTTACCTGTTTGGGGTCGGTCATGAGTTGGTCGAGGGTCAATGGTCCCGGCATTTGGAAGAAAAGATGCGTGAAATGCACGAAAGTTCTGTTCTCAACCGTTTGCTTTCGGTTTCTCCACCCTATGTTCACAGAAGCCGTCAGCCGTTGGTTTTTATTGTAAATACGATAACCATCTTGCCGATTATAGGTCGAAGTTGCGAACATATCCCATGCACCGAGGCGCTTACCCATGGTGAATGTCAATCCAAAAGTACCGTAAGAGCCTCCTTCAAGCTTTACACTTGCAGTGCTATCCGTCAGTGCCGTGCGGCTTACAAAGTTCAAAGCGCCACCCAATGTGCCTGCACCGAACCGCAAGGCGTTGGCTCCTTTGAACACTTCTATATAGCGGGCGGTCATCGCATCCATGATACCTATGACATAAGAGCCATCAGAAAAGTTCACAGGAATGCCGTCTTGAAGCAGATAAACGCCTCGCCTTTGAGGGTTACTCTGTATGCCTGAGCCTCTGATATTCAGGCGTGGCTGGTCGTTTGCACCAAAGAATTCCTGTATGATCACGCCGGGTTGCAGTCTCAAAGCCTCTTTCATGGTAGCCATTCGCTGATGGTCTGCATGGATTTCTACAAGAGATGTGCTGCCGGCAATGCGTCTTTGATTGGCCAAAGCCTGCATGACATTGGGCGAAGTGAGGCTGTATCCGGCCCTTACCGACACTTCTTTCAACAAGATGACCGTGTCGTTTAAATGGCTTCTTTGCTGTGCATGCGCAGTAGAAAGAGGACTTATGAAGCACACAATGGCAAATATCGTTTGATGTAGGTTCAAGAAACCGTCCCTGTTTGTTATGATTTTAGATCTGTCGGATATTGAAATCCGATCCCTATGCAAAGTTAAAACAATGTGAAAAAGGTAGAAGTAACAAATGAGACCGATAAAAATAAATACCTAATTGTTGTGATATGGGCCTGAAGAGAGGGTGCAGTTCGATAATGAATGGGGAATATTTGCCGTTATTCATACAGGGTTGTTTGAGCGGACGCACGAACCGTGCGTCCCTACATGCGTTCGCACGGCTCGTCCTCTCAACCATTTTACGCATTAATGAAGCCATGATGGGTATGTAGGGACGCACGGCTCGTGCGTCCGTTCAAGGGGGATTGAAGGACTATATGCAAGAGTGTTTGAGCGGACGCATGGGCCATGCGTCCCTACATACATTCAAACGGACCAGAGTATTGGAAATGTTGATAATCAACGACTTGCACCTCGCGTTTCAATCTCAGCCATTTTACCGTGTAATCTTACCTATATTACCGCGCAATATGGCCCATATTACCACGCAATCCCAGCCATTTTACACGCCAATAAAACTGAGCCGGAAATGCGGGTGAACCAAAAGGCTGGCCATTTACAAGTCTATTTACTCCTAAAAACAGATAAATTGACACGCTGCGTTGCCGTTTTCCGCTTTTTTATTACCTTTGCAAGCAAAGAGAAACAAGAATGAAGATAGGAATTATCGTTGCGATGGACAAGGAGTTCGCGCAACTTGAAAAGGTGTTTCGGGGCAATGAGGACATCGTTTTACAGCAATGCGGCATCGGAAAAGTCAATGCTGCCGTGGGAACCACGCAGATGATAGCACGCCACCAGCCCGACCTTATCGTCTCGACCGGCTGTGCCGGCGGCGCAGAAACGGTCGATGTGGGCGATGTTGTGGTGGCCAGTGCGTGCGCATACCATGATGCTTACTGCGGAGACAACTGCCAATACGGGCAAATCATGGGCATGCCAGCCCGCTATGAGGCGCCGATTGACCTTGTGGAAAAGGCTTTGAAACTCCATGTTGAGGGCATTCGAATCCACAAAGGCCTAACGGTGAGCGGCGAATGGTTTGTGGATTCGCGCGAGAAAATGCAGGAAATCATGGCCCATTTCCCCGAAGCAATGGCCGTGGACATGGAGAGTTGCAGCATTGCACAGGTGTGCCACCTCTTCAATGTGCCCTTCGTCAGCTTCCGAATCATCAGCGATGTGCCTCTGAAAGACCACAAAGCACAGATGTATTTCGACTTCTGGGACCGGCTGGCAGAGGGAAGTTTCGAGGTTACCCGACAATTCATAGAAGCAATTAACAAGTAAAAAGCCAACGATATGAATAAGATTCCGAGCTTTACCATCAATCATGAGCAACTGCTCCGCGGCATTTATGTGAGCCGAAAGGACACGGTTGGCGGCGAAACCGTCACTACTTTTGACATCAGAATGAAGGAACCTAACCGCGAACCTGTGCTCCATAACGGTGCCATTCACACCATCGAGCACCTCGCGGCCACCTATCTTCGCAACGATGATGAGTGGAAAGACCGCGTGATTTACTGGGGACCGATGGGTTGCCTCACGGGAAATTACCTCATTCTTCGGGGCGATTTGGAGAGCAAAGACATTGTGGAATTGATGCAACGCACGTTCCGTTTCGTGGCAGAATACCGTGGGGAGATTCCCGGGGCAGCTCCGATGGACTGCGGAAACTATCTGCTTCACGACCTGCCGATGGCACGTTATGAGTCAGCAAAGTATCTTCACGAGGTTTTGGAGCATATTTCGGAAGCCAATCTGAACTATCCTGCTAAGGAATAAGCCACATGCGGCAGGGCAATCTCAAAGGTTTGAATCGAAAATCGTAGCCCACGAATCGTCCACTTTGATGTTGATGCCGCGTGCTTCAGGCTCGGATGGCTTCATGAAATAGAGGCCATTAATGCGGTTGATGCCGTTCATGACAATCCGAACGTCATTAAATGTGTGTTCAGCAACAACGTTGTTACTGGCATCTAAGGCTGTTAGTTTTACCTTCAATGTGCCTTCTTGCGCCTTCGGAAAGGTGAAAATGCCATACGAAGAAGGCCCGCGATGCGCCTCTTCGGGGACATTCAGCACCTCGGTTTGGCGCGAATTGACGCAGCCGAAGCCTTGTATGGCATCTAAAGAACTGCTGCCTCCGGTGTAGTTAAAGCGAAGGTGAGTGACCTTTTCGGGGATTGCTTTGTCGAAATTAAACTCCACTTTAGCCACACAACGCCTCAAAGTAACCCCCAACTGCATGTCTTCGGTAACCGTGAACGTGCCATTATAAAGAAAAGTATCCGTGATTCTACCGCTGAAACTGATTTTATCCGCATGGGCTGTCGAGGCATTCTTTATGCCACTATGGGCCACTATCACCAGTGAATATTCTCCTTCGGGAAGGTTGACCTTTAGGTTTCCGAAGCCTTCTTCACCCTTTTTCTGATTGATGCCGGTTACTTTCGTACCGTGATTATAGATAGCTGCGTTGATACATGAGCACACTTCGCCTACGCCAACCACTGCCCTTACCTTGCCGTTTGCATATTTTTGTGCAATATCACCTATGTGGAAACGGACTTCATAGCCTTTCTTGTGCGACTGTTTTGTGTCGATGACGGGCTTTTCGCAGGCCATCAAACCGGATAAAAGGACAAGAATACCTATCCTATTTAATATTTTTTTCATGGCAATAAAAGTGTTATCTTAAGATTTCAAACTTGTATCCGACGGAGAATGTGAAGCATTTGTTCTTGGAACCTATCTCTTTTTCGGCCTTGGTCAAGGGAAAATTGTAACGCGCATCCATCACGACATGCCCGTATTCGTAGGAGATTCCGAGGGGAATAGCCATGTCAAAAGTGTGGAAAGTAGGCTTAATGTCAATGCTTACAGGGGAGGGTGTGTCGTAAACGGTGCCACCATCTCGGTTGACAATAAACTTTGTTTCGTCGTATTTCGTCTTTCCTTCCAACAGAAAACCAGCCTGCAAGCCGGCCTTAATGGCCAATCCCGGGGCCACATATCCGCTGAATAGCAACGGAACCTGCACGTAATGAAGGTTCATAGCCATGTTGGAATAGCCCGTATATTGCCCCGCTTTGCCTGCTATGGCATCGCTGATATCCTTGTAACGGCAGCCTTGTAACGAATAAAGCACGCCCAAAGAGAGACTGTATTGTGGCTGAAGTTGATACTCAAATTCAGCCCCTCCGGCAAATCCGGCCTTGTATTTCGGCGATGCATTCACGGCATTTTGCTGAACAGCAAACATGATATCGCTACCCGAAACGTTGGAAAGATTGACACCAACCTTCGGTATAAACGAGAGTGTTCCAACCTTACTTTGTGCAGAAACAGTCAAGACGAAGACCGAAAAAAGAGGCAAAAAGAAAAAGCGTTTCATAAGCATACGATTTAATTATGAAACGCTTTCAAGTGGAAATTATTGTGCATGCTCAGCAAGATAAATGCGCTTTGCACACAAGTTCGGCCTTTTCAGATGGCTTTATAGCCCTTGGTGCTGTTGTGTTCCAAGAGGTCTTTGAGGTTTTGTTCCCTGAATTCTCGCTCTTTTTGCTCGTTATAGAGCAGCTCGGCCTCTTCTTTCTCTGCCTCGGAGTGCTCAAAAGTGATGCAACGGTTCTTCAGTTCGGCAACAGCCCAGCCCAAAAGGGCAATTGCAATCAATGCAATGAAAATGTATAATCCGGTCATAATGCTTATGATTTAATGGTTTATTCCTTGTTGGCACGCTTACGTTCCAAGTGATCGAGCAGTATTTTGCGCATTCGCATGCTCTTCGGTGTCACCTCAACATACTCATCTTCCTTGATATACTCAAGGCATTCCTCGAGGCTCATCACGGTCTTTGGGATCACACGTGCCTTTTCGTCCGAGCCACTGGCACGCACATTGGTGAGCTGTTTGGCCTTGGTGACGTTGATAACGAGGTCATTGTCGTGCACATGTTCGCCCACAACCTGTCCTGCATAGACCTCTTCTCCCGGGTCGATGAAGAACTTTCCGCGGTCTTGGAGCTTGTCAATGGAGTACGCATAGGCTGTTCCTGTCTCCATAACTATCAGCGATCCGTTGGTACGACGGGTGATTTCGCCTTTAAAGGGCTGGTAGTCTTTGTAGCGATGGGCCATGATTGCCTCGCCTTGAGAGGCTGTCAAGACATTCGTTCTCAGCCCGATGATGCCACGAGATGGTATTTCAAAGGTGATATTCACACGGTCTCCTTCGGTGTCCATGCCCGTTAATTCACCCTTACGGCGCGTCACCATGTCGACCATCTTGCTGGAATAGTCCTGCGGAACATTGATGGTCAGCTCCTCAATCGGCTCACATTTCACGCCCTCTATCTCTTTATAAATCACCTGAGGCTGCCCAACTTGCAGCTCATATCCCTCACGTCGCATCGTTTCAACAAGCACCGAGAGGTGCAAAACCCCTCGTCCACTGACGATCCATTTATCGGTTGAGTCCTCAAAAGGGCGCACCCTGAGGGCCAAGTTCTTTTCAAGTTCCTTGTTCAAACGGTCGTTGATGTGACGCGAAGTGCAGAATTTTCCCTCGCGACCAAAGAAAGGTGAGTCGTTAATTGTAAAGAGCATGCTCATCGTTGGCTCGTCAACTGCAATCGGAGGGAGGGCTTCCGGGTTCTCAAAATCAGCGATAGTGTCGCCTATTTCAAACTTTTCAAGCCCCACGACTGCGCAGATATCGCCGCTTTCAACGGTGTCGGCAGGTTTGCTTCCCATGCCTTCGAAGGTGCGAAGTTCCTTGATTTTGGTCTTTTCCATGCTGCCGTCGCGATGGCAGATGGTGATATTCTGTCCGCTTTTCAGCGCACCTCGATGCACACGTCCAACGGCAATGCGTCCCGTATAGCTGGAGTAATCGAGCGAAGTAATCAGCATCTGCGGCGTTCCCTCAAGCTGTTTGGGGGCCGGAATGACCTCAACAATCTTGTCAAGCAGGTAATCTATGTTGTCAGTTTGGGCTTTCCAATCGGCCGCCATCCAGCCATTTTTGGCCGAACCATAGACCACTTGGAAATCCAATTGCTCCTCGGTTGCGTTCAAATCGCACATTAAATCGAACACCATTTCGTAGACTTCTTCGGGCCGGCAGTTGGGTTTGTCGACTTTGTTCACCACAACCATCGGCTTTAAGCCTAACTGTAAGGCCTTTTGAAGCACGAAACGCGTCTGCGGCATCGGCCCTTCAAAGGCATCGACCAGCAGCAAACAGCCGTCAGCCATGTTGAGAACGCGCTCCACTTCGCCCCCGAAATCCGAGTGACCCGGTGTATCTAATATGTTAATCTTAGTGCCTTTCCAATTGATAGACACGTTTTTTGAAAGAATGGTTATCCCACGTTCGCGCTCCAAATCATTGGAATCGAGCACCTCACCGCTGTTATCCTGTCCCTCACGGAAGAGCTTTCCGGCGAGCATCATCTTGTCAACCAGCGTCGTTTTGCCGTGGTCTACGTGCGCAATTACTGCAATGTTTCTGATATCTTGCATTTGTTTACCTTAAAATAAGCTATATTAAATCGCTGCAAAATTACAAAAAATAACCGAAGTACAGCGCATCATCGTTGATGAATGGAATATTTTAAGTGTTAAAAAACTTATTCTCTCGGTCCCATTGCAGTCTTGTTCCGATCTATTGTGACGGCTTTCCGTTCGCTTCCTTTGCCAGAACGATGGCCCGATCGGTGCGCCTCACCTTGCAATCGTAGAGCTTGGACAGAATGACGAGGCATTGATTGAGGTTCGATGAGGGCAATGTTCCCGTGAAACGGTCGGCCCCATTGATGTTCTGCAAGCGGATATTCTCCCCGTAGACACGGCCGATTTCCTCCACAACCTGCGTCAACGGCGTGCTTCGGAACACGATTTCGTGACGCTGCCAAGCCGTGTAATAGGCGGTATCTTCGCTAAACGGCACCACTTTGATGCGGCCCGTGGCCTTGTCAAGCGTGCATTTTTGATTGGGTTTCAGGTGAATGTTCTCCTTCGTTTTGTCCGAATGAAGCCACACGGAGCCTTCAAACAGGCAGAGTGTCGCTGTCGGTGAGTCGGGATAACTGCTGAGATTGAATTTCGTTCCCACCACTTTCACGCGCATACCCGACGTATGAATCACGAAAGGATGGGTGCTATCGTGGCGCACATCGAAGAAACCCTCGCCCTGAAAAGCTATCTCACGTTGCTTCATGAATGCCTGTGCCCGATAAGACAGCACAGAACGCTGGTTCATTCGGGCCTGCGTGCTGTCAGGAAAGACCACGCTCACCTGCTCGCCTTGGTGGGTCAGAATGGTTAAAAGACCGTCTGAGGGCGTCTGTTGCTGGTAAATCACATAGCCTAATGCCCCCAGACAGATGGGAAGCAACACCACTGCGACACGCTGGATAAGCGTCCATGCGCGGTGGCGAAGCCCGAACGGGCTCCCGATTTGTGCGTCCAACCTTTGCCGAATGGCCGCTATTGCCTCTTCGGGAACGCCCGACACATCAATATCTTCCTGCCAATGGGCCTGCATTCCGGCTGCTATTGTTTCGTCAGAAGCGTCGTTCACGTGCGCTCGAAGGCGCTGCAACTCTTCCTTTGTCAGCCTTGTTTGTCTGTATTTCTGTTCGATATGGTTCATAACCTCATGTGCGCTATGCATGAAAAGACACGGAAAAAACGAAAATATACTGCTATTTTATGAATTATTAGAATATCAACAGCAGTGCAGGAAGCATGCCATAGCCCAACCGTCTGACGAAAACCATCAGTTGTTTCAGGCCGAGCGACAGTTGATTCCGCACCGTTTGCTCTTTGAAATCCAGCAGTGTTGCAATCTCTTTGATGCTCTTTTGCTCCAGTCGCGCCAGTTCGATGACGCGCCGTTGCGTAGGCGGAAGTCGGTCAAGTCCCTGTCGAAGCACGCGAAGAAAGTCGTCATACTCCATCAGTGTGCTTTGTCCTGCGGTGCCGAGGCGGTTGGCATAGTCCACATAATCCTCGAAACGGGGACTGTTGAGCGTTGCCCTATAGGCGTTGATCAGCAGATGGCGCGCCCTGATGAACACGAGGTTGAGCAGCGTTTCCTCCTGCCTGATGTCATGCCGGTGGTTCCATAGCCAGACAAAAGTGTCTTCAACGATTTCCTCCACCGTCTCCCTTTGGTGGCAATATTCAAGCGCAAAGGCGAAAAGCCGGCGTGCATACATGTGGTAAAGCCTGTCGAATGCCCATCGGGAATCGCGTTTGAGCTGCCAAATCAAGTAATCTTCTCCCGTCGATGTATCCTTCATGCGATGCTTTCAATGCTTAAGTTCGTTCAAAAGTGGTGGCCTAAACGGGCCAATCATCAGATTCAAGGTTCCAAATATAAGAAAAACTTTACAACCAAACAAACTTTCTTTGAAGTTTGAACTTTGAAGTTTGAACTTTAGGATTTGTTGACTTTGAAGTTTGAGTTTTGAACATTGAACTTTAAGATTAGTCCTCTTGTTAAGATGATTTGCTGACAAGAGGCATGTAGGGACGTACGGCTCGTGCGTCCGCCCAGCATAGTTGACGAGTAAATAAGTTGACAAGTGTGGGCGAGCTGCATGTTTTGAAGCATGTAGGGACGCACGGCCCGTGCGTCCGCCCAACGGAATTGAAAGCAAATCGTATGGTTGATGAAGCGGACGCACGGGCCGTGCGTCCCTACATACGCATGAACAATCACTTTGTTCACCCCATCTACTCCTCGACTGTCAACTGAAAAACGGAACGGACGCACGAGCCGTGCGTCCCTACATGCCTCTTGTCAGCAAATCATCTTAACAAGAGGACTAATCTTAAAGTTCAATGTTCAATGCTCAAAGTTCAAAGCCAAGGTCCCTACATGCAGTCGAATGGAACGGAGATTTGGCTCCATTGATAATCAATTACTTACATCTTGTGTTGCAATCTTAGCCATTTTACCGTTCAATATGGGCCATATTGCGCGCTAATATGGGTGAGATTGCACGGTGAAATGGGTGAGATTGAAACGTTATCCCCGCAGGAAGATAAAGAGAGGGGAGAGGCATTTGAATACGAATAAGCTATGATTTGCTTGCTATAATGCGGAAAAACGAAGAAAGGGGAAAGCCTTTGCAGACTTTCCCCACGACAAAGATAATTGAATTTACAGGCAAATGCAAGTCAAACAAGGATATCCTTTGCGAATATCACCGCTTTGCATGCGCCTTATCGTACTTCTTCCAGAGCTTCTCAGCGGTGGTTTTCAGTTTCATGGTGAACGCATGATTGGCCTCATCTTGGGCTTTTTCTTCCTCGGGAGAGGCGAAAGCATAACCGAACCCTTGCACTTCGTTCCAATGACCCCGCGTGAAATCGGGCACTTCTACAGGCAGATTGCCATTGTCCATGGCAATGCTTCCGAGCTCGGCAAGGCAACACCATTCTGCCAAGTCATAGACATCGATGTCGAGCGGCAGCCCATGTTGCAGGCAATAGATGAGCCGCGAGTCCATGATATAGTCCATTCCGCCATGTCCGCCGACCTCTTTTGCGCGCTTTTCGTACTTGGTGATGAGCGGATTTCGATATTTATTGATCAGCGTCGCCATGTCCGTTTTCGACATATAATCCTCACCTTCTTCATAGTTTCCCGTGCGATTGACCCCTGCGCGCTGCATGGCTGGTTTCGTCAGGCAATAACCTTCAATCGGATATTTATTGGCAAAGCCTTCCGTTCCCGTTATCTGATACATGCGATTATAGGGCTGTGGGTTCATGGTGTTATGGTGGATTTCAAGCACTTTCCCCTTCTCTGTGCGGATAAGTGTGGCCGTTTGGTCGCCATTACGGAAGTCTTTTACGTCTTGACCAAGGCCTTTTGACGCGAGTTTCCGGCCATTAAAGCTCTTCGTATCCATGGCAATGAGCGTCTTCATGCGGTCGCCACGATGCAGATTAAGCAGCTGTGCGACGGGTCCGAGCCCATGTGTGGGGTAAACATCACCGCGATATTTCATGTTATAATCCAATCGCCAACCGAGTTTGGGTGCACCTCCTTTCCAATATTCGTCCCAATAGGGTGTCAGGTCGTGGCGATAGGCCCCCATGGCATAGACGATTTCGCCGAAAAGTCCCTTTTGTGCCATGCTGAGCGTGTTCATTTCGAAGAAGTCATAACAGCAGTTCTCGAGCATCATGCAGTGCTTTCGCGTCGTTTCCGACAGGTTGATGAGTGCCCAAATCTCGCGCATGTTCATCGCAGAAGGCACTTCTATGGCCACATGTTTGCCGTTGTTCATGGCGAATTGGGCCGTCGGGAAGTGATGATCCCAGTCGGTTGCGATGAAAACCAAGTCGACATCATTGCGCTTGCATGCCTCTTTGTAGCCCTCGGCTCCGCTATAAACGGCCGCAGGAGGGAAGCCAGCCTTGCGCAATTTCTCGTTGGCTTGGTCGGCACGTGACTGCTCATGGTCGCAAAGGGCAACTATCTGAATGCCTTCCTGATGCAACCAACGCTCCACACTCAGCTGTCCCCGCATGCCAAGACCAATGAAAGCGACCCGCACAACGGGCAGTTTTTCGCACTTCAGGTTAAGTACATGCTGCTGTCCTGCAACCCTTTCGGGAACCTTGGTCTTTACAATTCCTTCCTTTATATGGTAAGGCCAATCGAATTGGGCACACACATACTGTGGCAAGAACAGGGCCGCACACAGCAATAATTTCAAGAAATGGTTTCTCTTAAAGGGCATCTTCTGTTTCATAAGAATTATAATTAAGTTTAATTTATCGTTCATGGCGACTTCAACTTTCATGTACAAATGTACGAAATCAGTTTCATTTGCGGTTCATTCTATCGCAGAATTTCGGCTATCAGTGCCTCCATTTGCGCCCGATCGAGCCGCGGTGGGTCATAAACAACAGGCTTTTTGCACCACGATATTTGGTAACCATAGTAGTCGGGTTCAATGGTTTCCGTGCCACGGACACGCTTTTTCCAAGCCTCGACGAACATTTTCCACTCCTCATAATAGAGCGTTCGAAGCATACCGGCCCATTCCTTGGCCGCATAATCATGCACGGTTGTAGTGGGATTCCAGTCGGGTCCCCAGAATGTCAGCTGCATCTTGGCATTCTTCAAAGCGAGGTCGCGGTCGTAAACCGTCTTTCCGAAGCGGCTTGCCTGCCCCAACCAGCGCTCTAAGGTGAAGCCTTTGCTTTGCGCCAGAAGCGTATCTTGGCGCAGCAACTCATGAAGAAAACGGTCGGAAGTCTGCTCAAACCGATCCGGATTCTTGGCATCAATGGCTGCAATCATGTCGTCGTAGGCTCGATTTCCCTTGTCTGATTGCACCTGACGCAGCAGGTCGAACATGTCATAAGCATAGGTTTCGGAGTCTTCAAAACTGGTCTTTGCTTTCAAGAAAAGCCTTACACCCTCTTTGAAAAAGTCCATATCGTAGTATCGGGCCCTGACTCCCCACGAAGAAGTTTGCGTCACTTTGACGCCCGGACGGGCACAGAATACACTCTCGGGAAGCCCATATTTCTCGGGAACACTGGCGTAAATGGTCTGCAAAAAGATGAGCCAAGCGGCATAGATGTCGGCATTATAAGAGCCATAACGATAGGTGATATACGACTTGAGCCACGCTTCGACATTGATTTTCCGGTCGGTCAGCGGTGCATGAAGTACCATATCGTAGACCACAGGATTGTTGTTGATGCCCTCGGGCATGATACCCACGCCTTTGAGATAGGCCTTATAATCACCCTTTCGCACCTTGTCTATCTGCAAAGCAATACGCTGCAGCTTGCCATACATGCCGCACTGCTCACCGAAATTGGACACGATGCACCAGAGAAATGGCGTACCTTGATAGGCTTTTGTACGGTTCCAAGCCTCGTCATTCTCGCCAAATAAGTCGACAACCAACACCTTTTTGCGATCGAGTTTGGTCAATAATAGGGGGTTGGGATTGCCACTCCAGCCCTGCAACACCCACGTACTGCTGGGGAAGTTGCGCTGCATGGCCTTCTGAACTGCCAGCCCGCAGTCGGCCACATTGAGCGTTCCGGTCTGTCCGCCCTCGTGAAACAGGTCGCCACCAAAGTAATGAAAGCCCGTTCCATAGTGCTTTTTGATTTCCCGATAGTATGTGTCGGCCATCTCATCAAATAGCTTTTCGGTGGGTTTGAGAATGTCGGGACGCTCAAAAAAGCCCCACATTCCTTGCGGCATCACGGCATTCGGATAGCGATCGCGAATGCTTCTTGACACCATTCCATAAAATCCTTGGAGCACAGGTTGTATACCCAGTGTCGCCATACGGTCGAGAATGCGTCGCCCAAGCCGTGACTGAGCGTCGATAAAGTCCTGTGAAACGGGCCCACCCCAGCCTTCGAGGTTGCCCATGAGCCACCAAGCTGTGTAGCCGGGGCCCGGAATGAAGTTGCGAATCTGTGCGTCTGTGCAGCCAAACTTGCGCAATGTGTTTTGCCAAACCTTCTCCATTCCGAGGGGCATCAGCATCAAGTTGACGCCGTGCAAGGCCATCCAGTCGAGTTCGTGCTCCCAATCTTGCCACTGATAGAACGACATTGTGTAGTTAAACGTGCAGTAATTGAGTGCATAGCGCAGCGGTAATTCGATGTGTTTGGTCAGTGGTTCCTTGATTTCCGGCAGGCTTTGAACGGGTTTAAGGTTGTCGCCCATGTGCGACATTGACCGATGACAATAGTTCTCAAGATAGTAGTTCAGTGCCATGCAGGCCACATTGTCACCCGAAGCCTGAATGACCAACTTGCTATCACGGGTAGAAAGCGTGAATAGCTCGGTCTTATCGGCAGCCGGCAAAGGCTCCAACACGACTTTTTCCTGCAACCACGGCACGCGACGCATGATGAGGCCGCGAACGCCCGCCATACTGTTATCGGCCATTGTCACGATGGTTGAGCACAAGAAGAACAATAAGAACAGTGTGTTTTTTTTCATTTCGGTGGTTTTCAAACAGTTACTTACTTGGTTTATTCAACGATGATTGTCCGCTGTTGCAGCTTTCCGTGCCGGTCTTTCCACGTCAACAGGTATTTACCACGGAAGCCTCGGAATGTCAACTGCCTGTTTTTGTTCAGTCGGGTCACGAAAGAAGTCTTCCATTCCTTATTGATCAGTCCGTCAAGAACGGCATAGGCAGGCTTCTCGTTCATCGCTTTGTCATAGATGCCCGAGTAGGAAGGCTCGCCCGATGCACCTCCGCCGTCGACCACATTCCACCATGTGATGGCCTCGACCGTGGGATAACTGAACCATAAACGATAGAGATTGCGGGCAATGACGGCCTGAATTAGTTTGCCATGTGCCGTCGTATCGGGTGCGCAAACTGTTACTTCGCTGATATGGATGGGCAAGTCGGTTGTGCGCAGGCAGTCGAGTTTCGCCTTCAAAAGCGCAGGAGAGATATAAGGGTCCTTTCCTTTTGCGATGTCAGAAGCCTCTAATGGGTCGAAAATATGCATCTCGATACCGATATGATCTATCTTCGTACCGCGACTCAAAAGGTTCCGTGTGAGTTCTGCATAACGGCGATGCAGTTCTATCGGACTGTGAAGATCCACATCATTGATGTTCAATTGCACCGAAGATGGGAAGAAACGGCGTGCCCATTGAAAGCATTTGAACGTGTAATCATCGGGCATCAGTCCTCGATTGGCTTGGTCGATAGGTTCGTTTACAACGTCCCAAAGCTTAATTCGGTCGCCATATCGCTGTGCCAGTTGCCGGATATGGCGACAGAAAAGGCTGTCCATTATATTGCGATCATCAGGCATCCAAGTGGGATGGCCATGCAATCGCAAGCCATAAACAAGGGCATGACCTTTCGTCATGATGCCTTTCTGATTGCAGAAATCGACAATCGGGTCGGTCGGAGGGCGGCGATAAACATACGAACTGCCCGCTTCGAAGCGTGGTTTACCTTGCTCCGGCTCGAGTGTTTTCCAATAAAAAGGGATTGTCGCTGCGTTGAATAGCGTGCCGAATGTGTGTTCATATTTGCTATTCATGGCTGGAGTGGCCAGCTGTCCGTAGACAAAGATATTGCCTCCGAAGAGGAATGAATGGGTCAATTGCTTCACCTGAATGGCCGTTCCGGGCTTCACATCGGGCAAATCAATGCTTGCCGTGGCTTTCCGATACTGCTCGATACCATGGTCAATAGCCTTTTGAAGCGTGTCATTCCACATCTTCCAATAGGCTGCGGACATTACATGATGCACGTCTTCGGCCTCACTGCGAGGCACCTGAGCCCGAATGAAGATGCTGCTAAAACAGAAAAGAAGAATAAAGACTAAATACTTCATCAGTAATTATTTTAAGAATGTTGTTCTTCGTAGGCTTTACGGGCCTCGCCTATCAACGCAATGCCTTTCAGAATACGCTCCCGATTCTCTTCGATTGTAGGTTTCCACCACGTCTGCAAAAAGCCTTTGAGGTGCCCGCGACTGATATGTTTCTCTGCAAAGGCCACGGTGTTGCCTATACTTTTGGGGTTTTCAAAATGATAACTGCCTGTCGGAATCTGGTCGTAACCATGTTTTTCTAAGTCTATATACTGCCTTACCATGTCCCATTCCGGGTTGAATTCCTCGTCATAATACCAGTTGCTCTGCAGCACAGACTTAGGCATTTTGCTGAAAAACTGGTCGGGTTGATGCCACAACATATAGTCGGGCCAGAGCCAAGCCCGTGCATGACGACGCTCACATTCCTTTACCAAGAACATGAAATCATGCCACCAAGCATCGTTTTTACGTACCACTACGTGCTTATAAGTGCGTTGCATGTTGTAACCTTCTTCGTCCATACCGATATGAAACAGGCGCGGACGGTCGAAAATGCTGCACACTTCAGCAATCATATCTGAGCAGAAACGATAGTATTCATCTGTTGAGACCATCTTGGAATACTCTTTCATCCATGTATCATGCCCGGCCGAGAAGTTGAGTTTGGGTATCGGTTCGATGCCTAACGACCGTATCTGCCGCAATTCCTGCTTCAGTCGGGCCACCGACCACGCTCCGTTGACGGCTATTTCGGGGTGGCGTTGATAGCGGACGGCATCGCCCAAGTCGATAACAACCATGTTTACGCCACTCTTGCCCATTTGTTCGATGGCATCATTCCATAGTGGTTCGCTCAGTTCTAAGTCGGGGCGATACCCCCGGAACGGTCGTCCCGGCCAAATATATTCCTCCCACATGTTGAAACTGAGATGAATTAAGCATCCCCAAACCAGTCTGTTATCTTTCATATCCGTGCGTTTCTTTTGTTTTCATATTCTGTCCGTGCACTTCCCATCAAGTCTATTCCCTCGAGAATAGGCGCACGATAAGCCTCTATCGTAGGTTTCCAGAAAGTCTGTATGAAGCCAAGCAGATGGCAATCGTCAATATGTTCAGCACAAAACTTCACGGTATTCCCGATGCTCTTGGGGTTTTCCTGATCGAAGCTTCCGGTGGCCATGACGTCGTAACCCTCGCGAACCAAATCAAGATAAGAACGGATAGCAACGTCGCTCATGGTGAACTTCTCGGCATACCACCAGTTGCATTGCACCACGGACTTAGGCATCATCTTGAAGAAATCATCGGGATGATGCCACACATAATCAGCCCAAACGCAAGGTCTGACACCTCGTTTCAGAGCCTCGCCGATATAGAAATACAAGTCGGCCCACCATGTTTCCTGCTGCCTAATCACGACGTAATCAGACAATTGGTAGTCGATCCGTTCCTCGTCCATGCCGAAATGAATAAAGCGGGGCGCATCGAAAAGTGAGATGGCCTCTGCTATCAAATCGCTACAAACCGCATAATACTTGGCCGATGATACCATTTTTGAATACTTGCCTAACCACGCATCGTGCGTCGTGGAGAAGTTGAACATCGGCACGGGCTCTATCCCGAGCTTGCGCATTCGGGCCAACTGCGCCCTCAATTGCTCATGCGTCCATGCGTTCTTCAAGGATATTTCAGGGTGACTGTGCCACGCCACCGAGTCGTCAAGATTAATAAAGAGCATGTTCACATGGTTTTTTGCCATGCGTTCGACGGCCGCATCCCACACCGAAATGTCGGGTTCGAATGCTGTCCGAAGCCCGCCGTACAACTTGATTTGGCCGGCAAAATTAAACGAAAGGTGCATCAGGCAGGCCCAAAACTTTTTGCCTGAGGCCTGCGGTTGTGTCATCTGCTTTGTCGAAGGTGTGCCCAACAGCACTTTGGGCAGGGCAACCGTCATGCCTAATGCCGTTGCACGCTTCAAGAAACCACGTCGATCCATAAATCTTTTTCAATAGAATGATACATTAAAAACCTGTGTCGTCCGCCGAAAATCCGAGCTCCGAAACTCCTTTTGCTAAAGGTGATAGCGCCTTCTCCAAAAAAGGTATATACTTTTTACCTAAAAAGTATATACCTTTTGCCTAAAAAGTATATACCTTTTTAAGAAAAGGCACAGACGTTTTACCAGAAAAGTACGTACCTTTTTCGAAGAAGGTATATATCTTTCTGAAAAACGATAGTACTTTTCAGTTAAAACGATAGTACTTTTTGGGCAAAATGATAGTACTTTTTCCATAAAACGATAGTACTTTTCTGACAAAACGACTGTACTTTTCCGGAAGCGGCAGCCGGCGTTCGACCGTAATCCTCGTTTTGAACGCTCCGAAGTCGGGCTCCCTGCGCTTCACTGTGTTGTCCGTTCAATCATAACCCTCGTTCTGAACAACCACGCCCTTACCGTCGGTGATGACGATTTTCGGCAGCGGATAGACCTCTTTCGTCCGGTCGGCATAGGGAGAGCCGTTGATGTCTCTCGCGTATTCGACGAACTTGTCGAGCCGAATGAGGTCGGCGCGATACTGTCCGTTCTCGCACCAGAACTCATGAGCACGCTCCTTGAGCAGCAGTTCGACGAACTTTTCGTCGGTATCGATGTCCGAATAGGCCAAGTCGGCAATGCCGGCACGGCGGCGAATAGCGTTGATATAGGTCAGGGCCTCCAGTTTTTCGGCCGCAGAGGCACCGGGCTTGCGGTATAAAGCTTCGGCCAGGGACAGGTAAACGTCGGCATAACGATAGAGAATGGGGTCGATGCTGCTACGCCCGCTGTTCTTGAAAAGGTCGGCATCGTAGCCATATTTCATCGGAATGGGCCCAATGTCGAGGTTGGGATAGGTGCCTCGGGTCACGAGCGCGTCGGTTTTCTTGCTCTTGTATTCGGCCAGAAGATACGTGCGTCGTGTGTCATTTGCCTCGAAACTGTCATAGAAATGCCACGTGCTCGTCAGGCTGTGATAGCCTCCTTGCATGCCGTTACTGCCGAAATCGGAGGGAAGGACGAACATGTGCCAGTCGTTCCAGCTCACCATTTCTGTGTTGACGGGAATGGCAAAGATGATTTCTTTGTTGGCTTTTCCCTGTCCGCCGAGCTCGAACATCTTCGTGTAGGTGGCTTGCAACTGGTAGCCGTTGGCCGGTTGCATCAGTTCGCGGGCCAACGTCTCTACCTTGTTATAATAGCTCTTGTCGACTTTTGTCTCGTGCAGGTAGAGGCGAATGAGCAGCATCTTGGCCAGTCCTGTGCTGAACCTGCCGTATTCGGCATCGGTAGGCGACGGTAGATTTTCGGCAGCATAGCGCAGGTCTTCCTCAATGAACTTCACCATTTCCTCACGCGACAGCCGTGGCAATGGCCTGTCGTTGCGCGGGTTCTCCAGCAGTTCCTGTGGCGCGATGACTAAAGGACCGAACATGTCGTAGAGTGTGTAGGCAATAAAAGCACGGACGCAGCGTACTTCGGCGGCCATTTTCTTCTTCACGGGTTCGCTCAACGCGGTGGCTTTCATGATGTAGGCCAGGTCTGAGGTGCAGCGACTGATGTCGTTGGCAAAGCCATCACGGTAGCCGCCGCCCGAAGGGTCTTTCTCCGTGTAATAGAACCCTACCAGATAATCGTCGGTGGAGTCCCAGTTCAAGTCGTGCAGCTTCTTGTAGATGTGCGTGCGGTTGGTCAGGATTTCGGTCGTCGCATCATTGAGTGCGACGCAACCCCGGTCATCGGTGGCAAACAAACCATCGAACCAGCTGGAGCGGATAGAGCGATAGCACTCGTTGACCAACGTAGCATAGTCGCTCTCGGTCTTAGGAAAAAGTTCGCTGTTCAGCTCAGAATAGTCCACCGGGTCCAAGTCGGCACAGCCGATAAGCGTCGTGGTGCTCAGAGCCAAAGCGGCCACGTATGCAAGATATTTCGTTTTCATAAGTTCCATTTTTAGGTGTCAGAAAGTTATATTCATGCCAAAGCTGATGGTCTTGGCATTGGGATAGGCTGCCTCGTAGGCATCGGTTTCGGGGTCGAGACCGTCATAAGGGGTAATCACGAACAGGTTGTTGACCGTCAGGTGCAGGCGCACGCTGCTGATAAATCCGGTCTTGCTCAGCAAAGTCTTGGGAAGATTGTAGCTCAGCGACACGTTTTGCAGGCGGATGAACCACGCATTCTGATAGAAATAGTCGCCATAGGTGTAGTTCTTCCCGCGCCCCATGTCATAGAATGCACTCGGATATTTTGTCGACGGGTTTGTCGGCGTCCAGCGTTCGAGATTGGTCCTCAAACCGTTTAATCCGGACCCCGATACGCCGTAAGCATTAAGTCCGTAGAAAGCCATCGTGGGGTCTTTGATTTTACGGTCGAACATACCGTTGAGCATGAACGAGAGTTCGAAGTCCTTATACCTGAACACGTTGTTCAAACCAGCCAACCAACCTGGATCACTTGTGCCGATAAGCTTCGTGTCGGCATCATCTATCTTGCCGTCGGGTTCTCCCGTCAGCACGAAATGTCCGTTTTCGTCTGTCACCGGATTACCCATACCGTCGCGCTTGTAGCCGTTAATGTCCTTGATGACAATTTGTCCCGGTTTCAAATCGGGCTGGGCGGCAGGGGGAGCCTCGCCGACTTGCAGGATATGGTCGGCTATACGCGAGTAGATGGGGCGTATCGGGTCGTCATAACGCTCATAGATAGCAGGCTTCCAGTCGGGCGTGCGCTCCTTCCAACGGTCCTTGTATTTCGTGAACGTGAAGTTGGTCGTCCAACTGAAGTTCTTGGTTTCGATATTCTGCGTGTTGAGCATCACCTCAATACCCCGGCCTTGTGTCTTTCCTACGTTCGACATCACTTTGGGAATCTCTTGGTAGACATTCAAAAGACGATAGTTGAGCAGGTCGGAGATGGTGCGCTGATACAGGTCGATAGAACCACTGATGCGCCCTCGCAGGAAGCCGAAGTCAAGGCCGAGGTTCCACTCTGTGGTCGTTTCCCACTTCAAGTCGGGATTGGCGAACTTGCCTTTCTTCACACCAATCACCGTCTTATGTTCGCCGTTGACGTATGCGTTCTCGGCGGCAAAGCTCGCAAAAGCATTGGTTCCGATGTCGGCATTACCCGTCTGGCCCCAGCTGAGGCGCAGCTTCAGATTGGAGAGCCACTTCGCTGGCTTCAGGAAACGCTCTTCGCTGATTCGCCATCCCAAGGCAACCGAAGGGAAATAGCCCCATTTGTTGTTCTTGGCAAACACGCTGGCACCGTCGGCACGCATCGTGCCCGTGAAGAGATAGCGGTCCATGAGCACGTAGGAAGCGCGCATGAAGTAAGACTCCATCTTGTTCTTCGTTGCGTTCGACTTCGTGATTTTGATACCTGTGCCGGCGTTCATATTATTGAAAAGGAACGCATCGGTCAGGAAGTTGTTGTTGCCCAACTCCGATATGTCATGATTGAACTCCTCATAAGAGGTGCCGACCATAAGGTTGACGTTATGGAGTTCTGCGATAGTCTTGTGATAGGTGGCTGTGGCTTCGGCCAGATATTGGTCGTTGTTCATATTATAAATGTAGCCGACGCCTCCGTTAGCATTGCCGTTCACGGTCGTGCGCGGCTGATAGGTCTTGCGGTCTATCTGCGCATGGTCGATGCCCAAGGCACCACGCAGCAGCAGTTCTTCCAGCGGACGAGCCTCAACGAAGACGTTACCCACCATGCGGTTGGTGCGCCCGCGGTCTACGTTTGTCAGCAGAGAATACGGGTTCGGCTGCTTAGCCAGCAACGGGTTGACGGGATAGGTACCCGTCGCTTCGTCGTAGGCCTTCACTTCCGGACTCATCTGAATGGCCGAGCGAATGATACCCGAGTTCTCGTAACGTGCATCGCCCAGCTGTGTGTTGTCGTTGTCTATGCGCGTCATCGTCAGGTTCAGGCCGGCTTTGAAGATATTGAGGAACTTCTGGTCGATATTAGCTTTCAGCGTGTAGCGCGTCAGTCCCGAGTTCTTCACGATGCCTTTCTGGTCGAAATAGTTAAACGACAGCATGTACTGTGTCTTGTCGCTGCCGCCTTGCAGACTGACGTTATGCTCGTGGATACGTCCGTTGCGCGTGATCAGTCCGAGCCAGTCCGTGCCTTCGCCGGCAGCCGCAATCTGTGCATCGGTATAGGGATAGCGCAGCTGAACGCCGTTATACGGGTGAGCCGCCGCCTCGGCCATGGTCTTCGTGCCGTAGGGAGCCACTTGATTGTTCCACATATACGTCTCCAACGCCATGTCATTGCGCACCCGCATCCACTCTTTCAGCGACAGCAGGTCGTACATGTCTGCGTATCTTTGCGACGAGAAGTCATAGGAATAAGACACCTTCGCGCTGCCCGTCCGTCCGCGTTTGGTCGTGATGATGACCACGCCGTTGGCCGCACGCGCACCATAGATGGACGTTGCCGAGGCGTCTTTCAGCACTTCTATCGACTCGATGTCGTTTGGATTGAGGAAGTTAAGGATACTCTGCGTGCCCGGACTCATCTTTTTGTCGCCGCCGTCGGGCTGGTCGAGCTTGGCAACGGGGAAGCCGTCGACGATGTACAAGGGGTCGTTACCCGCATTGACACTGCCCGCACCGCGCACGAGAATATCGATGCCGCCGCCGGGCTGCGCACTGTTCTGGCGCACGTAGAGGCCGGCCGCCTTGCCGCCCAAGGACTGTGCCACTGACGAGACGCCGTCGAAGTTCATCTCGTCGCCTTTCAGCGAGGCAATCGCACCCGTCAAGTCGCGCTTGCGCTGCGTGCCGTAGCCCACGACCACCACTTCATTCAGCGACTCTTGCGTCTCAACGAGCGTAACGGTCATGTGTTCTTTCGGCCGCACGCGCACGGTCTGAAAGCCCACATAGCTCACTTCGACCTGTTCGCCTTCCGTTACGTCAAGGACGAACCGTCCCGCCGCGTCGGTCACCGTGCCGCTGTTCCGCCTTCCCACGGCCTGCACCGTCGCGCCTACCACGGGTTCGCCCTGCATGTCAATCACCGTGCCGGCCGATCGCATCTTCCTCCGGTCTTTCTTCTCTGCTCCGGCCTTCACCGAGATGACAATCGTCGCGGGCTCCACCAGTCGGTATTCCAACCCACGCTCGCTAAGGATTTCATTCAGCACCGAAGCCACCGTCACGTCATTGCGCTCCAGCGTGACGGGCTTGCCGCCGTCGAGCGTCGCGTCGCGATAGCTGAACTTGTATTGCGTTTTCCTCTCGATTTCGCTCAACGCCTGTTTCAGACTCACGCCACTGAGCTTGAGCGACACTTTCTGTTGTTGGGCCATCAGCTGAAGCGGCACTGCCAGAAGTGCGCCGACGACTGCGCCGACCAACCATCTTGACTTCATCAATCTACACATAAGAGTAACAGATTAAGTTAATGTTATAGGTTTGTGTTCTCGTTTTTGCGTCCGTGTCCGGGTCTTCCTTTGCGTGGTCTGCCCCGGCGTGCTTTTCGTGTCGACGGGGGAAACGCTGCACTGTCCGTGGCGCCGTTTTCTCCCGTCAGAAAGGTCAGACACACGCAATCGGGTTTTATAACCAAAATATATCAGTTTTTTTTCTCACCTCCCACGTCCCGGTCCGACTGCCGCAGGCAAAACGAGACTGCAGACAGGGGCGGAATGCTCGCCGAATGGGGGAGGAAGGCACGCGCCGTACGTGCCCGAAACGCTCGCTATACGCCTTCCGAGCGCCCGTCTTGCGAACCTAAGCCGAGGCGCAACAGTGTTCCAAGAAAGTTTCATGCTTTGGAACTGTGCGTTCCATAGGGTGGAACTGTGAGTTTCATAGGCTGGAACTGTGCGTTCCATAGGGAGAAACTGTGCGTTCCATAGGCTGGAACTGTCAGTACCATCGGTTGAAACTTTCCGTACTGTCCTTATCTGCTGCTCGGTTGCCCTGAAAGCGACGGCTCACATCATGCTTGCAAGCGGCCTCTTTCTTCGTCTCTTTTTCACTTTTTCACCTTTTTACCTTTTCACCTTTATATTTTTTGTGTACTTTTGCAACAGAAACAACGATGATTGTCGGCCGAAAGGAAGGCCGGCACATGGAAATGATAAAGAAATGGCTTTGAAATGTGGTATTGTGGGACTGCCGAACGTGGGCAAGTCTACGCTGTTCAACTGTTTGTCGAGCGCAAAAGCGCAGTCGGCCAACTTCCCTTTTTGTACGATTGAGCCCAACCTTGGCGTGATTACCGTGCCCGACGAGCGACTCAACAAGCTGGCCGAGCTTGTCCACCCGGGCCGCATCGTGCCCGCAACCTGCGAGATTGTCGATATTGCAGGTCTGGTGAAAGGGGCCTCGAAGGGCGAAGGATTGGGCAATAAGTTCCTCGGTAACATTCGTGAATGCGATGCCATCATTCACGTTGTCCGCTGTTTCGACGACGACAACATCGTGCGTGAGGGCGGCATGGCGGTCGATCCGCTCGAAGACAAGAGCATCATCGACACCGAACTCCAGCTGAAAGACCTCGAAACCATCGACAGCCAGCTGGCCAAACAGCAGAAGGCGGCCGCGGCAGGCAACAAGGAAGCCAAGCTGATGTGCACGGTCTTGGAGGCTTATAAGGCCGTGCTCGAACAGGGAAAGAACGCGCGTGAGGTCACGTTCGAGGGCAAAGACGAACAGCAAGCGGCCCATGATCTCTTCCTGTTGACCACGAAACCCGTGCTTTACGTGTGCAATGTAGACGAGGCAAGTGCTAAGACAGGCAACGACTATTCGCGTCGTGTGGAGGAAATGGCAGCCAAAGAGGGGGCCGAAGCCATGGTGATTGCGGCCAAGACCGAGGAGGATATCGCTTCGTTGGAGACTTATGAAGACAAGCAAATGTTCCTCGAAGAGCTGGGACTGGAGCAGAGTGGCGTCAATCGGCTCATCAAAAAGGCCTACGCTTTGCTCAATCTTGAGACGTTCATCACGGCAGGCGAGATGGAAGTAAAGGCGTGGACGTATCACAAAGGCTGGAAGGCTCCGCAGTGTGCAGGCGTCATTCACACCGATTTCGAGAAAGGTTTCATCCGCGCCGAGGTCATCAAATACGCCGATTACATCAAGTATGGCTCGGAGGCTGCGGTCAGAGAGGCCGGGAAGCTCGGCATCGAAGGCAAGGACTACGTGGTGCAGGACGGCGACATCATGCACTTCAGGTTTAATGTGTAGCCTCCCCCGGCCTCAGGAAGTCCTAAAACCCACCCCAATCCTCCTGAAGGGAGGGAACACTCGCTTGCAAAGCCTCCCCCATGCCTAAAGAATGCGCGTCTGAACTTGCGGGAGATGGGGCACTGCTTTGAAGAGATTATCCCGCAATTCACATGGTTATATACCATATGCTTCGTGACAACAATATATTAGCTATGTCTATCAAACCGTAATTCACATTATTATATATGCTATGTTCCACTTCCGATGAACTTTCGTGAATAGCCCTTGCAAGCTTCGCTCCCTCCCTTTGGGAGGGTCGGGGTGGGTCTTAGAGGGCGAGAGCCGTTGGGTGGGATAGTGTTTTTCTTATGTTTATGCTGAACTTCATCATTTGGAATCCCGACATCTATCTCTTTCAGATAGGAAACTGGGGCATTCGCTGGTATTCGGTATGCTGGCTCATCGGACTTGTCGGTGCCTATTTCATGGTACGTTGGCTGTTCTACCATCAGAACATCGCCGTGCGGACGGTGGTGGTGAATGGGAAACAGAAGGAAGAAAACGTGTTCGACCCGCTCCTTGTCTATTGCTTCTTGAGCATATTGATAGGAGCCCGACTCGGACATTGCCTCTTCTACCAACCCGATTACTATCTTTCTTCGGGCACACATTTCCTCGAAATGCTTGTTCCCTTCAAGCTTTTGCCCAACGGTTCGTGGCATTTCGTGGGCTACGAAGGCTTGGCAAGCCACGGCGGAACGCTCGGCCTGATGGTCGCCCTGTGGCTCTATAGCCGTAAGTATAAGGTGAAACTGTGGCAGTTGCTGGACGATATCGCCATTGCTACGCCCATCACGGCCTGCTTCATTCGACTCGGAAACCTGATGAACAGCGAGATTATCGGCAAAGTGACCAATGTTCCATGGGCCTTTATCTTTGAGAAAGTAGACAAATATCCGCGCCATCCCGGCCAACTTTACGAGGCTTTGGCCTACGCCTTGTTCTTCTTTGTGGGCTGGTATTGTTATCGGCGCAGGCAAGTTCCCGTGGGCAAAGGCTTCTATTTCGGACTCTGCATCACGCTTATCTTCGCCTTCCGCTTCTTCATCGAGTACACCAAAGACATTCAGGTGGGCTTTGAGTCGGGCATGCTCTTCAACATGGGCCAGCTCCTCAGTGTTCCTTTCGTTGTTCTCGGCATCTATTGCATGGTCCGGGCACGCAAATAGATGCGCAAATCCGGCCACCTGCCGGAACTGAACGACCGATACCGCTCGCCACACGAGAACAGTTTGTAACTCGTTGATAGCTATATGGCTTGCAATCTCAGCCATTTCGCCGCGCAACATGGCCCATTTTACGGCGCAATAAGACCGAAGTAACTGTGCAGAATGGCTGAGATGGAAAAGCGACAGGACTGATGGAGCGAGGCTTGACCATGCCGGCCGGTCATCACCTTGTCGCTTTCGGGTCATAAATTTATCGTTTTCCGTCGTTAACCTTGTTGCCTTTGGGTGTTAAATGGCAAAGTTGCTGCGTAGTCGAAAGTGAACTTCAAGCTTCAAAAGTTTGGTGATGTCGCAAATTAGCCTTACCTTTGCACGCGATGACAATAAATTATCATATATATAAAGGTGTTGAGCCGGTGCAAAGAAACTTTGATTTCTCTGCATCTTTTAACGCTTATTATTTGGTTAATCCAAATAATTTGCTAACACACACACACACACACACACACACACACACACTTAGCGCACCTGGCGTTTAAACGTTTTCACGTACGCGCGCGCGAAGAGCGCGTAACCCCAATAAACAAAGGGCTTCTCGGAGTACCCTTTGTTCGCATATTCGTGTCCCTTTACGAGCAAAAAATGAGCAAAATAACGCTGCAAAATGTAGGGACGCACGGCTCGTGCGTCTGCTCATCAGGGAATGACTGTGTGTGTGAACAAGCAGACAAACAAGTAAACAAATTCATAGGTTATTGGAGCGGACGCACGAGCCGTGCGTCCCTACATACAAACAAGGTAAAAACAAGATAGAGTATGAAGAAAACAGAATTTGAAAAGCGGGAGTATGTAACCCCAGAATGCAAGATTTATCCCATAAAGGATGAACAGTTGCTGCAATCAACGTCGATAGGGCTCAATGCACCGGGATCCACCGAAGAAGATTGGGAAAACGAGGACCTTGATGCAGGAGAAATAGAGCTTTAATCAGAGTAATTCAATTCAGACAGTTATGAGAAAAATTCAATCAGGTATCATTAATGCGGCACAGTGTATAGCCGTAGTCTTCTTGTTGGCATCATGTCGCAGTGAGGACAATGTTATCGACACTACTGGCAAGAGCGATAATAGGGCTATCTCTTTTATCGTCAAGGAAGAACCGTTCAGTTCAGAAGTAGAGTACAAACCTGGTTCGCGCACCGTGGGCGAACCAATAGCAGCAAAGACTGTGGATTTGGGTGATGGGTTACAGGCCGAAGTGTCCCTACAAGATGACGACGCAGAAGATGAAACGAGCGTTGACAAAGCACCGAAGACCCGTGCACCTTTATCCAACGACAGATATTTTATCTATGCGATAAATGAAGCAACCTCGATGCAGGCGGGAGAAACAATAACGGGAACTGTAAAAGACCAAGTCTTCATACCCGATGCGACTTCACCCCATTTGTCACTCGCTCCCGGGAATTATACTTTCGTTTGCGGTACGGTTGATGGAATTCCTAATATGGGCAATGGTAGTCTGCAGTTTTTTCTTTCTGCCGGGCACAATACCATGGTCGGCGTAACCAAACATGTGAATGTCAGTGGCGATGAGATGAAAGTATCTTTCACTATGAAGCATCAAACAGCACGTATACGTTTTAAGATAGTTGCCTATACCCCACAGATACGGAATGCCACCATCAAACTCACGTCAGAATATGCGCAATCGAGCGCATTCATCTATACTGTAGATACGGAAATGTCCACGGCTAATGCGTTTGGAGAAATCGACACAGAAGCCAAGAATGTGGAAAAGAATCCTGTGGGCACAGACGGCAAGTTTGTGCAGGCCAATACCTTTATGACGGAATATGAATACCTGCTCCCAGATGTCCGCGGTAACGACCTCACACTCAATTTCATCAGTGGAACAGCATACGGCAATGTAAACCTTGCCGGTAAAAAACTCCTTTTAGATGTGCTCAACCAAACACAACGTAACAAGTCTTACACCATTCAAGTAAAGCTCAAGCCCACCCCTGCCCTCTACCTGTTTCAAGACGGCACCTGCGGCGTATTGGCCGAGAAGGGAACGCGCACGCCTATCGGTATTGTTGTAACAGAAAAGACGGCCTCGGGTAAAGGCTTGGCTGCAGCACTGAACTTTACGCCGAATGTGATTTGGGAGCAAGACAATCCTCCCGCCGGTAGTGGTAATTCTTATCAGAACAATAAGGTGTGTTATCCAAATCCTAATGCTGGTTTGGCAGACATGAACGGTTACAATTGGACATGGGATGCAGCCAGCAGCCTTGATGGGAAGGTGCGCGGCGACGAACAAACCAAATACCCTGCCTTCTATGTTGCCGGGCATTATAACCCGGGCGTGACGGTGACGGGTGCCAATGTCGGTAAATGGTTCTTGCCAAGTTGGGGACAGTTGATGGAATTCTTCAAACTCACGGCGAAAGATCTTACAATGACAACAGGTTCAAACCCCAATAACCCATGGTTTAGTGCCAACCCGACTTTCTCGGATGGCCATGCTTTAGAGAAGTTGAATAACTATATTATTCAGGCCGGAGGAAACCGTTTCGACCAATCATTCATATCTACCAGCACACAAGTAGACGGAGCACCCACCTATCGGAGATATCAACCGGCAGGGTGTATGCTGACTGTCGGTAGCGGAAATGATCGAATTCAAGTTTTCGCTATATGGAAAACGATGTCGAATGGAGGCCTATTGCCTTTCGTTCACTTCTGATAAACGAAGAAATAGAAATTCAATAATTGAAAATTCGAGTTAGTTTACTTTAATATTAATCCGTCTGTAAACGTATTCCGGCAGTGCAATTTGACGACTTATACTTCCGTGGGGCACGGATTATACTCCCGTAGTCCACGACTTATACTTCCGTCAATTTGTACAGTTAGCAGAAATATAAAAAGGGAGAGGGCAAACGAGCTTATCAATCGTTTGTCCTCCCCTCACTTTGTAAGTTTCCGTTCCATGGAGAGAAAACCGAACGGAGGTTAAAGGGCATTGAACAGAGAGGGGACTCTTACTATTCTCTCACCGAAAAACTTATAAATGAACCCTTGATTTTCTACCTTTTCAACTTGTTAAAATCTTTTAAACGCTTCGCGAAAAATGAAAAGTCAAACAGAAGTTTAAATAAATTAACAAATGAGAAGCTTGATAATCAGGCGGTTAGTCTTCCCTAAGAACAAAGAACAAGAACAAGAGAAAAGAAAGACGACGATAGAAAGAAATTGAAAACGTCGCCGCCGTCGTCGTCATTTTTTCTCAAGATGGTTTTTTATTTCTGTCGTCGTCACCGTCTTTTCTGTTCGTGACGAATACTTGTTTTCGCCGTCGTCGCCGTTTCCGTTTTTGTGCTTGAAAAACATTGCCGGCCGTATCGGTCATAAAAAAATCTGAAAAAGTCTTGCAATCGCTTGCAAAATTTTGTATCTTTGCATAGGGCAGGGCAGAAAAACACATTCATGGGCTCGCACACCATTCTGACCGGGAAAAGCAGGACAAGGTTTAAGGGGAGTAAGATAAAGCTTGGGGGATACAGGATAAAGCCGGGTGGACTTGAACTAATCAGGGCGAGTGAGACAATATGGCTCATATTGGCGCGTAAAATGGGTGGAACAACGGTGCAAAATGGGTGAAATAAAAGCATGATATGGGTGAGATTGAAAGTTAACGTGGCCGGGATTGCATATAGGGACGCACGAGCTATGCGTTCCTGCAGTCCCGGCCCTACTGTTTTGCATGATAGAGACGGTCAGCCGGTTGTTTGAAAACTTTCTTGACGGGTTTGTTGTTTGCTTCCATGAAAAGTGTTATATTTGCAGCATGAATACCAAAAGGAAGGAAAAGTTGGGCGATTTGGCATTGGATATCGCCAAGTATATGATTACGGCAGTACTGCTTGCTACATGGTTCAAGCGAACGGAACAATGGGCATGGTATGATTTTATCATACCGGTTTTCGTTGTTATAGGTTTAGTTTTATTAGGTTTGTATTTTCTAAATGATAATAAAGAAGAAAGGAGAAAATAGTGATGGCTGCAAATATTATGATGCTGGCTGTGCTGGCAATGTTTATCGGGTGGGCAATCTACTTCCACATTCAAGACCAAAAGGAAGAACGGGAGCGTGAAAGGCGAGGAAAGTAGAACGATCTTACCCCTTATCCTCTCCAAAGGAAAGGAAGACCGAACTTGCGGAGAGTCTGGTTGAAACCTACGAGAAGGCATTTTCTTGAACTTTCGCTTCTTTCTTATGGTGGACAATGATGACTTTATAAAAAACGAATTACCAATATGGAAAATGAAAACAATGAGCAGCAGGGACTGCAGATTGATTTGAGGCCGGAAGTGGCCAAAGGAGTCTATGCCAATTTGGCGTTGATTACGCACTCGAGTTCAGACTTTGTGCTCGATTTCGCAACCATGTTGCCGGGAATGCCTAAACCGGAGGTCGGCGCGCGCGTGGTGATGGCACCGGAACATGCCAAACGGCTTTTGCAAGCCTTGCAGGAGAATGTTCACAACTATGAACAGCAATTTGGTAAAATTGTGATTCCCGAACAGCAACCCCGTATGGCTGCGCCGTTCAAGATGCCGGAAACGGAGTCGTAGAGCCTCCCTCGGCCCCTTCCAATGTGGGGAGTACAGACTACTTGCAATCCATTTTCCCTCCCTTTGGGTGGGGTGAGGTGGGTATTAAGGTCGGTATTTGCGATTGAATAAATGTTAATAAAGTTTATACCTTGTAAATTAAGCCAAGATGTAGACTTTTTGCCATCTTTATAATTAGGTAGTTTGAAGATTTGTTCGTACCTTTGCAGCCCGAAATGTGCTTTTGTCGGAAGCCGTTTCATAAATATTGATAAGAAATAAAATAAATATATAAACAAAAAAGTAAAATTATGCCTACTATTTCACAGTTAGTAAGAAAGGGCAGAAAGGACATCGTAGACAAGAGCAAGTCGCCGGCATTGGACAATTGTCCGCAGCGTCGCGGCGTTTGTGTTCGTGTTTATACGACGACTCCTAAGAAGCCTAACTCGGCAATGCGTAAGGTTGCCCGTGTGCGTTTGACAAATCAGAAGGAAGTGAACTCCTATATTCCGGGAGAAGGCCACAACCTTCAGGAGCACTCCATTGTGTTGGTTCGTGGCGGTCGTGTGAAAGACCTCCCCGGTGTGCGTTATCACATTGTTCGCGGTACACTTGACACGGCAGGTGTTGCTAATCGCACGCAACGCCGTTCAAAGTATGGTGCTAAGCGCCCAAAGGCAGGTAAGAAGTAAATTGCCAAACCGATATTTTATTAAAAACGTTTTGCTGGAGAATTGTTGATAACAGGTTGAGTAAATGTCCGGGTGCGGATATTGAAGAACATGAATGACAGCCCCATGCAGAATTTATTTTTCAAAACAAAATGAGAAAAGCAAAACCAAAGAAGCGTGTGATCCTCCCGGATCCCGTTTACAACGACCAGAAGGTCTCTAAGTTTGTGAACCATTTGATGTATGATGGCAAGAAGACCATATCATACGAGATTTTCTACAAAGCCCTTGATACGGTGAAAGAGAAGATGGCTAAGGAAGAAAAGCCAGCACTCGAAATCTGGAAGCAGGCCTTGGACAACATCACTCCGCAGGTTGAGGTGAAGAGCCGCCGCATCGGTGGTGCCACTTTCCAAGTGCCGACCGAGATTCGTCCCGAGCGCAAGGAAAGCATCTCGATGAAGAATATGATCAATTTTGCCCGCAAGCGTGGTGGAAAGTCTATGGCAGAGAAACTCGCTGCCGAGATCATGGATGCTTACAATAATCAGGGTGGTGCGTTCAAGCGCAAGGAAGACATGCATCGCATGGCCGAGGCTAACCGTGCATTCGCTCATTTCAGATTCTAATCAAATAAAGGTAAAAAGAAAATGGCAAATCGCGATTTACATTTGACTCGTAATATCGGTATCATGGCTCACATCGATGCCGGCAAGACAACCACGTCGGAGCGCATTCTTTTCTACACCGGTAAGACGCATAAGATTGGTGAGGTGCATGACGGTGCAGCTACAATGGACTGGATGGCACAGGAGCAGGAGCGTGGTATCACGATTACTTCGGCTGCGACCACTTGTAATTGGAACTATGAGGGCAAGTCATATAAGATTAACTTGATTGATACTCCGGGACACGTTGACTTCACCGCAGAGGTAGAGCGTTCGCTTCGTGTGCTTGATGGAGCCGTTGCAACCTATTCGGCTGCCGATGGTGTTCAGCCACAGTCAGAGACTGTTTGGCGTCAGGCCGACAAATATAACGTTCCGCGTATCGGTTATGTGAATAAGATGGACCGTTCGGGCGCCAACTTCTTTGAGACTGTTCAGCAGATGAAGGATATTCTGGGTGCCAATCCTATCGCTATCCAGATTCCTATTGGTGCAGAAGAGAACTTCAAAGGCGTTGTGGACCTGATTAAGATGAAGGCTATCTTGTGGCATGACGAGACGATGGGCGCTGAATATGATGTAGAAGATATTCCGGCTGAGCTTGCAGACGAGGCAGCTGAATGGCGTGAGAAGCTCGTTGAGGGTGCAGCTAACTTCGATGACGAGGTGATGGAGCTCTATCTCGATGGCAAGGATGTCAGCGAAGCACAGTTGTTGCGTGCCATTCGCAAGGGTTGTATTGCCATGGAATGCTGCCCCATGTTGTTGGGCTCTTCTTATAAAAATAAAGGTGTTCAACCTTTGTTGGATTATGTTTGTGCATTCCTGCCTTCACCTGTTGATACGCAGGCTATTGTGGGAACAAATCCTGACACAGAAGAAGAAGAAGACCGCAAACCTTCAGAAGATGCACCCACTTCGGCATTGGCATTCAAGATAGCCACTGATCCGTTCATGGGTCGTTTGGTGTTCTTCCGCGTTTATTCCGGTAAGATTGCTGCCGGTTCCTATGTTTATAACCCGCGTTCGGGCAAGAAAGAACGTATTAGTCGCTTGTTCCAGATGAACTCCAAGCAGGAAATTCCGATGGATTCTATTGATGCGGGCGATATCGGTGCAGGTGTAGGTTTTAAAGATATTCGTACGGGTGACACACTCTGTGATGAGAAAGCGCCCATCGTACTGGAATCTATGACTTTCCCCGATACAGTGATTTCCATTGCTGTTGAGCCGAAGAGCCAGGCAGACGTTGCTAAGTTGGATAACGGTCTTGCTAAGTTGGCCGAAGAGGACCCGACTTTCACTGTTCGTACCGATGAGCAGAGCGGTCAGACCATTATCTCAGGTATGGGTGAGCTCCACTTGGATATCATTATCGACCGCTTGAAACGCGAGTTCAAGGTAGAATGTAACCAAGGTAAGCCACAGGTGAACTATAAAGAGGCCATCACACGCACGGCACAGAGCCGCGAAACCTACAAGAAGCAGTCTGGTGGTCGTGGTAAGTTTGCTTGTATCGATGTAACTATCGGCCCGAAGGACGAAGACTTCACAGAAAGCGACTTGCAGTTCATCAACGAGGTTAAAGGTGGTAACGTGCCCAAGGAGTTCATTCCGTCGGTGCAGAAAGGCTTTGCAGACTGTTTGCGTAACGGAGTCCTTGGTGGTTTCCCAATGACCGGTATGAAGGTGACGTTGACCGATGGTAGCTTCCACCCTGTAGACTCCGATCAGTTGTCGTTCGAGTTGGTGGCTCATCAGGCATTCCGAGTACTTTGTCCAAAGGCAGGCCCTGTGTTGATGGAGCCGATTATGAAGGTAGAGGTTGTTACTCCTGAAGAGAACATGGGTGATGTTATCGGAGACTTGAACAAGCGCCGTGGTCTTGTTCAGGGAATGGAAGAGGCTCGCAGCGGTGCCCGTATCGTGAAAGCCATGGTTCCGTTGGCAGAGATGTTCGGTTATGTGACCGCTCTGCGTACCATCACTTCCGGTCGAGCAACATCTTCCATGGAGTATGATCACCATGAGGCACTTTCCACAAGTATTGCCAAGGCCGTGCTTGAGGAGGTTCATGGTCATGCAGAACTTCTCTAAGACAAGAGAAATATCATTATCAAGCGTAGAGGCGCTGTTTAGCGAATGACTCTTAAACGGCGCACCTCTTTGCTTCTTTTTATTCATCTTATAATATCAAAACAATGAGTCAGAAAATCAGAATCAAGCTGAAATCTTACGACCACATGTTGGTTGACAAGTCAGCAGAAAAGATTGTAAAGGCCGTTAAGGCCACGGGTGCTATCGTCAGTGGTCCTATTCCATTGCCGACCCACAAGCGTATCTACACCGTGAACCGTTCTACCTTCGTCAATAAGAAGGCCCGTGAACAGTTCCAACTTTCAAACTTCAAGCGGCTCATCGACATCTACAGCTCTACTGCAAAGACAGTCGATGCCTTGATGAAGCTCGAATTGCCGTCAGGTGTGGAAGTAGAGATTAAAGTCTGATTTCAGAACGTAGATTATTTATCGATTAAATTATTATTGAAATGCCAGGATTAATTGGAAAAAAAATCGGAATGACATCCGTTTTCAGTGCCGACGGTAAGAATGTTCCGTGCACTGTTATCGAAGCTGGTCCTTGTGTTGTAACCCAAGTAAAGACAGAAGAAAAAGATGGTTACAAAGCACTTCAGTTAGGTTTCGAAGAGGCTAAAGAGCGTCGTACCTCAAAGCCGTTGCTGGGAACCTTCAAGAAGGCAGGCACAACACCGAAGAAGCACTTGGCCGAGTTCAAGTTTGACGAGGAGCATAACCTCGGTGACACCATTACGGTTGAGCTTTTTGCCGACACGAAGTTTGTCGACGTGGTCGGAACCTCCAAAGGAAAAGGTTTCCAAGGCGTAGTCAAGCGTCATGGTTTCGGTGGTGTGGGCCAGAGTACTCATGGTCAGGACGACCGCGCTCGCAAACCGGGTTCTATCGGTGCTTGTTCTTACCCGGCTAAGGTCTTTAAGGGTATGCGCATGGCTGGGCAGATGGGCGGTGACCGTGTTACTACTCAGAATCTGCAAGTGTTAAAGGTAATCCCGGAGCACAACCTCCTTCTTGTCAAGGGTTCTGTTGCCGGATGTAATGGTTCAACCGTTTTAATCAAAAAGTAATGGAAGTTAGCGTTTTAAATATCAATGGTCAGGAGACCGGAAGAAAGGTAACCCTGAACGAGGCTATCTTTGGAATTGAGCCTAACGATCACGTTCTTTACTTGGATGTCAAGCAGTATCTGGCCGCACAGCGTCAGGGTACGGCCAAGACGAAGGAAAGAAGCGAACTGAGTGGCTCTACTCGCAAGCTGGGTCGTCAGAAAGGCGGCGGTGGTGCCCGTCGTGGAGACATCAACTCGCCTGTGCTTGTCGGTGGTGCCCGTGTGTTTGGTCCTAAACCACGCAATTACGACTTCAAGTTGAATAAGAAAGTAAAGGTTCTTGCCCGCAAGTCTGCCCTCTCTTATAAGGCTAAGGAGAATGCTGTTATCGTGGTGGAAGACTTCAACTTTGAAGCACCTAAGACTAAAGAGTTTGTAAATTTTGCAAAAAATCTTAAAGTTGACGGCAAGAAAACACTTCTGCTTTTGCCGGAAGTAAATAAAAACGTATATTTGTCCGCTCGTAATATTCAGCGTGCAGAGGTAATGCGCGCAACTGCGCTCAATTCATATAAAGTCTTGAACGCAGATGTTGTGCTTGTTACCGAAAGATCGTTGAAGGCTATTGACGAAATCTTAAATAAGTAAAAAGGAGATATTAGATTATGGCATTTATTATTAAACCATTGGTTACTGAGAAGCAAACCAAGATTACGGAGAAGAACCCGAGCCGCTATGGCTTCATCGTTCGTCCTGAGGCTAATAAGCTCCAAATTAAGAAGGAAGTCGAAAGCCTGTATCATGTTACGGTAGTTGACGTGAACACGCTTCGTTATGCCGGAAAGCGGTTGAGCCGTTATACCAAGGCAGGTCTTATCAAGGGCCAGAAGAATGCGTTCAAGAAGGCAATCGTCACTGTAAAGGAAGGCGATACAATTGATTTTTACAGCAATATTTAAAATAAAAAATGGCAGTACGTAAATTAAACCCGGTTACTCCGGGACAAAGACACAAAGTTATTGGCACGTTCGAGGATATTACTGCATCCGTGCCAGAGAAGTCTCTCGTTTACGGCAAACGTTCTACCGGTGGTCGAAATAACACCGGTAAGATGACCGTTCGCTACATTGGCGGTGGCCATAAGCAGAAATATCGTCTGATAGACTTTAAACGTGAGAAAGATGGTGTTCCGGCTGTAGTGAAGACAATCGAGTATGACCCAAATCGCTCGGCTCGCATTGCGCTTTTATTCTACGCTGATGGTGAAAAACGTTACATTATTGCTCCTAACGGACTGCAGGTTGGTGCAACATTGATGTCGGGTGCAGAGGCTGCTCCTGAAATCGGTAATGCGCTCCCGCTTGCAAACATTCCTGTTGGTACGGTAATTCACAACATTGAATTGCGTCCGGGTCAGGGTGCTTTGCTTGTTCGTTCGGCTGGTAACTTTGCTCAGTTGACTTCTCGTGAGGGCAGTTATTGTGTTATTAAGCTCCCTTCTGGCGAAACCCGTCAGATTTTGAGTGCTTGTAAAGCTACAGTAGGTAGTGTTGGTAACTCCGACCATGCATTGGAACAGTCGGGTAAGGCTGGTCGCTCTCGCTGGTTGGGTCGTCGCCCACACAACCGTGGTGTTGTTATGAACCCTGTTGATCACCCAATGGGTGGTGGTGAAGGTCGTCAGAGTGGTGGTCACCCACGTTCTCGTAAGGGTCTTTACGCTAAGGGTCTCAAGACTCGCGCACCTAAGAAGCTTTCAAACAAGTATATTATCGAAAGAGCTAACAAAAAATAAAGAGTAAATTATGAGTCGTTCATTAAAAAAAGGTCCATATATCAACGTATCGCTCGAGAAGAAGATTCTCGCTATGAACGAGAGTGGTAAGTCGAGTGTAGTGAAGACTTGGGCCAGAGCATCAATGATTTCCCCGGATTTCGTGGGACACACTGTTGCAGTTCATAACGGAAACAAATTTATCCCTGTTTACATTACGGAGAACATGGTTGGTCACAAGCTCGGAGAGTTTGCACCTACACGCCGTTTCGGTGGTCACTCTGGTAATAACAAGAAGTAAGCGGGGTTAATCCATTTAACAAACAAGAATAATAATGGGAGCAAGAAAACATATCGCAGCTGAGAAAATCAAGGAAGCTCGCAAAAATCTGTACTTCGCAAAGCTCAAGGGAGTTCCTTCTTCACCACGCAAGATGCGCTACGTTGTAGACATGATCCGTGGTTTAGAGGTCAACCGTGCCCTCGGAGTACTTCGGTTCTCTAAGAAGCAGGCCGCTACAGACGTTGAGAAACTGCTACGTTCGGCAATTGCCAACTGGGAGACAAAGAATGACCGCAAGGCCGAAGACGGCGAACTGTACATCAGTAAAGTCTTCGTTGATGAAGGTGTTACAATGAAACGTATGAGACCGGCACCACAGGGCCGTGGTTATAGAATCCGTAAGCGTTCAAATCACGTGACGCTGTTTGTTGATGCCAAAACTAACGACGAAAAATAAATAACAGAATGGGACAGAAAGTTAATCCAATAAGCAACCGACTTGGTATTATCCGTGGTTGGGATTCAAATTGGTTTGGTGGCAAGAGCTTCGGAGAAAACCTCGTTGAGGACCGCAAAATCCGCAAGTATCTTAACGAGCGTTTGGCTAAGGCCAGTGTTTCTCGTATCGTCATTGAGCGTACACTGAAACTCGTCACCATCACTATTTGCACTGCCCGTCCGGGTATCGTCATTGGTAAAGGTGGTCAAGATGTCGATAAACTCAAAGAAGAGCTGAAGAAGCTCTATAAGAAAGACATCCAAATCAACATATTCGAGATTAAAAAACCGGAACTTGATGCCACCATCGTGGGCAACAACATCGCTCGGCAAGTGGAAGGTAAGATTTCTTACCGCCGTGCCATCAAGATGGCTATTCAGAATACGATGCGTGCAGGTGCAGAAGGTGTCAAGATCCAAATTACTGGTCGTCTGAACGGTGCCGAAATGGCACGTAAGGAAATGTTCAAAGAGGGACGTACGCCTCTGCATACATTCCGTGCAGACATCGATTACTGTGCAACGGAGGCCCTGACAAAGGTAGGTCTTTTGGGTATCAAGGTGTGGATATGCCGTGGAGAGGTTTACGGTAAGCGTGAACTTACTCCAAACTTTACTCAGGAGAAGCAAAGTGGTGGCCGCTCTAATGGAGGTCGCAACGGCGGCCGTGGTAATCGCAAGAGAAACAATAACCGTTAAAAGTAGAAAGCTATCATGTTACAGCCAAAAAGAGTAAAATATAGAAGACCTCAAGACGGACGTGGCAACAAAGGCAACGCGTCGAGAGGCACGCAATTGGCCTTTGGTTCATTCGGTATCAAGACACTTGAGCCGAAATGGATCAACAGTCGCCAGATAGAAGCGGCTCGTGTGGCCGTCAATCGCTACATGAACCGCCAGGGACAGGTTTGGATTCGCATCTTCCCCGATAAGCCCATCACGCGTAAGCCGGCCGATGTCCGCATGGGTAAAGGAAAAGGTGATCCAGCAGGATGGGTTGCACCTGTTACACCGGGTCGCATTCTTTTCGAAGTGGAAGGCGTTTCATTCGACATTGCAAAAGAGGCGCTCCGCCTTGCTGCACAGAAACTGCCTGTTAAGACAAAGTTTGTTGTTAGACGTGATTTCGATAAAAACGCTTAAACTATGAAGATGAAAGAATTAAAAGAACTCGATGCCAATGCATTGGCAGAGAAGTTGGAGACTGCAAAGGCACAGTTCAACCAGTTGAAGCTGAACCATTCGATTGCACCTCTGGAGAATCCATCACAGATTAAGGCAGCTCGTCGCGACATCGCGCGTATCGAAACGGAACTTCGTCAGAGAGAACTTCAAAAATAATAATGGTCCAGATGGAAACAAGAAATTTAAGAAAAGTAAGACAGGGTGTTGTCATTAGTAACAAAATGGATAAAACCATTGTTATTGCATCAAAGTTCAAGGAAAAGCACCCTATTTATGGTAAGTTTGTCCAGAAGACAAAGAAGTACCATGTCCATGACGAGAAGAATGAGGCTAATGTAGGCGATACAGTGCAGATCATGGAAACTCGTCCTCTGTCCAAGACAAAGCGATGGAGATTAGTACAAATTATTGAAAAAGCGAAGTAATTATGATACAAGCAGAATCAAAACTTACAGTTTGTGACAACAGTGGCGCACGCGAGGCTAAATGTATCCGTGTTCTCGGTGGAACCGGCCGTCGTTATGCCAGTGTGGGTGACATTATCGTTGTGGCTGTACAGAAGGTTATCCCGTCCAGCGATTTGAAAAAGGGAGCAGTATCGAAGGCTTTGATTGTTCGCACAAAGAAGGAAATCCGTCGTGCCGATGGTTCTTATATCCGTTTCGACGACAATGCTTGCGTATTGCTGAACAATGCCGGCGAGCTTCGCGGCAGCCGCATCTTCGGTCCGGTGGCTCGTGAGCTTCGTGCAGCGAATATGAAAGTGGTTTCTTTGGCACCGGAGGTTCTTTAATTAATCATAAAACAAGTAAGTAATGAGTAAGTTACATATTAGAAAAAACGATACGGTGATTGTTCTTGCCGGAAGCGACAAGGGCAAGACCGGTAAAGTGCTCAAGGTGCTGGTCAGCGAGAACCGTGCCATCGTTGAAGGTGTGCACCTCGTATCGAAGAGCACCAAGCCTTCGGCCAAGCATCCTCAGGGAGGTATCGTGAAAATGGAGGCTCCTATTCATATTTCAAATCTAAGTCTGATCGATCCCAAGAGTGGTAAGCCCACTCGCATAGCCATCAAGCATGAAGGCAAGAACGTGATTCGTATCGCTAAAAAGTCAGGGGAGGAAATCAAGTAATGAATACAGCACAGTTAAAGAAAGTTTACAAGGAGACAATTGCTCCTGCACTCCAGAAGCAGTTCGGCTATTCTTCGACAATGCAGACCCCTGTTCTGAAGAAGATCGTTATCAATCAGGGTCTTGGCGACGCCACGCAAGACAAGAAGATCGTTGATGTTGCTATCAACGAGATATCGGCCATCACCGGTCAGAAGGCCGTGGCAACTTTTTCGAAGAAGGATATCGCCAACTTTAAGCTCCGTAAGAAGATGCCAATCGGTGTGATGGTGACGCTTCGTGGTGAACGTATGTATGAGTTCCTTGAAAGACTCGTTCGTGTTTCGCTGCCACGTATCCGCGACTTCAAGGGTATCGCCACCAAGTTCGACGGACGTGGCAACTATACGCTGGGTATCACCGAGCAAATCATCTTCCCGGAGATTAATCTCGATGAAATCGACCGCATTCAGGGCATGAACATTACCTTCGTTACATCGGCCACGACCGACGAAGAAGGCTTGGCACTGCTCAAGGCATTCGGTCTTCCATTCAAGAACGCATAAAAACGATTAAGGAATATGGCAAAAGAATCAATGAAAGCCCGCGAAGTAAAGCGTGCAAAGCTCGTTGCTCGTTACGCTGAAAAGCGCGCGGCTCTGAAAAAGATCATCGCTACCGCTGAGGATTCAGCCGAAGCTTACGAGGCAGCTCGCAAACTTCAGGCTATCCCCAAGAATGCTAACCCTATCCGTCTTCACAATCGGTGCAAGATAACGGGCCGTCCCAAAGGATATATCCGTCAGTTCGGCCTCTCGCGTATCCAGTTCCGTGAGATGGCATCGGCAGGTTTGATTCCGGGAGTGAAGAAGGCAAGCTGGTAAACTCGGAACATCGGAAAGCGACGGGCATTTCCCCATGCTGCAAACAAGGATTTTTTCGCGATGCAATATAGCTGATATTGCGCTGCAATCCCATTGATTTTGCACGGTAAAATGGCTGGAATCACACGCCGAAATGACTGATTTTGCAACGTGAAACGGCTGCGGTTGAAACGCAAGCCGGTTGTCACGCACTGCAAGGCACATAGACGTTGGCTCCGCAAGGAATGGCACTCGCTTTTCACCGGTCGTGTTTCAACCGATTATTTTTAATATTGTCGGGGTTGTCCCGATTAATTAAACATTTTATATTTATGACAGATCCAATAGCAGATTATCTGACAAGACTCAGAAATGCAATCATGGCTCATCACCGTGTGGTTGAGGTTCCTGCGTCTAACTTGAAGAAGGAGATTACAAAGATTCTCTTCGAGAAGGGATACATCCTGAACTATAAGTTCATTGAAGATGGTCCTCAAGGTTCGATCAAGGTCGCACTCAAGTACGACCCTTCGACAAAGAAAAGCGCTATCAAGAGTTTGAAGCGCGTGTCTACCCCCGGTCTCCGCAAGTACACCGGTTACAAAGACATGCCGAGAGTGATTAACGGATTAGGTATCGCTATCTTATCTACATCCAAAGGTGTAATGACAAACAAAGAGGCGGCCGAACTGAAGATAGGCGGCGAGGTTCTTTGCTACATTTATTAATTGGAGGATTTTAATATGTCAAGAATAGGTAAATTGCCAATTAGTGTTCCTGCCGGAGTTACGGTAAACTTCGATGCAAAGACAAATGTAGTGACGGTCAAAGGGCCCAAGGGCGAGCTTGCTCAGGACGTTGACCCGTCTGTCAAGATGGAGGTTGCTGACGGCCAGATCACTTTCACCATCGACGAGAACAGCCCTGTTGACACCAAACAGAAGCAGGCTTTCCACGGTCTCTACCGTTCATTGGTGAACAACATGGTTGTCGGCGTGAGCGAGGGCTACAAGAAGGTGCTCGAACTCGTTGGTGTGGGTTATCGTGTTTCCAATCAGGGAAATCTGATTGAGCTCTCTTTGGGCTACACGCACCCCATTTTCATCGAACTTCCCAAGGAGGTGAAGGTTGAGACGAAGTCTGAAAGAAACCAGAACCCGCTTCTCACGCTCGAGTCTTGCGACAAGCAGTTGCTTGGTCTCATCTGTGCAAAAATTCGTTCTTTCCGTAAACCGGAACCTTATAAAGGAAAGGGTATCCTGTTCCAAGGCGAGGTTATTCGCAGAAAGTCTGGTAAGACCGCTGCAGCCAAGTAATTTTAATTGATTTTACGATTATGACAACAAAGAAAGTAGAAAGACGAATTAAGATAAAGTTCCGCATTCGCAAGAGTGTAAACGGAACAGCTGAGCGTCCACGTCTTAGTGTTTTCCGCTCCAACAAGCAGATTTATGCTCAGGTAATTAACGATTTGACCGGAAAGACGCTTGCTTCAGCCTCTTCACTTGGCCTCGAAAAGCTGGCCAAGACAGAGCAGGCAAAGAAAGTTGGCGCACTCGTAGCCGAAAAGGCAAAGGCCGCCGGCATCGAGACAGTTGTTTTCGACCGCAACGGATATCTCTATCATGGCCGTGTTCAGGCACTTGCCGATGCAGCCAGAGAAGGAGGACTTAAATTCTAAACGATTATGGCAATGAATAAAGTAAAAGTAAATAGTGACATAGAACTGAAAGATCGTTTGGTTGCTATCAACCGCGTAACCAAGGTTACCAAAGGTGGTCGTACATTCACATTTGCTGCCATCGTCGTTGTTGGTGATGGCAAGGGTGTTGTCGGCTGGGGCCTTGGTAAGGCCGGTGAGGTGACGGCTGCTATCTCCAAGGGTGTGGAGTCTGCAAAGAAGAATCTCGTGAAGGTTCCGGTGCTGAAAGGTACGGTTCCCCATGAAGTCGAAATGTCATTCGGTGGTGCGCTTGTTCTTTTGAAGCCAGCCGCAGCCGGTACCGGGCTGAAAGCCGGTGGTGCTATGCGTGCCGTTCTTGAAAGTGCAGGCGTCACTGACGTGATTGCAAAGTCAAAGGGCTCTTCTAACCCCCACAACCTTGTGAAGGCTACCATTGCGGCACTCGCCGAGATGCGTGATGCTTATACCGTAGCTGGCGAGCGTGGCATCAGTATGGACAAAGTGTTTAACGGTTAATGGGAGAGAAAAAGACAATGGCAACAATTAAAATCAAACAGATAAAGAGTAAAATCGGTTATCCGGTTGACCAGAAGCGCACGCTTCTTGCCTTGGGACTTCGTAAGATTTCTCAGGTTGTTGAAGTTGAAGATACTCCCAGTATCCGCGGAATGATCCGCAAGGTTCATCATCTGGTTAGCGTAGTTGAATAACAAATCTTTTAATATCAAAAATCGATTATGAAATTAAATAGTTTAAAACCGGCTGCGGGTTCCACACATTCACGTCGTCGTATCGGTCGTGGACCCGGTTCCGGACTCGGTGGAACTTCTACCCGTGGTCACAAGGGTGCCAAGGCTCGCTCCGGTTATAAGAGAAAGATCGGCTTCGAAGGTGGACAGATGCCCCTTCAGCGCCGTGTTCCGAAGTCTGGTTTCAAGAATGTCAACCACAAGGAATATCTTGCTGTGAATCTTTCAACGTTGCAGGCACTCGCAGAGGCTAAGAATCTGACGAAAATCGGGGTCGCTGAGCTGAAGGAAGCCGGCTTTACCAATGGCAAGGAGCTGATAAAGATCCTTGGCGACGGTAAGTTGAAGGCGAAAATCGATGTTGAAGCAAACGCATTCTCTAAGACTGCCGAAGAAGCTATCAAGGCAGTGGGTGGTAACGCAACTATAATCTAAAAAATGAAAAAGTTTATTGAGACACTAAAGAACTGTTGGAAGGTAGAGGATTTGCGTCAGCGTCTTCTGATAACGATCCTCTTTACGGCAATTTACCGTTTTGGTTCGTTCGTCGTTCTTCCCGGAATCAATCCGGCTAAGTTGGAATCACTTCAGTCGCAGACCGCAGGTGGCCTTATGTCGCTCTTGGACATGTTCTCTGGTGGTGCTTTTTCCAATGCTTCAATCTTTGCACTTGGAATCATGCCCTATATCTCAGCTTCGATCGTTATGCAGCTCCTTGCTGTCGCTGTGCCTTATTTCCAGAAGATGCAGCGTGAGGGTGAAAGCGGAAGAAAGAAGATAAACTGGTATACCCGCCTGCTGACGGTTGCCATCTTGGTGTTCCAAGCACCGGCCTACCTCATGAACCTGAAGACACAGGCCAGCCAAGCTTTGGCAAGTGGCATTTCTTGGACGGTCTTCATCGTGCCTGCAACTATCATTCTTGCGGCAGGAAGTATGTTCATTCTGTGGCTCGGTGAGCGCATCACTGATAAAGGAGTCGGAAATGGAGTTTCTCTGATTATCATGATTGGTATCATCGCACGTCTGCCTCAGGCTTTTGTGCAGGAAGTGACTTCACGTTTTACGGCCATCTCTGGTGGTGGTATCGTGATGTTCATTGCCGAGATTCTCATTCTCTATGCGGTCGTCTGTGCGTCCATTCTTTTGGTGCAGGGCACACGTAAGGTTCCCGTGCAGTATGCCAAGCGTCTGGTTGGTAACAAGCAGTACGGTGGTGCGCGTCAGTACATTCCGTTGAAGCTGTTCGCAGCCAATGTGATGCCAATCATCTTTGCTCAGGCATTGATGTTCGTTCCTTTGGTCATCGTTCAGTATCAGAGTGACAATGCCTCTTGGTTAGGTCGTTCGCTGATGGATAACCGTAGCGTGTTGTATAATGTGATTTATGTGATTTTGATTATCGCATTTACCTACTTCTATACGGCAATCACGCTGAATGCAACGCAGATGGCAGAGGATATGAAACGCAATAACGGTTTTATTCCGGGCATCAGACCCGGTAAGGACACGGCAGATTATATCGATACCGTCATGTCTCGTATTACTTTTCCGGGTTCGTTGTTCATTGCGTTCATTGCTGTCATGCCGGCTTTAGCCGGACTGCTTAACGTGCAGCAGGGCTTCTCACAGTTCTTTGGTGGAACATCGTTGTTGATTCTCGTCGGAGTGGTTATCGACACGCTCCAACAGATAGAGAGTCATCTGATGATGCGCCATTACGACGGACTCTTGAACTCCGGTCACACACGTAACAGTGGTGTATCGGTTTACTAATCGGCGTCCGGCGAATGAAGATATTTCTGAAGACAGAAGATGAAATAGACTTAATGCGCAAGGCCAACCAACTTGTTGGTGCCACCCTTGCAGAGTTAGGTAGAAATATCAAGCCCGGTGTAACGACCCTCCAACTGGATAAAATAGCAGAGGAGTTTATCAGAGACCATGGGGCTGTCCCCACGTTCAAAGATTTTCCTAATCCATTTGGAGGGCCTTTCCCGGCATCAATCTGTACTTCCATCAACGACGTCGTCGTTCATGGAATCCCAAGCGATAAGGTGGTGCTTAAAGATGGCGACATCGTTTCCATTGATTGCGGCACACTTTTGAACGGTTACAATGGTGATTCGGCCTATACCTTTGGTGTGGGCGAGGTTGCTCTTGAAGTAAAGCAGTTACTGGAGGTCACGAAAGCGTCACTGTATATAGGGATTGAACAGGCTGTTGCAGGAAAACATGTGGGTGATATCGGCGCGGCAATACAGGAATATTGCGAAAGTTATGGTTACGGTGTTGTCAGAGAACTGACCGGTCACGGCATTGGTAGGGAGATGCATGAGGCTCCTCAGATACCCAATTACGGTTCACACGGTAACGGAGTGATGTTGAAAGCCGGGATGTGCATTGCTATCGAACCCATGATAACAATGGGTGAGCGGCAGATTTGGATGTTGCCTGATCGTTGGAGTATTGTAACTCGCGATCATAAACCGGCAGCTCATTTCGAACATACCATTGCTATTCGGAAAGGAAAGGCCGAAATTTTATCAACGTTTGAAGAAATAGAAAATCATTAAGTAAGTAAGAATAGGTTTATTTATGGCAAAACAATCCGCTATAGAGCAGGATGGAACAATTGTAGAGAGTCTGTCAAACGCAATGTTCCGCGTAGAACTTGAGAATGGAGTTCAGATCATCGCCCACATTTCGGGAAAAATGCGCATGCATTACATCAAAATTCTTCCCGGTGACAAGGTGAAAGTAGAGATGAGCCCTTATGATTTGACAAAAGGAAGAATCGTTTTCAGATACAAATAATTTCTCATATATACACTGATATGAAAACAAGAACATCATTAAAGAAGCGTACTGCCGACTGTAAGATAGTCCGTCGTAAAGGTCGTTTGTTCGTTATCAACAAGAAAAACCCTAAGTTCAAATTACGTCAGGGTTAATGTTAAAGTGTTGTAAATGTTAGAATAAATAGATTTTTATTTCTAACTTTGCACGTTCTTTGGCGAGAATTGAATTTTATTTAATTAGTTTTTTATTCAAATTAAAAAATGGCAATAAGAATTGTTGGAGTAGATTTGCCCCAAAACAAGCGTGGCGAAATCGCATTGACCTATATCTATGGTATCGGTCGAAGTAGTTCAGCAAAGATATTGGATAAGGCCGGTGTGAACCGTGACCTGAAGGTCAGCGAATGGACTGACGATCAGGCTGCCAAGATCCGTGAAATTATCGGCGCTGAGTTCAAGGTTGAAGGTGATCTCCGTTCAGAGGTCCAAATGAACATCAAGCGACTGATGGATATTGGTTGCTATCGTGGCGTGAGACATCGTAATGGTCTTCCGGTTCGCGGACAGAGCACAAAGAACAATGCTCGCACCCGCAAGGGCAAGAAGAAGACTGTTGCTAACAAGAAGAAGGCTACTAAGTAATTTTTAATGGAAATTAATTATGGCAAAGACAAAAGCAACATCTAAGAAAAGGAACGTAAGAGTAGACGCTATTGGTCAACTTCACGTTCATAGTTCATTCAATAACATCATCATATCTTTGGCTAACAGCGAAGGGCAGGTTATCTCTTGGTCTTCGGCGGGCAAGATGGGCTTCCGTGGTTCGAAGAAGAACACACCGTATGCAGCCCAAATGGCTGGTGAAGATTGTGCAAAGGTGGCTTTCGACCTTGGACTTCGCAAGGTGAAAGCTTATGTAAAGGGTCCGGGTAACGGTCGTGAATCGGCAATCCGTGCCGTGAATGCGGCCGGTATTCAGGTAACAGAGATTATCGATGTTACCCCATTGCCCCACAACGGTTGCCGTCCTCCGAAGCGTCGTAAGGTATAATCAAGAAATCATTTCAATTAGCACATATTTTAATTATGGCAAGATATATAGGTCCGAAATCTAAAATTGCACGTCGATTTGGTGAAGCCATTTTCGGCGCCGACAAAGTTTTGTCCAAGAGAAACTTCCCTCCTGGACAGCATGGCAACAACCGTCGCAGAAAAACGTCTGAATACGGTGTCATGTTGGCAGAGAAGCAAAAAGCCAAGTACACCTACGGCGTACTTGAGCGTCAGTTCCGTAACATGTTTGAGAAGGCTGCAAAGGCAGATGGCATTACCGGTGAGGTACTTCTTCAGAACCTTGAATGTCGTCTTGACAACGTAGTCTTCCGTTTGGGTATTGCTCCTACCCGTGCAGCAGCCCGTCAGCTTGTTGGTCACAAGCATATCACTGTCGACGGAAAGGTTGTAAACATCCCTTCATTTGCCGTTAAGCCGGGCATGATCGTTGCTGTTCGTGAGAAATCCAAGTCTCTCGAGGTTATCGATGCAGCACTTGCAGGCTTCAACCACAGCAAATATCCATGGATTGAATGGGATGATAACAGCAAGAGCGGCAAGTTCTTACACAAGCCCGAGCGTGCTGACATTCCAGAAAACATCAAGGAACAGTTAATCGTTGAGTTGTACTCTAAATAAATCATTGAATTAATGGCGATATTAGCATTTCAAAAACCTGATAAAGTTGTAATGTTGGAGGCCAATGACAAGTTCGGCAAGTTTGAATTTCGTCCGCTTGAGCCTGGCTTTGGGGTTACCATAGGTAACGCATTGCGACGCATTCTTCTTTCCTCGCTGGAAGGTTATGCCATCAACACCATTCGCATTGCGGGTGTTGAGCATGAATTCTCTTCCGTTCCGGGTGTAAAGGAAGATATAACCAACATTATCTTGAATTTGAAACAAGTAAGATTCAAGCAAGTAGTAGAAGAATTCGAGAACGAGAAAGTTAGTATCACCGTAGAGAATTCCACAGAATTCAAAGCTGGTGATATTGGTAAATATCTGACTGGATTTGAAGTGTTAAACCCTGATTTGGTGATTTGTCATTTAGATGCTAAGGCTTCAATGCAAATTGATCTCACAATCAACAAAGGTCGTGGCTATGTTCCGGCTGATGAAAACCGTGAGTTCTGCACTGATGTCGACATCCTTCCGATTGATTCCATCTACACCCCTATCCGAAACGTGAAATATTCAGTCGAGCCATACCGCGTAGAACAAAAGACCGACTATGACAAACTGGTTATTGAAGTTTCAACAGATGGTTCCATTCACCCGAAAGAAGCACTGAAAGAGGCTGCAAAGATCCTTATTTACCACTTCATGCTGTTCTCTGACGAGAAGATTACACTCGAAACTCCCGATCAGGACGGCAATCAAGAGTTTGATGAAGAGGTGTTGCACATGCGTCAGCTGCTCAAGACCAAGTTGGTCGATATGAACCTCAGCGTTCGTGCGCTCAATTGTCTGAAAGCTGCCGACGTAGAGACCCTCGGTGATCTCGTGCAGTACAATAAGACCGACCTCTTGAAGTTCCGCAACTTCGGTAAGAAATCGCTTTCAGAGCTTGATGATTTGCTCGAAAGTCTGAATCTATCGTTTGGAACCGACATTTCAAAGTATAAACTGGACAAGGAGTAACACAAGCCCCTGCCCTCTAAACGCAAAGAACAAATGAGACATAATAAGAAATTCAACCATCTGGGTCGTACTGCATCTCATCGCGATGCCATGCTCGCTAACATGGCCGTGTCGTTGATTATGCACAAAAGAATCACTACGACCCTCGCAAAGGCAAAGGCCTTGAAGAAGTATATAGAACCTTTGATTACCCGTTGCAAAGAAGATACGACCAACTCACGCCGTGTGGTTTTCCGTTATCTTCAGAAGAAAGAGGCTATCAAAGAACTCTTCGGAGAGGTTGCAGCCAAGGTGGCTGACCGTCCGGGCGGCTATACCCGCGTCATCAAGCTGGGTACACGTCAGGGAGACGCCGCAGAGATTGCTTTCATCGAGCTTGTAGACTTCGATGAGAACATGGCTAAGACACCAAAGGCAGCGAAGAAGACCCGTCGTAGCCGCAAGGCTGCTGGCAAGGCAGAAGCGCCTGCCGAGACTCAAGCTACAGAAGCTCCAGAAACGAAAGAAGCTCCCGTGGCAACAGAAGAGGCTCCGGTGGCAACCGAAGAAGCTCCTGCAGCAGAATAAGCTCACGATTAGCATTAAACGCTATAAAGAAAGCGCAGTGATTGATGTCACTGCGCTTTTTTATTTGTGGCAATTGGGGCCGACTCCTTACCAGCTTCTCATTTAAAGAGCCTTGCTTTCCTGTGCGAAATGGGTCGGATAACGACGCAAAATGGGTCATTTAGCGCGGTTAAATGGGCCATATTGCAAGACGAAATGACTGATATTGCACGGTAATATGGCCGATATTGCACGGTAATATGGCTGATATTGAAAAATGTGGAACAGGAAGTGGTCTGTAGGGACGTACGGTTAGTGCATCCGTTAAGGTCAATAGCAAGCAAAAAGCACGGTTATTGGAGCGGACGTACGGGCCGTGCGTCCCTACATGTCGTTCAAACCAGCGAAGGGAAATGGGACAGATGGAGCCTCCATTCACCCGCTTCTTGGCTTTACTGCGCCTTGTCAATCCCCCTCTTCCAGCAGATGAATGTTACAGAGAGATTGAAAATATCGACAACAAATATTAATTATTACAAATAAAATAGTTACATTTGCAAGGGACTACAATTGCTATAAGGTCTGAATAAGTCATGGGAACCGTCATCATCGCCTTCATCAACTGCGCGCAGGCTCTTTTTTCAATCTTCCTTCTGCTGAGAAAGAAGCAGAAAAGAACGGCAGACCGCATTCTTTGCATCTGGCTGTTCGTCCTGCTATTGTCTTTTGCATTGGACATTGTGAAGTACTATTTTCATGTGAAAGGCTTTCTGTGGCCCGTTTCCAACGTGCTGGCACTGGCCATTCCCCCTCTGCTTTATCTCTATTCGAAGTATATCGTGGGGCAGGGGACAGGCTTCCAACGGCGCGACTTCTTTCATTTCGCTCCCTTTCTGTGCGGTTGTCTCCTTATGATTTTCCTCTCGTTCCAAAGGCTCGGGCACAGTTTTACGAGCAATCAAACCTACTTTAACGGCCAAATCATCTTGAAGTCGCTCCTTGGTTATGGCCTGATTCTGTCCATGTGGACCTACTGTGGCATGACGCTCGTCGGCATTCTCGGCTATCAAAAACGCATGAAGAACGCCTATTCTTTTGCGTCTTCCAAGATAAACCTGAACTGGATGCTGTTCTTGGTGGTGTTTTTCCTGCTGTTTTATAACTACACGATCATCGTGGCTGCCTATCAAGTCAAGGGCTATTCCTTGGGCATCATCGGCAAACTGGGCAATCCCGTCTCCCTGCTCATCACTTATGTGTTGAGTTATTTCGGCCTTCGTCAGCATTTGTTGATTACCGAGTATGCCGTTCCGATGCTCAATCAAGACCATGGGCACGTCCCCGACGCCACGCACTACGTGAAGTCGGGACTGAAAGACAGTCAGGCTTCACATTATGCCCGGCTCCTTGTCGATTCGATGGAGCAGCAGAAGGCGTGGAAAGACACCGAGCTTTCCATCGCAGGGCTTTCCTTTTTGACGGGAATCCCCAAGCATCACATCACGCAGACCCTCAATGAATACATGGGAAAGAACTTCTATACCTTCGTCAACGAGTACAGGGCCGAATACGCAAAGCATCTTATTTCGTCGAAGCAACACGCCAATTGGTCGTTCGTGGCCATCGCCTTTGAGAGCGGTTTCAACTCAAAGACGGCTTTCAACGTGTTCTTCAAGAAATATACGGGGCAGACGCCGTCGGAGTATCGCAGGTCTCATCTGCCTAAATGAGCCGCCCCGGTACACTTTCTCAACAACATGTCCAACCCCTTCGGCCAAGAGTGTTCCGTACCCACTGTAGCGAGTGTTCCGTACTCGTTGTGACGAGTATTCCGTACTCGTAGTTGCGAGTGTTCCGCACGCGTTCAGGCATAAAGAAAAGGGGCCTCTGCGTCATCATGCAGAGACCACCGATGTGATAAGTCATTATTGCGTCCGCCTCTTGCGTCTTTTCAAGGCTGTGCCACGCGCTTATAGCTGTAGAGTTTCAGCTTCACGATGTCTTGTTGAGTCTCTGGGCGGAACACATCGATAGACGTTGGGAACGAAACCGCCACGCCATGGGCCGTCTCGTCGCCGTTCAGCCTGCGCCTCACGGTCCATTTTCCACCCTCGAACTCGCCTTGCTCCGCATCGATGAGCTCGGCAGTCTTGGCATTGTCCTTGCATTCGAAGTTCATTCTCACGTTCCGGCCGGTGACGATGAACTCGTCGTCGCTCAATTGAATGAACATCGCAAAGGCAGCCTCGCCCTTTAGCTGATTGGTGTAGGACACATCGAACACCCAGTTGCCCATGGACACCTTGATGGAGCCGGCATCTTCTTTCTCCAATTCGCCAGCATCGAAGTCCCATTCGCCCACGTTCACGCCTTTGATCTTGGGAATCACCTGCTTGAACACGGTCCGTATCTTCTTCGTACCTTGGGCGGCCGTGACATAAGGCATCAGCTGCGACAGCACTCTGTAGCATTCGGTCAGCGAAGTACCTTCCTGTATCCGTTCAACGCCGAAAGGTGCGAAGCCGATGCCAGCTCTTTCGCCCATGACCCACGTTGCCTTGGCTGCCATGTCCTCGCCCGGGCGGCATTCAGGAATGAAGAGCGTGTTTCCTTTGTGGGCGTATGCAAGACAATAGCGTTTGAATTCGGGGTGATAGATGTCGGGGCAGAGCAGGTCGATGCTCGGCGATGCGGCGCGATAGATGTCGAGCATGCTGTGTATCGGACCTCCCGAGGGATAGCGCCCGGGCATGCCTTCGTGCTTGGGTTGCTTGAGCCACGCGTTGTAGTACATGGGAATGTCGTATGCTTTCTTGCCCGCTGCGGTCACTTGCTCCAGATATCGGGCGAAATGCCAAGCCATGAAAGCGTCTATGGCCACGGTACCAAAGGTCTCTTTCCAGTTTGCCCCGGCCTTTGTCTGCCTTGCCTTCCATGCCTTGGCCATGGCCGGTGTGAGGTCGGCCTCATGGGTATGGAGATATTTCAGCAGCTCCTGCGGCACGGCACTGTTGAAGAGCTTGCGGGCTATGGGCTGGCGGTCGATGTCAACACCATATGCTCCGGCTTCGTTTTCCACCTGCATCATCACCACGGTATGGTGCGTGTCGGTCTCCTTGATGTGTTTCATCAGCTGGGCAAACGCTTTGGCATCGGCTTTCCATGAAGCCTCGAAGAAAGGCGAAAGGATATTCTTGTAATAGCTTGCTTGGTCGGCGCCACCGGTCAGGCCTTCTATGCTCGGTCCTATCATTCTTGGAAAGCGCTGTTGGTCGCGTCGCACCCAAGCGGGGGCAAAAGAGGAGAGCCCGTTCTTGTAAGAAGCAAACCAAATGACGACAAGTTTCAGGTTGTTCTTCTCGGCTTCTTTAATCAGTCCGTCAATAAGCGAGTAGTCGTATTTCCCTTCTTGCGGTTCGAATTGCTCCCACGATATGCTTGCGATGGCACTGTTGAGCCCCAGCTGTTTGCATTTGGCAAGGCTTTCTGCGGCATAAGAGATGGAAGAAGACGAACTGTTGCCCAGCTCACCGCACAAAAGCAGCATGGGTTTGCCGTCAACCACCAGTTGCGTGGCATTGCCGTTGTTTTTCAGATGCGGTTTGTTCGATGGTTGTGCACTTGCTTGGGCGCAGCATAAGGCGCAGACAGCGACGAGCACTGCGGTTTTTAAGTTATTGATGATATTCATAAGTTATGGGTTATTGATGAATATGATGGACTTGTGTCATTGGAGTCTTACTTCGAACCGATAAGTTCCGGCTTTCAGTTTCCCGGCCCTTACCTTGTCATTCTTGTTGGAGAACGATGCACCGGCGGGCAGTTTCACTTTTGCCGTCGTGTTGGCGGGAATGGTCACGCGCAAGGTTACGTTCTTGTTGTCCCGCATTTTCCATTCCGACACAATCTTTCCATAGACTGACTCGTATTCTCCTTTAGCCGAGGTGAGCCTACCGGTGGTATCGAACACGGGACTGATGATGATTTCCCTGTATCCCGGTGCTTCCGGTGTGGTGTTGATGCCGGCCATGGCCCTGTACATCCATTCGGCAACGGCGCCGAAGGAGTAGTGATTAAATGAGTTCATCTTCGGGTCGCTCTTGTCGCTGTCCCAATGTTCCCACCATGTCGTTGCTCCCTGCCTGACCATGTAGCCCCATGAGGGAAAGGTTTCGTTGGTCAACAGGCGATAGGCAACGTCGGTCCGCCCGTTTTGGGAGAGGGCAAACAGCAGTCGAGGTGTACCCAAGAAGCCGGTTGTCAGGTGCCATTGGTTGGCTTCGATGGCTTTCACCAATTTATCGGTGACAGCTTTCTTCAAGTTGTCGGGTATCAGCCCTGCATATAGCGCGAGAGCATAGCAGGTTTGGCTTCCGGAGCCAACGGTTCCGTCGGCCTTTACGAAGGTTCTTTGGAAAGTCTTTGCGATGCTGTCGTGCAAGGCCTCGTATGCTGTTGCTTCGGTGGTGTGTCCTGTGGCTTGGGCCATCTGTTTCATCATCTCGGCCATCATGGCCCATAGGGAATTACTGATGATGCCGTTTGGCGTGGTCTTGTCGATACACAGCCAATCGCCCAGATATCCGCCATCACGATTGTAGCCCTTGCTGTTGCGAATCACGTAGTTCATGAAGCGGGTCATGGCCTGCCAGTTCTCGGTGATGATGCTTTTGTCTCCAAACTGCATCCATGAGCTCCATGGAACAATGACGGCAGCGTCTTCCCAGCCCGGCGAACCGTTCTTGCGGTTGTTCATTGGCACGGCAGGCGCCGTGTTGGTAACGCCTCCCTCGGCAGTCTGTTCATCTTTGATATCGTTCATCCATTTATGGGTGAATGATGCAATGTCGAAGTTGTAGCTGCCCGTTCGCCAGAACACTTGTCCGTCGCCGGTGTACCCCAGTCTTTCGTCGCGTTGTGGACAGTCGGTAGGAACACTGATGAAGTTGCCGAGCTGCCCCCAGATGCCCAATGAATACATGCGGTTCACAATATCGCTCGAGGTTTCAAGGCGTCCGGTCTTGTTGCCTACCGAACTCAATACGAGTGCGGAGACATCATTGTCCGAGAGAACGCCGGGATAGCCAGAGACTTCGATGTATCTGAAACCGTGGAAAGTGAAATGCTGTCTGTAGGTCGCTTCTCCACCTTTGAGCACATAGCAGTCTTTCGCAGTTGCATTGCGCAGATTGTCGGTGTAGATGCTGTCAGGGGTTGCAAGTCTTTCTGCAAATCTCATGACAACGGCAGTCCCGGCTTCTCCTTTCAATCTCAGTTCGGTTATTCCGGCAAGGTTCTGTCCCATATCTATGATCCAACGGTTGTCGGGAGTCTTGTGTATATGCTTAGGACTTAGCCGTGTGAACGCTCTGACGGGTGCAGTGTTCTGCGGAGAAAGTTTTGTGTAATCGTTGCCCATAGGCTCGGCGTAGCGCCAGTGAACGTCGTTAAAAGAAGGTTCGTTCCATTTCTCTTGCTCAAGACGGGCGTCATAATATTCACCCGAATAGATTTCCGACTTCAATATTGGCGATACAGCAGTTTTCCAAGAGCCGTCGGTTGGAATCGTAACCGTTGTCCCATCGGTGAAAGTCACGTGAAGTTCTGCGATGAGCTTGTTGGATTGCCCTTCAAACAAGTCGTTCTCGCCGTTCCATCCCAGTGGACTTCCATACCACCCGTCGCCAAGTAGAGAACCGATTGCGTTTTCTCCTTCGTGCAGCATTCTTGTGACATCATATGTCTGGTAGATGATGCGTTTGTTATAGTTGGTAAACTCCGGCGTGAAATAGTCTCCTCCGGTTCGTTGTCCGTTGACGAACATCTCGTAGCTTCCAAGTGCAGTTGCATAGAGGCGGGCTGCCTTGATAGGTTTGTTCAAAACGAAGTTCTTTCGGAGCAAGATGGCCGGGGCCACCAGCGGCCCGGGGTTGAGTCCCATTCTTGGGTCGTCGAGTGTGCAGGACACGGTTGCCGTTTCCCAGTTGGACGCATTGTCGGGCCGGCACGCCCATTGTCCTTCCGATGTGGGATAAGTTCGGCGTTCTTGATGGTCTTCTACGACCAAGATTCCTGCGAAACCTGAATAACTTCCCGACAAGGTTTTTCGCGTGTCGCGGGTGAACGATGCCGTGCGGGCAGCATTCACTTTCACCTCGATGTTGTTCTCTCCTTTATGAAGATAAGGAAGGAGGTCTTGGCGTTCGAAAGATTGCCAACCTTTATCTTTCTTATCGATGACGGCACCATTGACGTAGAGCTCATAATCCCCGCGTACGGTCGTCTGTATGTATGCAGTCTGTGGAAGATGTTCGATGTTCAATGTCTTTCTGAACCATGCAATCGTCTTTCTTGGCACATCAAAAGCATTCTGAGCGGGCAGCCATATCCACTTTATCTGTTGCAAATCAGCACTCCCTATAGCATCGGTATGCCCGATCCATGTTGCGCTCCAGTCAGTTGGAGTGAGCATAGATGTTTCAAAGAACGTTGGTTTTGACCATTTAGAAAGGCGTCCTTTGTTGTCCCATACGCACACTTTCCACCAATAGGACCGGCGGGGTTGTAGTTTCTGTCCTTGATAGAGAATGGAAACTGATGTTCCACCTTTCGTCTTTCCACTGTCCCAAACATCGGCCCGACCTTTATTCAACTTCTCTTGCGACGTAGCCACGAGTATCCGGTAGGCTGATTGGAGCCAACCTTTCTCTTTTGTCTGTGTTTTCCATGATAGATTTGGAGCCGATGCAATGCATAATGGCGTCGTCTGATAGTTGCAACGCAGGTCTACAGGTATAGCATTTGCAGGTTGTGAAGCTGCCTGCTGTGTTCCAAAGAACATGCCTGCGGCTATCATGGCAAGACAAGTGCGTAACTTGGCACATGCCTTGTATAAAGGTTTCGTTGTCTTTATTTGTTCCATACGAAATGTGCCTCTTTAACGTCATCAGAATTGGTGCCGATATAGAGATTGAACAATCCGGGTTCCCAGTCGTAGACGAGATGATGGTTGTAGAACTTCAACGCTTCGGGGGTAATATTGAAGGTAATCTTCTTGGTTTCACCCGGGGCGAGCATGACCTTTTGGTAGTCCTTCAGCTCCTTCACGGGGCGCGTTATGGAAGCCACAGGGTCGTTGATATAGAGTTGGACGGTCTCTTCTCCACTATATTTCCCGGTATTGGTAACGGATATGCTGGCCGTGATATGTTTCTTTGCACCGTTGACAATCGTGTCTGACAATACGATATCCCCATAGCGGAACGTAGTGTAGCTGAGTCCGTAGCCAAAGGGGAATAGCGGACTGTTCATTTCATCAAGATATTTGGATTTGAATTGCCCGCGGTCTCCGTCTTTAAAAGGTCTTCCTGTGTTCTTGTGATTGTAGTAAATAGGTATCTGTCCTACGGAACGCGGGAAGGTCATCGTTAATTTCCCTGATGGATTGTATTTCCCCGAGAGAACATCGGCTATGGCATCGCCAGCCATCGTGCCCGGTCGCCATGCCGCGATGATGGCATCGGCATGAGGAATGATGTCGGTCAGTACCATGGGACGGCCACTTAATAATACCAAGATAACAGGCTTCCCCGTCTTTTTCAGTGCCTTTAGCAGTTCTTTCTGGCAGGCCGGCATGGAAATCTTTGTCATGGACCTTGCTTCTCCTGACAGCCATCTTGATTCTCCAAGGACGACAACGACCACATCAGACAGATGAGCGAGTTCTACGGCCTCGGTTATCATCTTTGCTTGTTGTGCACTGTCGAAAGGTTCAAAGCTTTTTAGTGCAGGATCATCATTCATGTAAGTTCCGACAGCGGTCTTTACCTCGCGGAATTGCTTCTTCATGCCAGTCACGATGGAGACAACGCTGTCAATAACACCATCGGGCGACCACATGCTGAGCATTTCTGCCTTGTTGTCAAGGAACGGACCAATCAGTGCTACGCGGCTATCGGGCCGCAAGGGTAGTGCCTGTCTCTCGTTCTTCAAAAGAACCATGGCCCGTTGTATTGCTTCCCGGGCAACGGCTTTATGCTCTTTGCTCAGAATGACCCGTTCGGCAAGTCCTTTCTGATAGCCTTTATAGGGGTCGTTGAAGAGGCCTAAGTCGTATTTCACTTCCAAAACTCTACGACAAGCCCGGTTGATGTAGCTTATATCAATGCGACCTTCAGCAACGAGTTTTTCCATAAACATGCTATAGCATTCGCTTGCCATGTCCATGTCGGTCCCTGCCTTGATTGCTTTTTCGGCAGCTTCTTCATAGTCGGCAGCCACACCATGGGGGATGAGTTCCTGAACGGCATTATAGTCTGTCACCACAAAGCCTTTGAACCCCCATTGATTACGCAGCAAATCCGTGAGCAACCATTTGTTAGCCGTGGAGGGTATGCCCTCAACATCGTTGAATGAAGTCATGACACTTCCTGCCCCAGCTTCCACAGCTGCTTTATAAGGTGGCAGATAAACGTTGTACATGGTAACTCTGCTCATGTCGGTTGTGTTGTAATCGCGCCCGGCTTCTACTGCTCCATACATTCCGAAGTGTTTCACACAAGCTAAAAGAGAAGTAGAGGCATCGAGATTCTCCCCTTGATAGCCTTTTACCATGGCGCGTGCAATGACACTTCCTAAGTATGGATCTTCGCCGGATCCTTCCATAACTCGGCCCCAACGAGGGTCACGGGTAATGTCGACCATGGGCGAATAGGTGTTGTTATAGCCCATGGCCGTGGCCTCTATGGCAGCTATTCGCGCTGTCTTTTTGATGAGTACGCTGTCCCATGTGCACGAAAGTCCAAGGGGAATGGGGAATACGGTCTTGTAACCATGTATGATATCAAGGGCAGAAAGCATGGGTATTTTCAATCTCGTCTGCTCTGCAAATGCCTCTTTTTCTCGGATACTTTCTGCGGTTCCTCTTAGCGAAAGAACGTTTCCGGCAGTTCCATCCTTTAGTTTTTCCAAGGCTCTTTTTGTTTTGAAGGGTCCGGTTCCGGCAGTGGGTGTGACGAGATTGAGCTGTGCGATTTTCTCTTTCAGGGTCATGCGGGCCATGAGAGAGGAGATGAAGTGTTCTTTTTCTTTGTGTTTTTTCTTATTCAATGAAGATATTGAAGCAGTCATTGACAGGCAAAGGCAAAGGACTGAAGATAAGGATATAATACGTTTCATGATGATACAATATTATGTAATGGATATTGATATTTCACTTTTAGAGAAATACTGTCCGAAGTTATTAGGTTTCTACACTGGTACAATGAAATTTTATTTTCGTTGATATGTTGCTTTTACAAATGGCGCATGGATAAGGTAGTCAATACTGATCTTCAAGCCTTCTTCCATACTCTTGCTTGCTTGTTCCAACTCCACAATCGGATATTCAAGACCTGCTGTCTGGGCATTACGGAAGATAGCATCAAACCCTACCATGCCGCTTTGTCCAATCTCTCTGTAGTCTTTAATGTGAAGAAGCTTGAAACGTCCTGGATATTTTTTGAAATAGGCTACAGGGCTTTCTTTAGCTAATACAACCCAATAGACATCCATTTCAAAGAAAACATAGTTGGGGTTAGTGTGCTGTAGCAGATAATCCATCATTTTTTCTTTACCTTCTACGAGTTGGAATTCGTGGGAATGATTGTGATAACCATATTTAATACCATTTTCTCTGCATAATTCTCCAATCGCATTAAGATAGTTACAGTATGTTTGGAGTTCTTTTATGGTTGCTGGTTTTCCTATAGTTGGAGTTACAATATACGACACTCCTACTGCCTTGTAGGCTTTGATACAATCTTTCCACCACATCATGGATTCACTGAAGTCTCCACTTTCCAATTCATTTTTCTTTAATGGTTTGGCACAATGAGATGATAACACCTGTAATCCGGCATGCTTAACGTCGAGCCTGAAGGTCTCCGGACTGCGACCATAGAATTTCCCATCCCCGACGTAGCAGGCAGCTTCAATACCTGTATATCCCATTTTGGCCAACTTCCTGAAAACCGGTATATAGTCATGGTTATAATTTCTGGTGACAAAACTGCCAATCTCATCTCGAAGAGAATATAGCTGCACGGCTATTTTCTTCTTTTTTGCTTTCTGGGCATGTACTATGGTTGGCACTATCAGTCCCATCGCCAATATCATCAGTAGAATTATTCTCTTTGTCATCTTCTTGATAAAAACAGGTATATGAGTTTATTGAAAAATTGTCGTGTTGATAGAGTTTCGCATTCGTAAGTTATGATGCGTTTATCATTCTCTGTTCAACCACGACAATTTTTCTATTAAGACAAAAAAGTTTATTTGTCTTCTTTCACTTTGGTTCCGACAGCATCGAACATGTCCATCATAGAACCTTCAACTTTGTTGTCAGCTACTTTCTCGAGATAGAGGTATACATCGTAACCTTGTGCAACCCAATAGGCTGTGATTTTGTCATTTTTTACTTCTAAACGAGTAAATGGAGTTTCTTTTCCTTGGTCATCACAGGTAGCGCCGGTGATCTTACCTTCGGCATTCCGCTTGAACACGACTTTCATGTTAGAATCGCCATTGGGGGTTCCTTTAACGGTGATGTTCCATGTCCCGACGAAGAAACTGCCTACTTCTTTGTTCTCTTGAGCATTTGCAGCAAAGGCTACGAAAAGTAACATGGCTGCGAGGATAAAACGAATCTGTTTCATAATTTTGTTGAATTAAAAGTTTGAATATTTGGTTTGTCAATGATTTTTTAGAACTTTATGTCTACTGTGAACTCAAATGTACGTGGGCGGATTGCGCTTGCGATGACAGTACGATTGATATAAGCTTCGTCCGTCTTTAGCTGGCTAGCTCCCTGCACGGTTCCTTTGGCTCCTCTTTGATTGAGGAAGTTGACAATTTGGAGCTTCAGATTCACGTTGCGGTTCACGCGATAGTCCAAACCGCCGAAGGTCTCCCACCATGCATTGTAGCTGAAGGCATTGGTGGGATTGCCATACTGCTTGCCGAAGTAACGGAGGCTTACCCATGCACGCATCTTTCGGTTCATGAATGAGTAGCTGGGGTCGATTTCCATCAGCACTTTTGACAGTTCCGGTATGACTTTATTGTTGTAAGAATACTCCTCGTTGAACGCAGAATATGCGAAATGCTTGTATTGCGGATTTTGCAACGTGAGTAGGAAGTGGATATTGAAATTCTTGAACGGGGTCGCAACAATGTCGGTAGACCAGCCGAAGGTCCGGATATTGTAGAATATAGGACTGAAATCAGCCTTCTCCGTCGGGTTCTTCGGGTTCTGAATGGTAGCTGCGGTGTAGCGGATGTTACGTTTCTCAATGCCAGTGATCTTGGAGACGATGCTCAGGTTCTTCAGGTTCCAGAAGATACCGGCGCCATAATTGATCACCTTTTGTTCGTAATTCATGGGCACCGTCGTGCGTGGGGCCGGGTCGCCGGCGGCGGCAATGGGGTTGCCGAGCGCATCTCGGTTGCTGTAGTCCCAATAGTAGTCCCACCAAGAATTGTAGGTGAGGTCGGCCAGCATACCGAATGTGCGGGTCAGCTTGACAACGGTGTTTGCTATGCCCACCTTGTTCCATTTGTTATTGAAGTTATGCTGGATATATGGAATGTTGCCGATGAATTCTTTCGATGAATAATAAGGAGAGTGGGTATCCTTGATGTTCTGATGTTCGATGCGGAGCCCAAAGCCCAAGTCGATCCATTTGGCTGGACTGAAGTCGTCTGAAGCATAAAGTGCTATCTTCGAGAAGCGGTCGTTCGTGTAGCTTCCATAACTCTTGGCGGCCGACATCAGGCCGTGGTCGTCGGTGAGCTTCATTGGACCCACACTCCAGTCGAGTAGCATTGGATTGGGCTGAACGGTTTGGAAGAACATACCACCGTAGGAAACATATTTACGAGCGTTCTGTTGGAAGGTAAGGCCCAGTCGGGTGCTGTGTATGCCGAACTTCTTTGTCAACTCGGAGCGCAGAACCCAATAATGAATCTTTGATTGCGGGATAATTTGGTTGTTCACCATCTGTACAGCACCCGTGTAAGGAGTGTTCGTTCCGAATTGGTTAAAACTCCAATGCTTGGCATCATATTGGTCTTTATCGTAGACACCGATACTGATAGGGAAGGTGATGGCCACGGGCGTGTTCATGTATTGCCACATGCCCGTATAGGTGAGTTTATAACCTTTGTTGAATTTGTGCTCACCCGTGATATACAAGTTATGAGATGTTGAGCGTCTGTAGGTGTCATCATTCAAATCTGCCCACTTGCTTTCCCCGTTGAACGGCTCGATATAGGGGATTAAACCCGTGCGAAGCGAGTAAGAATCCTTGCCAATCTTAAAGTTCGGAAGTTCTTCCGTCTCCCCGTTTCCTTTATACAACACCGGGAAATAGTTGGAGATGGCAACACTTTTGGAATCAACCAATTTGTACAATACACGCACATATCCATTCTTGTAGGTCTTTTGTAATGCCGCTTTGATCATTGATGTGCGCGACTGCCATGGCGTGTACATGTAATTGGTACCGTTGCCGCGTTCGAAGTCTTGATAAAGATTGAGCATATAGCCCCAGCCCCCCTTTGCCAAAGGACCCGTCAAGGTGACATCATAGCGTGAAGAACCGAAGCTGTTGGCATTCAATTGTGCGTAACCTTTGAATCTGGAAGAGGCTTCACGGTCGGAAGATTGTACGGCATAGCCTACTTTACCATAGGTGAGGGCTCCTTCAGCAAATGACAATAGTCCCATTTTCGACAAACTTGTTCCATTTCGCCATGCATAAGTGGGAATGGTTGGCCAGAAGTAATACACAACAGGAACATCGTTCTCCAAGATAATGATGTCTCCAGAGAAGGGCAAACCTATGTTGACGTTTCGAGGTCCTTGGTTTCCCTCTGCATTCAGCATCACATTGCGGTTCTTTTCCTCTTTGTTGTTAAAATGGGTGGTACTGGTTTGCACTTTCGTTGTGTCGCTTGTCGTCACTTGGGCATAAGCCTTACCGGTCGAGCCTGCCAAAATGCAGCAGAGACCACAGGCGAAAAGCATTCTCTTTTCTTTGTGCTTCATAATTTTGGTTGTTGTTTAAGTTATTTGAAATTTAGATTTCTGGCCCAAAGGTATGTTGTTTTCCGTTACGAAATGTTCGTATTCCTTCCCCGGAGCAAAAGCACGTTCGGAATTACTGATGAATTGGCGTTCGTATGATGTAGGAATTTGCAAGTCAACCTTTTATGTTGAATATCTGTTGAAATGATTTTTTTTGGCTAAAAAACGTTCTTTAGGGATTTCCCCCGTTTCTTATAGGGAAAATATTCATGCAAGTTGCGTTTTAATGTTTATCTTTGCATCAAGATCAATAATCGGTTTGAAGATGAAGAAGTTGGCGGTTTATGCAGTCTGTGCGACTTTATTGCTCGGCAGTTGCGACAGTTACACGGGGACAGGTGCCTATGCGGGTGCTAATTTAGGGTCGATCTTGGGCAGTGCCATTGGCGGTATTGCGGGCGGGCCGCGTGGTTCCGACCTCGGAACGATTGTGGGAATGGCCGGCGGTGCGGTGGTCGGAGCTGCGATTGGGCAGGCGACCGAGGAGCGAAAGGCGGCCGAAGCGGGAGCGTATCAACAGGAACGGGCGAGGCAAAATTACGAGCGTAAGATGTCGGAACGACAACAAGACGATGCAAACGGCAGCTATCGGGAGTTGCCGTCTACCGACAGTGGCTTTGACGAATCCAATTCCGGCGATGACCGCATTGATGATTTTACCGGTAAAAACGGGCGTTCCAGTGTCGCAACCGAGACCGTTAACCCCACCAATCCGACTGAGAAAACGACCTACACGCCCATTGTCGATATATGCAATGCACGCTTCTTGGACGGCAATGAAGATGGAATAATCGAGCGAGGTGAGCTTTGCACGGTAGTTTTCGAGGTAATGAATCGCAGCCAGCAGACCCTTTATGACGTCCAACCTGCTGTTATCGAGGCTACAGACAATCGGCATCTGACGGTTTCTCCGGGTGTTCTTGTCGAGCAGATTGAGCCGGGCAAGGGCATTCGCTACACGGCAGTGGTAAAAGCAGACAATCGGTTGAAAGCCGGTAGCGCGAAGATTTGCGTATCGGTGCTGCAAGGTAGTCGGGTGATATCCAAGGTTTCAGAGTTCAATATACCGACAACATCCACCTCTGCCCACTAACACTCACCCCGACCCTCCAAAAGGGAGGAAGTCAGAACTTGTGAACTATCATATATAAATAGCTTAGAAACGTCTTCATTAAGTCCACCGTAGGCCAAAACTCCCTCCCTTTGGGAGGGTAGGAGGTGGGTTTTAGGCTTCAAAACATACCTTTCAACCTTTCAAAAACGCTGTTCCAGCGGTTTTCTTTCTCTTTTTTTGTGGGTACAGGCTTGTTTCCTTTGTCGGCTTCTTCAGGTTGTTTTGCCGGTTTTTTGGCTTGTTCTTGCTTCCTTTCGCTTGCTATTTCCTTCGCATTGCGGTCCATTTTTTTCTTTACAACGCTCTCCTTGTTCTTCCAATCCTCAACGATACTGTGGCCAGCTGTCGCCACTTCAAAGTCGATTTGGGGCAGGTTGACGCTGTCTTCGTCGAGATAAGGAACGCCTTTGTTGTATTTTTCAACTATAACCGTAGCCACACCGTTGGCCAATATGCCGAGTTCTTTGGCGGCAGCATACGAAAGGTCGATGATACGTCCACGTTTGAAAGGTCCGCGATCGGTCACTCTTACGACCACACTTCGGCCGTTTCCGGGGTTCTTCACTTTTAATAAGGTACCGAAAGGATAAGTGCGATGCGCACAAGTAAGGCTGTCATGATGCAGTCGTTCGCCGCTGGCAGTCCTCGCTCCCGTGGCCCTTTTCGAATAATATGAGGCTTTTCCTTGTTGCTGTTGTGCCAACAAGGGCAGTGCAATCAGTAGAAACGTGATGAATAATAAAGTTTTTTTGCAGTCCACAAGCATTCGGTTGGTTCGTAATCTGTTTTCAACTCCCGGCAAATCAAATTGACTTGCAAAGCCAACTTCCACATAATCAAACGATTGTGATGGAAGGCTGATGCTGCAAATATACGAAAAAAACTAAAAGGTAAGCTTGTAAAAAAGTGAAAAAATAAAAAAATGGCTTCCACTATACCCTTCTTAGTAGCTCCAACCATGATAAAAAAGGCCGGTTACACAATCATGTAAGCCGACTGATAAGACGGAATTGCAAATAACGTGCGATATATTTGCTTCATAACGAGAAGAATTTTATTTTTACAAAAATATGTTTTAGAATATCATTTTTCAAAATATTATTCTCTAAAAAGATGGGTTTTGTTGACAGAAAGGAGGAACAAGTGAGGTCTCTGAAGGCCATTCAGGTTGCAGAAAAGAAGTTTGTTGTCGTTTATGAAGGTGCCGTTTGAGCAAATCGACGCTCATCAAATCTGTCCTCCGCAATATTGATGTCTAATGATGAAGTTCATCTTGATTTTTAATGAGCCGCATTCGCCGCCAAACCCAATTGGGAATGCGTCGCCAAAGGGCCGTCACCATGCGCCAACGGCAGTCGATGATACAGACGTGACGCTGCTTTTCTATTGCCTTTAAGATGTGAAGAGCCACCTTATCCGTGCGCATGAGCATCGGGAAATGGGATGTGTTGTCAAGTAAGGGCGTGTCAACGAACCCCGGACGAATGTCGGTGAAGTGGATATTCTGCCGTTTGTTGCCCGCCAACTGCTCCAAAGCCTGCAAGTAAGTGCTCTGCATGGCTTTCGTAGCACTGTAGGCCGGGGCCGGCCCCATGCCTTTTGTGCCTGCTATCGACGTGATGCAAGCGATGTGTCCGCCGCCGTTTAAGGCGAAATAACGATAGGCTTCACCCACCATTCTTGCAAATCCAAGGGCATTGGTCTGCATGGTCTTGAGTTCCGTTTCGGCCTGCAATTCGGGGTTCTTTCGCCCGATTCCGGCCGCATGGAAATAGAGGTCGAGCCCGCCCATGCGCTCAATGAACCGGCAAAGTGCCTCATCTGCGTGCGCATCGGTCACGTCAATCCGGGCCGTGAAGACACGTTCCGGAGCGCAATCCCGCAGATCTTCCAACTTTTCCACACGTCGTGCAGCCACGCCGACCGTCCATCCTTGCCCGATGAGGAGCCTTGCCACCTCATGTCCGATGCCGCTACTGGCACCCATTACGATTGCTTTTTTCATCTCAAAAGATAGAAATTGTTTGCAACAAAGATAAGAAAAATCGGCTGATAAACATCAGTTGTCAAGCAATTCTATAAACTTTTATTTTTATACTCGTTTCTTTATCGATGGTTTACCGCCATCTTTTATAGATATAGCTCCATCAAGAACAGTTTTTCCTCCCATTTCCCCTTCGAACGGTGATGATCGTATCCTATCAACAGTATTATTTTACAATAAAAAAGCAGCCTTGAAATCACTTCAAGACTGCCTCTTCTCCTATTTAATAACTTAATACCATTTTCTAAAAAAGTGAGCGACACTTTCGCTCGTGTTATCCTAAATCCTCTTTTTTACCTAAAAAACCAATCCTATTTCAGCAAAACTAATCTTTAAACCTAAATAACTAAACCTAAATCTATATCATTAACCTAAACAATCTATTACCTTTTATGTCTTATTGACACTGCAAAAGTAATACATGTGCACGAACACACCAAATTAATTCAGCATATTTTGCACATTTTGGGCAACGTTTTGATTTATGTCAAGAAACCACCTTGTGTGCCCACCTCTATTTAGTTTTATTTACAACCCTGCGTGTTGTGAGCAGGTTTCAGCTCCTCCCATTCCATCTTCCATGAATCCCGCACTTATGTCTATCATTAAAGCAAGAGAAACAGGTGTAAGTTTTTCATTTCTAACACGGTCTTATCACTTTTTTAACTTAAAACATTTGGAATTCACCATGAAACTTATTTACCTTTGCACTTGAATTAGAGTTATAAATTAATTAAGTAAAAAGATTATGAAAAAATTATTGATGACTTTGGTTGCGGCTTTCGCAGTTGCAATCAGCGCAAACGCACAAGTTTATGTAGGTGGTGGCTTCAGTGTTCAAGGCAATGACGACGGCAATACGACCACAACAACCTACAAATTCCTGCCGGAAATCGGTTACAACTTCAACTCTGACTGGGCTGCCGGTGTTATGTTTGGTTGGGAAGGTCAGACAAAAGGCCATGCAAAATCCATCGAAATAAACCCATACGCACGCTATACTTTCGTACATACGAAGTACATTAACGTGTTTGTGGACGGCAGTTTGGGTTACGGTCATGTCTATAATGCTGGTAACGACATCGACACTTGGTCGGTAGGTGCACGTCCCGGCATCGCTGTTAACTTGAATGAGCACTTGTCTTTTGTTTCTCACGTCGGTTTCCTTGGCTGGCAGCAGCGCAAGAACAACAATACGAGCGGCAAGATCAGCAAGTATGGTTTGGATCTTGATGGAAACAACATTGCTTTCAGCCTTTATTACAACTTCTAAAAGACATCTTAGACTCCAATTCGATAGCGTGCATCCCATGTGGATGCACGTTTTTTGTTACGTTTTATCACGAAAGTTCTTTCTGACATAGCTGTCTTTAGGCCACAAAAAAAGAGAAGCACACCGCGCTTCTCTTTCTATTTTCCCCTCGGAACAATGGTCGTCACTTGTTGTGCTTGTAATATTCCAGGCCCAACTGCACGTTTTTCTTCAGTGCATTCGATGAATACGTGGCCCCGGTGACACCGTCAACGTCCATTTTTTCGGCCTTTGAAACGCTGATGCCATTGAATTGCGTCAGCAAAGTCTTTGCCTTATCGAAGAATTTTGGGGTCTCCCGATTGGGAAGCGCCTCAATCTTGACGATCTTGTTCTTCTCAATATAAATCTTTACCGGCGTGCTTCCCTTGAAGCCTTTCACGTTCTTGCCCAACAAATTGGTGTTGATGATAGTCGTATCTTTCTCTTTTGTCATGATATTGTCGGCAGGCATCGCACTCATCATGGCCGTTACCATGGCACAAACCGTGAAGGCTGTAAGTATTCCATTGACTTTTTTACTCATATTCAATCTTATAGAAGGTTTTAAAACGGGTTCAAAGGTACGCAAATTTAATGGAAGCTGCAGCGCATGCCCGCCAATAATTAGTTTATTTTAACGGGCACTCGCAGGCCAAGACAAGCCTTTTTCCGCTTCCATTAGCCCTCAACAATGATTGGTTTGTACTTCGGAACGAGCATTTTCATCATACACCAGCCCGCAAGATAGGCCACGGCACAGATGCAAAAGACGATCATATAGCCCGCAGGTTTGCCATCGAAGCCCATGAAAGAGAAGGCTTTGCCCTGCGCTTCAGCGTAAGTAAAGAGCATACCCGAGCCTTTATTAATCATAAACGAGCTGATTCCACCTGCCATTGCACCGATACCTGTAATCGTAGCTATCGTTGATTTGGGGAACATATCGCCTATTGTTGAATAGAGATTTGCTGACCATGCCTGATGACCTGCACCCAAAAGACCGATGATTATGGCTGGCCACCAAGGGCTGAATGCGCCCATTGGCTGTGCAAAAAGGCCCAAAACGGGAAAGCAAGCAAATATAAGCATGGCGCGCATACGGCCGATATAGGGGTTCATTCTTTTCTTATCAACGAAATAAGTGGGCAGGTATCCGCCGCAAATGCTTAGCACCGTACAGATAGCATAGAGCGTAAAGACCAGCATGATGGCCATCTCGGAGTCGCTCTTGTAGCCATATTGATCGGAGAAATAGGCCGGAGCCCAGAACAAGAAGAACCACCATACGCCGTCGGTCATAAACTTTCCGACAATGAAAGACCACGTTTGACGATATGAAAAACACTTCATAAAGCCGATGGTCTTCTCTTTTTCTTCTTCCACGGCAGTCTCAATGGTCGCGAGGTCACGGTCTTGTTCGATGTAACACAGCTCAGACTTATTCACTCTTTTGTTGCGTTCGGGCCTGTCATAGAGCCATATCCAAAGCCCCATCCACACATATCCCAGCACACCGATAATGATAAAGGCCATCTCCCAGCCCCATGCACGGGCCATTAAAGGGATGGTTGCCGGCGCAGCCAAGGCACCTACCGACGCTCCACTGTTGAAAATGGAAGTCGAAAAAGCGCGGTCTTTCTTCGGAAAGTACTCGGCTGTCACCTTGATGGCTGCAGGGAAGTTTCCCGCTTCGCCCACCGCAAGAATCAATCTGCACGAAAGGAACAACCAAACACTAACGGTTGCAATGGCAACGGCGGCGTCGCTGCCAGCCTGAACCAGCCGTAATGCCTCGATACTTCCGTAACCTTCCAGCTGCATGGCTACCCAACCGCAGCCGGCATGCATCACTGCGCCCGTCGACCACACGAAGATAGCAATGAGATAGCCCTTCTTCGTGCCCATCCAGTCAATGAATTTACCAGCGAAGAGATTGGCTATGGCATAGAAAATCGAGAAGAGTCCCGTGATGGTTCCATAGTCATCATCGGTCCAATGAAACTCCGGAGCGATGAAATCTTTCCATGTCAACGACAGAACCTGACGGTCCATGTAGTTGATTGTCGTAGCCACGAAGAGCAATGCACAGATAACCCAACGAAAGTTCGACATCTTTGAAGTCTGTATGCTTGCCACTTTTTTTCCTTTTATGGGTTATTTCAAAGTCGGAATCTTCACGACCTGCATGTCCGTATAAATGAGGTTTTCGCCTGCCATGCCCCAGATAAAAGTGTAGTTACTGGTTCCTGCGGCGCAATGAATGCTCCATTGCGGCGAAATCACAGCCTGTTCGTTGTTCAACCAAATGGGTCTTGTCTCCTGAGGTTCGCCCATCACGTGGAGAATCTTCTGACCCTCGGGTACATTATAATATAGGTATGTCTCCATTCTGCGCAGATGTGTGTGGGCAGGCATGGTGTTCCAAACCGACCCTTCCTTGAGTTCTGTGATGCCCATCTGCAACTGACAGGTGCGAACACCGGCCACTCCGTCGATGATCATCTGATGAATCACGCGGTCGTTGCTCTCTTTCAGCGAGCCGGCCTTGATGTTGTTGGCTTCTTTCAAGGTTACTTTCTTCGTTGGATATGACTGATGTGCGCAGGCACTGTTCATGTAGAACTTGGCCGGATGCGCCGCGTCTGTGCTCGAAAGCACGATGTCTTTGTTGTTCTTATCGTCGGCCCTGCCCACATAGAGTGCCTCTTGGAACCCCAATTCATAGGCTTTTCCGTCGATGGTCACCGTACCTTTACCGCCGATATTGATGATGCCGAGCTCGCGATTGTCGAGTAATCGCTGTTTATCCTGCGGCTTATCGGTGTGCAAAGGAGCGATGCTTGTCAGGCGAATGGGGCTGTTCACGGGCTCTGCCCCACCGATTAAGAACCGGTCATACATGCTGTAGACCCAGTTTACTTCGCCGGGTGAGAAGACTTTCTCTATGGCAAACTCCTTCCGAAGCCGCTCCGTGTCGTAGTGTTTTGCATCTTCCGGGTGGTTTGCCCACCTCACTTCATAATTCGTTTGTGCCATACTGATGGTTGCAGTAAGCCCGAAGGCCAAGGTTAATAATGTTTTCTTCATGTCTATTTGTTGTTTTTTTCGCTTGCAATAATCTGTCGGCGGTTGAACAATAGCAGGACTATCGTCACCAAACTCAGCAGGGCCATGCCCACATACTCCAGTGATTCCGTGCACTTATAGATGACCCATCCGAAGAGACTTGACGCAAAATCGAGCGCACCTCCAGAGAAACCGTCAGGTATATGGGCTGCTTTATCGCCCGTAGCTGCATAAACCGAGGCCGCAGCTTTGGTGAAAGCGGGAGCCATATCAGTGACAAAATAGAGGCCGAAAACAAGGGTAACGAGTCCGATAACGAATGTTCTTACGACGTTACCTTTCGTATATGGCAACACAATCGGGAAGAGATAGAACATTCCGGCCAATGAAGCTAAGGGCAGAAATTGGTTGCCCGGCAGGAAAACGGCCAGTGCCAAGATGGTCGGAATGAGGAAAAGTGAGACGACAAGTGTCGTAGGATGGCCGATAACCAAGGCGGGACTCATGCCGATGAAGACCTTTTTACCGTCGAACTTACGGCTGACCAGCTCCTTTGTTTTCTCCGAAATAGGCATCAATCCGTCGATAAACAGCTTCGTAATACGTGGTATCAACTCCATAACGGCACCCATAATGACTCCCAAAGCAAGCACATTCTTCACGATACCCATCGTGGCATCGGTGGCCGTTACAGTGGGGTCTGCCTGCTGAAGTTCCTTCAAATAGCCGCCGAAATCGGTGATATGGCCGGCCTCACCAAACAAAGCTATCAGTCCACCTACAATGACTCCGAGCACAAGAGGGTCGCCTAACTCACCGAACTTTCGCTTTAATCCCTCGGCATCTACGTCAAGTTTGTTGAAACCGGGTATCTTTTCCAATACCTTATTGATGAGTATTGCGAACGGCATAAAGCTCTGACAGAACGGTTGGGGAATGGAAATGCCTTCCAAATCATAGTATTTCTGGAAGCGATCTGCCGTCAAATCGGCGCAAACAAGGGTGATCATGTAGCACACAATGGCTGCAAAATAGCCCCAAAGTAGGCTCTCTCCCATCACAAAATAGGCCACTGCGCCAATGAAAGCATAGTGCCAATAGTTCCAAAGGTCAATGTTAACGGTGCGCGTTGTCTTTGTTATGAGCATCAAAAAGTTGATGCCTAAGCAGATAGGAATAATCAAAGCACCTACCGCAGTGTTGTAGGCTACGGCCGCAGCTGCAGGCCATCCCATGTCGAAAACCTTGAGTTGAAGATGATAGAAATCGGAAATTGAACTCAAAGGACTGTTGAAATTCGTTGTCAACAGGGCTGTGACGACACCCAATCCCACAAATCCCACGCCCACATACAAGCCCGATCGTAGGGCTTTTCCAAAGCGCATACCGATGCAAAGACCAATGATTGTAAAGAGAATGGGCATCATCACGCTAGCTCCGAAGCTGATGATGTAGCTGAAAAACTGTTCCATTTTTAGATTATTCGATTGAAATTGTAGATTTGTTCTTATGTTTTCGGCGATTTTCGCACGATGGTTACAAAGGTAGGAAAACTTTTTCAAAATGCAACACAAATGAAATGTTAGATTTCCTTAAACATGATTGCAACACAATCTCGATGCATGAATTATCTTGACAAAACCGCTTTCCTGTTTGCTTCGGTTTTCATTACGCCCTCTTTTGGGCCGAAATACGCGCGTTTTAAGCAGGGGTTATAACGTGTTATATATCAGTTTATTGTCTTGTTTCGCGCATATTTCCGCATAATATAACTGCGATAAAAATGTAGGGACGCACGGTTCGTGCGTCCACTCAAGGCGAACGGCTCGCTATCTCAGCTATATTGTGCGGCAATCTCAGCCATTTCATCGTGCAATATGGCCCATATTACCGCGCGAAATGGCTGAGGTTGCGAAGCCAAATAACCGGAAACGGGTGCAAAAATCAGCGGAACGTCAAGAAAGGAACTGCTATTCGGGCTTTTCATTTCTATTTGATGACTTCCCGAAGCCCTGTTTTTTGGTTAAGTTTATTTACAAAATCGGGATGTTGCGAAGCGAAAGTAAGCCGCCGTGAGGGGCCGGACGGCTTGGCTGAATACGGCCTGTAGGCGCATGATATGCGGTCCGTTGCGTGACGATGTGGCGCGTTCTTTGGCGAAAAAGAATATTTTATGTAACTTTGTCCAGCATAAACTATATAATAAGGTGGAATGAATACATTGCAAACAAGACGCACCATCAGGAAGTATACGGCCAAAGACGTGGACGAAACGCTGCTCAACAGACTGCTGGAAACGGCGGAACGGACGCCCACAATGGGCAATCTTCAACTCTATAGTGTCGTCATTACACGCAGCAAAGCGGTGAAAGAGCAATTGGCTCCAGCTCATTTTAACCAGCCAATGGTGATGGATGCGCCCGTTGTTCTGACCATTTGTGCCGACTACCGACGTACAACCGTGTGGGCAGAGCACCGAAATGCGACGCCGGGTTACGCCAATTTCCTCTCGTTTATGAATGCCGCGACTGACGGTTTGCTCTATACACAGACGCTTTGCAACCTTGCCGAGGCCGAAGGATTGGGCACTTGCTTCCTCGGAACAACGCTTTATATGCCCCAAACCATTATTGATGTCCTGCAATTGCCGCGACTTGTGTTTCCCGTTGCAACGATAACGATGGGCTGGCCGGCCGAAAATCCGATGCAGACCGACCGTCTTCCGCTGTGTGCCATGGTGCATCAGGAAAGGTTCGAGGACTATACTGCGGAGCGTATCGACGACTTTTACCGCGCAAAAGAGGCCTTGGAGGTAAACAAAAACTTTGTGGAAATCAACCGAAAGGAGACACTTGCGCAGGTGTTTACCGACATCAAATACACGAAAAAAGACAATGAGGCCATGAGCAAGAGCCTGCTTGAGGCATTGCATCAACAAGGTTTTCTTTAAAATCCATTCATTTTTTGCGTCTATCGACGCCAAAACAAACGGCTATTCAACAAAAATCGAATGATGAATTTATTTTGGGCTGCACTGTTCCTGCTGCTTCCGGTGGCCGGACAATACTATGTTTCCGTCAGAGTCTGGCAATTATTGCCGGCAATCCCGCTGCTTCGGACTTCTGTTGTCGTTTTGATGGCATTGTCATTCATCGGCTTTTTCGTCGCCATGAGCGGACTTTTGGACAAACTTCCGCTGGGTTTGGCCTCGTTCATCTACGAAGTGGGCACCTCATGGCTCGTCATTCTGCTCTACATGGTGATGCTTTTTGCCGTGCTCGACCTTGGTGCTGCCGTCGAAATCATACCGCGCTCGTTCCTCAAGGCCAGTGTTACGGGGAGTATCTCGGTCACTTTGCTGCTCACAGTCCTTTTTACTTATGCCTATTTTCACTACGACAACAAGCAACGGGTGGAGCTTACGCTTGCTTCGAAAGGCAAATTGAGTCGCAACATGACGTTGGTGATGGTCAGCGACCTTCATTTGGGCTACCACAACCGCCGAAGTGACTTGCATCGTTGGCTGGAACGCATCAAAAACGAGCGACCTGACGCCATACTCATAGCCGGTGACCTCATTGACAGGACCATAAAACCGGTCAATGAAGAGCATTCTGCCGAGGAGTTCCGCCGCTTGGGTATTCCTATTTTCGCTGTTTTGGGCAACCACGACTATTATACGGGCGTCAATGTCGACAAGGTTTTCTGCCAACAAGCCGGCATTCAGTTGCTTCAAGACAGTGTTGCCTATTTCAAAGACATTGCCATCGTGGGGCGTGATGACCGCACCAATAAACGTCGCAAGCCACTTAGCCGGCTCATGGAGGGCATCGATCGTCGCAAATACATTGTAGAACTGGACCATCAGCCTTATCATTTGGAAGAAGCAGCGCTGAACGGCGTTGACTTTCAGCTTGCCGGACACACGCATTATGGGCAGGTTTGGCCGATAAACTGGATTACCAAAGTTGTTTATGAGGACGCGTTCGGCCCCCTGACCAAAGGAAACACGCGCTATTATGTCAGCTCTGGCCTCGGTATATGGGGCGCGAAGTTCCGCATCGGCACGCAATCTGAATATATTGTGGCTAAGATTAGATAGCGATCTCCTAAAAATCAAATCGCTATCTCAAAAGAAAAACGACCGACCATTCAGCATTTTCCGCTTGATGGTCGGTCGTTTTATCGGTGACTCGCATGGGGCTCGAACCCATGACCCCAACATTAAAAGTGTTGTGCTCTACCAACTGAGCTAGCGAGTCAATCAACTTTCTGTTTGAAAGCGAGTGCAAAGGTACTTAATTTAATTGGAACGAGGAAGCACTTGCATATAATATACGCCGCAATTTAATATATTTAACAAAACGAAATGGGGACAGATGGCCCTGTCTCCCGTGGCAGTGGCGACATGAGTACGGCCGAATTAAAAAGGGAAAGCGGCCGTTATTCGCCTTCGTCTGACTCGGTTTGCAGTTTGACATGCTTGGTGTCTTCCTTGGTGACATAGCGTTGCCAATAAGCAATGAGCAATGTTGTCAGCGGAAGTGCCACAATCAGACCGATAAAACCCAGCAAAGTACCCCACACAGAGAGTGAAAGTAGCAGGATAGCCGGGTTGAGTCGCATGGCTTTTCCCATGATCTTGGGGGTCACAATGAGGTCTGTGATGACCTGAACTACGGCAAAAACGAGCACAGCCATACCAAAAACAACCCAGAAATCTTGCCCAGTATCGGCGGCTTTCAACATGGAAAGGAAGGCTGTAGGAATGAGAGCAAAGGTGTGAAGATAGGGAACTAAGTCGAGAATTCCAATGAGAATGCCCAGCCCAATGGCCATCGGAAAGCCGATAATTGTGAAACCTATGCAGAACATAATACCCATACAGAGGGCCACAAGTCCCTGTCCTCGGACGTAATTATTAAGCTCTCGTCCCGCATCTTGCATGAGTTCGCGCCAGAACGGACGGTTTTTTGCGGGGAAGATTCGTATCCAATTGTTCGTCAAAACCTCGTAGTCCATCAAGATAAAGAACATATATAGCAACGTAATCATAGAGGCAATGACGCTCAAAATGACTGTAGCTGTCTGCCCGACAAACGTGAAAAGCCTTGGCATTGCGGCCTTGATTGCATCGCCAAAGTCCTTACTTTTGAAGATACGTTCTATCTGATTCTGATGTTGTTGTATCCATTGTGAGATGTAATTTGTTATGTCGTTGGTATGCGTTGTGTGGTGAACCCAACGCGTAAGTACGGTTTGTAGCCTGTCAAACTGGCCGATCATGGGTGGTATAATGAGGTAGAATACACCGCCGATGACCACAATCAGCAACAGCATCGTAAGCAGAATGCTGAGCGCCCGCACGCGGATATGCAGCCGATTTTCGATGAATTGCACGATAGGATAAACCAGATAGGCCAGCAACCACGCAACAAAGAACGGCAACAACACGCTACTCAGGTAATTCATCAGCAGCAGTATGGCGATGACTAACAGCCCTATACCCGCCCAACGGATAAAGCGGTCGAAAGTGATTTCCTTTCTCATAACTCTTATTTCCTTTCTTCTTTCAATGCTTTCTGATAGCAGTCGCGGCACAACGGCTCGTATTCTTCCTTTTCACCCAGCAGCACCCGATGGTCATTGTTGACCAAACGGTGGCTCACATAGGCCAAGGCTCCGCATCTGACACAGATGGCATGCACCTTTGTTACCTCGTCGGCGATGGCACAAAGGGCCGGAATGGGGCCAAAAGGCACGCCTTTATAGTCCATGTCCAAGCCTGCAATGATGACCCGAACGCCCCTGTTTGCCAGTTCATTGCACACGTCTACGAGGCCATCGTCAAGGAACTGGGCCTCGTCAATGCCCACGACATCAATGTCGGAGGCCAGCAACAATATCGCTCCCGAGGCGTCTATGGGTGTCGAATGAATAGCGTTTTGGTCGTGACTGACCACATCTTCGTCCGAATAACGGGTGTCAACGGTTGGCTTAAAGATTTCAACACGCTGCTTGGCAAACTTAGCTCGCTTCATTCTTCGAATGAGTTCTTCGGTCTTTCCCGAGAACATTGAACCGCAAACCACCTCGATTCGGCCCGGACGATGCGCTTCTCCTATCAGGTTTTCCATCATAACAGTTGCAAAGTTAAGAAAAAAAACGATACATCTGCAACCAAATTCGTTAAAAGGAACGAACGAATGCGCTCCAGTCTCTATTAAATAGATGCACGAACTACGTATTCCTATTTTTCAATCTCAGTCCTATTGGCGCGTAATATGGGTGAGATTACCGTGCAAAATGAGCCATATTGCGCGCCAATATGGCTGAGATTGAAACGTGAGGCATAAGTAATTGATTGTCAATACGAATGATATAACGAAGCACCTTGATTGCATGTAGGGACGCACGGCTCGTGCGTCCGCTCCATCAACCATACTATTTGCTTTCAATTCTCACTGAACGGACGCACGAGCCGTGCGTCCCTACATGCGAATGGCATGGGTTTCGGTCTTCAAAGTAAAAGAAAACGCTTTTTACTTTGCTGTTTGCTTCGTTTGCACTACCTTTAGATAAGTTAGGCTGCACTCACAAATACAAAGTAAAAAGCACTTCTTTTGCTTTTTACTTTGATGTTTGCTTCGTTTGCACTACCTTTGCAGAAAATAACGATTTGATGAAGATTGCGAAGCTGTTGAGCCGTCTATGCGCCAAGATATTCAGCCCCGTTAAGGCCAATGCATTGTTTTTTGTGATGATGTATGTGCTGGGTTGCGTGTGTGCATGGGTGACGCTGCCTCCTTTCAAAGGGGCCGAAGTGTATCAAAATCTGTACACGGAGCTGTTCATCGACCTTTATTTCTTGTGCCTGTTGCTGATGCTTGTACCCTCGAAAGGGCGCAAGTGGGTGCGATTGTGCCTATACCTTATATTATATAGCGTGGCCCTTGTCGACGCGTATTGCTTTGTCAGCTTCGGTTCGACGCTCAATCCGTCGATGTTGATGCTGGTGGGCGAGACCAATGGGCGCGAGGCTTGGGACTTCATTTCAGCGCTCGACGTTTCTGATTTTGTCTTCAGCAACGTGGGCTGGCTACTGCTTTTGGTCGCCATCAACGTTCTTTTGGCCTTCATTCCCCGCTTCAAACCGATGTTGCGCCTGAACACGAAGCCCGAATATGATGCTTTGGGGGGCTTGCTCACGCTATGTATGGTGGTTTGGGGAGCCATAGCGTCGGCCCAGAACAAGGAAAAGACATGGCAACTGATGCGCGGTAAGACGATTGGAGAGGTGGAACACACGCTCACGGAGAAAGACCATGCCGTGCTTTATACGCCGATGAGCCGACTTGTCTTCAGCATCTATGCCAACAAATTGGCCGCAAAACAAATCGAACAACTCGTGAAAGCGGCTGCCAAAGTGCAGGTGGATAGCTGCTCATTCCGGTCACCTAACATCGTACTTATCATTGGTGAGAGCTACGGAAAGCATCATTCTCAACAGTATGGTTACTTCATGCCGACCACACCAAGGCAGATATGGCGTGCGAAAAAAGGCCTTCTTGTACCGTTTACCGACGTGGTATCGCCATGGAATTTGACGAGTTTTGTGTTCAAAAATGTGTTCTCTTTGTACGTAAAAGGGCTGCCGGGGGCATGGTGTGATTACCCACTTTTCCCCGAAATATTCCGAAAAGCGGGTTACAAAGTCACCTTTCTTACGAATCAATTCCTGCCAGAAGCCAACGCTGCCGTATATGACTTTAGCGGCGGGTTCTTCCTGAATAACCCCGCATTAAACAAGGAACAATTCGACTTGCGCAATGAAAAACTGCATTTATTCGATGAAGATTTGCTGGCCGATTACGATGATTTTGTGAAGCAAGGCAGGATAGATTGCAAGGGACCGAACCTCATTATCTTCCACTTAATAGGCCAACATGTGAACTATCGCACGCGTTGTCCGAAGCGACAATTCAAGTTCTTTGCCGACGATTACATTGAAAAACGGCCCGAACTCTCCGAAAAACAACGCACTGTGTTGAGCTATTACGACAACGCCGTGCGCTATAATGACTCGATAGTCGACCGGATTTGCAAGCGGTTTGAGCGTAAAGACGCCATCGTTATCTATATGCCCGACCACGGAGAAGAGTGCTATGAGGGCTCAAGGGGCTTCATCTGCCGCAACCATTCGGCTGTCATCGACTGGCCATTGGCCCATTATGAGTTCGAAATACCATTTTGGATTTACTGTTCCCCCCGCTATGTTCACCGGCGACCGGAGCTGTTTCGAGAGATTGTCTTGGCCCGAAATCGTCGCTTGATGACCGATGCCTTGCCTCACATGTTGCTTTATTTGGCGGGCATAACCAAGGGCTACCACCCGGAATACAATGTTTTGAGTGACAAATACGATGAAATGAGACCGCGACTCCTTAAAGGTTACGCGGATTATGACAAGTTGCGCGAGGCCCATTTCAAGGATAAAAGAACGCAAAGATGAAGAAACAACTGTTGAGTCGCACCGAGTGCAACGCCATACGTGGGCTGGCCATCATCGGAATCTTCCTGCATAACTACTGCCATTGGCTGGGGCCTGTGGTGAAAGAAAACGAATATCAGTTCTTTCAAAGCAATGCCTACGGGTTCGTTCATGCGCTTTCGGCCCCCGATTTGCTGCTGCCGATGCACCTGTTTTCATTCTTTGGGCACTACGGTGTGCCTGTCTTTCTGTTCTTGAGTGCCTATGGTTTGGTGATGAAATACGAGACCTTGGCGGACAATTCAACGGGGAATGCCAAGGAAACCGGGCTCGGAAGCGTTGCTTCATTCATGCAACACCATTACAAAAAGCTGTTCAAGATGATGATACTTGGCTTCGTTGCCTTCACGATGACAGACCTAATGACGCCCAAGTCTCATCATTATGCGGTCTTGGACATTGTGGCCATGCTTGGAATGTTCAATAACTTGCTGCCCAATCCCGATGATATTATATGGCCCGGTCCCTATTGGTTCTTCGGTTTAATGCTGCAACTTTATTTGATTTTCCGCCTTTTTATTGCCCGAAGACATTGGGGGTGGACCGTCGGTTTGATGGTAGTTTGCGTGGCATTGCAGTGCTGTTTCGGGCCAGAAAGCGAGGAACTGAACCGCTATCGCTATAATTTTATGGGCGGAATGCTGCCCTTCGGCCTCGGTATTCTCTATGCCCGCTATGGCCGACCGCTTGATTTCAAGGCGTATGTCGCCCTGTTCGTGGGTTCACTCTTCATGATTTTCGGCCTCAGTATGAACTTTATTGGCTGGACATTCGTGCCGGTTTTCGTCTGCACGGCAGCCGTTTCAATGGCGAAACTGCTGTCGGCCCGTGCCAATCCCGTGAACAACGCCCTCGTTTGGACAGGAACCATCAGTGCAGCCTTGTTCGTCTGCCACCCCGTTACGCGTAAGATATTCATTCCAATCAGCCGTGGAAGCGACCTCTACGCAGGTCTTTTGCTCTACATCGTGACGAGTATTTGCTTGGCATGGGCTTTCCGTGAGATCATCAAACGAATACCTATCCAATAAAAACGCACCGACTATGACCATAAAGGACATCGAACTTGAGAACATATCGCGTTATCGTGGCGAACTGATGGGGGCCGCTATGCTGTTCATTATGCTCTTTCATGTCGGTTTACCTCAAGGCGATTCGTTCTTCGGACTGCGTCGTATGGGCAATATAGGGGTGGATATGTTCTTGTTCCTCAGTGGAATAGGGCTTTGGTTTGCTTGGCTGAAGCGGCCCGAAGTAAAGCATTTCTTCGCAAGACGCTATCTTCGTGTCTATCCGGCTTGGCTTATTGCGGCCTCTCTTTACTACATCCCGCGCTTCTACGGAGGCGATTTTGCGGCGTGGCTTGACCTTTTTGGCGACATCATTCTCAATTGGGACTTTTGGTTAAACGATGAACTTACCTTCTGGTATATCCCGGCTACGATGCTACTTTACTGTTTTGCGCCGGCTTATATGGAGCTTATTCGCCGGCATCCTGTGTATCGTTGGCTCCCGGTTGTGATGATTTTGTGGTGCATCTTGGTGCAATATGTCACGCCAATTCACCAAGCCGTGGGGCATATCGAGATATTTTGGAGTCGTGTTCCTATTTTTTTCATCGGCATCAACATGGGAGAAATGGTGCGACGTAAGCGACGTATTGACGGAACGGGCATCTGGATGGTCGTCATTATGTTTGTGATGACGCTCCTTGCCTGTATCTTTTTGGAGCAAAACCGGCACGGTCGGTTTCCTCTTTACGTGGAACGTATGCTCTATATCCCGCTGACCATCACCACAATCTTGCTTTTGAACCGTGTCTTCCGACGCACACCAAAGTGGTTCAACCGCACGTTTAAGTTCGTCGGGGCCTTGAGTTTGGAGTGCTATCTCATTCATATCCACTTCGTACTTGCCTATCTTCCGACCGCTTGGAACTATTGGCTGACTTTCATTGTGTGCCTTGTTGTCACGCTTCCGTTGGCATTTGCGCTCAATAAAACCGCAACATTCATTTCCAAACAAATAGAACAAAGACTATGAACACTAAAGATTACATCAGACTTCTGCGTCCGAAGCAGTGGACGAAGAACTTCTTTGTGATGTTTCCGCTGTTCTTTGGCGGCAGATTATTCGATGAACAGGCCTTCATTGCAGGGTTGATTACGTTCCTTTCTTATAGCTTTGCCGCGTCGTCCATCTATTGTTTCAACGATATTCACGATGTTGAAGATGACCGACGTCACCCAATGAAGTGTCACCGTCCTGTGGCTTCGGGAGCCATTCCCGTTGCCGTGGCCTATGGACTGATGCTGCTTTGTATCGTGCTTTCCATGCTTTGCCTATTCCTGTTGCCTGCTCATAGGCTCGAAACCGGCGGCGTTATCCTCTTTTACTGGCTACTCAATCTTGCCTATTGTGCCCGTTTAAAGCAGTATGCCATCATAGATGTGTGCATTGTTGCCTTTGGTTTCGTGCTCCGTTTGCTTGCCGGAGGCCTCGCAACCCATGTACTTTTGAGCAAATGGATTGTGCTTATGACTTTCCTCATCACACTTTTTATGAGCTTTGCCAAGCGACGCGACGACGTTATTCGCATGGAACGGACCGGAGAAGCACCGCGGAAGAACACCATTCGCTATAACCTTACATTCATGAATCAGGCCATTACGATCACAGCCGGGGTCACTTTGGTCTGCTATATCATGTATACAGTGAGCCCGGAAGTCATAGAAAACTTCCACAACGACTATCTTTACCTGACGAGTATCCTTGTGCTTGTGGGCTTATTGCGCTACATTCAGCTCTCTGTCGTAGACCAAAAGAGCGGTGATCCCACCAAGGTGCTGCTCAAAGATCGCTTCACACAGCTCATTGTTGCGGCATGGTTGCTGGCTTTCTTGTTGATTATCTATGTGCTGAACTGATGAAAAAGACGGTTTATCTCTTTGATTTTGACGGCACAATCACCACAAAAGACACGTTTATTGAGGTGATACGCCATGCCAAGGGCACATGGGAATGGCTCTTTGGTTTCCTGCTTTTCAGTCCGATTTTAGTATTGATGAAGTTGCATCTCTACCCGAATTGGAAGGCTAAACAGCGTATTTTTGCTTACTATTTCAAAGGAATGGCGATTGAAGTTTTCGATGAATTGTGTCGCAACTTCGCTGCCGTTAACCGCCATTTGCTGCGTCCCAAGGCCTTGGAAATGATTGCCGAGGCCCGGAAGAAAGGCGAGGTCTGTGTGGTAAGTGCCAGCATTGACAATTGGGTCAGGCCGTTCTTGCCCGACATAAAGGTTGTCGGAACGCAGATAGAAGTGCTGAATGGTCTCTTGACAGGACGTTTTATAACCCCTAATTGCTATGGCCGAGAGAAGGTGAACCGCATAGAGCGCGTGCTCACCTCGCCCCGGTCGGAACTGAATATCATTGCCTTTGGCGACAGCCGGGGCGACTATGAAATGCTAAAATATGCCGATGAAGCTCATTACAAACCCTTTAGAACCTAAGCGCAGACAGCAGATTGGCGAGATAGTGCGCTTTGGTATTGTCGGAGGTGTGGCCACCTTGATACAGTATGGCGTCTATCTACTGATGCTTTATGCCGTTTCTCCCACGCTATCCAACACCATTGGCTATGCCGTTAGCTTCCTTTTTAACTTCGTAGCCAGCACACGTTACACCTTTAAAGTAAAGACCAATGCCCGTCATGGGGCCGGTTTTGCCTTGAGCCACCTTATTAATTATGGGCTTCAAATCGTCATGTTGCATCTCTTTATGGCTTTGGGGTTCAGCGAAAAGCTGGCACCTGTTCCCATGTTCTGCGTCTGTGTGCCAATCAACTTCCTACTTGTAAGGTTCTTTCTCAAGCGATGAAAAGCGAAAAACAGCATAGTCTGCCCGACTTTGTCAGGCATAATGGCATCACAACGGCCTTTGGTTCGGTCGTGGCGACGGCAGTTGTCAACAAAACTACATTCGCCTTGCTGATGAAACAGCTGCATGTTGTTCACTTTTATGCCGTGTTTCTGCTCATTGATGGAGAGGCCGAAGTGTGCATCGACGGCCAAAACGTGCGCTTGGAACAGCATAGTATTTTGCGCACCTCGCCCATGCAGCACACCGATTTCATCAGTTGCAGCAATGCGTTCGAAGGCTGTTTCCTTTTCGTTGAGGCTACATTTTATGACGATATGGTGGAAAACGACGACAATCTGCGCGATGCTTTCGCCCTGAACCTGCTCAATACCTGTTTTTATAAGACACTGAGTGAAACGCAAACCTCTGAGTTTGCGGGCATCATCACGCAGATAGAGCGTACCATCGGCCAGCCCCATGCCTACAAAAAAGAGATGCTTGGTTTCCTGATTCACTTGATGCAGATGCACATTCGCGAGCTTATTGGCTATCAAAATGCCGGACTTCACGACATGAAACACAAGGAAAACATTTTCAAAATCTTTATCCATTTGGCATCAAATCACTTCAAACAGCAACGCCAAATCAACTTTTATGCTGACCGAATGAACATCACTTCGACCTATCTTTCACGCATTGTGAAAGAGGTTTCGGGCAATACTGTCAACGGATATTTGCAGAGTTTCCTTTATGGAGAGGCCTGTAAGTTGCTCCAAATGACTGATAAAACCATCGGAGAAATAGCTTTTGAGCTTCATTTCAGCGACCAATCGGCCTTCACAAACTTCTTTAAACAACGGTCAGGCATGTCACCTAAGGCATATAAAAGGTACCATGACCAGCCAAATCCTCTTCTTCAGCCCCTCTATGGTGGTGAATATAGGTCGAAAGGAACTTCATCTGATGATGAACGGCAGCATTAAATAATCAATAGACATGGGGATTATTGACAAAAAACAACAATAAGAGGTTCCGTAGATACGCCCCAATGACCTCAGTCTACTCGAAAGACCTCACTATAGAGGTGCTTCCGGGGGCCGTTTACCGTGTGGAAGTATGCCCGGAACGCCGTGATTTCTGCATTACAAGGGATATGCAAGCAGCGCATCGGTAGGTCCCGAGGCGTATAGAAGGCGAGATTAAGGCTTTGTCTCACGCGGTATGTCAATTACATACTTTGTGGCAACCTGATTAAACGCCTTGATTTGCTCCTCTTTCCAAGCCTCGTCTTTATTCAATTCGTGTGCAAGTATGCTGGCAACTGTAGGTGCTACGGCGATAGCCTCCTTGGCATCAAGGAACAACAAGCGTACTCTTCGGGCCAAAACATCCTCAACTGTCCGCGCCATTTCATTCCGGACAGCCCACACAACTTCGCTGATTCGGTAGTCATATTTATCGGATAAGCGCGCTTGCAGGTCGGGATTCTGGGCTTCCAATAGCTTGATTGCCTCCTCATCGCTGCCATATACATAGCGATGATCATGTAAATTGGGATGCTCCCGCCAGCCATGTATGCGGAAAGAACGCGTCACACACTTCCTCGATTCAAGCATTCCAAGATGGATAGCCTTGTCGATTGTATCCTCAGCCATCTTGCGATAACTGGTCCATTTGCCTCCCGTAATGGTTAGAAGTCCATGGTCTGACACGATGATTTTATGGCTTCTCGACAGCTCTTTCGTGCTTTTTCCTTCGCCTTGTGGCGCTGCCAAGGGGCGTTGTCCGGTGAAAACAGCCTCCACATCGGCGCGGGTTGGCGCCGGATTCATATAGCGTGATGCCGTCTGGAGAATGAAATCGACTTCTTTTTCAAGGTATTTGGGCTCGCTTTCCGGCCTATCACGAGGGGTATCTGTGGTGCCAATGACCACCTTTTCATGCCATGGAACGGCGAATAATACGCGACCATCGCTCGTCTTCGGTACCATTATGGCATAGTCACTCTGCAAGAAACGGCGGTCAAGTACCAGATGTACGCCTTGACTCGGCCTTACCATGTCTCGCTTTTCGGGCTCATCCATTCGGAAAATACTATCGACAAAGATGCCTGCAGCATTGATAACAACCCGTGAAGCAGCATGATAAGTGCGCCCTGTCTCCTTATCTACGAAGTCAACCCCGTTGATTTTGCCGTCTGAATCATGCGTGATGGCCGTCACTTCTGCATAGTTCAACACTGTAGCACCATTCTCTATGGCCGTTTGTGCAAGGTTGATTGCCATGCGCGCATCGTCAAATTGCCCGTCATGATAGACGATTCCACCCTTCAATCCCTTGGTAGAAACGGTTGGAAGATAGTGCTCAACGGTTTTCTTTCCAATAAATCTTGACCGCCCATATCCAAAGCCGAACGATAGAAAATCATAGAGTGTGAGACCACAGAAATAAAGAATATTCTCCCAATAGGAATAGTTTGAGATGACAAAAGCCTGATCTTTGACCAGGTGTGGAGCGTTGCGTTTCATGCGACCACGCTCACGTAGCGCCTCAAGAACAAGCATTACGTCGCCTTGTTGCAGGTATCTCACGCCGCCATGTACCAATTTTGTGCTCCTACTTGAAGTGCCTTTAGCAAAGTCGTCACGTTCTAATAGCAGCACACGAAAGCCTCTTGTCGCCGCATCTACAGCCACTCCGAGACCCGTAGCACCACCTCCGACGACTACAACGTCCCATTTTAGCGTACTATCAAGCTTTTTTATTTCTTCCGTTCTATTCATAATCATTCCTATTTATTGGTTTTTAAATCTTTTCTTCCTTTTATTTATAGGACAACAACAAGTATGCCAGCACGTAAAATCAACTTAATTACAAGAAATAAGGCCACGAATGTTACCACTTTTCCTTTATTTCGATAGCACATATTCCATACATTTCCTTGCTTTTATTTCCTGATATGCGAAAATATACGTACTTTTGCGGCATATGACATGCAGGCTTTTCATCATCATGCTCATGGCTTTCGCGGCGACAACGCTGGAGGCACAGACCGAGAACAGCCGGAACCGACCCGAAAACACGGCTCCCGAAGACCGCAATATCGACATGGACGACCCCACGTTCGTGCCGATGGTGAAGGTCGGGAAGGTGCTTCAGGGGCGCGATTCCATTCAATATGTCGAGCTCAACAACGTTTATGTCTATCCACAGCCTGTATTTCAGAACGCCGAACAGCGCATGGCCTACAACCGTTTGGTGTATAATGTGAAGAAAGTGCTGCCGATTGCCAAGGAAGTGAACCGCATTATCATCGAAACCTACGACTATATTCAGACGCTACCCAACAAGAAAGCCAAGGATAAACACCTGAAATATGTCGAGCAAAGCATCAAACAAGAGTACACACCCCGCATGAAAAAGCTCACTTATCAGCAGGGAAAGCTACTCATCAAACTGGTTTATCGCGAGTGTGGAAGCTCGGCTTACGGCACATTGCAGGCCGTTTTGGGACCCGTCCGCGCGGGCTTTTGGCAGGCTTTTGCATGGACTTTCGGGGCTTCTTTGACCAAAAAATATGACCCTAACGGCGTAGACCGACTCACGGAACGCGTGGTATTGATGGTTGAAGCCGGACAATTATAAAAAGAAATGAAGAAAACAATGAAGATAACGGTTGGAGTTGCTGTCGCAATGTTGGCAGTTGTCGGGCTCCACTACTACAAAGACGCCCACAAGAAAGTGGAGCTTGTTGAAGAAATCGACGAGGTTGAGAAGGCCGACCCCGTGGGCCCGGCGTTCAATGCCGACAGTGCTTACGCCTTCACCAAGGCACAATGCGACTTCGGACCACGCAACATGAACAGCCGGGGCCATGACCTTTGCGGCGAATGGATTGTGAATAAGTTCCGAGAATACGGCTGTAAGGTCACCACACAGCGTGTAAATCTGACGGGATATGACGGCACTACGCTCCGAAGTTGCAACATCATGGCAAGCATCAACCCTGAAGCTACGACGCGAATCCTGCTTTGTGCGCATTGGGACAGCCGTCCTTGGGCCGACAACGACCCCGATCAAAGCAATTGGAAGAAGCCTATTATTGCCGCAAATGATGCGGCAAGCGGCATAGCCGTGATGCTTGAACTGGCCCGAATCATCAATAACGGGAAGGCAGAAAAGGCACTTCGCCCGCAATTGGGAGTCGATTTCGTGTGCTTCGACGCCGAAGATTGGGGCACACCTCAATGGGCCGACGTGCCGGATGATGCAGATTCGTGGGCACTTGGCGCACAATACTGGAGCAAGAACCTGCCACAGGGCTACGAAGCCCGCTATGGTATCTTGTTAGACATGGTGGGTGGCGTCGGAGCGCAGTTCTTTCAAGAGGGAATATCGCTGCAATATGCTCCCGAAATCGTGAAGAAGGTCTGGCGTTCGGCCCGGGAAGTGGGCTTCGGTTCGTATTTTCCCAAACGAATGGGAGGCATGGTAACCGACGATCACGTTCCCGTTAACCGCTATGCCAAGATTCCTACGATTGATATCATTCCTTTTTATCCCGATTGTAAGCAAAGCGGCTTCGGACCAACGTGGCATACGTTGGCCGATAACATGGAAAACATCGACCGAAATACGCTCCGAGCCGTGGGACAGACGCTTGTTCAAGTGATATACAAGGAGCAATAAAAGTCCTCGGCGGGCAATTTTGGAAATGCTTTCGGCCCCTATCGCATGGCAAAATGATTGATGTCAAACAGCTGTTTGAACGGAAATAGGAGGGAACAGCCTGTGCGTCCGCTCGTGTTTCAGCTGAAAGTAGACGAGTAAACGAGTGAATAAGTTGCATGTTTTGCAGTATGTAGGGACGCACGAGCCGTGCGTCCGCCCACGTTTCAGTTGATAGTAGATCTATCTCCAGTGAAGTAGATGCACGAACTGCGTATTCCTACTTTTCAATCTCAGCCATATTGGCACGCAATATGGGTGAGATTACCGTGCAAAATGGGCCATATTGCACGGTAAAATGGCTGAGATTGCAACGCAAGGCGTAAGTGATTGATTGTCAATATGAATAATATAACGAATCACTTTGATTGCATGTAGGGACGCACGGTCCGTGCGTCCGCTCCATCAACCATGCTATTTGCTTTCAATTCCCACTGAGCGGACGCACGAACCGTGCGTCCCTACATGCTTCAAAGCATGCAACTCGTCTACATGTCAACTTATTTATTCGTCGGCAGCGCTGGAGCGGACGCACGAGCCGTGTGTCCCTACATGCCTATCGTGGGCGTATTGATGTGTAAAATGGTTGAAATTGCGAGCCGGTTTTATCGGGTGGGGCATTTCAATCGCGTTGAACGGAGGCGGGAGTGCATGAAAAAAGCAGGGGCGCATGGGCGTCTCTGCTTTTTTGTTGCTATCTTTTTGTGGCACGTGGCCACTCGTTTTGCTATGAATATCTTAAGATCATGCCCGGCCGAACATGCGAGTTTGTGTTCAAATGATTAAGCGAACAAATCTTTTCTACTGTCACACCGCGTTGCCGAGCGATGGAAGAAAGAGTCTCGCCTGCCTTGACTTTGTGGTAAAGCAATTCGCCTTTGTCGGCCGAATGCTTGTTGGCATAGCTGCCAAGTTCGCCGTCTTGCACGAGATCGCGGGTGTAACCACCGTTCCCAACCTTTCCTCTTAGGCGCGTAGCTTCAGCAGATTGCTCGTCATATGTGCTTGAATTGTAGACGAAGAAGTCGCCCGTTACGTCCTGATTTCTAAAGTCGAACATCAGAGCGGGGTTGAGTGCGACACCGCAAAGCCGTGTTTCGAAGTGGAGATGTGAGCCGGTACTGCGACCCGTATTGCCGCCCAAGCCAATGATTTCTCCAGCCCGTACCACCTCATTTTCAGTGACTAACTGTTCCGAAAGATGTCCATATATCGTCTCAAGTCCATTGGGATGGCGGATAACAATATACTTTCCGTAACCTCCGGGCTCGTATCTTACGATGCGAACCTTGCCACTAAAGGCTGCACGAATGGTGTCCCCGATGTACACTTTGATGTCGAGTCCTTTGTGTTGTCGGCCCCATCGGCTGCCAAAATTGCTGGTAACGACACGGCTATTGGTAGGCATACAGAAGTGACGGAGGTCAATTTTGAACGTATCGGGCATCTCAATACGACGGTGTGCATAGCGGTTATCCCAGTCATGGTAGAGACTTGCAGCGGGAGATTGCTCTTGTTCGCGTTCCACAATGCTTTTCAAAACGAGCGTATCTACAGCTTTCATCTTGCGATCGATAGGTGCCTGACGGGCCAAAAGGTCTTGTGCCTGAACGGAAATAGGCAGGATTGACACTGCAAAAAGAGCTGTTATAAAGAACTTTCCAATACTTTTTCCTAAATTCATCATATGGTTTTTAAGTCAAGTAATAGACAGATTAAGGGGCGATAATCCACATATCACAAGCAATAAACGGGCAAACAAGCCTCGTTTTTCCAATCAAAAGTGGGACAAAGTTACAAAAAAAACGATAAGAAGTGGTCTATTTTACGTGTTTTATGACATTTTTAACAGTCTCAAAATAGGTCTTCATGCGTCGTAATCTCCTTATTTATGAGGATTGTCAAGAGATAGATGCCCAGTTGATGTTAGTCTTTCTTAACTCTTTCAAGCGGTTCCAAAGCAGTTGATATTCAGCCTTTTGGCATGTAGGGTCGTTATCGACAATCTTTTGGGCCTCGTCTCTTGCAAGCTGAACCAGTTGACCGTCGCGTGCAATATCGGCAATCTTGAGGTCGAAGGCGATGCCACTTTGCTGGGTTCCTTCAAGGTCTCCCGGGCCACGGAGCTTGAGATCGGCCTCTGCAATGCGGAACCCATCGTTGGTATCACACATGATATCGATGCGTTTTCGGGTTTCTTCGCTGAGCTTGTAGCCTGTGACAAGGATGCAATAGGACTGTTTTGCGCCCCTTCCCACGCGGCCCCGGAGCTGGTGAAGCTGTGAAAGTCCGAAGCGTTGTGCGTCGAGTATCACCATGACCGAGGCGTTCGGCACGTTCACCCCCACCTCAATAACGGTCGTAGCCACAAGGATTTGCGTCTCACCGCTGACGAAACGGCGCATTTCTTCTTCCTTTTCGGCCGGCTTCATCTTGCCATGTACCTTGCTGATGCGGAACTCCGGGAAGATTTCCAACAGGGATTCGTATCCTTTTTCAAGGTCTTTTAAATCTTTTTTTTCATTTTCTTTGATGAGTGGAAACACGATGTAGACCTGCCGTCCCTGCCGGATTTGCTGCCGAATACCATTATAAAGGCTCGTTGTCTGGGTGTCATACTTATGCAAAGTCTGTATGGGTTTGCGACCGGGTGGCAGCTCATCGATGACACTTACATCGAGATCGCCATAGATAGTCATGGCAAGTGTGCGAGGAATAGGGGTCGCTGTCATCACTAATATGTGTGGAGGATTGTCGCTTTTTGCCCAAAGTCGGGCGCGTTGGGCAACGCCGAAGCGATGTTGTTCATCTACAACTGCAAGACCAAGTCGGGCAAATTGCACGGTATCCTCAATGACGGCGTGCGTTCCGACGAGTATTTTCACGTCGCCATTGGCCAGCGATTTGAGCACTTCCTTGCGTCTTTTGCCTTTCACGATGCCCGTGAGTAGCTCCACACGGACGTCCATTCCCTTCAGAAACTCCTTGATTGTGGCGAAGTGTTGCTCGGCCAATATCTCGGTAGGTGCCATGATACAGGCCTGAAAACCATTGTCAATGGCAATTAACATGGTCATCAATGCCACTAAGGTTTTGCCGGATCCCACGTCGCCTTGCAGCAAACGGTTCATCTGTTTGCCGCTCGCCATGTCGGCACGCAGCTCATGCATGACGCGTTTTTGGGCGCCGGTGAGTTCAAAAGTGAGGTTGTTATGGTAGAAATCATTGAAATATCGGCCCACATGTTGGAAGACATAGCCGCGGTATTTGCGCCGATGATCGCTGGCATAACGCAGGATATTGAGCTGAACATAGAAGAGTTCCTCGAACTTCAGACGTACTTGTGCTCGCTGAAGTTCGTCGAGTGACTTGGGATAATGAATGCCTCGGAAGGCTGCTTCGCGCGAGATAAGGTGCAAAGGGCGCGTGATAAAGGGCGGAAGTGTCTCGGAAAACGAACCTTCGGGCAGTCGGTTGATGAGCGTCTTCGTGAGCTTTTCAATCGCACGGCTCGTCATTCCGTTGTTCTTCATCCGCTCCGTTGTGGAGTAATAAGGCTGCATGCCCATCTCATTGAGCTGCAGATCGGTTGCCTTTTCTATCTCCGGATGGGCGAATTGATAGCGTCCTCCGAAGACAACGGGCTTGCCGAAGACGATGTATTCGGTGTTTATGGTGTAGGTTTTGTAGACATATTGCGCCCCACGGAACCACACTAAGTCGACCACTCCCCGCCCATCTGTGAAGTGAGCAACGACTCTTTTCTTCCTTGTTCCAGCCGAAAACTCTTCGAAACTGAGTATCTTTCCTTTGATTTGTACGAAAGGCATCGTGCCATTCAGCTCGTCGATAGCATACAATTTGCTGCGGTCTACATATTTATAAGGGTAGCATTCGAGCAGATCGCGCCATGTATTGACATGGAGTTCCTTGCTTAATATCTCCTTACGCTTGGGCCCTACGCCCGGAAGATACATGATATCCTGATCGAGAATAGCGGTCATTCGAGGAGCGTTTCGGCGATTTTGAGGTCAAAAGGCGTGGTGAGTTTGATGTTTTCGCGGTTGCCTTCGACCATTGATATCTGGCAACCAAGGGCCTCGACCACGGAAGCATCGTCGGTGAAATGGGCTTGATAGGGTTGCGAAAAAGCCTGTTTCAGGAGCGAAATATCAAAGACTTGCGGTGTTTGTACAATGCGGTAATCGCTGCGCATGACGTTTTTTCCACCGCCTTGGCGGTCGATATAGCGGAGCGTTTCGGCCACAGGAACGACCGGAATGGCTGCATATTCGTCGCGAGCTGCCTCAAAACAATCGGCAATCACCTTGACAGAAGCAAACGGACGCACGCCATCATGAATGCCGACCACGCCCTCTTCGTCATCAGGAATGGCCGAAAGTCCGTTCTTAGATGACTCAAAACGCGTCTCTCCGCCATTCACAATCGTGTGCCGAATGGTGAAACCATAGTCCTTACAAAGGCTTTTCCAATAGGCTTGTTGGCTTTCGGGAAGCACCAAGATGATGCCCAAAGCGGGGTTATATTCGTAAAACCGCTCGATAGTACGCATGAGAACGGGCTTCCCACCAATAGGAATAAACTGTTTGGGAACGTCTCCTCCCATGCGCATTCCCCTGCCTCCGGCTACGATGATGATGTAATCCATGCGCCTTATCGAGCCATCAAGTGAGCGAATTGCATTTTAGTTTCGAGCTCTTTCACGGCAGTTTCGCCGATGAAATAGCTCAAAATCCGATACGCATAAGGCAGGGTTGCGGCCGGACCTTCGCCGGTTATGACGTTCATATCCTCTTGATAGAGGGCTCCGGTGTAGGTGGTTGAGGCGTTAAAATACTGTTCAAAGCCCGGACTACAGGTCGCTTTCTTACCGTCAAGAATGCCACATTCGGCCAAAACCATAGGCGCTGCACAGATTGCTCCGATGCGTTTTCCGGCCCGATGTTGCTGTTTCAAGACGGCTTTCACGCCCTCATGGGCTTTCAAGTTCGTTGAGCCGGGCATGCCACCCGGCAGCAACAGCATGTCGGCATCGCTGAAATCGCCCGCTTCTTCAAACAGCAAATCGGCCTTGACCGTCACACCATGCGACGTTTCAACAAAGGCGTTGCCCGTGATACTGACCGTTTTGATGTCCACACCGCCTCTTCTTAGAATGTCAACCGGGGCCAAACCTTCGATTTCCTCAAAGCCGTTTGCTAAAAATTCATATACTTTTGCCATACTTTCTGATTTTTTCGTTATATTTGCAAATATAATAATAAAATCCGAAACGACAAAAATTAAAACATGTCATCGCGTAAACAGGTATTCGCTATCTTTGACAATGCAGACAAACGGCAGGAGACTTTGCCCTTCGAAGAGCGCATATTGACCTACCTCGACAGCCATAATGCAACAGCTTTAGTGGAGCCCGAAGACTTCAATGACGCTGATTTTGTGATCTCAATGGGCGGAGATGGAACCTTTCTTCGGGCTGCCGGAAGGGTCGGAAACCGCCAAATTCCCATCTTAGGTATCAACATGGGGCGACTCGGTTTCCTTGCCGATGTGTTGCCAAGTGAGATAGAATCGACCCTCGACCGCGTGCTTTCGGGTGATTATATCATAGAAGACCATACCGTCATCAAGCTCGAAAGCGACGGAGAAGCGGTCTCGTGCAATCCCTTTGCGCTGAATGATATTGCCGTGTTGAAGCGTGACAGCGCTTCAATGATCAGCATCAAGGCACGCGTCAACGGCGACTTTCTCGTGAACTATCGGGCCGACGGGCTCATCATTGCCACGCCGACGGGCAGCACGGCCTACAGTTTGTCGAACGGCGGTCCCATCATCGTGCCCCAAAGTGGCAGCCTTTGCATCACGCCCGTGGCTCCCCACAGTCTCAATATCCGTCCGATTGTCATCAACGACACGGGAGTCATCGAGCTTGAAGTGGAGTCGCGGTCGCACAATTTCCTTGTGGCTGTGGACGGACGCAGCCTGAAAATGGCCGAAGGAACACGTCTTACGATTCGCAAAGCACCCTATACTGTGAAGATCATCAAACTTAAAAACCGGCGTTACTTCTCTACCTTGCACGAGAAACTGATGTGGGGAGCCGATAACAGACAATGAATTACAAGGCCTTATTAAGGATTCCGGAATTCAAATACGATGCCAAGACGTTGATGAAATGGCTTTGGCACACGTGGAGAGGCAATCAATTGCAAGCTATTCTCAATGCTGTCATCGGACTGTTATCGGTAGGTGTCAGTCTTGGACAGGTGTGGGCGGTGAAGCGTGCCATTGATGTGGCCTCGGGAACCGTCGAAGGTGACATCTACAGAGCCGTGGGATTGATGGCCGTTCTCATTCTTTCGGACTTCGTATTGAACATTGCCGGCATCTGGATTCGCAACATTTTGGGCATCAAAGCACAGAATCGAATGCAGCAACGCATGCTCGATCGCATTCTAAGGTCGGTGTGGCGGGGACGCGAATACCATCATTCTGCCGACGTACTCAACCGACTTGAGTTCGATGTAAACAACGTTGTGAACTTCTTAACCGAGACCATTCCCAACACACTTTCAGTGTTGGCCATGTTCATCGGAGCCTTTTTCTATCTCTTTTCCATGGATAAAGGGTTGGCATTGACAGTGATTGCCATCTTTCCGGCATTCATTGCGATGAGTAAAGTCTACATCGGAAAGATGCGAAGTCTGACACGTCAGGTGCGTGACAGCGACAGTAAGGTGCAGAGTGTCCTGCAAGAAACCATTCAATATCGCATGCTTATCAAGACATTGGAGAGCGATGAGGAGATGGTCGGCCGCTTGGAAAGCACGCAAAATGAGCTTCGTCAGCGTGTTGTCAGGCGCACGAAGTTCAGCGTTTTCAGCAATGTGATCGTCAATTTCGGCTTTGCCTTCGGCTATCTCGTGGCCTTTCTGTGGGCTGCTTTGCGCATGGCTGCCCACACGTTGAGCTTCGGTGGCATGACGGCTTTCCTGCAATTGGTCAACAAGATACAGGGGCCGGCACGCAACCTGACGAAGCTTGTGCCGGCATTCGTGAGTGTTTTCACTGCAGCCGAGCGTTTGATGGAACTCGAAGAAGACCCGCTTGAGGAGCAGGGTACACCTATTTATGTAAAAGGGCCATGTGGCATACGCCTCAATCACGTGGGTTATACCTATGCCGATGGCGAAGACCGGGTGATAGACGACCTTTCGTTCGACTTCAAACCGGGCAGCTGTACGGCCGTTCTTGGTGAGACGGGGGCCGGAAAGACCACACTCGTGCGCATGATACTGGCCTTGTTGCAACCCCAGCAGGGCGAGGTTGAAATCTATCATGGGTCGGCCAGTCAGACGTTAACGCCCCGCCATCGCTGCAATTTCGTTTATGTGCCGCAGGGAAATACGCTCATGAGCGGTACGATACGCGAGAACCTGCGCCTCGGAAGACTGGATGCCACCGACGAGGAGATGCTCGAAGCCCTGCACACCAGCTGTGCCGACTTCGTCAGCGAGCTGCCCGAGGGCCTCTCCACCTACTGCTCAGAGCAGGGAGGAGGCTTGAGTGAGGGGCAAGCCCAGCGCATTGCGATTGCCCGAAGTCTGCTTCGCGACCGCTCGGTGATGCTTTTTGACGAGGCAACGAGCGCACTCGACCCCGAAACCGAGCGGCAGTTGCTTCGCAATATCCTGTCGGGACACGACAAAACCATCATCTTTATCACCCATCGCCCGGCCGTAATTGACTATTGCGACCAGACTTTGAAATTGGAAAAATATGGCAAACAGCCCGCTTTCTCAGCCGAATAGTGCAACTTCATGCCTGTTGTTTGCGTCTAAAGCGTATGATTCATTTAAAAGACATCAATAAAACCTATCAGGGAGCACAGCCTTTGCACGTGCTGAAAGGCATCAGTCTTGACATAGCCGAGGGCGAATTCGTCTCCATTATGGGTGCTTCGGGTTCCGGAAAGTCCACACTTTTGAACATTCTCGGCATTCTTGACAACTACGACAGCGGTGAATACGTGCTTGGCGGCGCCCTTATCAAGGACCTTTCTGAGTCGCGTGCCGCGGCATACCGCAACAGAATGATCGGCTTTATCTTCCAAAGTTTCAACCTAATCGGCTTCAAAACCGCCGTTGAAAACGTGGAACTGCCCCTCTTCTATCAGGGAGTAGGCCGACGAAAGCGCCATCAGATGGCCATGGAATACCTCGAACGGCTCGGCCTTTTGCCTTGGGCCGAGCACTATCCCAACGAGATGTCGGGCGGACAGAAGCAGCGTGTGGCCATCGCCCGCGCCCTGATTACGCAGCCACGCCTCATACTTGCCGACGAACCTACGGGCGCTTTGGACAGCAAAACGTCGGTGGAAGTGATGCAACTCTTGAAGCAACTCAACGCCGAGGAGCATAAAACGATTGTTGTTGTGACCCATGAAAGCGGCGTGGCCAACGAGACCAACAAGATTGTCCACATCAAAGACGGCATCATCGGCCGCATTGAAGAGAACTTGGATCACCATGCTTCGCCCTTTGGTATCAACGGCGTGATGAAGTAGGTGTAAGAGATTGACACGCAAGATGTTAAGGACTGCGTTGCAATATGACCCATCTTGCCGCGCAAAATGACCCAAATTGCACGCTAATATCAGCCATATTGGACGCTAAAATGGGCCATATTGCAAACGAAGGAAAGGCTTCTTAAAAACCACCCTGACCGGGCAAGGAAAACAATGTAAAACAAAACGTGAAGGAATGAGAGACATTTTTGCTGAAATATGGGCTACGGCTAAGCGCAATAAGCTGCGGACCGGTCTCACGGGATTTGCCGTAGCGTGGGGCATTTTCATGTTGATTTTCCTGCTTGGTGCGGGAAACGGGCTCATCAATGCCACCGAACAGAACAATAATCAATTCATGGATAACTCCATGGTTGTATTCGGTGGAGAGACATCTAAGCCTTATAAAGGGTTCAAAGAAGGGCGTCCCATTCAATTAAACGACCGAGATTTTGGATTGACAAAGAACCGTTTTGCCACCCATATTGAAGAGGTTGGTGCCATTGTTTCGCAGGGACCACTCACCATTTCCTATGGAGAAAACTACACTTCGAGCCCAGTTTTAGGTGTATTTCCTAACTATCAAGCCATCAATAAGATTGAGATGTGCTATGGACGCTTCATTAATAACATCGATAATGAGCAGCAACGAAAGGTTATTGTGATATCAGATGAACAGGCAAAAGAGCTCACTTCGCGTCCTATTCAAAGTCTTATTGGGCGGTATGTAGATGTGGGGAGTAATGCTTTTCAGGTGGTGGGCATCTACAAAAAGAAGCAATCGGGGAGTTCTTCTTATGGGAATACGCCTTTCAACACATTGAGAATACTATATGGTGGAGGCGACAATATGGAGCAAATCAATTTTTCTTTTCATGGTTTAGATACCGAGGCAGATAATGAATCCTTTGAAAAGAGCCTTCGTTCCAGCATCAATAAGAACCATGATGCAGCACCCGATGATAACAGTGCAGTGTGGATTGAAAACCGATTCACGCAGGCCTTGCAGATGGAAACGGGCATGAGTATCATTCGAACTGCCCTTTGGATTATCGGTGTCTTCACGCTTTTAAGTGGCATTGTGGGCGTTTCTAACATCATGCTCATCACGGTTAAGGAGCGAACAAGAGAGTTCGGAATTCGCAAAGCCATAGGAGCAAGACCGTGGTCTATACTGAAACTCATCATCATCGAGAGTGTTATCATCACCACATTCTTTGGATATACGGGCATGGTATTGGGCATTATGGCGAATGAATACATGGATATGACAATCGGACATGAGCAGGTTGACGCGGGAGCCTTCAAGGCAACGATGTTCGTTAACCCCACGGTTGGCCTCGATGTCTGCGTGGAAGCTACGCTCGTTATGGTCATTGCGGGTACGCTGGCGGGCCTTATTCCGGCACGAAAAGCGGCAAAAATCAGGCCGATAGAGGCGTTGCGGGCGGAATAGAAAAGTCACAAATGTTTTTTAATTTATCTATGAGAATTGACATTGACACCTATAAAGAAATCTTAGACACGCTGACTCGCAACAAAAGTCGGTCGTTCTTGACAGGCTTCGGCGTGTTCTGGGGCGTGTTCATGTTGGTGGGATTGATTGGTGGAGGCAAGGGTTTGAAGGAACTATTGTCCAAGAATTTCGAGGGATTTGCCACCAATTCGGCCATCATTTTTGCCCAACCTACGACGAAAGCCTATGGCGGTTACCGCAAAGGACGGCAGTGGACGATGGAGTATAAAGACGTGGAAAGGCTCAAAGCACAGCTGCCCGGGCTGGATATTGTGTCGCCGATGCTGTTCGGGAGAGGTAACAATATCGTTTTTGGTGACAAGAAATCGTCGTGCAATGTGAGGGGTATTCTGCCCGAATATGCCAAGGTTGAGACCCCTAAACTGCGGTACGGGCGTTACTTGAACGCCATGGATATACAGCAACATCGCAAGGTTTGCGTCATAGGAAAGAAGCTTTATAAGTCGCTATTCCCAGGAGGTGGCGATCCATGCGGACAGCTTGTGCGCATCGATTCCATTTATTATAGCGTCGTAGGTGTGGATTATCAATCGGGCAATATGAGCATCGGAGGCGACGCAGAAGAGGGCGTTTCCATTCCACTTACGCTCATGCAGCAGGCCTATAACTATGGAAATACGGTGCATTTGATATGTGTCACGGGTCGACCCGGGGTCACCATGAGCAGCATTTCACAGCAAATGCGCAGTGTAATAGCCCGTGCTCACCAAGTAGATCCTACTGATGAAAAGGCGATAACCGTGTTCAATAGCGAGGTGATGTTCGGCATGTTGGACAGTCTTTTCGCAGGCGTTAACTTCCTGATTTGGCTCGTTGGTATCGGAACTTTGCTGGCGGGGGCCATTGGTGTGTCGAATATCATGATGGTAACCGTGCGGGAACGTACCACGGAAATAGGCATTCGGCGGGCCATCGGCGCGACACCTAAGAATATATTAAGCCAGATAATCAGTGAGAGTATCATTCTTACTGCGGTCTCAGGCATGAGTGGTATCCTCTTTGCCGTGGTCATTTTGCAACTCGCCGAGCTTGCAAATACAAGCGACGGTATCGTGAACTCGCATTTCCAAATCGGTTTTTGGACGGCTATAGGCGCCGTAGTTCTGCTGAGCTTCTTGGGCATTCTGGCCGGTCTTGCGCCGGCCGCGAGAGCGATGTCCGTCAAGCCCGTGGACGCAATGAGGGACGAATAAGCACCCACCCCCAGCCCCTCCCCAGGGGAGGGGAGCCCAAACTTGCAGCGAATTTCATGCAAATAGTGAGATAGAGAAATATTTATAATGAGATAATTAAATACAAACAACAACTAAAAACAAATCCCCGTGGCGATGCGCTCCCTTCTTTCGGGAAGGGCAGGGGTCAGGCTTATGAAGAAATATTTGAAGTTTATCATTGCAGGCATCATCGCTTTGGTGTTCATTTTCACCTTTGTATTCCTCTGGATGAAGTCCCGGCCGGAGGCAATTGCCTACGATGAGTTCACACCGAAGGTGATGGACCTGAAGAAGACAACGGTGGTGACGGGCAAGATTGAACCGCGCAATGAAGTGAGTGTGAAGCCGCAAATCAGCGGAATCATCACAGAAATCACGAAAGAAGCGGGGCAAACGGTGCAGGCTGGCGAGATTATCGCTAAGATAAAGGTAATTCCCGACATGCAGCAACTTAGTGCGGCGCAGGCGAGGGTGCGCTTGGCGGAGGTCAACGTGAAGCAGGCTGCGACGGACCACCAGCGCGAGCGGGTGCTCTTCGACAAGGGTTTGGTCAGCGCCGACGAGTATGATAAGGTGAGACAGGCGCTCCGACAGGCGCAAGAAGAGGTGCGGGCGGCCGGCGACAACCTCGAAGTGGTGCGCGACGGTGTGTCGAAGCGTAGCGCTAACAGTAGCTCGACGCTCATTCGCTCCACGGTGAGCGGAATCATACTCGATATACCCGTGAAGGTTGGGAACACAGTAATTCTTAGCAATACTTTCAACGACGGGACGACGATTGCCACGGTAGCCAACATGAACGACCTCATCTTCCGGGGGAACATCGATGAAACCGAGGTTGGAAGTCTCGTGACGGGAATGGCCATGAAGATTACGGTGGGGGCGCTTCAAAACGAGAAGCTGCGGGCAAATCTCGAGTATATATCGCCCAAGGCGGTTGAGAGTAATGGCGCGAATCAGTTTGAGCTCAAGGCCGCCGTCACGGGGTTGGGTCGCACACGGCTCCGCTCGGGCTACAGCGCGAATGCGGAGATTGTGCTCGCGCAGGCCAGCCACGTGCTCACGGTGCCTGAAAGTTCTATCGAGTTTACGGGCGGCAGTACTTATGTTTACGTTATCAAAGGGCGTGGAGAACAGCAAACTTACGAGCGGCGCAAAGTGACGACGGGTTTGAGCGACGGCATCAATATAGAGGTTAAGCAGGGCTTGACGACGAAGGACCGCGTTCGCGGGCCGGAAAGAAATTAAGAGCCCACCTCGGCCTTCCCGAAGGAGGGAGAAGAAAGGGGAGCCTCCCCCGGCCCCTCCGAAGGAGGGGAGCGGAAACGGGAACCTCCCCCGACCCTCCCAAAGGGAGGGAGAAGAAACGGGAACCTCCCCCAGCCCCTCCGAAGGAGGGGAGCAGAAACGCGCGTTTTTCGTCAGAAATTGCTGTATTCTGTTCAGAAACGCATGTTTTTCATCAAAAATTGCTGGATTTTGTTCAGAAACGCGTGTTTTTCATCAGAAATTTCTGTTTTCTGCTCAGAAACGCGTGTTTTTCATCAGAAATTGCTGTATTTTGTTCAGAAACGCATGTTTTTCATCAGAAATCGCTGTATTTTGTTCAGAAACGCATGTTTTTCATCAAAAATTTCTGTTTTCTGCTCAGAAACGCATGTTTTTCATCAAAAATTTCTGTTTTCTGTTCAGAAACGCATGTTTTTCATCAAAAATTTCTGTTTTCTGTTCAGAAACGCATGTTTTTCGTCAGAAATCGCTGTGTTTTGTTCAGAAACGCATGTTTTTCGTCAGAAATCGCTATATTTTGTTCAGAAACTGCAGTTTTTCGTCAGAAATCGCTGGATTTTGTTCAGAAACTGCAGTTTTTCGTCAGAAATAGCCGTATTTTATCAAAAAACTGCAGTTTTTCATCAAAAATCGCTGTTTTCTATCAAAAAACTGGAGTTTTTCATCAGATTTTTTCGTTTTCTGACAAAAAACTGCAGTTTTTCATCGAAAATTGTTGTTGGCCGTTCAGAAACTCGAGTTTTTCATCATAAATTGTTGTTGGCTGCTCAGAAACTCGAGTTTTTTGATGGAAATTGACGTTGTGCGTGTTTCGCGCGGAGTGGAAATGCGCGTAGCGTGTATTTCTACTTTTCTCTTAGCGGCACGGAGCGCATGATGCGGTTGGCGTTGTCGATGCGTGCTTGCGACGGGGGCATGACGCCGGCGAGCGGATATTTTATTCGGAGTTGTTCGTATTTATAGGTGCCGAGCGTGTGGTAGGGCAGGATTTCGATGCGCTCGATGTTGTGGAGGGTTTTCAGAAAGGCTGAAAGTTCGCGCAGATAGGTGTCGTTGTCGGTCAGCCCGGGGATAAGCACGTGGCGTATCCACACGGGCTTGTCGATTTCGGAAAGATAGTGGGCGCAGTCGAGAATGTTGCGGTTGGTCCACTTGGTTAGTCGGCGGTGCTCGTTGTCGCGAATGTGTTTGATGTCGAGCAGCACGGTGTCGGTTGCGCGCATCAGTCGTTCGAACTTTCTGAACCAACTGCCGTTGCGTGTGAAGGGCTGGGCCGATGTATCGAGGCACGTGTTGATGCCGCGGTCGTGGGCATGCTCGAAGAGTTCGATGAGGAAGTCGAGCTGCAATAATGCTTCGCCGCCGCTGACGGTGATGCCTCCGGTGCCGGCCCAATAGGCGCGAAAGCGTTCGGCTTTGTCGAGCAGCTCGTCGGCTGTGGTTTCGTTGGTGCTTTCGATGGGCCAGGTGTCGGGATTGTGGCAGAATTGGCAGCGCATGGGGCAGCCTTGCAGGAAGATGACGAAGCGGATGCCCGGTCCGTCTACGGAGCCGAATGTTTCGATGGAATGGACGCGGGCTGTGTTTTGCTGCGCGTCGTGCGTGGCGGCGGGGTGCTGTGTGTTGTTGTTGTTCATAAATTTCTGAATGTTTTGTCGGCGGTTTATGTTTCGCCCCCTGTCGCTCTCCCGAGGGGGAAGGACAGGGGGCGAGGGTGGGGTTCGGGCGGTGCTTTTGTGCAGCCGTCCGGGGTGTCTTATAATCTTCCGTGTGCCTGACGGGCAATCACGTCGAGTTGCTGTTCTCGGGTCAGGTCGATGAACTTAACGGCGTAGCCGCTGACGCGTATGGTGAAGCTCTGGTAGGCCTCTTTCTCTGGGTGCTCCATGGCGTCTTTCAATTTTTCGACGCCGAAGACGTTTACGTTCAGGTGGTGTGCGCCTTGGTCGAAATAGCCGTCCATGACGCCGACAAGCGTGCGCGAACGTTGCTCGTCGTCGTTTCCTAAGGCTCCGGGCGAGATGGTTTGCGTGTTAGAGATGCCGTCGAGCGCATACTCGTAGGGAAGCTTGGCCACGGAGTTGAGGGAGGCCAGCAGTCCGTTCTGCTCGGCGCCATACGATGGGTTGGCTCCGGGCGCGAGCGGTGTTTCGGCCCTGCGTCCGTCGGGCATGTTTCCGGTGTATTTTCCGTAGACAACGTTTGACGTGATGGTCAGGATACTGGTCGTGGGCTCCGAATTGCGGTAAGTGTGGTATTTTCGTATCTTGTTCATGAAGGCCTTAAGCAGCCAGACGGCAATCGCGTCGGCGCGCTCGTCGTCGTTGCCGTAGCGGGGGAAATCGCCTTCGGTTTTATAGTCCTTGGCGAATCCTGTCTCGTCTCGCACGATGTGTACCTTCGCATACTTGATGGCGCTGATGGAATCCACGACGTGACTGAAGCCTGCGATGCCCGTTGCGAACGTCCGGCGCACGTGGGTGTCGATAAGTGCCATTTCTGCTGCCTCGTAGAAGTACTTGTCGTGCATGTAATGGATGAGGTTGAGCGTCTTCACGTAGGTGCCGGCCAGCCACTCGAGCATGGCGTCGAAACGCGGCATGAATTCGTCGTAGGTGAGCACGTCGGCCGTAATCGGACGGTAAGCCGGACCGACCTGCTCGCGTGTGCGGCCGTCGACACCACCATTAATGGCATAAAGAAGGGCCTTTGCGAGGTTCGCCCGCGCGCCGAAGAACTGCATTTCCTTTCCTGTTTGCGTCGCACTCACGCAACAACATATCGAATAGTCGTCTCCCCAAATCGGTCGCATCACATCGTCATTTTCATACTGTATGGAGCTTGTCGTAACCGAAATCTTTGCGGCGTAATGGCGAAATGCCTCGGGAAGTCGGCTGCAATAGAGCACCGTGAGGTTGGGTTCGGGCGACGGTCCCATGTTTTCAAGCGTGTGAAGGAAGCGGAAGTCGTTCTTCGTCACCATCGAACGGCCGTCTTGCCCCATGCCAGCAACTTCGAGCGTAGCCCAAACCGGGTCGCCGGAGAACAGCTGGTTGTAGGACGGAATGCGTGCGAACTTCACCATTCTGAACTTCATCACGAGATGATCGATAAGCTCTTGCGCCTCCTCCTCGGTCAGTTTGCCTTCCTTGAAGTCGCGTTCGAAGTAGATGTCGAGGAAGGTTGAGATGCGCCCCACCGACATTGCCGCGCCATTCTGCGTCTTCACTGCGCCAAGATAGCCGAAATAGAGCCACTGAACGGCTTCGCGCGCGTCGTTGGCCGGCTGTGATATGTCGAAACCATAGATGGAAGCCATCTCCTTCAAGCCTTGGAGTGCGCGGATTTGCATGGACACTTCCTCGCGCAAACGAATGACTTCGTCAATCATTTCGCGGTCGCCAAGGTTCTCAAGGTCGCGCTTTTTCTCGGCAATCAGATAGTCGACGCCATACAAGGCCACGCGTCTGTAGTCGCCAACGATGCGTCCTCGGCCGTAAGTATCAGGCAAACCGGTCAGAATATGATTGTGGCGCACGCGCTTCATCTCGCTGGTATAGGCATCAAACACGCCGTCGTTGTGGGTCTTGACATAGCGTGTGAAGATGTCATGCAGCTGCTCCGACGGCTGATAACCATAGGTTGTGCAAGCCTGTTCGGCCATTTTAATACCGCCATAAGGCATGAAAGCGCGTTTCAATGGCTTGTCGGTTTGCAGGCCGACTACGCGTTCCAAGTCTTTCGTCTCATGGTCGATGTAGCCCGGTCCGTATGCCGTCAGTCCCGAAACCACCTCAGTCTCCATGTCGAGCACGCCGCCCTTGGCCCGCTCTTCCTTTTGAAGTGCGCGCAATTTCTGCCACAATATCTCCGTGGCACGCGTAGGTTGAGCCAAGAAATGCTCATCGCCGGTGTAGCCCGTATAGTTATTTTGAATGAAATCCCGCAGGTTCACTTCTGTCTGCCACTTGTTTCCTTTGAAACCTCTCCATTCTGTTCTCATCATTCAGTAAAATTTATGATTAAAAAATAGCTGTTGTTGCATTTAAAGGTAGCGGGAAAACGACCTGAAAGTCATTCCCCCGCTCCTTGTTCCGTTATCCTCGGATCATCGTAATCACCATTTTGAAACGCTCGTTGGCCTTTACAGAGTGACGGGCGCCGCTTGGAATGACGAAAGACTCACCTGCCTTGATGTCGAAAACCTTGTCTTCAACGGTCAATTCCATCACGCCATCGATCACTTGCAACAGTGCATCGTACGGCGCAGTGTGCTCCGAAAGCCCCTGACCTGCGTCAAAACTGAACACAGTAACGCTGCCCGCATTGCTGTGAATGAACTCTTTACTGACCACACCACCGTCAGTATAGTCGATTACTTCGGTTGCCTTGAATACTTTTCCTTTTTCAAACTTAGTCATACTTATTATTTTTAATTGGTTATGGAAGATATGATAGCGACCATCAGCATGGTCTTTCTCTTTCTTTTTCATCGATATTGCAGCAAGAATGATGCCGCATTGCCCATCGGTAACATATGTGGCCGAAGCCTGCCGCGGCCACTTTAGAACGCAGCCTCACGCTCGAAAGTCATTCGTTTGCCCGTCGTTGGGTGCGTGAACGACAGTGCTTCGGCGTGAAGATACAGGCGGTCGGCCTTGGTGCCATAGAGTTCGTCGCCCTTGATGGGGTCGTTCAGCCCGTCGGGGTGGGCACAATGCACGCGCAGTTGATGGGTCCTGCCTGTCAGCGGCCTGAGAATCATGCGGCCGTTTCCCTCATGTTGATAAACAGTCACGGCCGTTTTGCCATGCAAAGTATCGACAACTTGGCGCGGACGGTCGCAGGGGTCAGGGCGCAAGGCCAAGCTTATTCGTCCTTCGTTTGCTTCAATGGGTCGCTCAAGTTGTGCGATGTAGCGTTTTTCGACGCTGTGTTCCTTGAATTGGCGTTGCAGGTTGAGGTACGATTCCATGCGGAGTGCCACAACAAGTAACCCGCTTGTCGCCATATCGAGGCGGTGAACGATAACCGGTCCCGTGGCTTCGGGGTGACGTTTGCGGACAAGTGAAAGCACACTTTCACGTCCGTTCTTTCCCGGAACGCTCAACATTCCGGCCGGTTTGCACACAACGGCGATGTCATTGTCCTCGTAAATCCATTCCAATTCCTGCTTTGTTTCGGCCTCCAATGGGTGCTCTTCGATGGCAATATCGTTCAACATCCATTTCAATATAGGCTTGCATTTACCGTTACAGGCCGGATAGAAGTGAAGATGATGGCGTATTTCGTCGCGCGGACTCGCCCCCCACCAGAACATAGCCATGCGCAATGGCTGCCAACCTTGGCTGAAAGCGTATTGCAACAGCTTGGGTTCACAACACTCACCGCTGCCTGCCGGCGGTGTAAAAGGGGCGAAAATGCGAAGTAAATCCTTTCGAGTTCTGTGGCTGTCAAGCATGACAAAGTGACCGAACAACCAGCGTTGCAGGGCGTCACTCTGCTGCCGTCGCTGCGCTTTCAGGGTGATTATCTCGGCTTCCATCTTGTCAACTACTGTTTTTCTATCGGCAATTTGAAGGGCCAGACGCTGCTTCATGCGATGCAATTCGGCCTTCAGAAACTGCGAACGGCGTATCATTTCGGGCGTCAACTCCTTGGGGCGACCTTCCTTTTCGCGCTTGATTTCAATCTTGAATGCCGCAAGTTGCCTTTCAGCCTCATGCGTTGCGCCCTCCCATTCGCGGCGTGCAGTTGCTAAATCCTTGCTTTGTTCCAATGCTTCGATACGCTTGTTGAGTGCCGTTATGGCTGTCTCATGCCGTTTGAAATAGCCGTCGGGCTGCAGATAATCAAAGACGGCAGGCACGAATCCCGGCCAATTGCTGCGCCCGTTCAGCTGTCCGCTGTAGCCGGCCACAAAGCCGATATCGTGCTTCCGCCTGACAATGAGCACGCCGAACATCTTGCCTTGGTCAGCTTCGGCCTTGAATTCGAGCGGAGCCTCTGTAATCCAGCGTTTCACTTCGTCCACGGCTGCGCGGCAAAACACATCGGGCTCGTAGCAGAACGGATTGTTCATGTGGGCCGGAAGGGCTGTGACGGGCAGGCGAAGTGGGTGGAATATCATTTCAATTTGTTGCGGTCGAGGATTTCAATCGTCTTGCCATCGACCCTTATAATGCCCTCTTTCTCAAAGTCGCTGAGCACTCTAAGGAGCGAAAACTTCTGAATTCCGAACGAGTCGGCTATCTCTTGGCGACTTCTTTCAAGGTGAATGGTGTTGGAATTCTGCTCACCTGCGCGTTCTAAAAGCAGGTAGGCAACCTTCTCCCTGACCGTGAACAGGCTCAAAACCTTCATCTTTTGCGTCAGGAAAACATCAATGTTCGACAGCGTATGGATAAAGTTCATACGGATATCTTCGTCTTTATCGATCAGAGTCTTCAGCGTTTCGGGGGTCATGCGCAGGATATTTACCTTCGAATCTGTCTCCACACTGACGGGGAGCGTAGTGTCTTTGGCAAAGATAAAGGCTGGGGCAACGAGGTTACCCGGGCGCAACCGGCTCACTTCTACTTGCTTTCCGCTGAGCGAAACCATGCGGCAGATGAGGCTTCCGCTGATGATAATGTCGGCAAACCGGCAGGGCATACCCGCCAAAGCATAGACATCTCGCTTGTCATAGCCAACGATTTGATAGGCAACATTGCCCAAAGCCAATTCTATGCTGAGCTCGTTCATGCCGGCAAATAGGGGACACTTCTGCAGTGCCTGCATCACTTGGTCGTTTATCATCCTGTAGGTTGCTTTTTAATGTAGATGTGCAAAATTAGCAATAAAAAGGTGATAAAAGGTACATCGTAAGCAAAAAAGCAGTAACTTTACCGACAAATGAGTAGTATTTGCATATGAAAAAAAGTTTAATCAGTTTGATTTTGCTGTGCGTCGTACTGGGAATGCGGGCACAGGATTTGCGTTTCAAAGACGGGAAATTCAAGATTGTGCAGTTCACCGACCTGCATTATAAGTTGGGAAATCCCGCATCTAAGCAGGCAACCGATTGCATGTATGAAGTCGTAAAGGCTGAAAATCCCGACTTGATTGTGCTCACTGGCGACGTCATTTACGCCAAACCGGGCGACGCCTGCCTGCAACAAATCCTCAATGTTTTAACGGATTTGAAACGTCCTTTCTGCTATCTTCTGGGCAATCATGACCCGGAACAGGGCATAGCTGTGGGCAAATTGTATGACCAAGCAGCCCAAAATAGCTTCTGTGTGCAGCCAAAACGCGATGGCAATGTCCTTGACTATGCGGTGCCGATCAAGTCGGGTGACGGTGCAAAGACGGCCGCCGTGCTTTATTGTATGGACACGCATGCCTACTGTAAGATGGAAGATGTGGGGCTTTATCAATGGCTTTCGTTCGACCAAATCGGCCGTTATCGCGACTGGTCTGCCGCATTTACCAAGCAGAACGGGGGCAAACCGCTGCCTGCTTTGATGTTTATGCACTACCCATTGCCCGAATATGACCAGGCTGTAACCAGCAATCAAGTGCCCCTTTACGGCATAAGACTGGAGAAAAACTGCTCACCTTGTCTCAATAGCGGCATGTTTACGGCCCTCAAAGAGGGTGGGGATGTGATGGGAGTCTTCTGCGGTCACGACCATGACAACGACTATTCGACGATGTATTATCAGGTGCTTCTGGCCTATGGTCGCTTTTCTGGCGGCAATACCGAGTACAATCACCTGCGCAATGGCGCCCGCATTATCGTGCTTTATGAGGACCAACGCAAGCTGGATACGTATATCCGAGAGCGTGGCGGCCGCGTGCTTTGCCCGACAACCTACCCGGACAGCTACACGAAAGACGATTGGAAGAAGCGCGACGGCACGCGATAGGCCGGCTTTGGGCAAGTATAAAACCGCCTGTTGTGCGACAGGTTGTCGCGTGATTCACCCATGATTGCGTGACGAAACCGCAAGGAGAGTCTCTTGTCCGCAAGCGGTCTATCGGAAAAATCAATCATTTTAGCGGGTAATATGGTAGGAGAAGCGATGTAGGGACGCACGGTTCGTGCGTCCGTTCCAATGCGTTTGACGAGTAAATAAGTTGCCTTGTGAACGAGTTGCTTGCTTTGCGGCATGTAGGGACGCACGGTTCGTGCGTCCGCTCCAATGCGTTTGACGAGTAAACAAGTTGCCTTGTGAACGAGTTGCCTGCTTTGCGGCATGTAGGGACGCACGGTTCGTGCGTCCGCCCAGTGAGAATTGAAAGCAAATAGTATGGTTGATGGAGCGGACGCACGAGCCGTGCGTCCCTACATGCAATCAAACGAACCGAGGCATCGGCCACATTGATAATCAACGGCTTACACCTTGTGTTTCAATCTCACCCATTTTACCATGCAATCTCAGCCCTATTGCGCGGCAATATGGCTGACTTTACCGCACAATATAGCTGAGATTGAAAAGCGAAATGGGCGAAGCCACAAACCACCGCATGGAAAGCGCCATGCAAGTGGCCCATCATACGTCGCCATACCACGAAGAAGCGGGGCCTTGCGCAAGGTGCAATCAAAACGAAACGAATGCCGTCAGGGCCGCCCAACGCTCTTGATGCTTGTCGGGCATGGGCTTTAGCATCGGAGCCGTAGCGGGAAAGCCGATGGTTCCACTGTAGGAAACATCGCTTTTTCGGTCACCGTCGGCCAGATAAAGCTTGGCATTCAAACCTATATCCATTTTCTTCAGGCGGTGTAGCCACGTGATGTCCACCGCAATCTCATGGAGTTCGGCACACCGAAAAGCGTAAGGAGCAAAGGCATGTTGGAAGTCGAGGCGCTCAATCCCCCCGCGCTGAAGCGTCACATCATAGACATGGTCGGCCACATGCTGCCGGGCAAACAGCAGACTTAGCCCAATGTCGTCCCGAATGCCCTGTCGGTCGATGCCCAATTTGACGTGGGGCGTCAGCGTGCGCACCCTGATTTTGTGGTTGTTTGCCTTGTATTTCTCCTCAAAAAGCTCCGTCGTGGCTCCTCCCTGCAGGCTGATTTCAAACCGGGTAAGCCGTTTTGACACCTTCAATGCGCCCGAAAACCGGCCCGTATTGCAGCTATAGTGCTGCCGAGTGTCGATGGTTCGGAAGTCATAAATGTTATTTTCCCTGTCAATCAGGTATTCCTCGATGATGTTTTCATAGCCTTTGCGCAGCATGATGTCGCCCGTGGCAGCCAATTCCAATTGCCAGTCGCCCCGAAAGGCGTATGTCAGGCGCAAGAGTGGCGACAATCGGTGGCTACGCGACTCATATAGGTTATAGATATCGCTCTCTTCGGTCTTCATATGGGCGAAAGCGTAGCCCAGCGCCGCATGTATGTGCAACGGTCCGGCCTGTGTTGACAGGTATTGTAGCCGTGCATTGAACTCATCGACGTAGTACATACGTGACTTTCCGAATGAAACCGTACTCTGACGCGTGTCGTATAGCCCGAAACCATAGCAAACGAAGAACCTGTCTTGCTGGCCCGGACGCCAGTAACGCAGCCGCACGTGCTGCTTGTTGCGGCCATATCCGGCATCAAGCAACAGCAGATGGTGTCCCAAATGGCGGGCCACGCCGGCATTGAAGCGCAACCATGTGGTGTTGTTCAGCGCACGTGGGTCGGTCAGACGGTAAGCTTGCTCGCCGTAAAAGGAGGCTTTCATGCCCAAAGTCCATTGGTTGAGTGTGAACGCATAGTTTCCTTCGGCGAAATAAGTGTCGAATTTGAAGTCTCCACCGCAGGAATCGGTCGAGATATAAGGCAAATAAAACTCCGGAAGCCGCATGGCACTCCACCCGATGTGGCGATGTTTGCCTTGTGCATACTGGATACAACCCGACAAAGTGCCGCTTTTAGGCGTGTCATATTCGCCATAAGCCCCGGCACGATAGTCGGTTGAGCCGCTGCCTTCATAGGGCATGAAGTCTCCCTTGCTGTCGGCACCGGCCAATCCTGCGTAAACGATGGCCGAACGCTTGTGCGTGGCGGTGTCATTTACGTTGTTCCATCGCGTGAATGCGGGGTTTGCATAGGCAGTCTTGGCTCCGGCCAGCGCGAAGTCGGCGTTGTTGGCATGGAAACGCGTCTCGGTTGGCGACAAACTGCGGTTCGCACGGTCGAGAAGTGCTTGAGAATAGAGCTGATTGCAGGCCATCAAGACAGACGAGAGCAGGTATATTCGTAGGTTACGTGTCATAGATTGAAGTTAAAATACAGTTCAAGTCCGAAATAAGGGTCGTGCCATTCGCGCTTGGTTATCTTGCTTCCTGAGAGATATTTAGGACTGACGTCGAGCAAACCATTGACAAAGAACGACAACTTGGTGCCTTTCGCGAACTCTTTGGTGGCCTTGATGTTCCAAAGCAGGGATATCGGCATCTTGTTGCAGGCATATTTCACGGGAAGAATCGTGCGACGGAAGTAGCGGAACGTGCCGTCGTCGGCCTCGATAAGTGAACGTATCCGCTCATCTACAGGCCGTCGGTTCCCTTGCATGTCGATATACGCCGTTGGGATATAGTCGTGGTTGTCCTTATACTGCGAAGTATTGAGCCAAACGACCTGAAAGAAGTTCGTCAGGAACAGTTTGAACTTCGGAATATGCGTGTTAAGCCACACGTTGGAGTTGAAACGGCGGTATTGGTTTCGTGCTCCATTGTCGTAAATGCACACATATGGATACTCTTTTCCGCCGATTTTCACGTCAGGATAGTAGTAGAGCGGCAGAGAAGAGGCGTAATCAGTCTGATAATAGGCGCCGTTGATTTCTATTGTCGTGAGCAATGGTTTTAGTTTCGGCAATATCAGGCGGTATTCTATCCCTCGTTTGGTGACTTTTTGGGAGTTCTTGACCTGTTGCGACGTGGTGAAGATGCTGTATTTCTCTTGTATGTAGTCGCTCTTTTGGGGCGTTCGGCCCTCGATGTTCGCCCCGGGTTTCAACTGAGAGTAGAGGTCATAGGTCAAAGGATGGTAGGTCGTGAAGTACTCAAAGCCTGCATCCGACTGCTCATAAAAGGCAGTAAGCGATAGACTGAAGCCGCGATAGTCGATGTCCCAGCCTGCTTCCATCTTGCGATTCTTGTTGACATGCAGGTCGCGGTTAGCTACATCGTAGATGTTGGTGTATGTGATGAGGTGGCGATAGCGCGGGTCTATCGTGTAAGCATTGAGCATATAGAAGTCTTTATACAGCTTTTCGGGATAGAGATAGTCAAGCGTCGGCGTCTTACTTTCCTCACCATAGCCCACACGGAACGTATTTTTGAACGCTTTTCCCATGATATAAGAGAGGTTCAAGCGTGGGTCTTTCAGCAAATAGCCATGCAAATAATAGTCACGGGGCAGATTTAGCAACATAGAAGCACGGCCCCCGACGGAGAGTTGCAGGACATTGCTGTTGTTATCATCGTAAATGAAGTCTGCCTGTGCGTAGATTGCGCCGTTACCTAAGGCAGGTATGGCCCAATTAGGCCTTGGTCTCATGTACGAATTGTCGTAAGGAAAGGGCGGACGTGACTCATCTTCGATGACAGCTCCAGCTCCGTGGTTCTTCACATTGCTGTATTCTGCACCGTATTGCAGGTTGAGCATCGTGTTCTTCAGCAGCTGAATGCGTGAAACGGCATTGAGTTGGGCATAGAAGTTCAGCGGTTGATTGTCGATATAGAAGTCACTATAGTACTTACGGGGCAGATATATGCCCTCATGTTCGCCCGCTTCGTGAGCCAAAGGCATGTTCAATGGACCCGAACCTGATAGGACCATGCGATGACGAGTTATCCTATCGCGCGTGTAATCGGCTGACATGATCAACTCCAATTGGCTCAACCACGGCTTACCGAGCGTCAACAGGCCCTTCATCATCAGGGCCGTGCGACTGTAATCGGCCTTGTAAGACTCGTTATATTCATAGGTCAGCTCGTCTTTCTTCATCTTATTGGCAGTGAGGGTCTGGCTTAATCGACCGTCAAGGTCGAGGGTATAGCTGCCAAGCTTCACCTTATTATTATAATAAAGCTGTCCCGTCAGACGCGAGAACTTGTCCATTTCCTCGCGAATGTCATCAATTGAGTGCAGAAAGTCAATGCCTGCGTGGAGCGAACCAGCCTTTTCGCCGAGTCGCCAGCCTTTCCCTGCATACAAGAGCGTGTTCTTTAGATCGCTTTTCAGGCGTACACGCAGCGGAGTCACGCCATGTTTCGACGAAATACTTATCATTCCGCTCGACAGATTGCCGTAACGTGAAGACGAGATGCCACGCGTGAACTCCACACTTTGGATATGATCGGTGGAAATCATGCGCATATCGGCCCCTTGGTTGATGCCCGTTCGACTGCGAACTTCGCCATCATAGTGTTCGCTTCCCTCGGTAATGCCCACCAATTGAGAGCGAATACCGTCGTTTGTCACTGGCGCTCCGTCGGTAACGATACCCACACCGAGCGACGTGTTGGCGTCAGTTCCTACCTGACGGCTACTGATTTGCGCGAATTGTGTCAGGTTGTTTTCTTTATAAACACTGCCCGGAAGTAGCAACATCACGTCGGCCAGCGAGGTAGGTTGGATATATTCCAATGCAGCCTCGTCGACAACGACTTTTCCCTTGCGGCTTTTCCTTGCCATTATCTCAAACTCCGGTAGGGTGAAACTGTTGCTTTGCAACCGAAGCGACAGGCTGACGTCTTTCATGGCCATGAACTGATGCTGCAATTTGACGTAGCCCAGACACTCCACCTCGATGGTATGTTTGCCAATCGGTACATTACGGAGTTCAAAGTAGCCGTTGACGTCAGACAAGGTGCGCAGTTCTTGGTTCCGGATACTGACGATGGCGAAGCTTGCTGCCTCGCCATCGTGGTCAGTTACAATCTTTCCCTTCACCGTGCACGTCTGTCCTACGGCCGAAATCACCATGCAAAGCAGGGAAAGTGTAAAAAGTAGTGTTCTATTTTTCAAAGTGTTTTGTCGTTGTTTCCCCTAGATCGACTGGCGGGTTTACTTGTTTCGCCAGCCAATAGGGAAGGCATTTTGGAAGTGTCCGGCTGCTTTTCTTGCTTTCGCGTTCTGCATATCCTCAACACTATTATTGGTATCTTTGTAGAATATCTTGTTGCCCACTTTTATTTCCTTGCGGATACAAAGCTCTTGCTGGTGACATCCGCTGACAAGGAACTGGCCGCGGTCTACAACTTCAGGCACTACGCGGGTCTTTACCTTCTGATTTTCGTCGCTGGTTTGAATGCCATCGATGATTTTATCCGTCTCAATGGCGAGGATATGAATGTCGATGTCGCCTTCGGGCGTGTCCTTTGTTGCCTTTACATGGGTCTTCGATGTCGTAGTATGGCTCTTGACGAAGGCATCAACGGTTGACTGTTGGCCGTTTTCCAAGCGGAACATCACCGGAGACCAATAGCCTCTGGGGTGTAAGAAGAACCCATAAGTGTCGCCATTCTCTGTGAGTAGCACGTTTGGAACAGCTGGATTGTCCACGTCTTTGCTCTTAGGACCGTAGTAAATCTCAAAGTCTGCGCCGCTTAAATCAACGGAATTCTCATAGGCAATGCCTCCGTTTACAATCTCATGATGGTTGATTGCGGTGAAAGCTATCACGAGTTTCTCGCCCGGTTGCACGGGATGGTCTTTCCCATTGCCTGGAATTGTGATGAAACCTCCTATGGGTACGCGGGTAGGATAGTATTTATTGTACCACAATTGCGGGTCTTGAAAAGCCGCATGCATGGTAACACCGATGCTCACACCGTCGGCATAGAGCACATTCTCAGTCGGATTGAACAGCACAATGTACTGATCGGGGTGCATCATACGCCTTGAATTGGTCTCACCATTGAAGAAAACCTCGCTGAAAATAAAGTCCTTGCCAAGCGCACTGGCTGGAAGTGAGTTCACATAGCCCTCGATTTTCTGCCCTGCGGCGTTCACATTGACATTCTCCATGCGTAAGGAAATCATCACTTTTTCGCCTTGTGCGTTGGTAATCTCCTTGTCTATGGCAATGTCATAGACGCCCATCGGCAGCGAAACAAGTGCCTTTCCGGTGGCATCGAGCGGGAACTGGCTCGTGTTTTGGCTGCGCACCTCGGTGAACTTGACGGGTGTTCCCGCCAAACTTGCGATATCCAATGCCCCCGAAACCCTCGGAACGGCGTTGAATGTCAGGTCAATTTTCTTCTCACCCTCGTCGTCTGAAGAGCAAGAAACGAGGAACAACGGGCAGAGAAGCACTACCCATGCAATTTTTATTAATCGATTCATACAGTAATAAATTATAGATTGTTTACTTGGTTTCCTTATCATGTCCGCAACCTTCGCCGCCACACTTGTGTTCGCCGGCTTTTTGTTGCTTCGTTTTCGTACTGCAGCGATGCTCCGGCGCCTTTCCTTTGTGCTTGCAATCGCCCTTTTGGTCGCAAGGTGCAGCCACTTTGGCCTCGAACTTGGCCTCGGTCAGTGCCTTTTGCAGTGCCTCGACATTGGTTTTTGCCGCATCATAGCTCACATTGACAGCCTTGCAGGCAAGATCCACCTTCACTTCGCCGACAGCCTTATTGGCTTTCAGGGCCTTTTCCACGCGATTTGCACAGTTCTGACAGTGCATGTTGCTTATTTCAAATCTCACATTGTCTGCCCAAATGCTTGTGGTGAACAAGCAGGCAAACAGCATCATCACCATTTTTTTCATGTTATTGTTTGGTTGTTAAATTGTTTTTCCGAATGCAAAGATACGTTCCTTCCTTGCAATATGCAATACCTAAAAATTAGTCTTTCTCATACCTAATAATAATGACATTGTATTTAAGTATCCATCTCAGTCCTATTGCCACGCAATAGGGCAGGGGAGGCATGTAGGGACGCACGAACCGTGCGTCCGTTCAAGGTGAATGGAAACGCAAATACATGATTATTGGAGCGGACGCACGAGCCGTGCGTCCCTACATGCAATCAAACGAACCGAGGCGTCGGCCACATTGATAATCAACGGCTTACACCTTGCGTTCCAATCTCAGCCATTTTGCGGTGCAATTTCAGCCATTTTACCACGCAATCTCAGCTATTTTACTGCGCAATATGGCTGAGATTGAAAAACGAAATGAGCGTGATGATGGTTCAATAGGAAACAACACATGTCGTAAGGCGTGCGAAACCCGACTTGAAAGGCCGCTTTTTTGCGGCGCAACGGAAAGGACATTGCACTGCCATTCTCTTTTGTTAAATTTCCTTTTCGCGTGACAACCAATCGAATAAATCGCTATATTTGTTACGAGAAAACATGACACGAACTTTAATAACGAAAGGGAAACAACTATGAAAATCGGTATTCCAAAAGAAATCAAGGACAATGAGAACCGCGTGGGCATGACTCCTGCGGGCGTAAGTGAGCTGTTAAGGCACGGACATGAGGTCTTCGTGCAGCACAAAGCGGGCGAGAACAGCGGCTTTCAAGACGGCGACTACGAGGCCGTGGGGGCTAAAATACTGTCCGACATTGCCGAGGTTTACCGGCAGGCCGACCTGATCGTGAAGGTGAAAGAACCCATCGAGCCGGAGTATTCGCTTGTCCGAAAAGACCAAGTTGTGTTCACTTACTTCCATTTCGCCTGCGAACGGGCCCTCACCGAGGCTATGATTGAGAGCGGAGCTGTGTGCATTGCCTATGAAACCGTGCAGAAACCGGACGGCTCTTTGCCCCTTTTAGTCCCCATGAGTGAGGTTGCCGGCCGCATGGCTACACTCAATGGGGCCTACTATTTGCAGACGACGAAAGGCGGAAATGGTAAACTTTTCAGTGGAGTTCCGGGCGTGAAGCCGGCCAATGTACTTGTGCTTGGTGGCGGAACCGTGGGAGAAGCCGCCGCAAGAGTGGCCGCCGGAATGGGCGCCGAGGTCACGATTACCGACGTAAGTCTGCCGCGTTTGCGCCAATTGGACCTTGAATTGCCGGCCAATGTGCACACGCTCTACTCGTCGGACTACAACATTCGCCGGCAAATTCCCATGGCCGACATCGTCATCGGCTCCGTTCTTGTGCCCGGAGACAAGGCACCCAAGCTCGTCACCCGCGACATGTTGCGCCTCATGCAACGTGGTTCGGTGCTCGTAGATGTGGCTATTGACCAAGGAGGATGCTTCGAAACGTCGCGTCCGACCACCCATTCCGAACCCGTATATGAGGTGGATGGCGTGCTTCACTACTGTGTGGCGAACATTCCGGGAGCCGTTCCTAACACCTCGACTACGGCACTTACGAACGCAACTTTACGTTATGCGGTGGCCTTGGCTGATAAAGGTTGGCAGCAAGCTTGCCGAGAAGACGAGGCTTTGCGCAAGGGATTGAACATCGTCAACGGTAAAGTTACCTACAAAGCCGTGGCCGATGTCTACGGTCTGGCCTATACGCCTATATAATATAAGGTATATTCCGGTAAAGAAAGGCTGTCATTGAAAAGGGAAAGCGCAATCACGGTGTGCGCTTTCCCTTTTTCTGCATGGTTGAACAAGGCCTTCGGGCCGCTTTTATGCATAACTGTGCATGCCGCCGAGCACGTAGTTCACGCCGAAATAGGTCATGATGATGGAGAGAAATGCCAAGAGTGTGTAGAGATGATAGCCCACCGGGCGACGCAAAGCAGGCAGACTTTGCGCGTGAAGCGGCACGGCATAGACCATGAAAGTGATGAGGGCCCATGTCTCTTTCGGGTCCCACGACCAGTAAGTTCCCCAACTGATGTTGGCCCAAACGGCGCCGATGAAGATGCCAAGCCCCAAGGTTGTGACGGCAGGATAGAGGAACAGTTGCGAAAGACCGGTGAGTTGGGCGTTGACCTTGGCCACCTGCGGCCGCTGACTGCGTGCCGTTAGAAAATAGGCAACGGCACTGACGAACGTAAGTGAGAAGAGTGCGTAGGCAATCATGATGATGCTGACGTGCAAACTTAGCAACGGACTGTTCAAAACCGGCATGCGTGGCGTGATAGCGGGGTCCATTTGGGCGATGTGACTCACCAAAAGCATGAAGCCACTCATCAGCAATCCGAAGGTAGTCATCAGGCGTATGCGTCGCATGATGGGCATCGACAGCAGCATGACGAGCCATGCAAGGAAGAGCATCGTCTCATATCCGTTGCCAATGGGGACCGTTCCGCTGATAATCCAGCGAAGTGCCAAGGTGAACGTAAGGACACTCCACGACAATGCCATGAGCCAAGCAAAGCAGGCGTAGCCTTTCCGGCGCGTGAGGAAGCCGATGGAAACAAGACCGAGCGTGAGATTGAAGATGAAAAGCAGCGTGGCAAAGGGCACATGGTTGTAGACCTTCTCCGCCCACACCTTGGTTTGCGACGGAACGGTGCTGTCTCCGAACCGGTATTGATACTTCCGTAGCCGATGAAAGAGGTCGTTCAGCATGTCAATCTTGCCCTGAACGGCCAGTTCTCCGGCCAAGCCAATGATGGAACGGACGTATTGTTGCTGCGCTTTCGGCATGGAACGGGGCAGCCGGTCGGCTGGGGAGAACCAATCTACACGGCCGTTTCGCTGCGCATAAGGGAACATCTTGAGCGTTCTGCCCTGTGCAAGGTCCATCAGCAACGCCATCTTGTCGTCGATGTCAAGCACTTGGCGTGAAAAAGCGTCTTGGTTTTCCTGCGCATTTTGGAGATATGGGCCGAGGATATAGCCTTGTCGGCCGAACAATCGCATGGGCGCCACATATTCATCGAGCTGAAAGTGGGTACGCAGTTCGCTGCCTTTCAGTCGGAGAACGGGCTCCTGCAGCCACTCATTACGCCAAAACATGAAGCCTGTGAGCACTTGGCACGGCGTGAAATCCTTGTAATGGGCCTTTCCATAGAGCTTTTTCGTGAAGTCAATGGCAAAGGTTTCCACGGGACAGATGCGTCCGTTGTAGACGATAAAGGCTTTTCCGAACGCCTCGGCCGTGGCCTTGGGCAACGCGGGCTGTGCTTTCAGCGACGAAAAGGCAGACATCAGCAGCAATAATGCCACGGTTGGGCGCGCCATCAAGTCGCTCTTCAGCAGCCGGCGGAACGTTCCTTGCCGGTCAATCAGCATACCTATCAAGCCCATAAAGAGCAAAGCGTAGCCCAAATAGGTGACCGGAATGCCGAAAGGGTCGGCATTGACCGACAAGTAAGAGCCTTTCAGATCGTCATCGAAGCTGCTTTGGTAGAGACGTATGCCGTAGTTGTCGTAGATTTTGTTCATGGAAATGCGGCAATGTGTCTCGTTTCCGTCGTCGTTCAGCGTCACCTCCGACGTATAGTCCATGGCGGCGGCGTTGCCGGCATGGTAGCTGATGCTGAATTTGTCTAACCTGATGGTGAAAGGCAACGGCTTTTCGGCCCCGTCCTTGGTGATATAGCTGGCGACCCATTGCCCCTGACGGAGGTGAATCATGCCGCGTCGGGCCGTGATATGGGTGAGAAAGGCGCCCAAGAGAATGACGGCGAACGACAGGTGCAGGACGACAAGGACGGGACGGCGCACTTTTTGGCGGACGAAGTAGGCCACGGCGACGGCCAATCCCACTGCCCAAAGCAGGCAAAACCACCACGAACCGAACACATGGTCGGCCGCATCGGCTTGCCCGGCATACTTTCCTACGACTGTTCCCATGGCCATCACGCCGATAATGAGGACATAGACGGCTTGTAATGTCTTTTTTAGTTGCATGTTTCAAATGAAAAAGGAAGAGGTTCCGTCTAAAGTAGGACTACATCTTGTGTGAAGTAGGACTACATCATGTCTAAAGTAGGACTACATCTTATCTAAAGTAGGAGTAGACGGAACCTGCATCTGGACTCGAATTTGACAAGTATAGGACTTGTGCCCCACAAGTATAGGACTTGTAGTCGACAAGTATAGGACTTGTGCCTCACGGGTATAGGACCTCTACTTGACAAGTATCGGCCCCGTACCCGTGCTTGATGGTTCGCCTTAAATCGAGCGAATGAACTTCACGACAGCGTCCCTGTCTTTCTTCGGCAGCTTGTAGAACTTCTCGGCAGCCCGGTAAGCCTGGCTGTTCTTGCTGTAGGCATGCCACATGATGGCCTCGACTTCGTTGCGGGCACGCGCATCGTGCAGTCGGTCTTCGGCTCCTGAGTTGATGAGCGACAGGCCTCTGCCCCACAACGGCGTGGTGCGACACCACGAACCGTGTATGTCGTTCTTCATATCAAGCTTGTGTTGAATGAAATCCGAGTAGGGATAAATCTTCTGTTTGGCGTACTTAGGCAGTTGTTTGCTGCCCAGAATGCGAGAAGAACCATGATTGTCGGCCCCCGTGGTCCATGAGGCACGGTGACAATTCACGCAACCAAGGGCACCGGTAAAGAGCTCTTTGCCACGTTGCACAGCCTTGTCGTTCAGGTTTCTGGCGCGCGGAACGGCGATACCTCTATGCCATACCATGAAAGCATGATAGGCATCATCGGTCATTTCGGGCTTGAAATTGAAGTAAGGGTTGTTGTATAGGTTCACATGGTCGCCCGGCGAGAGCAGATAAGCCACTGCTTTCTTGATGCCTTCGCGTGTTCCGTCGTTGTAATAAGGGTGAACATCGGAGAAAGGACTCTTGCCGTTGCGTTGTATATAGTCGATGACTGCGCTGTTTTCTGACATGGCTTTGGCCCATGCTTCAGTGGAACAGATGTGCTTGATGTCTGAACGAAGCACGTTAAGTTCGTCCCACAGTGCGACATCGTTCTCAAGACAGCCGTCGAGCAGGTCGTAATTGAAGCGCTTGATGAACTTCTTTCCAAAGTAATCGCTGGCGTATGCGTCGGCTTTCAGCCTCTTTGCCGCGTTATCCCACAGCTCCGGGTTCAGCTGAACGAACTTTCCTTCGGCCTTATATTGCGCTTCCAAGTCTTCATTTGAGATGGCATCGATCAGCCCAAGCCCTTGGAAATTGCACGAAGCGATGAGTCTTACGGCATAGTTGCTGGGCTTTGGATTGGTATTAAAGGCCGATTGGGGTATCTCTACCGATGGATAACGCAGCCGGAAAGCCTCACCATCGGGGAATTTCATGGGAAGTCCGCTCGGCATTGCAGTCACATCATGCCACGTAATCTTGATTTTTGTGGGGTCGAGTGGCGGAAGGAACGGCTCTACGGCCTGAAGCATGGTGAACGTTGTCAGCTGATCGACGGGCGTTCCGTTGTTGCTTCCGGGGGCATCTGGGTAATAAACCGAAACGATATAGCCGTTTCCCTTCACGGGGTCCATGTCGCTGCGGCTGTGTCCATGGGCATAACCGCCCGAATGGCAGTATTCGCATGACCGACGCGAGGCAATTGGCCCCCAACCTTTGTAAGGTTCGGTGTTCAGTGTGTATTTTGCGCTTGCCATAAGGTCGCCTTGGTTGAACAAATCGCTCAATCCTTGGTCGTCAACTGCAGGCGTATTGTCTTCATAACAGTTGGAAGAGGTGTTCTGTGTCGTGCCGAGTGCGCCGCCGGGATACCATTCCTCTGCGGTAAAATTGCCCACGGCCTGCCCGATGTACTTGGCTTCGGGTTCTTGTTTCTCGGGTACAACGGGGTCACTGTCGTCATCCGAGCAAGCAGAGAACAGGCATAACAAAGCCAAAGAGGCCAATGGCACGCGATAGCTGTTGATTTTCATAATGTCATCATTTGTTGATTAAACGTATGAAACGCAGCCTTGCCTTTTCAGGCAAAGCCACGTTCGTTCTTAATGTTTCAAGTGTTGTCTATCAAGGCATGCGTTTTTTCTTATTCATCTGCCTGCATGTTGATCCACTTTCCTGCTTCGTTCAGTGCCTCGTTGAGCGCATCAACCTTGTCGATGCAGGTCTTCACCTGAGGAGCACCGGGTTTGTCGATGAAAGCCACGCCGCTCTTCTTTGCCTTTTCCAATGCATTGATGGCCTCGTTGAGGGCATTGTTCAAGTCGTTATACTTGGTATAGCCCTTGTTCTTCAAGTAAGTCATGATTGAATTGGCTGCCGGAGTAGAGATGTTCTCAGTGCCACGGACGCCATAGAGCGAATTCTTGATGGAATAAATATTGTCTTGATAATCTTGGAAAGACCGTTTACTGTAAGGAGACTCGATATAATTGGCTGCATCATCCTTTGTTCCGGTTCCCGTTGCAGTGCGATAAGCCTGTCCCAACTTCTGTGTTGCAACCTCTTCACAGATGTTTGAGCAGCCACCGACAAAGATATTCTGCAATGTTTCGTGCCATGTTGGATACATTCCCTTGTCTGTTCCCGCGCTCTTCACGTAATCACGATAGGGAATACCCTTTGGAGAGAGTCCTTTATTACGCAGTGCTTTGATGACCCACATGGATTTAGCAAGCTGATTCTGGTGAGATACGGCTGCACCTGAGCCCAACCAGCCATATTCCAGCAGGTAAGTCATGTTGCGAAGGTCACCGGAAACGGCTGCAGCAAAAGCAGCTTCGTTCACCGTCTTCACGCTGGTCAGACCATTTTCCTTCTCATTTTCTGACATGAAATCGCTGAGCTTGCGGTTTGCCCCATTGCGGAACAGCACGAACTCCAGTCCATGGAAGCCTATAACACTGTCGAAATCCTTGTGTGCATTGTAAACATACTCGACAGGATTGTTGCCGTTGATGCCAGCTATCACGTCTTTGTTGTTCAAGGCCTTTACCAATTGGTCGTGATCCAGCGGCCATGAGTCGATATGCGGGTCGATTTCATTGTCGGAAGCAGCTCCGTAAAGGAATGCTTCGCTTTGTTCCCAATCCCTTCTTGCATCTTTGAACGCCTCACAAGCTGCGTCAATGTCGGCCTGTGTCAGTGTTTTAGCCTTACGTTTGGCGTAAAGGTTCTGGCAAGCCTCGTAGAGTTTGTCGGCCTTGTTGGCCAAATCCTGATAGGTTGGCTTGATGACTGCCTCCAAATAGTTGGCAACCACCTTGCCCATTGCCGTCTTTTCGGCATTCGAATTAGCGTCACTTTCAACCTTTTTCAGGTTGTCTTATAAGAAGAAACCCTCGTAAGCGATTCCTATATTGACTGAAGGTTCATCATTATATCCGCTTTTCAGCTTGCGATAATGATACTCTGCTTTAATCGCTATCTGTGGAACTGGGTGATAATTAATGCCACCTGCGAAGATAGTTTTATTGGTCCATTGCTTCGTTGTCCCGTGAACATAGGAGTCATAGTGCTCAATATGCCCGAAGACATAAAGCTTTTGGTTGTCTGAGCGAAGCTTTTTGATTTGCGAAAAGACGTCATAACCGGCCTCAAGCATCATGGCCATGGCATGGCTTCCGAAGTTTTTTCCATTGCCGGATTGGTAAGGTTTGACGTATTGGACATTCGGATAAGTCAGTTGGGATATCTTGTTTGCATCGCTGACATAGCCATAATCGGCGTTTCCTCTAACAATCCAGTTGTAACGGTTGTAGGTAAAGTCCACACTTCCCACGTAAACGTTGCCCTTGATCTTCTTTTTCTCGCCTCGTTCACTGTCATGTGGTATGTTGTTATGCATGGATTGGCCCGCATAACCGCTGACTCCGATGCGCAATCCGGGAACGGTATAGTTGTCAACACGCAGCAGGAAGCCGTATTTGTTGGCCACTTCAAACTCGAACGGCGTGGAACTTCCACCTTGAATCCAATTGCTTCGGCTGAAATGATAGGCGTCCAAACCGGCCACCATCTGTGCTTCATAACGGAAATCTCCCGTGCGTCCCCAGACAGAAACACCCGTCTGATGCCACGTACAGGGCAGAATGGTGTTCTCACCTTCAGGCCGATACACCGTAAAGAAGTTCAATGGTTCGTGATGTGCATTGGTTAGTCCTAAAGGAACAACGATATGGCCGGCCTTAATGTTCAAAGCACGTCCGAAAGTCTTCTGAATCCAGAACTGTTCCAACTCAACTTCGCCGCCTTTCTCCGTTTCGTGCTCGAATTCTATAGCCTCATCGGCTTCATATTCTATGGAAGCTCCGGTGCCACCATGCTCAAATTCGATCTCAGAACCCATGGACCAGCCTTTGCCGAAGTCGTATCCGAGATAGATAACAGCGTGCGGAATGTCGAAACGCCCATGACTTGGGTCTTTCTTGTACGAACCTGGCGTCGTATAACGATTGCCGTTGTCACTGTAGTACATGCGTGAAAAGGTGGCTTCTCCATAACCTCCCACGCTAAACCGGTTACCTTTCGCATGACTCATCACCGAGTCTGAAGCGTTTACTTGCGCATGTGACTGCACTGCTATCCCCACTAAAAGAATGCTTGTCACTAATCTAAACTTACAACTTCTCATTTATTCCCTTTAAATTAAGGTACATTTATTTAATAAAGAAAAGTGCAGACTATCTGATTGTGAACCATGTCTCACGAAAGAGGCACCCCTATTGGATAGCAAAGCGACCTTCGAAGAAATTCAAGGAGGACAATCACCACTGCACTTATTCGCTTGCAAAGGTAGTTGAAATAGTTATTTCCATCAATACCTAAAAGTAATGAAATGCCAAACCTGCGTTTTTCATTCTTTTTAGGTATTGCAACTTCATCGGAAAGCCGTTAATTTTGCAACCGTGATTAAACCAGATATCAATTCAATAACAACAATAAAAACAAGAAAGGAAATTAAAGATGAATAAGACTTGTATCATCTATGGCTCGTCAACTGGCACATGTCAGGACCTCGCTTCACGTATTGCAGCAAAACTCGGCGTAGACAATGCCGACGTATTCGACGCAGGTAGCATCTCTGCCGAGCAGCTTGAAGGTTATCAAAACCTTGTTCTTGGCACGTCAACATGGGGCGCTGGCGAAATGCAAGACGACTGGTACGACGGAGTGAAAGCCGTTAAGGCCGCCAATCTCAATGGAAAAACGGTCGCAATCTTTGGTTGTGGCGACTCAGAAGGCTACAGTGACACGTTCTGTGGCGGTATGGGCGAGCTTTACAACGCTGCTAAGGAGGCCGGAGCCAAGGTTATTGGTCAGGTTTCAACTGATGGTTACACCTATGATGACTCAGAAGCCGTCGTTGATGGGCAGTTCGTGGGACTCGCTCTTGATGAAGTGAACGAAGACGACAAGACCGATGAACGCATCGACGCGTGGGTTGCCGCCATAAAACCAGAACTTTAAACGCCAATATCCATCATGCTGCAGACTGAAGTGATGCCTACCGACATGAGAGTGCTCGCCGAGCAGATCTATCAGTATAAGAAAGGGGTGCGAAATATGGTGCTTTACACCTTTCCTGAGCGTTATCAGCAGTTAGCTGTGGGCAAATTGGAACGGCAAGGCATTGATTATCTCATTCAGCCTGTAGGAAACAAACGCATCAACCTGTTCTTTGGACGCAAGGAGTGCATGGATGCCATACGAAACTTCGTGAAACAGCCACTCAGTAACCTTACGCCTGAAGAGGATTTCATTCTCGGTACACTGCTGGGGTATGACATCTGCGGCCAGTGTGAGCGTTATTGCAAACGCAAGGCATAGTCCTTGCAGACTTGTTTAGCCATAACAGATGCAGAGAGAGCCCGCTTGTGAAAGTCTGCTCGCCTCTGTTTGACATATCAGATTACCATTATCAATTCGAATAATCTTGTTCGCTACATAGATTTCATAATGTTTTTGTATAATGAAAAAGGCTTGTCGTGAGACAAGCCTTTTATCGTTGGCAGCCGTGATAGGTCAAGAAAGACATCAATAGGGTTGAAACGGCATGTAGGGACGCACGGTTCGTGCGTCCGTTCCATTCAAAATGTATGCATATATACGTGGTTTTGTGGGCGGACGCACGAGCCGTGCGTCCCTACATGCATTCGAGCAACTCGTTCTATCAACCATTTTATACATCAATCCGGCCGTGATTGGTATGTAGGGACGCACGGTTCGTGCGTCCGTTCGACACGGAACAATCACCTTTTTCATTCGTTTACTTGTCAACTGTCAACTGAAATGTGGGCGGACGCACGAGCCGTGCGTCCCTACATGCAATCAAAGTGATTTGTTATATCATTCGTTTTGATAATCAATTACTTATGGCTTGCGTTCCAATCTCAGCCATTTCACTGCGCAATCTCACCCATTTTACCGTCTAATCTCACCCATTTTGCCGCGTAATATGGCTGGTATTGCGTTGCGATATGACTATAACAAAAAGGCGGAAAGGAAACAATGGGAGTTTAATATGAGACGACGATACGTTGATTTCGCCCAAAATACGGGCGAGAACAAGCCGATTGACAAGCAAATACGACGTAGAATCCTCTCTCATCAGGAACTTCTTGCAACATGAAACACGTCGACTTGCCGTCGAATGCGGCCGAGAACCGAAGAATATTCGGCCCTAAAAGGTCCGGCATTCCAAAAGAAATGATTAACTTTGTGGGGCATATCGCTGCGCAGGGTAACTCGGGTCCGCCGTTGATGTGGCCCTTTCGGCAAAGCCTATGCATGAAACTGAAAATCAAAACGATATGGCAAACGAATTGAAATTGGGGACCTATAATCTCTTGCGCGTGAAAGAGCTGGCCCGTCGCGAGGGTTTTGGCGAGGTGTTCGGCCTCTATTTGGACGGAGGACGCGAGGGTGAGATTCTCATGCCACAGAAATACGTGCCCGAAGGAGCCAAACCGGGCGACGAAATCGAGTGTTTCGTCTACTTGGATCAAGACGAACGGCCCATTGCCACCACTGAAAAGCCGTTGGCAACAGTAGGGGATTTCGCCTATTTGGAGTGTGCTTGGGTCAATGAATACGGTGCTTTCCTGAACTGGGGCCTGACAAAAGACCTCTTTTGTCCGTTCCGTGAGCAGAAGAAACGCATGGAAATCGGCAACAGTTACATTGTGCATGTGCATATAGACGAGGAGAGTTATCGCATTGTGGCAAGTGCCAAGGTGGAGCATTTCCTGAAAAACGACACGCAAACCGGCCTGAAACGCCATCAGGAAGTGGACATTCTCGTTTGGCAGAAGACAGAATTGGGTTTCAAAGTCATTGTGAACAACCGCTATCCGGGCCTCATTTACCGTGATCAGATATTCAAATATGTGCACACGGGCGACCGAATGAAGGCCTATATCAGCAGCATTCGCCCCGACGGAAAGCTCGATTTGACGCTCCAACCCACGGGAATGGCTGCCGCCGAGGACTTCTCTTCGGTGCTGTTGCAGTATATCGAAGAACACAACGGCTATTGTCCTTTGGGCGATAAAAGCGACCCCGAGGTCGTTAAACGGCTGTTTCAGGTGAGCAAAAAGGTGTTCAAAAAGGCCATAGGTGACCTTTATAAGCGGCATTTAATCAGCATTGAGGCAGACGGTTTACACCTGATTGCCTCCCTCGTTAAATAGCTTTAACAGGTTTTATAAATGTCGTAAAACCATTCGATAACCAAAGAAATATTGCTATATTTGCATGCAATAAATTCAAAATCACAATATGTCGTCATTTGTTGCAGATAAAATTGTAATGGACGGGCTGACTTTCGATGACGTCCTCCTGATACCTGCTTATTCAGAAGTGCTTCCTAAGGAGGTAGAGTTAAGAACCCAATTCACACGTAACATCATTTTGAACGTACCTTTCGTGACTGCGGCCATGGATACAGTCACTGAGGCGGCCATGGCCATAGCTATTGCACGCGAAGGTGGCATCGGTGTCATTCATAAAAACATGACCATAGAAGACCAAGCCCGCCATGTTGCCATCGTAAAGCGGGCAGAAAACGGCATGATCTACGACCCGGTGACGATTAGACGAGGCAGTTCGGTCAAGGAAGCACTGGCCATGATGCACGATTATCACATCGGTGGCATTCCAGTTGTTGATGATGACAACCGATTGGTGGGCATTGTGACCAACCGCGACCTGCGTTTCGAGCGCCACATGGATAAACTGATTGACGAAGTGATGACAAAAGACAATCTTGTGACGACGCATTTGCAGACCGATTTGGTGGCCGCGGCACAGATACTTCAAGAAAACAAGATCGAGAAGTTGCCCGTTATAGACAAGAACAACCGCCTCGTGGGCTTGATAACTTATAAGGATATCACCAAAGCCAAGGACAAACCGATGGCTTGCAAGGACGAGAAAGGCCGCCTACGTGTGGCAGCTGGCGTCGGTGTTACAGCCGATACGATGGAGCGGGTCACTGCTCTTGTTGAGGCAGGTGTCGATGCTATCGTCATTGATACGGCTCATGGACACTCCAAAGGCGTGGTCGAGAAGTTGAAACAAGTAAAGGCTTCTTTCCCGAAAGTAGACGTTGTCGTTGGCAATGTGGCCACGGGAGCCGCGGCAAAGTACTTGGTTGACAACGGAGCCGACGCCGTTAAGGTGGGCATAGGCCCGGGTTCTATCTGCACAACCCGCGTGGTTGCCGGTGTGGGTGTACCCCAATTGAGTGCCGTTTATGATGTTTATACCGCGCTGAAAGGCACAGGTGTGCCTCTGATTGCTGACGGTGGGCTTCGTTATTCGGGCGACATTGTGAAGGCATTGGCAGCCGGTGGCAGCAGTGTTATGATTGGATCGCTCGTCGCAGGCACTGAAGAAAGCCCCGGAGAAACGATTATTTTCAACGGACGTAAGTTCAAAAGCTATCGCGGAATGGGCTCCCTTGAGGCCATGGAACAGAAGAACGGATCGCGAGACCGCTATTTTCAGAACGATATCAGCGATGCCAAGAAACTCGTTCCCGAGGGTATTGCCGGCCGGGTTCCCTACAAAGGCACCGTTCAAGAGGTGATTTATCAACTCACGGGCGGCCTACGTTCGGGCATGGGTTACTGTGGTTCGAATTCCATCGAGCGGCTTCATGGTGCCAAATTCACCCGGATTACGAACGCAGGTGTGATGGAAAGCCACCCACATGACATCGCTATCACGAGCGAAGCACCCAACTATTCGCGTCCGGAGTAAGGCTTATGCAGAGAGAAAAGACTGTCATCGTGTCATTGGCCATGCTTCTTTGCGGGAGCATGGCTTTTGGTCAGGCCGGCGATCCCGTGGTGATGACGGTCAACGGCAAGCCCGTTCTGCGCTCAGAATTCGAATATGCTTATCAAAAGAGCAATACGAACGGTGTCATCGACCGGAAAACGGTGGCCGAATACGCCGACTTGTTCGTGAATTATAAGCTGAAAGTGGAGGCAGCACTCGAGGCACGGCTCGACACTTTGACCTCGTTCAAACAGGAGTTTGCGGAATATCGCGACCGACAGGTGCGGTCTTCGTTGGTCGACGAGGCCGATATGGAGAACGAAGCCCACCGGCTTTACGAGCAAACCCGGCAGCGGGTAGACTCGTTAGGCGGCTTGGTTAAGTTGCGACATATCCTGTTAAGACTGGGACAACGCGCTCCGCAAAGTGCAGAAGTACAGGCCAAACAGCGCATAGACTCTATTTATGAGGCCTTACGGCATGGCGCTGACTTCGCAACATTGGCAAAGAAATATTCAGACGACAGGGTTTCGGCCGAAACCGGAGGCAGTTTACCTTGGATACAGCCCGGGCAAACGTTGCCAGAATTCGAACTTCGGGCCTATAGTCTGCAAAAAGGTCAGATGAGTGAGCCTTTCTTGTCTCCCGCCGGCTACCACATTATTATATTAGAGGACCGCCGGAACTTCTTTCCTTATGACTCCTTGCGAACCGATATCTTGCGTTATATCGACCAACGCCATCTAAGGGAGCAGCTGATCGAGGCCCGTCTGAACGAAAAAGCCCGTGAAACGCATGCCACACCGGCTGCCGTGCTGGAACAACATCAAAAGGAAATGGAGTCGAAAGACCCGTCATTGAAGTATTTGATACAGGAATATCACGACGGTTTGCTACTGTTTGAAATCATCAATCGTGTCGTTTGGGACAAAGCTGCACATGATGAGGCCGGATTGACAGCTTATTTCAACCGCAATAAGAAGAAATATAAATGGGAATCGCCCCGTTATAAGGGTGTCGCTTACAGCGTGAAAGCGCCCGAAGACGTGAAGAATGTGGCCAAGGCCCTGAAACGAGTGCCCTTCGAACAGTGGGATGAGGTGATTGAAACACAGTTCAACGGGAACGGGATGGCCCGTGTGAAGGCCAAGAAAGGGCTCTTCAAGCAGGGCGACAACGCCATTGTAGACCACAAAGTGTTTAAGCAAGGCAGTCCAAAGCCCGAGAATGACTATCCTTTCACGGCCGTTTACGGCAAGAAGCTCAAGGCTCCCAAGACGTTGGATGATGTGCGTCAGGTGGTAATTGCCGACTATCAGGAGGAACAGGAGGCACAATGGGTGGCAACCTTGCGAACCAAGTATCCTTTCAGCATCGATCAAACGGTCTTGGCTACAGTGAAAGAACAGCAATGACAGGAATAAAATAAAGAAATCATATAAATATGAGCAACGAATATAAACTTTTTGGTGGCTTCATCGGCCTGCTGTTGTTGGCAGGTGTCACGGCGCAGGCCAATAAAGTAGGCGGCAATGCGGCCGAAGTCAAGGATTTCGTAAAAACGGAAGTGAAGGTTCCGGAGCATTGTGTCGTAGATGAGGTGGTATGGATAGTGGGTGACGAACCCATTTTGAAGTCCGATGTCGAACAGATGCGCCTGCAAGGCGAGATGGAAGGCATGAAATGGGGTGGCAATCCCGACTGTCGGATACCCGAACAGATAGCCGTTCAGAAGCTGTTTCTGCATCAAGCCGCCCTTGATTCCATTGAAGTGACGGAGTCAGACATTGCCCAAACGGTGGAACAACAGATAAACTTCTGGATCAACTCGGCCGGTTCGCGCGAGAAATTAGAGGAATACCAAGGTAAAAGCCTGAACCAAATTCGCGCCGACCTGCATGATGACGTGAAAAACAGCAAGATGATTCAGCAAATGAAGAAGAAAATCATGGCTGATGTCAGCGTGACTCCGGCCGATGTGCGCCGTTATTTCAAGGATTTGCCTAAAGATAGCATCCCATTTGTACCGACAGAAGTTGAAGTAGAAGTGTTGGTTAGGAAGCCACGTATCCCACAAAGCGAGATAAATCGGGTCAAAGACCAACTGAGAACCTTTACGGATAGGGTGAATAAAGGCGAAACTTCGTTCAGCACATTGGCCCGATTGTATTCTGAAGACCCCGGTTCGGCTCGTCAAGGTGGCGAGTTGGACTATTCAGGGCGTGGAACCCTCGACCCAGCCTTCGCGAGTGTGGCCTTTAATCTGACCGACCCCAAGAAGATTTCAAAGATTGTTGAGTCGGAATTCGGCTATCATATCATTCAATTGGTAGACAAACGGGGCGACAAAGTCAAGGTGCGTCATATCTTGTTGAAGCCGAAAGTGTCGGGTGAAGCATTGACACAGGCATTGGAAAGATTGGATTCTATCGGCAAAGATATCAAGGCCGGTAAGTTTACCTTTGAGGAAGCGTGCTCTTATTTGTCTGAAGATAAAGACACACGCAACAATCATGGACTCATGGCTTATAGCGATAACCAGACAGGAAAGATTACTTCGCGGTTCCAAATGCGTAATCTGCCCACCGAGATAGCTGCCGTTGTCGACACAATGAAGGTGAATGAAATCTCAGCACCGTTCAAAATGACCGACAATAAAGGGAAGACCGTTGCTGCCATCATTAAGTTGGTGAACCGAGTCGATGGCCATCGCGCCAAAATCACCGAGGATTTCCAAACCATGCAGGAGGTTGTGACGCAGAAAGAGAGTGAACGAAAACTGCATGATTGGGTGGTCAACAAGATAAAGAACACGTATGTCCGTATGAACGACCGCTATAAAAACTGCGACTTTGAGTATCAAGGGTGGATAAAATAGTGAATGAAGCATAGCAATATCATACATCTTTGCGGGCATAGTGTCGTCATCAGGGTGGCTCTATGCCTGTTTGGGCTAAGTATGTTTCAGTGGATTGAGGCGGAAAACAGGAAAAACAAGCGCCTCAAAGCCGACGAAATGATTTATTTGGTCCATGCCGATGAATTGCGATATGACCAATTTGGCCCCACAGGCGATGCCCAAATCGTGAAAGGACGTGTGCATTTCACGCACCAAGGTTCAAGCCTTTGGTGTGACAGTGCCTACTTTTATCAAACTTCAAACTCTGTGAAAGCCTTCGGAAACGTGCGATATGTGAAGGGAAAAGAGCTGTCGTTGAAGGCCGATCGCGCTGCTTATGATGGTATGAGACAGCTGTTGGAAGCTCGCAAAAACGTTGTTCTTCATCATTCAGGTAAGACACTTTACACCGATAGTCTTGATTATGACCGCTTCAATGACTATGCTTATTTCTTCGAAGGTGGCCGATTAATCGACGGAAAAGACCGGTTAGTGTCCGATTGGGGCGACTATAATCTGAAGACACGTGAGGCAACTTTCTGGTATAATGTAAGGATGAAGAGTGCCAATCGGACGATAACAACCGACGAATTGCACTACGATACGCGGCAATCTAAGGCACATGTCGTCGGTCCGAGCACGATTGTGCAGAACGGAAGCATTATTCATACGTCGGATGCTTACTTCAACAGCAAGACCGACAAGGCCGAAATGTACGGCCGTTCCACTGTAACCGAAAAGGATAAAGAGATAACCGGCGACAGTTTGTACTATAATAAGCGGACAGGATTGGCGAGCGGGTTAGGCAATGTGGTCTATGTGGACAAGCTGAACAAGAACGAATTGACCGGACAACGGCTGTTTTACAATGAAAAGACAGGCTATGGCTTTGCCACCGGACGGGCTTTGGTGAAGGATTATTCGCAGCGTGACACGCTATATCTGCATGCCGACTCCATGAAACTCTTCACTTTCCACCTCAATACCGACTCCATGTACCGCAAGGTGCATGGCTTCAATCACGTAAAAATCTATCGGAAAGACGTCCAAGCCATTTGCGATTCGTTGGTGTTCAGCAGCAAAGACTCCTGCATAACAATGTATCACGACCCAATTGCATGGAGTGGCGACCGCCAAATCCTTGGCGAAGTGATCAAAATCTACATGAACGACAGCACAGTTCGAGAGGCCCACGTCATCAATCAGGCCTTGAGTGTGGAGCGTATTCCGCAACAAAAGTACTTCAACCAGCTGTCGTCGAAGGAGATTTCCGCCTATTTCACGGACGGAAAGATAAGGCGCACCGTCGCTTCGGGCAATGCAAAGGCCATATTTTACCCTGTTGACGACAAAGATTCAACCTTACAAGGCCACATTTACATTGAAACCGACACTATCAAGATGTATATCTCGCCCGAAAGGAGGCTGGAAAAGATATGGACGCCTAAGAATACGGGCGTAATGTTGCCCATGACGCAAATACCTGCATCGAAATTGAAGCTCCCAGAGTTTGCTTGGTTCGAGGAACTACGCCCAACCGACCCGCAAGATGTGTTCGTTTGGCGAGGTAAAGGAGAAGACAATGCGTTGAAAATCATCAAGCGTCATCAGGCGCCATTGCAGAACTTAGCCGACACAACGCCATGAGTTTCTTCCGACAACCACGTCCCCGACGCTTCCATCACGAGTATATCTATGTCGATGAGCGCAAGGAACGCCTGCAAAGAATCGAACAACGGGCCAAGGAAACGCTTGGCCTTGCGACGCACCGGCCCTTGGATCGCGAGCAATTGCACGAGACTTTCAAGGCCGCCATGCCCCACATGGCATGCCGAAAACGCCGTCATAGTCCGGCAAGGCAGTTGTTAGAAACGGGCTTTTTGGCCTTCCTGCTCGTGCTGTTCAGTTTATTATTGATGTTTTTACTATAGCTTTATGAGTGATATCATACAACTCTTGCCCGATTCTGTGGCCAATCAGATCGCCGCAGGTGAGGTCATTCAGCGGCCCGCATCGGTCATCAAGGAATTGGTTGAGAATGCCGTTGACGCCGGAGCCAAGAACATCAGGGTGCAAGTCATCGACGCTGGCAAGACATCCATACAGGTCATCGACGACGGAAAGGGTATGTCGGAGACCGATGCACGCCTTTCTTTCGAGCGACATGCCACGTCAAAGATTCGCAAAGCCGATGATTTGTTTGCCTTACACACGATGGGTTTCCGCGGAGAAGCCTTGGCTTCGATTGCCGCGGTGGCGCAGGTGGAACTGCGAACCCGGCAGGAAAAGGACGAAGTCGGGACGCAACTGTTTATCGCGGGCAGCCGTTTCACGGGCCAAGAGCCGTGTTCCTGCCCCGTAGGAAGCAATTTCTCGATCAACAATCTCTTCTATAACGTGCCGGCACGCCGCAAGTTTCTGAAGTCGAACGCCACTGAATTGAACAACATTATCGCGGCTTTCGAGCGCATAGCCTTGGTCTATCCCGACATCGCTTTCAGTCTTCACAGCAACGGAACGGAGCTTTTTAACCTCAAAGCCGGCGTACTTCGACAGCGTATCATCGACATTTTCGGCAAGCGACTCAACCAAGATCTGCTTCAAGTCAAGGTGGATACGACGATGTGTCGCATCAATGGATACGTAGGAAAGCCGCAATCGGCCCGCAAGAAAGGCGCACATCAATACTTCTTTGTCAATGGTCGCTACATGAAACACCCTTATTTTCACAAGGCAGTGATGAATGCTTTCGAGCGACTTGTGCCTTCTGGCGAGCAAATACCTTATTTCTTGTACTTCGAAGTGGCTCCCGAAGATATCGATGTCAATATTCATCCCACCAAAACTGAGATAAAATTCGAGAACGAAGTGCCTATTTGGCAAGTCCTTTCCGCTGCGGTAAAGGAGGCTGTCGGCATGTTCAACGACATTCCTGCAATAGATTTCGACACCGAAGGACGCCCCGATATCCCGGTCTACAGCCCAAATGAGCAGGTCGAGGCCCCCACTTTGAAGTACAATCCCGACTACAATCCCTTCCGTATGAGCGGCGGTTCTGCTAAACCTTCATCTGCCAATCGTTGGGAAAAGCTCTATGAAGCGGCCCAAAGTCAGCCGAGTCAGGAGTCGGAACTCTTCTCCTCAGAGTTGACAATGCCCGAGCCGGCAGACGAACCTTTGTCGATTGCGAGCGTCATTGCCGAGAAATCGCCGGCCCATTATCAGTATAAAGGCCGCTACATGATGACGGCTGTGAAGTCGGGACTGATGATTATCGACCAACATCGGGCGCATGTCCGCATTCTTTTCGACCGTTATGTGGAGCAATTGCGGCGGCGTGAGGTGGTGGCACAGAAGATTTTGTTCCCCGAAAACATTCATCTTTCGGCCTCGGAGGAGGTTACCTTTTCGAAAATCTCGGCCGAATTGCAAGACCTTGGCTTTGAAATCAGTGCCATGGGTGGCTCGAGTTATGCCGTTCAGGCGGTTCCTGCAGGCCTCGAAGGACTGAATGTTCCCGATCTTTTGCGTGATATGATCGCCTCGGCACAAGAGAAAACCACCGCCATTCACGACGAAATCAACAGCACTTTGGCCCTCACCATGGCCCGAAAGGCTGCCATTCCCATGGGACAGGTGCTGAGTAACGACGAAATGGAGAACATTTTCAACTCGCTTTTCAGCTCTTCCAACCCCAATTACACGCCCGATGGCAAGAATATCCTTTGTATCTTGAAACAAAGCGAGATAGAACATCTCTTGGATTAGGGCAGAAGCTGTCGCAATAATCATTTTGTTGTCAGGTGTTTCAGATGGAATAGCTATTAGAATAGAGAAAAATCGACTCCTAATTCCGCCCAAGAAGAATGCCATAACAATCCATATCTTCCCGCTTGGAAGCCGCATTCCCCTCCCTTGGGCGGGGTTAGGGGTGGGCTTTAGAGGGGATATAGCTGGGCTTCCCCTCCCACTTTTTCCTGCAAAATCTTTGATTTCGATTGTTTTTTTTGCCTTTTTATTTGCTACTTTCAAATAAAATACCTACTTTTGCAATCGCTTTTGAGCACAAGGGCGTTTAGCTCAGCTGGTTTAGAGCATCTGCCTTACAAGCAGAGGGTCGGCGGTTCGAATCCGTCAACGCCCACATGGGGTGTTTCCCTGTGGTCTTTCGGGACTGCAGGGATATTTTTTTGCCCCGCACCGAGGCCCACCTTGAATAACCTCAGCACAGCTATTATCGCGTAATATGGCAGAGATAGCAATGTGGGGACTTTGCCTTTGAACTTTGAGCTTTGAATATTGAACTTTAAGGTTAATCGAAGGATAAGATGATTTGTGGGCAAGAGGCATGTAGGGACGTACGGCTCGTGCGTCCGTTCCATTCATATTGAAAAGTATATACACGTGGCTTATTAAGGGGACGCACGAGCCGTGCGTCCCTACATGCCGTGGACTTGGTCTAATCTCATTCCTTTTGTAATGCAATCTCGTCTGTATGGCTGTGTAAAACGGTTCGTTCTGTCACACAAACCGGACTTTTGGAGCGCATTTCCTTGGTTAATGTTTTTTAAGAAAGAAATCAAAAAAGCGGACAAAAAAAGCTGGTTGGGGTTGCAACATGTGCACGGTGATTTTGCATTCTCTATCATCTTATTTTACAATATGACTTACTTCGCTGGTCAATTCGAGCTGTTTTGTAAGCCGAAATGAGCCACTTCGGCAATCAAAATGGCTGATATTAATGTGTTGTTTCAGTCATCTTGAAGCCCGTTTCTACGGCTTGTACGAAAAAAGGGAAGGCCTTTCACGACCTTCCCTGATGCAAATATAATACTTTTTACAGGCGAATGCAAATCCAATATGAATTTCGTTGACATTCTTACTTTAAGAGATAAGCTCGTCATCCCTTGCAAAAAGCAACCAAAATCCCCGCTTTTAATCGCTATTCAATAAGGTATTTGGCTCCTCTCTCCTTGGAAGAGGGGTCGAGAGTGAGGCTTTTGGGCTTCTATTCCTGCCGCATCGCCTTCTTCAAAGCCTCTTTCTTGAGTTTCTTAGCTATGTATCTGGCCTTGACATTAACGTCATTGATGCTGCGTTTTCGATAGTAACTGCGCGAGTCGATGCCGTCGCTAAGCACGAGAGAGTCGCGTCCCAAGTAGACAATAATGCAGGTATCCTTGCGCGGATTGATGGTGGTGATGGTGTTGTCCTTGCTGAATACGGGCGTTGCACTCTCCACAATAAGCTGTCCGTTCCATATATGCCAGCCCGTGAAAAAGCTGAGTTGCGGATAAACCACAGGGCTTTCTTGCTCCAACGACGACTGTTCACTGACGTAACCCACGCTTTGTGCCGCCCATTGACGACGCAACCAAAAGCCGTATTCGCGTGGAATAAGGTAGGTTTGCTTGATGGAATCGGGCATGTCGCGCATCATTCTCTGTTGCAATTTCTTGCTCATTTTCTTGTAATCGCGCATTTGTGGCATGACAATATAGCACCAAATGCCTTTCAATTCGTCGAGATTTACCACCTCGTCCGCCATGTGTTTGTCTTGCTTGTTGACCACTATTCCAATCCAATCTCCTATCTGTATGTCGCCCAAAATACGGCCGTTGCGGTGCGCATCGATAATATCATAGGGCACAGGATCGCGTCCGTCGGTGGGCAAAAGCACGATGGTTGAGTCGTTACATCCCTCACATGCCAAGCCATAGACGGTGCTGTCGCCCTTGATACGCAGTTCTTCGTTGAGGTATCCCTTGCGTTTAGTGGGCTGTTTCTCCTTGTCTCCGCAGGCCATCAGGCCCATAACGGCGCAAACGGCAGCCATCCAAGTCTTCAATTTCATTGCTTCAAATTTTGTGCAAATATAAAGCAATATTTGCAAAAAATAGATGTAATGCGGTCGTTTTTGGAATTTTTTATCTAATTTTGCAGCCTAACGGGTGCCTATCATGCCCTTGTTGGAAAGCAACGGCTTGAAGGTTCCCTTTTTAGGACAAGGATATCAAATACATATTTTATTATTATAATGGGAAAGAAAATACAGTTCAGTCTCGTTTATCGGGATATGTGGCAGAGCTCAGGCAAGTTCCAACCTCGCAAAGATCAGCTGGAACGCATCGCTCCTGTCTTTGTTGAGATGGGTTGTTTCGCGCGTGTTGAAACCAATGGAGGGGCCTTTGAGCAGGTCAATCTCCTTGCCGGAGAGAACCCAAATGAGGCAGTTCGCGCCTTTTGTAAGCCACTTCATGCGGCCGGAATCAAGACCCATATGCTTGATCGTGGGCTGAATGCCCTTCGAATGTACCCCGTTCCGGACGACGTTCGCGCCTTAATGTATAAGGTAAAACATGCACAAGGGACCGACATAACACGTATTTTTGACGGCCTAAATGACGTGCGTAACATCATACCTTCCATCAAATGGGCCAAGGAAGCAGGCATGACAGCACAGGGAACACTGTGTATCACCACCTCACCGGTACACACTTTGGAATACTATACACGTATTGCTGATGAGCTGATTGAGGCAGGTGCCGAGGAAATCTGCCTGAAAGACATGGCCGGTATCGGCCAACCAGCCCTGCTGGGTAAGCTGACAAAGGCTATCAAAACCAAGTATCCTGACATCTTGATTGAGTATCATGGGCATTCAGGACCAGGGCTTTCGATGGCCTCGATCCTTGAGGTTTGCAACAATGGTGCCGACATTATCGACACAGCTATGGAGCCTTTGTCATGGGGAAAGGTGCATCCTGACATCATATCTGTATTGAGTATGCTGCGCAATGAGGGCTTCGATGTGCCGCAAATCAATATGAATGCCTACATGAAAGCACGTGCTTTGACACAGGAATTCATTGATGAATGGCTTGGATATTTCATCAATCCGGCCAACAAAATCATGTCTTCTCTGCTCTTAGGTTGCGGACTTCCCGGTGGAATGATGGGCTCAATGATGGCCGATTTGGGTGGTATTCGACAGACAATTAACAACCTTCGCAAGAAGAAAGGGGAGGAAGAGCTCTCCATGGACGATATGCTTGTGAAGCTATTCAGCGAGGTTGAGCACGTTTGGCCACGTGTTGGGTATCCCCCTTTGGTTACTCCTTTCAGCCAATATGTAAAGAACATAGCTCTTATGAACCTGTTAACAATGGAGCAAGGTAAGGGACGTTTCGTCATGATGGACGAGTCCATGTGGGGCATGATACTGGGAAAGAGCGGCAAAGTGCCTGGAGATATCGACCCCGAATTGGTGGAATTGGCCAAGAAACAAGGCCGCGAGTTCACCGATGCCGACCCACATACGCTACTTACCAACGCGCTTGAGGACTTCAAAAAGGAAATGGATGAGAACGGATGGGACTATGGTCAGGACGATGAAGAGCTCTTTGAGCTGGCCATGCACCCTGAACAATACCGCAATTATAAGAGCGGTCAGGCCAAAAAGAACTTCCTTTCAGACCTCCAAAAGGCTAAGGATGCAAAGTTGGGTGCGCAGGTAAGCCCCGAAGAGGCAGCCGCATTCAAGCACGCAAAGGCTGATGCTATCGTCTCACCTGTAAAGGGTCAGCTCTTTTGGGAGTTCCAAGGAGAGGGCGAAGCAGCCCCCGCTGTGGAGCCATTCATTGGAAAAGAGTATGCAAAAGACGACATCTTCTGTTACATTCTCACCTCTTGGGGCGAGTTTGTTTCTATTCCTTCGGCCCTCGGCGGACAGCTTGTTGAGATCAATGCCAAGCAAGGTAGCAAGGTAGGAAAGGGCGATGTGATTGCCTATATCCAGCGTCCTGAGGCATAATCAAACATGGATTATCAGCAAATCATTGATAAATACTATCCCGAAGACAACCGTCTTAGGAACATATATATGACACACAGCACGCTTGTAATGAAGCGTGCTGTGCGCATTTGTGACCATCATCCCGAACTAAACCTTGACCGTCAGTTCATTATTGAGGCCGCCATGCTCCACGATATAGGTATCTTTAAGTGCGATGCACCAGGCATTCAATGCTTTGGAAAGGCTCCTTACCTTACTCACGGCCACATAGGTGCGGAGCTACTTCGGGCAGAAGGGCTTCCGAAACATGCGAGAGTGTGTGAAAGACACACGGGGGCCGGTATCACAAAAGAGGAGATATTGCGTCTCAATCTTCCGCTTCCACCGCAGGATTTTCTGCCCGAAACGATGGAAGAAAAGGTCATTTGCTATGCCGATAAGTTCTATTCAAAGACCCGACCTGAACAAGAAAAGACGATAGAACAGGCCGAAAAGAGTCTTCAACGCTTTGGAGAAGCGGGATTGGAACGCTTCAAATCGTGGGAAAGACAGTTCGAATAAAAATATCTTTTAACGCTGAAAGGCAGACTGTTTCAGCGATTTATTACTATCTTTGCACCCTAAATGAGGAGAATTTCGTTTACAGTTCTGTTGCTTTGTGCCTTCTTTTTCATGCTGGCCAACGCCGACTATCAGTCCCGAAAGAGGCATAAACGTGCCTCTTCTGACAGTGTTGCTGTAGACAAAGCCATGAAACGAGACTCCTTGGGCCGTGAAATCATCGACACAACTACGATGGATTCCCTGCAACTGGCCATCTATCGGCACAACAAAACCATTGACGACTCCATTCATCTTGACTCACTTAACCGGCAGAAAAAGAACGGAATAGACGCTCCGGTGAACTTTTCGGCCAACGATTCCATGGTATATGACGCACGAAACAAGACGGCTTTCCTCTATGGATCGTCGAATGTAAAGTACGAAAACATGGACCTCAAGAGCGAACGTATCCACTTGAACATGGACAGTAGCCTCGTTCATGCTACCGGAGTGAGCGATACTGCGAGCAAAGGGCTAAAGGGTACGCCCGTATTTTCAATGGGATCGGACAACTATGAGAGTGATACTATGTCCTTTAATTTCAAGACCAAGAAGGGCTTGATACAGAATGTTGCCACCCAACAGGAGGAAGGTTTCCTGCAAAGTAAGCTCTCCAAGCGCAACGACAAGGGCGAGATTTTCCTGCAACATGGCCGCTATACCACCTGCGACGAGCCCCATCCTGACTTCTATATTGCCCTTTCGCGGGCCAAGGTTCGCCCGGGAAAGGACGTTGTTTTCGGGCCTGCCTATCTCGTTGTGGCTGATGTTCCGTTGCCATTAGCCATACCTTACGGCTTTTTTCCATTCACAAAGAGTTACTCAAGCGGCTTTATTATGCCCACATATGGCGATGAAAGCACCCGCGGTTTCTATCTTCGAGACGGCGGATATTACTTTGCTATGAGCGATAAATGGGACTTAAAGCTCCTCGGAGAGATTTATACTCGAGGCTCATGGGGCTTAAGTGCGGCCACCAACTACCACAAACGCTATCGCTATAGCGGCACTTTCTACGCCGCATATCAAGACACCAAGACCGGAGATAAGGGGCTTCCGGACTTCACCCGCCAGCAAAGTTTCAAGATACAATGGAGCCATCGGCAGGATCAAAAGGCCAATCCGTTCAGCTCTTTGGCTGCAAGTGTGAACTTTGCTTCGTCGAGTTACGAGCGAAATAACATGGGAAGCCTCTACAATCCGCAGACGCTTACGCAGTCTACCCGCACATCTTCGGTCAGTTGGAGCACCACTTTCTCGAGCATCGGCCTCTCTCTTAGCTCCACAGCCAACCTGAATCAGAACATGCGCGACTCGAGTATAGCCCTCACTTTGCCTGATCTTAACATCAATATCAGCCGCTTTTACCCCTTCAAAAGGGCGCATGCGGCAGGCGCAGAACGCTGGTATGAGAAGATTGCCGTAAGCTATACGGGACAGATAAGCAACTCTATCAACACGAAAGAAGACCGACTTTTCCGTTCAAATCTCATCAAAGACTGGCGCAACGGCATGCAACATCGCATTCCGGTCAGCGGAAGTTTCACGCTGTTCAACTACATTAACGTGACTCCTTCTTTCAATTTCACCGACCGAATGTACACCAATAAGGTCACAAGATCATGGGACAAGGTAGCCAAAAAGGAAGTCGCCGACACCACATATGGCTTCCATAACATCTATAACTGGGACTTTAGCCTCGGTGCAAGCACCAAACTCTACGGCATGTTTATACCGAATCGCAAGCTTTTCGGCGACAAAATACAGGCCATTCGTCATGTCATCACGCCGTCGGTCAGCTTCAGTTACGCCCCCGACTTCGGCACTTCGCGCTACGGTTACTATGCCACTTACCAGCGAACCAATGCCGACGGCAGCGTCGAACTCGTTGACTATTCACCTTATTCCAATGGTCTTTACAGCGTTCCCGGCCGGGGAAAGACGGGAAATGTAAGTTTTTCGTTCGACAACAACATTGAGATGAAGATTAAATCCGACAAGGATTCAACCGGCATCCGCAAGATAAGCATCATCGATAACCTTGGTTTCAACATGTCATATAACATGGCTGCCAAGGAAAAACCATGGAGCGACCTCAGCATGAACCTGCGTCTGAAGTGGTGGAAGAACTATACTTTCAACATGAATGCGGTCTTTGCGTCCTACGCTTACGAGTTGGATGCGAACGGACAGCCCTACGTCGGCAACCATACCTACTGGGGAATGGGCAAGTGGGGCCGCTTCCAAGGCATGTCACAGAACGTTTCTTTCACCCTCACACCCGAGAAATTGAAAAAGATTTTCGGTGGAAGTAGCAACGAAGATGAGCCGAAAGGCAAGCGCAACGACCCCGAAGCAGAAGGCGTGGACACCAATGTTGAGTCGAATGTTGACGACGATATGATCGAAGGACAGCGCAGTGTACGCAAGAAGAAAGCCACAGGAAAGGCCGAAACCGACGACGATGGCTACATGATGTTCTCCATGCCGTGGTCGCTAACCGTTGGTTATGGCATCACAATGCGCGAGAATACCGACGTCAGAAAGTTCAACTACCGCACCATGCGCTATCCTTATATGTTCACACAGACCTTGAATTTCAGCGGAAACCTGCGCATTAGCGATGGCTGGAACATCAGTTTCTCATCGGGATATGACTTTGAGAACCACGCAATTAGTATGACAACGGCCAGCCTGCAACGCGACCTTCACTGCTTCAACATGAGCTGTCAGGTGGTACTTGCACCTTATACGAGCTACAACTTCAGCTTCCGATGCAACGCAAGTACGCTGACCGACGCCCTGAAATACGACAAACGAAGCGGCTACAGCAATGCCGTGCAATGGTATTAAGCCTATGAATACGCCCCAATTCAGCCGAGACAGCATCGAAGCAGCCTATTGTTTCTTCCACCAGAAATGGCAGGTTTACGCCTTTTCTCACAGCGAACGCCAAAAAGATGACATCGAATATGCCATCAGTGAATATGTTTATGAGATGGATCCTTCCCTCTATGGCTGGCTTTCCGACGGCAAAGAGGGCTTCTTGTTGACCCATACTTCCTTTCCGGACGATATGCGTTCGGCTGTTGAGAAGCTGGAACAGTTGCTCTGACCGCAGGTCCTTACCACTTGATATTTGCGATGGAAAGAGGCCATCCGCTTGTTTTTACTTCCGTGCCTTACTCGTTTTTTGAGCGGACGCACGAGCCGTGCGTCCCTACATGTATTCGAGCAGCTCGCCCTCTCCTCCATTTTGCACATTAATTCGGCTTGTATGAGTATGTAGGGACGCACGGTTCGTGCGTCCGCTCCATGTGAATGAAATCCAAATGCACAGGCCGTGCGTCCCCACATGCATTCGAGTAGCTCGCCCTCCCCTCCATTTCACACATCAATTCGGCCTGTATGGGAATGTAGGGACACACGGTTCGTGCGTCCGCTCCATATGAATAAAGTCGCAAATGCACAGGCTGTGTATCCCTACATACCGTATAACAATCAACTTGTTCACTCGTTTACTTATTAACTGTCAACTGAAATGTGGACGGACGCACGAGCCGTGCGTCCCTACATGCATTCGAGCAGTTCGCTTTCTCCTCCATTTCACACATTAATTCGGCCTGTATGGGTATGTAGGGACGCACGGTTCGTGCGTCCGCTCCATGTGAATGAAGTCGCAAATGCACTGGCTGTGTATCCCTACATACCGTATAACAATCAACTTGTTCACTCGTTTACTTATTAACTTCAGCTGCAATGTGGGCGGACGCACAGGCCGTGCGTCCCCACATAATTTGATTTGATAATCAACGACTTGCACTTTACATTTCAATCTCACCCATTTCGCCGTGCAATCGCAGCCATTTTACCGCCTAATATGGCCCATTTTACTGCGCAATATGGGTGATATTGAAAACCGAAATGAACGCCATTATCCGTAAGGTACAAAAGATTGCCGAACAAGGCAGGCCGGACGGAATACGAAAACGGGTGTCCCACATGACGTGGGACACCCGTTTTATATTTGATTGACTGCGATTTTCGCGGGCTTACTCAGCCACAAGCGTGAAGCGTTTGTAGGCCACAATCTTCACATCGCCCTGTTTCTTCAGCCATTCGCTGACGCTCAGCTTCTCATCATCGCCGAATTGGAACTCTTGATCAACGAGACAGTTCTCCTTGAAGAACTTGTTGAGCCGGCCCTTTGCGATGTTTTGAATCATATCCTCATTGAGGCTGGCTGCCTTCTCTGCGCCAACGGTTGCCTTTATCTGGCGAGCTTTGTCGGCATCTTCTTGCGTGAGCCATCCCTTCTTCGTGTTGCTCTCGATATGATCATCTGAATCGACGTGCGCGGGATTGATTCCGGCTTTCTTTAAGGCTGCGTTGACGGCCTTTTCTACCATCTCTTCCTTGGTCTTTTCAATGGCAACCTTGAACTCTTCGTCCTTAACTGCCTGCGGAACTGAGGCTTCATCGAGCGCAACGGGCTTCATTGCAGCCACCTGCATGGCGATTTTGTGGCCGGCTTCTTCGTTGTTGGCACTCAGTTGCACCATTGTTGCCAGCGTATGTCGGCCCATGTGGTCGTAAACAGAGATGTTTTCGCCCTCAAGGAAGCTGTAACCGTCGATCTCCATCTTCTCTCCTGTGATGCCGGAACGGTGCTGTACGTTTGTTGCGGCATCGTCTCCGTTAGCCAATTTGAGTGCTTTCACCTCGTCAAGTGTCTTGCATTTTGCAGCGATTGCTGCGTCAAGAATGTCTTGAGTGAGCTGAATGAAGTCCTTACCTGCAGCCACAAAGTCGGTTTCGCACTTCACTGCGACCATAGCGGCAAAGCCATTGACGCACTTAACGAGCACGCAACCGTTGGAAGTTTCGCGGTCTGACCGCTTTGCTGCAATGGCCAAGCCACGCTCGCGCAGCAAGTCTTTTGCCTTATCGAAGTCACCTTCGGCCTCGGTCAGGGCCTTTTTAACGTCTGCCAGACCTGCACCGGTCATGGAACGCAGTTTCTTTATATCCTCAATTGTAATAGCCATAATTGTAATTCCTTTCTTCTTCTTTATGAATTTAAAAACAAATAGGGACTTATTGACATGGTATAGGGGCTTATAGGAGCCTATCCTTATCAATAAGACCCTATGATTAGTTACTCTGCCTTGGCTTCTTCGGCCTCGGGTTCAGCTGCGGCTTCGTCTGCAACGGGCGCAGCTTCGGTCTCTTTGCGGGCCTTTCGGGTGCGTTTCTTCACCTCTACGGCCTCTTCGGGCTGCGCAGCAGCTGCCTTTTCGTCAGCTTTTTCGGCCTTACGTTCCTCAAGTCCCTCGGCAATAGCACCGCAAACAGCAGTGAGAATCACCTCTACACTGTCCTTGGCGTCGTCGTTTGCAGGGATAACGAAGTCGATATTCTTCGGATCGGAGTTCGTATCGACGATTGCAAACACAGGAATACCGAGACGATTTGCCTCTTTCACGGCGATATGTTCTTTCATTACGTCGACGATAAAGAGTGCGCTTGGCAGACGAGTCAGGTCGGAAATGGAACCAAGGTTCTTCTCCAACTTGGCGCGTTGACGTGTGATTTGCAGCAATTCACGCTTAGATAGGTTTGCAAAAGTGCCGTCGTTCATCAGCTTATCGATGTTAGTCATCTTCTTAACTGCCTTGCGAATGGTTGGGAAGTTGGTCAACATACCACCTGCCCAACGCTCACTTACGTACGGCATGTTAACAGATGCGGCCTTATCTGCTATGATTTCCTTAGCTTGTTTCTTAGTAGCGACAAACAGAATCTTCTTTCCTGACTTTGCAATTGCCTTGAGAGCCTCGGCAGCATCATCGATTTTGGCAACCGTTTTGTGGAGGTCAATGATGTGAATGCCGTTACGCTCCATGAAAATATAAGGAGCCATGGCGGGATTCCACTTGCGTTTAAGGTGCCCAAAGTGGCAACCTGCTTGGAGTAATTGGTCGAAATTTGTTCTTGACATTTCTTTTGTTGTTTTAATTTGTTTACTTTCTTTGTTAATTCTTTCGGCTGTTCACGGTCGCAATATGGCTGTGAACAAGCTCTATTTTGCTCAGAACCAACCCGGCAGTAATCTGTTTTTAGCCTCAGAGTCTGCCCGGTTTAGATACTAAACTCACTTTCCTTTGAGCTTTGAACGCTTTTCTTTTGAAGTTTGAACATAGAACTTTGAAGTTCATGCTCAGTTAACTTTGAACTTTGAAGATTGAATACTGAACTTCATGATTACGCTTTTGGAGTGCTATTATCAGCAATAAGCCAATCTCATTTAGCATATCCTGAACTCCAAAGTTCAAAGAAAAAGAGTTCAAAGTCATTAACGCTTGCTGAACTGGAAGCGGCGACGAGCCTTCGGTTGTCCCGGTTTCTTGCGTTCAACTGCACGACTATCGCGCGTAAGGAAGCCTGCGTCTTTCAGAACCTTCTTGTCTTCGGCATTCACTTTGACGAGAGCTCGGGCGATAGCAAGGCGAAGTGCCTGGCTTTGACCAGTGAAACCGCCACCGTCAAGGTTTGCTTTTATGTCGTATTTCCCATCAGCTTCGAGCAGCAACAAGGGCTGTTTAACCACATATTGCAGAATAGCTGAGGGGAAGAATTCGGTTAAATCCTTCTTATTGATAGTGATCTTGCCTGTTCCTTCAGCGAGGTATACACGAGCTACTGCACTCTTACGGCGACCAATTGCATTTAATACTTCCATCTTAATCCTTATTATTTGTACTGGTTAATATCGATTGTCTTCGGCTTCTGCGCCTGTTTATCGTGCTCAGAGCCCTCGAATACGTAAAGGTTATCCAACAAAGTGCGACCCAAACGGCCCTTGGGAAGCATGCCTTTTACAGCATGTCGGATGATTTTGTCAATGCCGTTCTTGCGCGTACGCAGCTCTGCTGGCGTGTTGAAACGCTGACCTCCGGGATAACCAGTATAGCGTGTGTAGACCTTATCGGTCTCTTTTTTGCCCGAAAAGACCACTTTTTCGGCATTAATAATGATGACATTGTCACCGCAATCGACGTTAGGAGTGAAGTTGGGTTTGTACTTTCCGCGAATCAACTTGGCTACTTTAGAGCATAAACGACCTACAATCTGGTCGCTGGCATCTACTACCACCCACTCTTTCTTAGCTGTTTCCTTGTTTGCGGAAATAGTCTTGTAACTTAAAGTGTCCATTTCTAAAATTTAATTTTACTACTAAAAAACAATGTTTTGATGCTTTGATAACAGAAACCTCGCGGCGCCTCCAGTCTAAAAGAGACCATCCACAGCTTTCTTTCTGCTGTCTGACAGATTCACTAACCGCCAATTCCGGCCAAAGAAAAGGCTATTAACACTGCCAAACTGCCGGGAATTCTAAGCTTATTCCCGACAATCGGTTTGCAAAGTTACATATTTTATGGATAGAAACGCGCGTCTCTATCCATCAATAACGGCTGAATTAGAAACTTTTAACAGTAAGGTCGGCCGTTAACGGCATATAATAAGGTGAAAACCTTCATGGCTTTCACCTTATTATATATAGGGACCTGACGGCTTAGAACATGAGACCGAACGACAATGTCCTGAACTTTGGCCCGTAACCATCGCGCAATAAGTTGCAAGGACTATATTTGAAATAGACGTCGGGCAGCCCATGAAGGAGGAGTTTTCCCATAAAATCGACGGTAACGGGGCTGATACGGACATCTGTGTCTACGTCTTTCACCTTGTGATTGTTCAGCGTGTAGCGCGTCTTCAGGCTGCCGTAGGTGTTGAAATTGACCACCGGACCGATGCTGAACCCTATCCGTTTGCCTTCAAACCGATAGCTGATGGGCACGTTGATGCTGAAAACTTTGATGCGAGAGAAGCGTGGTTGGCTACCCGAAGGATAGGCATCGAGGGCCACGGCACGCTTGTCTTTCACGAAACGCAGGTCATCGGTCATGCGATAATTGCGCCAATCGAGGCCCAATCCGATGGAGAAAGCGTGCTGATTGCGCCATGGACGATAGGCCCAATCTGCCACAATCCACCACAATTCCCAAGACTTGAAGGGCTGAATGTCGGCACCTGAAGGCATTCCCACGGCGTTATTGAAGCCCGCGGCAAAGTTCATGGAGCACTCTGTCTGTGCTTTTCGCCCGCGTTTCTTGCTGAAACCGGCGATAGAAAACTTCCATGTCTCGTCGTTAATGGCCGAAGTACTCACGTAATTGCTGTCGACCAATTGGATACTGTTCTCGTAATGATAGGCCGGATTGCCCTCGCTTCCCCACACTTCCACGTGCTGTAAGGAGTCGCCCACGATGATTTTCACCCGCCGGGGCTTCTCTATGACCACGGTGTCATTGTCAGATGGTGTCGCACCGGCCGTCAAACTGAAGGCCAATGCCATGCAAACGAAGATTGTTTTCATATGTTTATGTTTAATGTATGAGTTTCCTTAGTTCGGCCACACTCGCCACCTTACCTTCCATATAGACCACGGTAAGTACGGCCGTGCGCCCTTTTCGCAGCGTGAGGTAGCACAGATAGCGGTACAAATCGCCTTGCCGGGGCAATGTCATGATGAGCGTCACCGTTCCGTTCCGCTTGGTCTGCTCCGTACTCGTGGCCGTTTTGCCGTCGCGTTCCACGAGTTCGTCTACCGTTTTCCACTGCTGTTCGGTGGCATTAAAACGCACACTGCGATAGAATTCGAGCCCGTATTTGCTGATGGCACGCCCTTTTACGCGCACTTCCACCATGTTTTCGCGCGGCACAACCTTGCCTTGAAAGAGCGAATTCACGCTCAATCCCTGCTGTGCATGGGCCGCAAAGGCAAGCAATCCCAATGCGATTGTCAAGAAAATGCGATGTTTCATAACGCTATATTTGATGATGTTCCTTTCCGTTTTACTCGTTTCCGAAGATGTCGCGCAGCTGGTTTTCAACGTTGGCGCCATCATTTCCGTGAATGCTTTGCAGTGTTCCGTCCACCTCTTTCATCACTGTGGCAGGATCGGTCACGTGCCGATTATAGATATAAGCCTCGCAATAGTCCTGCCGTTCGGGGCTCCACAGCAGGCTTCCCACTGCCAATAGCAAGGCCACCGAGGCTGCTATGCCGATGAATGTCTGCCGTGAAAGCAGACGAACCGGCTGCCGTTTGCGCTCCGTTTCAGGCTTTTCAAGCGGCATCATGGCCGAGAGCGAACAGAAAAACTCGCGCATCGGCAGTAAATCCGCAGCCACCTCGTTGCCCGAAAAATAGCGGTAGAGCCGCCGTTCCTCGTCAAGTGAGGTTTCACCCGCCATGAAACGGGCTGCCAACATTCTGATTTCTTCGTCCTTATTCATTGTTGTTGTTTTAAGAATTTCAGCCTGACCGCTTGTCGCGCACGGCTCAACACCTTCCTCACCGCAGCCTCTTTGCTTCCTGTGAGTGCGGCAATCGCGCTCATTTCCATGCCTTCCATGTGCCGAAGCCGCATGATGGTCTGCTGCATTGTGGGCAATTCGTCGATGATTTGCATCACTTTCTCATAGCGTTCGTCCCATGTTGACTCGCTTTCTGCCACATTTTCAGGCATGCTGACAGTGGGTTGGCGTCGCCGCAAGCGGTCAATGCAACGGTTTTTCACCAGCACCAAGGCCAGAGGACCCATGGGCAAGCGCAGTGAATCCAGCAATTGCCAGAGCTTCAACAGCACATCCTGCACCACATCTTCAGCCTCGTCACCGTCCTTCAGATAGCTTCGGGCAGTGTTCAGCATGTGGTTTCGGTTGCGTTCCACCTCGCTTTTATATTCCTCGATGGTCATCGTTGTTGACTCGTTTCTTTATTCTTCATACGCAGGATGAAGCATTTTGTGACACAAAAATAATCTTTTTTTTGGGTTACATCATAAAAAAAGAGATTTGAAACCTATCAAATCTCTTTCTCATGTGGGCGTTGACGGATTCGAACCGCCGACCCTCTGCTTGTAAGGCAGATGCTCTAAACCAGCTGCGCTAAACGCCCTGTCCCGTGTGTTGAATTATATTGCAAAAGTAAACATATTCTTTGAGACAGCCAAACAGCCTTGCCAACATTTCATACTTTTTAAGAAAGTGAGGCAATAAGCATGGAACGGGGAGCCCACCCCCTCCCCTCCCGAGGGAGGGGAGGCCGAGCTTGCGGGCAATGTCGGTCGTTTCGGTTTTCAATATCACCCATATTGCGCGGTAATATGGGCCATATTAGGTGGTGAAATGGGTGAGATTGCACGGTAAAATGGCTGAGATTGGAATGCAAGGTGCAAGTCGTTGATTATCAATATGAATGCATGTAGGGACGCACGGCCCGTGCGTCCGCTCGCAAAACCACGTATATGTGCACGCATTTTGAATGGGACGGACGCACGAACCGTGCGTCCCTACATACCTCTTGCCCGCAAATCATCCTGCCATTCGCCTAATCCTAAAGTTCAATATTCAAAGTTCAAAGTTCAAAGTCAACAAATCCTAAAGTTCAATATTCAAAGTTCAAAGTTCAAAGTCCAGGCCCCTACATCGCCGGCATGGCCATTTTGCCGCGCAACATGCCCCGAATGGTTTTGCAATCTGCATGGGATCACGCGCCAAATTATTTTGTTTTTTTATCACATCGGCCTTGCAATTGGAAAATTTTAGCTATATTTGTCAAACATAGCAGCTGTGAGTGTTCGCATGAGCCGTGATATTGCGTGCTCATCATGCGGACAATCGTTCGCAAGACACACCCTTTCGTAGGGTTGTTCCTGTTAAAAGGCTGCTGAATGTATATCAATCGCCTCACTTTATGATAGATTATCGGGACATGATACATTGGAAAACTCTTCTTTGCGGACTGCTTTTGTCGGCGAATTCCGCGATGGCACAAAGCGTAAGTTCGCGGATTGACACGGCAACCATAAGGAAACTGGCCCCTAAAACCATTGCCGGAACGGTGGACATCATCACAGAAAAGCAGATGAACAAGGGCTTGGTGACCAGCTCTTTGAATGCTTTGAGCGGTCAGGTGGCCGGTGTGAGCATTTCATCTGGCGAGAATCGCATGGCACAACTCAACAGTGTGCGCGTCCGGGGCACCACTTCGCTCACCGCAGGCAATGACCCTTTGGTGATAATTGATGGTGTTTACAGTGACTTAAGCACGCTTTCAACGGTCTATCCTGCCGATATTGAACGCTTTGTTATCCTGAAGAATGCCACGGAAACGGCCAAATATGGCTCCAGAGGAGCTTCGGGTGTCATTCAAGTCACCACGAAAAAGGGCAGTGGAAGCCTGTTTCACATCAGCTATGACGGCAATATCGGCTTCGAACATAAGTTCGGTAACCTCGAAATGTTGTCGGCATCCGACTACAAAAACACGGCGAAGCGATTGCAACTCCATTATGTTGACGGTGGTTATACTACTGATTTTCAAGACGCTATCACCCGAATAGGCTTCGTACAAAACCATCATGTGGCCTTCAGTGGCGGTGCACTTAACAGCAATTATCGCGCATCTATCGGCGTAATGCAGCACAACATGGTGGTCAAAGTGATTGAAAGTAACAACTTCGTTGCCAAGTTTGACCTTTCACAAAAGGCCTTCGACGACGTTCTTCTCATTGATTTTGGCGTGTTTGGTTCGTCACAAAAGAACGCATACCTGCCCGATGAGCAAAAGCTTTTCTACAGTACTGCCACGCAAAACCCCACGTTTCCCGCCGGAAAGAACGCGCAGGGAGGTTGGGACCGCAACCCTACTGCGAGCCAAATCGCCTCGCCTTTGGCCCTACTCAAGCAGAAAGACGACGACAAAAACCTGAATTTCAACACCCATTTAGGCCTTACGTTCACGCTCGACAAGGCGCTTTTGCTGAAGCTTTTCGGCAGCTATAGCTACAATTCCCTTGAGAATGCCACGTTCTTTCCAACGTGGGTGTGGGCCCAAGGCCAAGCTTTTCGGGGCGAACATAAGGGCGAAGCGTGGCTGGGAAACGCCACATTGGAATATCATTTCTGCCAAGGTGCACACGAATTCAGCGCAACTGCCATGACAGAATACCAGAAAAGCCAACGCAGGGGCTTCTGGACTACCGTCAAAGGCTTTACATCTAACGACTTTGGATACGACAATCTCGGGGCCGGTTCACTGCGTCCTTACGGCGGAACCGGCTCGGATTACAGTGCTCCCTCCGTGGCTTCGGTGTTGGGAAGCATCGGTTATACGTTGCTTAAACGCTACAGTTTGGACGTAAACCTGCGGGCCGACGGTAGCAGTTTGTTTGGGAATGCCAACAAATGGGGCTTCTTTCCGTCTGCTTCCCTCACATGGAATGTCGGTCAAGAGTCCTTTTTTGCGCCCTTGAATGGGGTGGTCAGCCTTTGGAAACTACGCACCGGATATGGCCAAAGCGGCAATCAAGGGGGCATAGACTCCTATAATTCGCTCCCTCTTCTGCGGCCCTTGGGCATCATTAGCTATCAAGGAACGCCCACAATCACCTTGGGACAGTTCCGAAACACCAATCCTGACCTGCGATGGGAGACGAGAAGCACGTTCAATATCGGCACGGATGTCGGCCTGTTTCACAACCGTATCGTGCTCACGGCAGAGTATTACTACAGCTTAACCACCAATATGCTCTATCAATATGACGTGCCCGTGCCGCCATTCACGTTTGATAAGTTCCTTGCCAACTTGGGAAAGATGAGCAATAGCGGCTTGGAAATCGGGTTAGGTGTCACACCTATTGTCACAAAGGACATGGAGTTGAACGTCAATATGAACGTAGCTTTCCAAAAGAACAAGCTCATCTCGCTGTCAGGTGACTACAACGGCGTGCGACTTTCTGCAGCTGACATCACAACGATAGGGCAATTGAACGGCGCAGGCTTTCATGGTGGCAACAACAACATTGTTTATCAGATCGTAGGTCAGCCATTGGGCGTGTTCTATCTGCCACATTGCACGGGATTAAGGCGGAACCCGGACGGCAGTTACAGCTATGACATTGCCGATCTTGACCACAATGGGCGTGTTAACATAGAGGATGGAGGCGACCGTTACATTGCCGGACAGGCCACACCTAAGTGGACTTTGGGTTCAAACATCAGCTTTCGATACCGTGATTTCGATGTTTCTATGCAGATAAATGGTGCATTTGGGCACAAAATCTACAACGGAACGAGTCTCACTTACATGAACATGACGAGCTTTCCCGACTATAATGTCATGGCCAAAGCGCCCGGAATGAACATCAAAGACCAGATTGCCACCGACTATTGGCTTGAACGAGGCGACTATCTCAACGTGGATTACCTCACCATCGGCTGGAACATACCCCTCAAGTCACGCCATGTCAGCGCGCTTCGGCTTTCATGTTCCGTCAATAACTTGGCCACCTTAACGGGCTATAGCGGCCAAACGCCGATGATCAACAGCTATATCGTCAACAACACGCTGGGGATTGACGACAAGCGCAGCTATCCTCCGTATCGAGCCTACTCTTTCGGCGTCAGTATTCAATTCTAAGTGCCTTGAAATATGAATGAACCAATGAAATACTTCGGCCGTTTCTTCACGGCAATCGCCTTGTCGTTGCTCCTCAATGCCTGCTTGGACGAACACCCGAAAGGCCTCATGGAGGAGGATAAAGCCTACACTTCGGCCACCACGCTCTATCTTAATACCGTGGGAAACCTTTACCTTCAGATAGGAGGTCATGCAGATAGCCAGGGATTACAGGGCACTTACCGCGGCGTTTACGACTATAATACGTTCACAACTGATGAAGCTATGCTCCCGATTCGTGGCGGTGACTGGTATGATGGCGGATATTGGCAGAATTTATACCTGCATCAATGGACCGAAACCGACCTTCCTTTGCTCAATACTTGGAACTATCTCTACAAAAGCGTGGGCCTTTGCAACCACGCCCTCAAGGAGATTGACCGCCATAAACAGCTGCTTACCGACCTACAATACAAGGAATTCACGGCCGAAGCTCGCGGTCTTCGTGCGCTATTCTACTTTTATATCATGGATATGTGGGGCAATGTGCCCCTCATGATGCAGGAAAATGTATCGCTGAAAGACGTGAAGCAATCGACAAGAAAGGACGTGACAACGACGCTTATTGCCGAACTTCAGGCCGCAATTCCCTATCTTTCCGATGCCCATAGCAACCATGAAGGTAACTATTATGGCCGCTTTACGCGCCCTGTGGCCTATTTCTTGCTGGCCAAAATCCTGCTCAATCATGAGGTTTATCTTGGAGATAAGACGTTGAAATTCACTATCGACGGCCATCAACTCAATGCCCTTCAGGCCTGCATTGCCTGCTGTGACAAGATAACCGAGGCCGGATATGCCCTCGAAAGCAACTATGCAGCGAACTTCTTCGTGCACAATGAGAACTCTAAAGAGAACATTTTCACAATCCCGATGGATAAGATTCGCTACGAAAATAAGTTTCTTAACCTCTTTAGAAGCCGGCATTACAGTCACGGAGGAGCCATAGGAATGAACGCAGAGAACGGAAGTTGCGCCACGCTTTCCACGCTTTCGACCTACAAATACGGCACTCCGCAGGTGGATAAACGCTATGCCATCAACTTCTTCAGCGACACTTTGCGCGTCGATGGCAAGGTGGTTTATCTCTCCAATGGCGAACCTTTGGTCTATCGTCCTTTGGAAGTGGCCCTCAGTCTCACAGGAAGTAAATACGAAAAAACGGCAGGTGCGCGCATGGCCAAGTACGAAATAGACCGCACGGCCCATGATGATGGCCGCCTACAAGACAATGATATCGTGCTATTTCGCTATGCCGACGTGCTCTTAATGAAAGCCGAAGCGCAGTTACGCAGCGGACATGACGGCTCAATCGCCATGAACCTTGTGCGCAACCGTGCTGGGATGGCGTCGCTACCTGCCACACTTTCCAACCTACTTGACGAGCGTTTGCTCGAATTTATGTGGGAAGGTTGGCGACGAAATGACCTCATTCGCTTCGGACTTTTCCACAAAGCCTACGACGTACGCAGGCCTATTGAGGGCGAAAACACGCGCTTTACCTGCCTGTTTCCCATTCCCAAGGGTGTCCTTCAGCGCAATACAAACCTTAAACAAAACCCGGGTTACAAGTAAAGATGCAGGTAAACGGTCGCCTACAACGCTATCCGCTGCTACGCATAGCCCTCTTTTTGATTATCGGAATCGTGGTCGGCGACGCCTGTTATCCCGCAGTCGGCACGGCGGTTTGGCTCGTCTGTGCCGTCACGGGCCTTGCGGCTGCCTTCCTCTTCAGGTCGGAATGGGGGCGAAACGGCGGCATCTGCTTCGTCACTTTGGCGTTGGGAGCCGCCTTGATCAGCCGAAGCGAGCGGCAAACAGACCGGCCGTTGCCGCGGAATGAGAGCCGTTACGAGGCCGTTCTCACCGATAATCCCGTGCCAAAGGGAAAGACTTTGCGGTGCGATTTGCTGCTCGTTCAGCTCAACGGACAGCCACTCAGCAAGCCCATAGCCGTGAAAGCGACCGTCTTGAACGACCCCAATGCGCCGCTACGGCTGCAAACCGGCAACGGCATCATCGCTTCATCGGTTCTTGAAAAGCCGAAAAACCGCCTGCAAAATCCCCGTTTCGACTACGCACTTTGGCTGAAACGACACGGCTATCAGGCCGAAACGTTCATTCCATATTGGCAGTTGCGGACGGCAGTCTTCCCCGTTCGGCTCGGTCGTCTGCAACAAATCGTCTTGCAGGCCCGCTGCTTTCGCGACCGAATCGTCCGACATTTCCGCCGGCAACACGCCGAACAACAAGACGAAGCCCTATTGGAAGCGATGGTATTGGGCAGCCGTCAGGCGCTCGACAAGGCCACCCGCGAAGCTTATGCAGCCTCCGGTGGCAGCCATATCCTCGCACTTTCGGGGCTGCATCTCGGCATTATCTTCAGCATTTTCCTGCTGGTTTTCGGCCAACGTGGCGTGGGTTTGACGCTATCGGTAATGACAATGTGGACCTTTGCGGTGCTTGTTGGCCTGCCAACCTCGGTGGTTCGCAGTGCCGTGATGCTCACTATCTATGCCTTTACCCGTCTGCTTAGCCGCCAAAGCAGCGGTCTCAATGCGCTGGCCTTGGCCGCCTTGGTTATCCTTGTGGCCCATCCTATGGCGCTGTGGGACGTAGGTTTCCGGCTGTCGTTCATGGCCGTGGCCGGTATTCTCATCGTTTATAAACCGCTGTTCGATGTGTTCAACCCCACAAACCGACTGCTCCGGTGGGCTTGGGGAATGACTTGCGTCTCTGTTTCGGCCCAACTCTTCACGTTTCCCCTGCTGCTTCACTACTTCGGACGCTTCTCTTCGTACTTCTTACTCACGAATTTCATCGTCATTCCTGCCGCAACACTCCTCCTCTTTCTGGCCTTTCTGCTCTTGCTCTCCACGCCTTTTGCGGCCTTGCAAGCCCTGTTTTTCCATGCTATGACCACCATTGCAGGTTACATGAACACGGCCGTCACCGCCATTTCACGCCTACCTTGCGCCTCGCTCGACGGCCATTACATCTCTGCATGGCAGACCTTCTGCCTCTATGTCGCCCTCTTTGCGCTGATAGGTGCGTACCGAAGGTTCCAAACCAAGAAAGAACTTGAACGAACCGGACCTTGATGCCGGGCCGATACAAGCCATATGGTGCAGCGAAGCATGCCGTTTCATGGCAGAAAATAACCGATACGGCAATGTAGGGACTTGGGCTTTGAACATTGAACATTGAATATTGAACTTTAGGATTTGTTGCCTTTGAACTTTGAATTTTGAACATTGAACTTTAGGATTGGCCGAATGGCAGGCTGATTTGCGGGCAAGAGGCATGTAGGGACGCACGGTTCGTGCGTCCGTTCCATTCAAAATGTTGTGCATATATACATGGTGTTTTGAGCGGACGCACGGGCCGTGCGTCCCTACATGCATTCGATTAGCTCGCCCCGTCAGCCATTTTACGCATTCATATGGCCTATGTGGGTATGTAGGGACGCACGGCTCGTGCGTCCGTTTCATTCAAAATGTGTGCATATATACATGATGTTTTGAGTGGACGCACGAGCCGTGCGTCCCTACATGCATTCGATTAGCTCGCCCCGTCAGCCATTTTACGCATTCATATGGCCTATGTGGGTATGTAGGGACGCACGGTTCGTGCGTCCGTTCCATTCAAAATGCACGCGTATATACATGGTCTTTTGAGCGGACGCACGAGTCGTGCGTCCCTACATCATTCAAACAGTTTTCTAATATGGCCCATATTGCGCGGTAAAATGGGCCATATTAGGCGGTGAAATGGGTGAGATTGCACGGTAAAATGGCTGAGATTGGAATGCAAGGTGCAAGTCGTTGATTATCAAATCAAATCATATAGGGGCGCACGGGCCCGTGCGTCCGTTCGCATTTCAGTTAACAGTAGACAAGTAAATGAGTAGACAAGTTGATGGTTATACGGTATATAAGGACGCACAGCCCGTGCATTTACGATTTCATTCACATGGAACGGACGCACGGCCCGTGCGTCCCTACACCGCTTCCCCTGCCATTTTGCAGATATGAGTGCAAAACAAGCATGCCGAAGCAGGCGAGGTCTACCCCTACTTTAGACAAGATGTAGTCCTACTTTAGATGGCATCTACTCCTACTTTAGACGAGGTGTAGTCCTACTTTAGATGGTGTCTACTCCTACTTTAGACAAGATGCGGTCTTGTTTTAGCCCACGTCACCAGCCGATGTGCATCGAGTTCGATGCGCAAACGGCAAGAATCAAAGCTTCAGCAGGCGCAAACGGAGTGTCTTCGAGCGCAGGATCAGCTTGCTGTTTGATAGGTTTTCAATCTCAAAACCCTCTTGCAGACCGTTCACACCAAAGGGTCTTACGGTCTCGACGTCCGTGATTTTGATGTCATCTTTATCGCGGTCGGAGAGGTAGGGCGACGATAATAAGAGGCTGTCACCCCGATGTTCGAAGCTGAAATAGAGGTCGCTCCCGCCCTTTGTGTCGCGCATTTCTAACAAACGGCCCTGAAAAGCCCACGTCAGGCCGCTCGTTTTCAAGTCCAAGGAGTGCCGGTTTGCAAGCGTGTCCACGGCCCTCAGCTGCCAGAAGCCATCGAGTTTGCCGTTGTCGGAGAACTCTATTGTGCAGCTTGTCAGCAGCAATAGCAGTGCCAAAAGAGATGTGTTTCGTTTCATTTCCGAGTGCGTTTGATATTGAAAATCCCTGATTTCGAGAGCGTAATCTGCCCACCTATGTTGTTGCCATAGAGCTTTCCGGCGTCCAATCCGAATGCTCCTGTCACGCTCCAGCCTGCAAACCGCATGCCTTCGGGGCAGGTGTAACGGGCTTCAAGCATGAGACTGAAGTCTTCTTTCGGGTCGGGATAGAAGTCATAATAGGTGCCGTAGCCTTTCTGATAGGTGGCCAGCAAGCGATAGTCTAAGCCGTTTTGCAAGCTTCCTTCGGCCCCGAAGTGCCACGCAACGAAGCGGTTATTCTTCACTTCTACCGTGCCTTCGGTGTTATAAAGCGGCGACATGTAGAGCGGATTGCCCATCGTCATGCCCCAATGTTGCCAACCTGTGAAGAGATAATGGTTGTAATAGCTGTCTCGTCCACATATATGTTCGTTGATATTTGCCGTATGATCGTGATAAACGGGGCCGCCCTGATACTTCGTATAGAGGTATTCTGCGACCAATTTCCTTAGCCAAGGCGTCGCTTTCAGGCGTAGTTCGGCCCCCAACATCCAGTCTTTGAAGTCGTAAGCAAAGTATTTTGAGCGTACTTGTTTGTGTGCATCTGCTCCCTTTCCCCAGCCATTTTTGTTGATATGTATCATGGAAGAGTTGTCTTCAAAGTATTGATCGGCATAGCAACTCAGGCCCCATTGCGCGTTATCATAGTTGAAACGGGCCACCCAACTGCCTAAGTGATTGCCCTCTTTGTTGACGAATTTGCCGTCAGTAGCATCTGAACCGCCGGGGAAAAAGGCATTCCAAAACGAGCGAAGTCCGCTTTGGTTCTTGATTTTCACCATTTGATTGCCCTGCCGAATGAATGATTTCCCGCCGAACTGGCACGCCATTTCGAGGCCCAATTCAAGGGAGAAGGGGAGCTGCTCGGGCTTTCCAATCATCAGATAGCCTGCTTTGCTGTGGAAGAGCACCCCTTTTGTGTAGCGGTTTTGCCCTTGTGTGAAGTCATGTTGCCACGTATCGTCGGTCGTTTTGCCGAAGGCAACGTGCCCTTTCAGGCGCAACCAGCGGCCAGTAAAGGGCAGAACCCAATATTCGGGCAGCGATAATCGCACCTGAGGAACAGGCCTTGCGTTGATACCCAAGGTCTGTGAACCCGACGAAAGCCGGTTGTCTTTCAGCTCCATCGGCTGCTCTTTCGCCCCGATTGTCACCACGCCGTGCAGCCATCTGGCCTCGACAAAGGCCTGTTGCACGACAAATTGGCTCGTGAAACCCGTGGGGAGAGCCAAGTCTATGCCGTATCCTATGCCCCAACAACGGTCAGAATCGCGTTCCAAAGGGCGCATCATGGTGGCCCGGACATAGCCGTTTGTGGGTTTTAATGTGCTTAGTCCGTAGCGATTGGCAGTGAACCAAAGGGGCGATTTGCCGCTCGCCGTACTCCCTTGCCACGTCAATTGATAGTGAAGACGGTGTGTCAAGTCTCGCTTGTTCAGGCTGTCTGCCTGCCCGTCATGGGCAGAAAGCAAGGTCGAACCCGCCAGAAAGAGGGCCGTGGCAAGTAATGTTCTCGGAGATTTCTTCATCAATAAAAGGCAAATAAAAGTGAAACCATGTGTCTGCATGCCCGCTAATGCGCTGCAACCTTCCCTTGAAGCATGTCCCGAAGCACACCGACGGCCTCTTCGACCGTGGGAATGGCATTGATACTTAGCAGCCGTCGCGTGCCAACTTGCTTGAAATCGCACCGCCGGGGGTGGCTTCCTACGTAGTCAATAACAGTGGAAAAGGTGCGGCTTTGATAGTAGGCACTGTCGGGATCGGCCACGAATTGCATGTTCATCTTGCCTTGTCGGAGCATGATTTTCTCGCATCCGAGCTGCTTACCCAGCCTGCGAAGCGGCACAACTTGCATGAGTTCGCGTCCTTCATGCGGCACTTTTCCGAAGCGATCTTCCAAGCGTTGGCGATAAGCCTCAAGGTCTTTGTCGTCGTTGATGCTGTCAAGTTCGCGGTAAAGCAGCATGCGTTCGCTGCTTCCGGGCACGTAGTTATCGGGCAAATACATCTCAAGGTCGCTCTCAATGGCACAGTCTTCGACGAACATTTCGCCTGTATCGTTGCCATCTGCCAGCTGTTCGGCGTAAATATCATGGAACTCGTCGTGCTTCAGCTCTGTAATGGCTTGGCTAAGTATCTTCTGATAGGTCTCAAACCCCAGGTCTTCCATGAACCCACTCTGCTCTGCTCCGAGCAAATTCCCTGCACCTCGTATGTCAAGGTCCTGCATAGCGAGGTTGAATCCGCTTCCCAATTCCGAGAAATTCTCAAGGGCTTCAAGTCTTCGGCGGGCCTCCGGGGTGAGCAAACTCTTTGGAGGTGCGAGCAAATAACAAAAGGCCTTGCGGTTACTTCGGCCCACCCGACCTCGCATTTGATGCAAGTCACTGAGGCCAAAGCGGTGAGCATCGTTGATAATCATGGTGTTGGCGTTACTGATATCGATGCCGTTTTCAACGATAGTTGTTGAAAGTAACACGTCATAATCATAGTTCATAAAGCCCATAAGCACCCGTTCAAGCTCCTCGGGTGGCAGCTGTCCGTGGCCAATTGCTACGCGACAGTCGGGCACATACTTGTGAATAAGGTTGGCAACTTCCTGCAATCCGCTGATACGGTCATGGACAAAGTAAACTTGTCCGTTGCGACTCATCTCGAAATTGATGGCATCTGCAATCACTTCATGGCTGTAATTGGCCAGCTCGGTATGTATGGGATAGCGGTTAGGTGGCGGCGTTCGAATGATACTCATGTCGCGTGCGCCCATCAAAGAGAACTGAAGTGTGCGCGGAATCGGCGTTGCCGACATCGTAAGCGTATCGACATTGGTCTTCAATCGGCGCAGTTTCTCCTTGGTGGATACGCCGAACTTCTGTTCTTCGTCAATGATCAAGAGACCCAAATCGTGCCACTTCACGTCTTTTCCTATCAGCTTGTGCGTTCCAATCAAGATGTCTATCTTACCTTCGGAAAGGTCGGTCAGCACCTGTTTTGTCTGCTTTGCCGACCTTGCCCTTGAGAGATAGTCCACCCGGACGGGCATTCCTTGCAGTCGATTCTTGAAAGTTTGATAGTGTTGATAGGCCAAAACGGTCGTCGGAACGAGCACGGCTACCTGCTTACTGTCGCAGGTTGCCTTGAAAGCGGCACGCACTGCGACCTCCGTTTTGCCGAACCCTACGTCGCCACATACCAACCGGTCCATCGGTCTTTGGCTCTCCATGTCGGCCTTTACCGCTTGGGTTGCTTTGCTTTGGTCGGGCGTATCCTCGTAAATGAAGCTGGCTTCGAGTTCGTGTTGCAGGAAACTGTCGCCGCTGAATGCGTAGCCCTTTTCGTGACGACGCTGTGCATAGAGCTTAATCAGGTCGCGGGCAATGTCTTTGATGCGCTTTTTTGTCTTCTCTTTCAGCCGTTCCCACGCTCCGGTTCCAAGCATATTGAGACGCGGAGGCCCACTATCTGCCCTACGATACTTGCTTATCTTGTAAAGAGAATGGATACTAACGTCCACTTTATCGTTGTGTTGATAGACAATTCTTATCATTTCCTGATAGCTATTGCCTGTCGGAACGCGCACAAGTCCGCCGAATTTGCCGATACCATAGTCCACATGGACGATGAAATCGCCCGGTTCCATCTCCTGAAGTTCCTTCATCGTGAGGGCCATCTTGCCTGCTCTGGCCTCGTCGCTCTTGAGATTGTACTTGTGGAAGCGGTCGAATATCTGATGATCTGTAAAGAAACACACCCTTAAATCATCGTCTGCAAAGCCTTCATGCAGCGTTTTGTTGACGGGTTCAAACTTGATTGACCGCGCTTTCGGGCTGTCCATGTCGGCAAAGATGTCCTTTAATCGTTGCGTCTGTCGCTCACTATCGGCCAGAATATAGAGCTGATAGCCCTTCAACATATAGTCTTCAAAGGTGTCAACCAGCAGGTCGAAGTTCTTATGGAACAAGGGTTGGGGCGTGATGTTGAACTTCAATACACTGTATTTCGACGCATCTTGCCTTACATCTGCCGCCGTCTTACCGGCATTCATGCCGAATTCAACCCGGCGAAAGCTGGTTGCTTCTTCCGTAAAACGGTGGGCCGTGAGGAGCGAAGCCTCTTTGTTCAGCTCGCTTAAAATCTGCTTTTGCTCCATCTCCGTGGCCCCTTCGAGTCGCTCGGCGACGGCTTGTTTGGCGAAACCTTCATGGTAAACGCGGTCGATTACATCGTGAATGTAGGCAAAATCCTTCACAACGAGCACGCTGTCTTCAGGCAGAAACTTCAGAAAAGAAATCTTTTCAGCGGTCAACGTGGCCAGTTCGGGCACGATTTCTGCCTCGTTCCGTCGGTCTTTCGACAGCTGGTCCTGCACTTCAAAGGTGCGAATGGTGTCGATTTCCCGCCCGAAGAAGTCGATACGGAACGGATATTCGCAACTGAAAGAATAGACATCGAGAATGCTTCCACGTACGGCAAACTGCCCGGGCTCGTAAACATAGTCCACTTCCTCAAAGCCATAGCCGCGCAAGGTGTGCTCCACTTCGGTGATATCCACCTGCCCTCCGACCCTCAAAGACAGTCTTTGCGCGTCTAACCGTTGCTTGGAAACCACCAATTCTGACAGTGCTTCGGGGTGAGAAACAATGAAAAGAGGTGCCGAACTGCCTGCTTCTCGGGCCGAAATACGGGCCAATACCTCTGTTCGCAATATCTCATTGGCACTGTCGCGCTGCCCATATCTGACCGAACGCTTGTAACTTGACGGGAAAAACAACACGTTTCTCGTACCCAAGACTTGTGTCAGATCATGATAAAAATAGCCGGCTTCGTCGGCATCCTGCAAGGCAAAGAGGAACGTCCGCGCCGTTTTTTCGGCCACAGCAGCAAAGAATAGGGGCGTAGCCGAGGCCATCAAGCCTTGCAAAAAGACGTTCTCGGCCTTCTCGTCCTCCAGCAGTTTCAGCAAAGCCGCGGCCTGTGGAGCCTTCACATAACGTTGTTGTAGTTCGCGAATGTCCAAACCTAAGCCTTCATTTTAGGGTATTTGCGAAGCCAACCGTCGAGCCTCAGCCGCATCACACCAAAGAAAGCCTCGCCGAAAATGCCCCCGTTCATCTTGCTGACGCCCTCACGTCGGTTGACAAAAATCACGGGAATCTCTTTTATTTTGAACCCTATCTTGTGGGCGGTGTACTTCATTTCGATCTGAAAACCATAGCCTTTGAAGCGCACTTCGTCCAAAGGTATCGTCTCAAGAACGCGACGTTTGTAGCAAACAAAGCCCGCCGTGGTGTCGTGAACGGCAAAGCCCGTGACGAAACGCACGTACTTTGACGCGAAATAACTCATCAGAACGCGACCTATCGGCCAGTTGACAACGTTCACACCGCACACATATCGCGACCCGATGGCCACGTCGTAGCCCTCCCGGGTGGCTGCATAAAGGCGCGGAAGGTCGTTGGGATCGTGGCTGAAGTCGGCATCCATCTCCGTCACATAGTCGTAACCGTGAGCCAAAGCCCATTTGAATCCTGTGATATATGCCGTTCCGAGGCCCAGTTTCCCCTTGCGTTCGATGAGGAACAAGCGGTCGGTAAACTCGCTTTCCATCAGCCGTTGCACGATAGAAGCAGTGCCATCGGGGCTCCCATCGTCTATGACAAGGACGTGAAAATACTTTTCCAAGCCGAAAACGGCACGTATGATCTTCTCTATATTCTCCTTTTCATTGTAGGTAGGAATGATGACTAAGGAATCACTTTCATGCATATTGCTGTTCGATTTTAGTACTGCAAACTTACATAAAATAATCGAATTCCACGCTTGCGAGATGAAAAAAAGAGTGAAAAAAGGCGAGGTTGGCGTCTGGTGCCAACGCTGTTGGCAAGATTTTCGTCGATATACCGCTTGCGGTTAAGGGGATTAAAACGCGATGCTTTTCATGTTGGAAATCAACGACTTACATTCTGCGTTCCAATCACAGCCATTTTACGGTGCAATCTCAGCCATATTAGCCGCTAAAATGGCTGAGATTACCGTGCAATATAGCTGAGATTGTAAACCGATTGGACGGGTGTAGGGATGCACGGCCCGTGCGTCCGGCCCACGTTTCAGTTGACAGTGGACAAGTAAACGGGTGGACAAGTTGATTGTTTCGTGCTGAGCGGACGCACGAACCGGGCGTCCCTACATTGATATCATGGCCGGGTTGATGTATAAAATGGTTGATATTGTGGGCCGTGTGTCCCTACATTCGCGTGCAACGCCTTTGTTGTTGCCTCCTTTTCAAATCATTTTGTTAGCGGAGAGGCATGCCGTTGCTCTCTTCATGGAGAGCAATTGAGGGCGAGGTCTCAATGAGTTCCTTGAAAATACGGTCTTGTTTGAGGAGCTTTTCATTGCCCGTCAGAATCAATTGGCGGCGTGCCCGCGTGATGGCTACGTTGAGTTTGCGGTCGATAATGTGCCCGTTTTCCTCGAAACAGTTGGCCGTCAGGAAGCCGAGTTGATAGCGGTGACGCACCGTGAACGAATAGATTATCACGTCGCGCTGGCTGCCTTGATAGCGTTCCACGGTGTCGATGCTGATTTGTTCGAGGGCTTTTATCCCCATTTTCTCTATCTCTTTGCGTATCATGGCAATCTGATTGCGATAGGGAACGATGACTCCGACGGTCTTGTCGGCATCAAACCGCTCGGCATAGAAGCGGTGAATGCGACCCAAAAGACGGGCCACAAGCCGCGCTTCGTGGGGGTTTACCTTGTCGGAAACCTGCGGATTGCCACTGAATTCCGACGGAATGAAGAGCACACGGTGGCTTTTCAGCGCGTCGTCGAGGGCATCAATGGAAGGCAAGGTGTAGTCGAGTTGCTCCTCTAACTGATGGGGAAGGGGAACAGGTTTCAGCCGTTCTTTGAAGTAAAACATGCGGTTTGGAAAGGCAGCAATGGCCGGATGCATACGCCCTTGTGACTGCAATACGCCCACAAAGTGGCTCCTTTCGGCGGCTTCTTCCACATGAATGAGGCGCTCGAAAAGCGAGTTTCGGCAGTTAATCAGGCCGATATTGTTAAGTTGTTTGTCGTGAACGGCCGACACGTTTGGCTCTTGTTGCACCACTGCGGGCAGTTGTTTGTGGTCTCCGATGAGGACGAATTTCGGCAAACGTGACAGCAATCCCACGAGATGAGGCTCCAAAATCTGACTCGCTTCGTCGATGATGGCCATCGAGAATGACTTGAGTTCGAAGAGATAAGTCTTGCTTTGGAGCGTGCTGGTGGTGCCGACAATGACCTGAGATGACTGCAATTGCAGGCGAATGTGGTTCAGATTGGGGTGCTGTTCGATGTATTCCGTGAGCAGATGTGAGCGATATCGCTTGTCACAACTGTAGGGATTGCCGATGCGAATGTAGTCGATAGCGTTGTCGGAAAGCATGCCGCAGATTTCATCTACGGCGCGGTTGGTGTAGCTCATCAGCAGGATTGACTGCCTTTTTGCCAGTGCTTCACGCACCATGAACTGCAGGGCCATGCTCGTTTTGCCCGTTCCCGGAGGCCCCACGAGCAGGAAATAGTCCTTTGCCTGAAAGGCTTTCAGCAGCAAAGGGTCGTAAGTAGGGTGATAGCTTCTTGTGAGTTGCACGGCAGCATCAAGCTCCGGGGCACGCTGGGCCAGCAATAATTGCCGGCAACTTGGGGCCGATGAAACGAATTGATGCAGCGAACGAATGGCCGAAGTGGCGGCAATATCGCTGCCACTGTGCTCGATGGCCCACACGTTTCCAGCCTTCGGAATGGGGTTTACGGTCTTGATGGTGACGCTATCTGTGTGGATTTCGATGAGGTTTCCCTTGAAAAGGAGCGCCTTTCTGACGTCGGGTTCTTCCGAAGGGCTATAGGAATAGAGGTAAACCATGTCGCCCAAGCGGAAGTTGGGCAGGAAGTCTTCGCCCTGATCGGGCACATTGAGTGTGATAATATCATAGCCGTTGAGTTGCTTGCTCTTTGCTTTTCGGGCAATGGTGAGGCCGGTATAGATGTTTCCCGTCTCTTTTTTGACGGCCAAAGGCATGTTCCATAGGTCCGCCATACTGTTGCCCAAGCCCTCTTGCGCCCCCGTTTTTGCGGCCAATTGTTCGCGGAAAACGAAGGTCATCATGCGTTCGTAGTAGGCCTTTTCGAGTGGCGTGAGCCGGTGAAGCGGCTCAATGACACTGTTGAGACGGGGCTGAATGTAGTTGAAAAAGAATGGCGTTGCGAGGTGACGTTCGTTGAGAATGTCGGCCGAAAGGGCCTCCGTTGTGCTCTCAAAGCCATTGAGTGCGAAGCCGAATTCATTGGCAACGATGCGGTTGCGCAGCCGGATTGCCTCGCGAAAAAGCTTTTGGTAGAAGTTCACAACGACCAATCCACCCGGCAAAGGATACTTGGAATAGAGCAGTCGCATGTCGATATTGTGACTCGAAATGCGGAAGTTTTGCCGCAGAACTCCGTAATATAGCAACAGTTGGACATAGTGTTCTTCCTTCTGAAAGCTGCCATATTCGTTCGGTTTTTGGCTTTGAATGTTGTAGTTACTGCCTGCTTTTTGCTCCACAAGTAGCTTGAAATCGGTAGTCATTAGGTCGACACGGCCTTGCAATCCCAGCTGTTCGCAGACGAAAGATGGCTCAAGGACGGCTTTTTCCCGACTGAAACTGCCGGCTTTATGCGGCTTTTTGGGGTCGCTGTGAAGGTCGCCAAAGAGTTCGGTTACAATGTTCTGAATGTTTTGGGTCTGCCGGAGTGCGGCCGCGCGGAAGTCTTCTTTGCGGTTAAGGTCGTCGCAAGTGCAGTATTCCAACGCCTTGTCTTTGAAGTTCTTCTTAAAAGTTTCTTGCCAAAGATAGCGTCCGTTGCCATTGATGATGTCGTCGAGTGCGGTGCCGGCAAAGTTACCCAAGAGGATAGCCTGACTGTTTGCGGGCGGCAACATGGCGTTGACGAGGTAGGAAAACGGGTGATGTCCGTAGTCTGTAAAGCAGCGGGCGATGCTGCTGATGTCGAGAAGAAAGTCGGGTTCATAGACAATTAAGGAGGCTTCTTGGGCTGAATCGACGTCGATAAGGTTTACTTGTGCGCCGGCATGAAGCAGGGTTTTGAGATACGATTGGTGGGGTTTCAGCCGAATGGTGAGCTGCTTTTCGGTGGTATCTTGGTCGATATTGACGGTGAAACTGTCGTCGGTAACCTCGTTGACAAGGCCGCGAACGCAACGATAATCAATGCGGTTATAGTCCTGCGGCTTGTCTTCCACGGGCAGTTTGCCCACGAGAAAGGTCGGAATGTCGGCATCAAAGACCGCAGAAACGAACACGGCGAGGGCCCGACAGGCATACATCAGTTCCTCATGCGACAGACTTTCCGACCTGTTGCTGGCCCTTCTCATGCGCTGAATGGCTATCGTATCGCCCACGGACACACGATGTTTCTTGCAAAGGAAGTCCACTTGGGCAAACAAGTTGCCGAAGGCAAGGTTACTTCCTGCTAGTCCTTCGCTGCATGCAAGCACCAATGTCTCGTGCAACAGCTTGTTGACAACGCTCGTTTCGGCAGAGATGGCGGCCTCGATACGGCGGAAAAGTTCGTCGCTTGCTATGAAATCAGACATTTTCCGTTGTCGTTTTTTCCCACGCGATGAGTTGTTTCTTCAGTTCACGCCCCCAATGATACTCGCCCGTCGTGCCGTCTTTGTGGATAATTCTGTGGCAGGGCACGAGCAAGGCGATGCGATTTTCGGCCACGGCAGAGGCCACAGCGCGCACCGCTTTGGGCTGTCCTACGCGCTCGGCCAACTGCTGATAGGAGATGGTTTCGCCCTTTTTGGTCTTTAAAAGCGTGCGCCACACCTTCTTTTGGAAGTCGGTTCCGCGCAGGTCGAGCGCCAGATGATGGTCGTAACCATCAAAGATAACGCGCTTCACCGTGTCGGCCATGCGGTCGTTTTGGGTCGTCGGGGTGTACGTTCCCCAGTGTCTTGCCAGTTCATGTATCACTTCCATGCGGTTCCAACCCAAGAACTGGAGGTCGCAAATGCCGTCGATCGTTCGGGCAACGATGATGGTTCCGAACGGTGTTTCGGCGAATCCATATACGATTTCGTTAGCCATTGTTGTGCTTGGAATAATCTTTGATTGAGAAAACGTCGTAAAACATGCGGCGTTATTTGCCTTATATCGTCGCACATTCTGCGACAAAAATACGCATAAAATGTAGCAAAAGCAAGAAAGATGGGCTGAAAAGTGGCGTCATATGCCAAATGTTCCTTGTCACCCTTCCCTTTGGAGGGGGCGGGGGAGGCCCTTATTCATTGTCCACCCAGCCTTTCAAAGAACGTAATCACCTCTTCCCACGTTTTGAACGCATCGCTGCCAAAGGCGATGGTCGTACCCATGAAGTTGGAATCAGGCTGCGGGTCGATGAAATAATCGCCATAGAGAAGGTTCTTTTGATTGGTGAACACCACACGATCGTAGGCCGGTGCCGAGAGATATTCCTCCACCCAACGCTGTACTTCGTCCGTGTAAGCATGGTTGTTTGTGGGCACCGGCGCCACGACATACACCTGATAGTGCTCCAACAGCAGTTCATAGGCTTTGTGCATGCTGCTTAACGGCTTGCCGAAAGGGTCGTGCAAGGCATCATAATGCAGATAGATGATGGGACGTTCCGTGCCGTTCTGCCGGTCGTCTATCCAGCGAATGACGGGCACGAGATAGTGGAGTGCCACCTTATCTATAAGCCGATGCTCACCATGAAAGCGGATAGCATTGGGGTAATGCGCCTTGAACAGGTCGAAAGTGTGCACAACCGGATCGTTATCCCCAAAGAGACCGTAGACGCGTTTGCGCTCTTCGGCATCGATATTTGCAAAACATTGCGCCGTGATGTCCCTGTATTCCTTGACGAGTCCCTTGGTGACAATCACCTCCTGCACGCCATCCTTGCGCGGATTTTGAAACACTTGACGACCCATCATGCTGCTCATGGTGTCGCCCATCTCAAAGGCCGGATTGACAAGAATGCGGTCCGTGCCTCGCAACATCTCCGTGTACATGCCGCCCATCGACGTTCCGATGATGAGGTCGGGGCGCTCTTCGTCGACCATATTGCGCAATAAAGGCATGGCATCTTGAGGGCATAGGGGTATGTCTTCGGCTGCAATGGTGGCTCCGGGCATGAGCTCTTGCAGCATTTTCACCGTTCCACTCTGCGCCGAGGACAAGAAACCGTGCACATACATGATTTTCTTTCCCCGCATCAGCGTGGGGAACTGTTTGCTATAAGCGTTTTCCATTTCTTCTGTTTCGTTTGTTCTGCCGGATTGCAAAGCTACAAAAAAAGTACGTAAAAGCTGGAATAAAAACACAAGAAAATAGAAACGGTTTTTTATTCCTAATCCGTCATAGGTCTTGCGCTGCGTGGGCAATTCATTTTCAGATTGATTTGAGGCTTCCGCCCCAGGGCGACGTTAACACCTATTTACGTTTGAAGCTTTCGCCCCGGGGCGATGTTAATACATGTTTACATTTGGAACTTTCGCCCTAGGGCGAAGTTAATATCTGTTTACGTTTGAGCTTGCGCCCTAGGGCGACGTTAACACATGTTTACGTTTGAAGCTTTCGCCCTGGGGCGATGTTAAGACACGTTTACATTTGGAACTTTCGCCCTAGGGCGAAGTTAATATATGTTTACGTTTAGGACTTTCGCCCCGGGGCGCAAGCAACATTTCCTTCGATTTGAGACTTGCGCCCGGGGGCGGAGGCCAATATCGATGTGGAATAATGATGACGCGCCTTCAATTATCCTTCCAAAAGGCGGGGGTAAAGATGACGAGAATGGTGAAGATTTCGAGACGACCGACAAGCATCAGTGTCGAGCAAAGCCATTTGATGCCCGATGGAAGCATCGACCAGCTCATTGTGGGACCGATTTCGAGGCCGAGCGACGGGCCGACGTTGCCGATGGAACTCAGGACGATGGTGATGGCGTTGGTGTTGTCAATGCCCGAGGCGATGATGATGAACGAGGCCACGAGGCAGAGCACGAGGTAGACGGAGAGAAAGGAAAGCAGCGTGACGCGGTGCTGCACGGAAATGTTGTTACCGTCGACGTGAACGGGTAGGACGGCGTTAGGATGAAGGATTTGTCGGAACTCGTTGCGGATAATCTTGAGCAGGACGACGATGCGAATGCTCTTGAAGCCGCCGCTCGTGCTGCCCGAGCAGGCTCCGAGGAACATGCAGGTGGCAAGCACCACCCATGTGACGTGGGGCCATGTGGCGGCGTCGTCATTGAAGAGACCCGTCGTCGTGATGAACGAAACCACTTGGAAGATGCCGCAGCGGAAGGCTTTTTCTATGGCGTAGCCGTTGTGTATCATCAGTTCGGCCATGATGAAGATCGTAAAGCCGAGAACGGCGAGGGCGTAGAAGCGGAACTCTTCGCTTTTATACATGAGTTTCAGCGAGCGGTGGGTGGCCGTCGTGTAGAGTAGCGTGAAGTTCACGCCCGAGAGGAAGCAGAAGAAGGTGGCGATGTATTCGATAGCGGGCGAGCGGAAGAACTCGGCGCTGTCGGTGTGGGTGGAGAAGCCGCCCGTGGCCGTGCTGCCCATGGCGTAGTTGATGCTGTCGAACCAGCCCATGCCGCAGGCCATGAAGCTGAGCGTGCAGCCGACGGTGAGCACGAGGTAGACCATCCATATCCACTTGGCGCCGGTGCTGAGGCGCGGGTGGAGTCGGGTGCTGACGGGTCCTGTGGCTTCGGCTGCGAACACTTTGACGGAACCGCCGACGAAGGAGGGAAGAATGGCCGTGGTGAAGAAGACGATGCCCAAACCGCCTATCCACTGCGTCATGCTGCGCCAGAAGAGCAGGCCGTGGGTCAGCTTGTCTACGTCGTCGATGATGGTGGCACCGGTGGTGGTGAAGCCCGACATGGTCTCGAAGTAGGCGTCGGTGAAAGCGGGTATGTAGCCACTGATGATGAAGGGAAGCGTGCCGAAGAGGCTGAAGATGACCCACGAGAGCGTCACGACGAGATAGGCGTCGCGCCGGCTCATATAGTTGTCGGCATTTCGGCCGAGAAAGCGGAGCACGATGCCCGATAGTAAGGTCAGGATAATGGTAATGATGAAAGCGGGGACGTCGTCTTCCTGATAGCCGATGGCCATGCCTAAGCAACTCAACAGCAACGCAGCTTCGATGAAGAGCAATGAGCCGATAATCTTGAATATGATGTTGCGGTTGATCATTTGTTGAAGATTTTTTCTATTGCCTTCATGTTGACGTTGTGGCAGAACACCATCACCGAGTCGCCGGCGTTGATGCGTGTGTTGCCCGATACAAGGTAGCCTTCGCCGTTGCGAACGAGTCCGCCGATGGTCATTCCGTAGGGCAGTCTCATGTCTTTGACGGCTTTGAGCGTGATACGCGAGCCTTCTTGCGGGATAAACTCGGCCACGTCGGCGTTGGCGTTCATCAAGAAGCGCACGTTGTGCACGTTGGCGTCGAGCATCATCTGGTAGATGTGGCCGGCCGAAATGGCTTTCTTATTGATGATGGTACCGATGTCCAAGCTTTCGGCCATGTTCACGTAGTCTACGTTCTCGACCATGGCCACAGTCTTCCTGACGCCCATTCGCTTGGCCGTGAGGCAGGCAAGGATATTGGTCTCGGCATTCCCTGTGAGGGCCACGAATGCCTGCGTGTTGCGGATTCCCTCTTCCTGCAGCAGTGCGACGTCGCGCCCGTCGCCGTGGATAATCAGTGCACGGTCGTCGAGCAGTTCGTTGAGGCGGTCGCAACGGCGTTCGTCGGCCTCGATGATTTTCACGTCCATGTATTCGGGCATCGTCTTGACGGCCCTGACGGCAGTGCGTCCGCCGCCCATCACCATCACGTGCTTCACGTCGACATAGTGTTCCTTGCCCACGATTTTGCGAATGAAAGGGATATACTGTCGCGTTGTCATAAAGTAGGCCATGTCGTAACGTTTCAGCACATCGTTTCCACCCGGAATGATAGTGTCTCCGTCGCGCTTGATAGCCACGACGTGATAGGGGTCTTCGGGTCCACTGATATCTTTCAGCGGTTTGTCAAGTATCGTACATGTCTCTCGGAGCTTGATGCCCAGCATCACCAAGGCACCGTCGTGCACGTCCCAACGCTGGCGAACCCAACTCATCTTCAGCCCGTTGTTGATGTCTGTAGCGGCCAACAGCTCCGGATAGATGACGGAGCTGATGCCCAAATCCTCAAAGATGTCGGCAGAACCGGGCGCCACGTATTCGTAGTTATCCACCTTGGCTACGGTCTTCTTGGCTCCCAAAGCCTTGGCAAGCATGCAGCCCATCATATTCTTGTTCTCGTCGGGGGTGACAGCGATAAAAAGGTCGGCCGACGCGATGCCGGCTTCCTTCAACACCTTGATACTGGTGCACGAGGCATTCATCGTCATCAAGTCGAAGTCGGAGCCGAGCTTGTCCAGCTTCTCCTGACTTTCGTCCATCAAGATAATGTCTTGATTGTCTCTTGAGAGCAGTTTGGCAAGATACGTTCCTATGGTATATGCACCGGCAATAATGATTTTCATTTCTTCGTCTCCTTAATGGCAGCAACGATGCTGTCGATGTCCATGTTACAGATGCGTTTCAGTTCGGCTACGGTTCCGTGCTCGACGAATTCGTCGGGCATTCCCATGCGCTTCACGGTGGGCGTGTAGCCGTGGTCGCTCAACCATTCGAGCACGGCCGAGCCCATTCCGCCGTTGCGCGTGCCGTCTTCGATGGTGATAATATGCTTGAAACGTTTGCCTACTTCGTGGAGCAAGTCCTCGTCGAGCGGCTTCAAGAAGCGCAGGTCATAGTGGGCGACTTCTTCCTCCAACTTCGTTATGGCAAGCTCGACGTCGTTCCCAATCGGCCCGATGCTGATAACGGCCGTCTGCTTGCCGTCGCGCAGCTTGCGACCCGTGCCCACCTCGACCGCTTCCAACGGGCATTTCCAGTCTTTCCTTACGCCTCTTCCGCGCGGATAGCGAATGACGAACGTACCTCGGTCGGGCTGCTGAGCCGTGTACATCAGCCGACGCAGTTCGTGCTCGTCCATCGGCGCGGCTATCGTCAGGTTAGGAATGGGACGCAGGGCCGCCATGTCGAAAGCACCGTGATGCGTCGGCCCGTCTTCTCCCACAAGTCCTGCGCGGTCGAGGCAAAGCACCACGTTCAGGTTCAGCAGCGCAAGGTCGTGAATGATGTTGTCGTAGGCCCGCTGACTGAAGGCACTGTAGATGTTGCAGAAAGGCAGCAGCCCGTCCTTTGCCATACCGCCCGAGAAAGTCACCGCGTGCCCTTCGGCAATGCCCACGTCGAACACGCGGTCGGGCATCGCTTTCTGCATGATACTCATCGAGCAACCCGTCGGCATGGCCGGCGTCACGCCCACGATACGCTTGTTCCGCCCGGCCAGCTCGAGCAGCGTCTCCCCGAACACGTCCTGATATTTGGGCGGCATATTGCTGCAATCTTGCACGATGCGCTCGCCCGTCTCGGGGTCGAACTTGCCCGGCGCATGCCATATCGTGGCACTCTTCTCGGCCGGTTCGTAGCCTTTTCCTTTCGTAGTGTGCAGATGAAGCAGCTTCGGCCCGCGCATATCCTTGAGCTGGCACAGCACGCGCACCACCTCTTTCACGTTGTGCCCGTCGAACGGACCGAAATAGCGAATGTTCATTCCCTCAAAGATATTCTGTTGATGGCTCAGCGCACTCTTCAACGCATTATTCAGGCGCAGGATGCCCTTCTTGCGCTCCTCGTTCAGGTAACCTTTGCTGTGGAGCCACCGACTGGCCTTGAAGCGCAGCCTGTTGTAGGTCTCGTTGGTATCGAGGTTCAACAGATACTTCTCCATGCCGCCCACCGCACGGTCAATCGACATATCGTTGTCGTTGAGAATAATCAGCAAGTCGTTGGGCGTGCTCGACACATTGTTGAGCCCCTCGAAAGCCAGCCCGCCGCTCATCGCACCATCGCCGATAACCGCCACGACATGCCTTCCGCTGCCATTCGCCGCCACAGCCATGCCCAAGGCCGCCGAGATCGAATTGCTGGCGTGCCCGCAGGCGAACGTGTCGTATTCGCTTTCGGCCGGACTTGGAAACGGACAGATGCCATGCAGCTTCCGGTTCGTGCAGAACCGGTCGCGCCGCCCCGTCAGTATCTTGTGCCCGTAGGCCTGATGCCCCACGTCCCACACGATACGGTCCTCCGGCGTGTCGAAAACGTAATGCAGGGCCACCGTAATCTCCACGGCACCCAACGAAGACGCGAAGTGCCCCGGGTTCACCGCCACTTCGTCGATAATCTTCCCGCGCAGCTCCTTGCACACTTCGGGCAACCGCTCGAGGTCGAGCCGCCGCAGGTCGGCAGGGTATTTGATTTGGTTTAATAATTCGAATTTGTCACTACTCATCAATACGTGCAGCATGATTAACGCTGCAAAGGTAAGCTAAACAAACGTAACACGCAAAGAAAACGTCTATTTATTTCAGCCTCCCTTTCCCTTTTTCCTTTTCCGTCCCCTTATATAATAAGGTGAAAATATTTTCCTACCGCATCTTTTATAACGCATAACCGTAGAGAAACGCTTTTTCCTCCGCATGTCTTGTGACTCCCAACCGTATGTCTTATGATTTACAACCGTAGGGAAACGTATTTCCTACCGTATGTTCCGTGATTTCCATCCGTATCTTTTTGAATTATCTCCATGGAGAAACGAACTTATCTCCATGGAGATAAATATTTATCTCCACGGAGATAATTCAAAAAGATACGGACGGAAAGAATAAAAGATACGGAGGAAAATGTCTTTCCTCCGTATTCTAAAAACGTTTTCATCTTGAACGGACGCACAGCCTTTGCGTCCCTATCATCATCTCTCAGCCTTTTGCGTGGCCGACCAATGCGTTCAGCAGTCCTTCCACGCCGTCTTCAATCAGGTCGAGCGCCCGTTCAAAGTCGGCGGCGCCGCCATAATAGGGGTCGGGCACGCTCGTTGCGTGCGGGTGGGCTGTGAAGAAGTCGGCCATTCGCTCCACTTTCCGAGCCTCTTCGGGCGCGGCTTTGGCGGTGATGATGCGGTAATTGTCGTCGTCCATGACCACAATGCGGTCGAAATGCTTGAAGTCCGAAGGCCGGATTTGTCGTGCGCGATGGTCGATTTGATAGCCGCGACGGGCGCCGTGCTCGCGCATTCGGCGGTCGGGAAGCTCTCCTTCGTGCCAGTTTCCTATGCCGGCGGAGTCCACTTCGAAGCGGTCGGACAGTCCCCGTGCGTCGATTGTCTTTTGAAACACGGCGTGGGCGGCCGGCGAACGGCAGATGTTGCCCAGACAGATGAAAAGAATCTTGGTGCGTGCAGTCGTTTTTGTGTTCATGTTTGTCATTGTTGTTGTCAATTGCGTGCAAAGGTAAGAAAATGTGGGCAGTCTTGCAACCCTGTACGGTTTCTTTAGGCCGCCGGCCTTGCTGTGTTGCGGCCGGAAGATGGTTGCCTTTCGTTTATAAGGTAAATACAGAAAGACAGTCAAAGTCGTGTTTTTGTGGCAAAATGAAGATTATTTGGGGTGGTTTGCTTGCATTTTAACGATTATTGCTTATCTTTGCATGCAGAACTAAAACGTAAGAAGAGGAATTGCAATGAGTAAACTGATAAAGCCCGAAGGCTATAAAGCGCTGCTCGACATGTGGCAGACCGAACAGGGAATCAAGTTGATTAAAGACTTTTTTCAGCAGAATCTTGCCACGGAATTGCGCCTGCGTCGCGTGACCGCCCCACTGTTTGTGCTGACGGGGCTGGGCATCAACGACGACCTCAATGGGGTGGAGCGGCCTGTCAGTTTCCCGATAAAAGATCTCCACGATGCGCGGGCCGAAGTGGTTCATTCTTTGGCCAAATGGAAGCGATTGACGCTCGCTGATTATGGAGTTGAGCCGGGATATGGGGTCTATACGGATATGAATGCCATTCGGGCCGACGAAGAATTGGACAATCTTCACTCGCTTTATGTGGACCAATGGGACTGGGAAGCTGTCGTAAGCAAGGAGGAACGCACGATTGGCTTCCTTGAGAATGTGGTGCGGCGCATCTATGCTGCCATTTTGCGAACGGAATATCTGACGTGCGAAACTTATCCGATGATTAAACCCTTCTTGCCACGCGAGATTCATTTCGTTCACAGTCAAGACCTCTTGGAGATGTACCCCGAACTCGAACCCAAACAACGTGAGGATGCGATTTGCAAACAGTTAGGTGCCGTGTTCATTGAAGGTATCGGCGGGAAACTAAGTGACGGGAAGAAGCATGACGGCAGGGCGCCCGACTATGACGACTGGAGCACGGTGGGAGAAAACGGCAAGAAGGGACTCAACGGCGACATTCTTGTTTGGTATCCTGTGCTGAACCGCGCGATAGAATTAAGCTCCATGGGCATCAGGGTGGACAAGGAAGCCTTGCTGCGACAACTGAAAATAGAGGGAAAAGAAGACCGAAAGGCGTTGTATTTCCATCAAAAGCTGCTCAACGGAGATTTGCCTTTGAGCATCGGGGGAGGCATCGGGCAGAGCCGTCTTTGCATGATTATGCTCCACAAAGCCCATATCGGCGAGATACAAGCCAGCATCTGGCCCGAAGAGATGCGCAAGGAGTGTCGCCGTTCGGGTATGCCTTTGATTTGAACGGCGCAGGCTGCTTTCACGACATATCCAAGTTGAGCGTCTGACACAGCTTGGCGAGTGCCGGGTTTTCTTTTTTCATTTCTTCGAAACTTTCACGCTTGGTGAGCAATTTTTTCACTTCGGCCCCTTGAGCCACGCGCCAATCGATGTTGATTTGGCCGTTGTTCAGTTCTTTAGCCAATGTGGCTTTGATGCGCGGCTTAATGGAAGCCACCTGAGTGAGAATGATTTGATTGTCAAGTACAATCTCTATGTTTGGAAACTCGGTTATTCGGGGCGTTACGTTCTTCAATCGCGTTGCCAGAACCTGGAGTTCCTGCGGCATTCTGACCAACATTGCGAACCAAGACGTCTCGAGTTGGTCTTGCGTGAAGTGTCTTTCCTGTGTCGTGTCTACTTCGAATTGCTCCGTTTTCGGCTCTTCGGAGCGGTTTACCTGCGCCCGATGCCCGCGGAAAGTGAAGCCGAGGGTGTCGATGTTCACGTTGGAGAGGGGCTTTGTCGGTGCCTTTTCGGGAGTGTTTGTTGCCGAAACCGTGGGCGAAGACGCCTGAACAACGGTTTCGGCAGGTTTCGGTTGCGTTCTCTCTCGGGGAGAGATGGCGTGTTTCTCAGCCGCAGCCACCTGCAAAGCTGCCGTCGTTGGCTGAGATTTCATCAGATTTTTGAACAGGGATTTCAATCGCTTAGGGCTACGCCCCGCGCCGGTATCGTCTTCGGGCTGCGTGATTTGCGCCATTTGTATAAGCGTCAGCTCCACCAACAGCCGCTTGTTGCTGCTCTGTTTGTAGTTGATGTCGCATTGGTTGAGCACTTTCAGCGCCTGATAAAGGAAGTTCACGGGGCATTTCTTGGCTTGTTCGTGAAACTTTTCCCGCTGTTGTTGGCTCGTTTCCAAGAGCGGCAGCGTCTGTTCGTCACGAGCCATGAGCACATTTCGAACGTGTGCAGCGAGTCCCGTGACCAGATTGCCCCCGTCAAAGCCCTTTTTTAGAACGTTGTTGAACAGCAACATGATGTCAGAGACCTTGTTTTGCAGGGCATCGTCTACGATTTGGAAGTAATTGTCGGCATCCAACACGTTAAGGTCCTCTATTACCTTTTGATAAGTGATGTTTCCTTGGCAGAAACTTGCCGCTTGATCGAAGATGGAAAGCGCGTCACGCATGCCACCATCGGCTTTTTCGGCAATGACGGCAAGTGCTTCTTCCTCATAGGTTATGCCTTCTTTGTCGGCAACCGTCTTCAAATGCGCAATCGTATTGCCCACCGTCATGCGCTCGAAGTCGTAGATTTGACAGCGAGAAAGGATTGTCGGAAGGATTTTATGCTTCTCTGTGGTGGCCAAGATGAAGATGACATGAGCGGGAGGTTCCTCAAGAGTCTTCAGAAAAGCATTGAAGGCAGCCGTCGAAAGCATGTGCACCTCGTCGATGATAAACACCTTATAGCGACCCACTTGCGGTGGTATTCGCGTCTGTTCCATCAGAGATTTGATGTTCTCCACAGAGTTGTTGCTGGCCGCATCAAGTTCAAATATGTTGTAAGAACGCTGCTCATTGAAAGCCTTACAGCTTTCACAGGCATTGCAAGCCTCGCCGTCTTCGCTCGGATTTTCACAGTTAATGGCCTTCGCAAAGATGCGAGCACAAGTGGTTTTCCCTACACCTCGCGGGCCACAGAACAAGTAAGCATGCGCCAGTTTCCTGCTTTTCACCGCATTCTTCAGCGTTGTTGTGAGCGCATGTTGGCCCACAACGGAGTCGAAAGTCATAGGGCGATACTTCCTTGCCGATACAATATAATCTTCCATTTTTTCTGAATTGATGATGCAAAGATAGTAAAAATTATTATCTTTGCAAACAAATAAACAATAATGGCAGGCCGTTTGAATGGTATCTTGGGGTTCATTGCCCACTATAAATATCTTATAGTGGTTGTCATTGGAGTGCTCATTGTCGGCTTGATCGATGAGAATAGCTTCCTGAAACGTGTGCAATTGGAACTCCGAATCAGTGACCTGAAGCGCGAAATCAACAGATATACGGAACAGTACGAAGCCGATTCTCGCCAATTGAATGAGCTGAAACGTCACCCGAAAGCTATTGAAAGGATAGCCCGGGAGCGTTATTTCATGAAGGCAGACGACGAGGATATCTACGTGCTGAGCGATGATGAACAACCTATTGAGACGAATAATGAAACAACTGAATAGTCTACAAAGTCTTCTTTTTATCGGTGGTGGGCTCCTCATGGTAGTGGGAGTGGGCTGCTATGTGTTTATGTTTGCCATGCAAATCGTCTGTTGGATAGCACTGACAGGCTGCATTCTGTTTGCTTTGATGCAAATGATGCAGACCTATGAAGGCAACAGTTTGACCCTCAAACGGCTGAGAAATATCCTTAATTTTGCCGACATGCTGTTCGTTCTCGCTGGTCTTTTGATGGTTGATAACGCATATGGTTTCTTGCGTTCTGCATTTGGCAATCAAATTGACTACATTACTTATATATATAACAAGTGGGTCGTCGTTCTTTTGATTGCTGTCGTCGTTGAAGTGTATGCGGTTCATCGCATCGACCATGAACTGAAGAAAGAAAATAAATGACAGACAGAGCCATCGCAATGCCGATTACGAAAAAAACATAAAAGGAACACTTGATAAATTAAATAGCATAAATTTTCTTTCGCACTCCGTTACTTCCTATTATCTTTGTTAACAGAACAAGAAAACAGTTATGAATAAAGTCTTATACGCCTTTCTGACGCTTTTAGCCTTGACATCTTGTGCAGATGCTTACAACATTGTGGGCACCTCAAACGTGTCTAATCTCGATGGAAGAATGCTGTATTTGAAGATACTTAAGAACAATGAGTTCAAGACACTCGACTCTTGTGACGTCGTTCATGGGCAGTTTAAGTTCTCAGGAACGGTGGACTCTGTTTGCATGGGCAATATTTTCATGGACGAAGAAAGCGTACTTCCATTGGTAGTTGAGGCCGGAAACATCACCATAAAGATTGACAATACACAACAAACTGTCAGCGGAACTCCGCTGAATGACAAGCTTTTTGTGTTTTTCAACAAGTATAATCAATTGAAAAACCAAGAGTCAGAACTCGTTCATAAGCATGACCAAGCCATTATGAACGGCCGTAATATGGACATTGTGAACGCCAACTTGAGTAGAGAAGCTGCCCGATTGACGCAGAAAGAAGACGAACTTGTCACCACGTTTGTCACCGAAAACTTCGACAATGTGCTGGGCCCCGGCATCTTTTTCATGGTGACTGTGGGTTATCAATACCCTGAATTGACGCCTTGGATAGAGGATATTATGAGCAAAGCTACTGATAAGTTCAAGAACGATCCCTATGTAAAGGACTATTATCAAAAGGCACAAGAGAACCAACAAATCATGAATGGATTGCGTGAAGTAGAGCCTTCGGCAGCCGAAAACGATGCTCCGCAAACGGATTCTCAGCCTGTTCGTCCGGCTCCGACACCTGCACAGATGGCGCAACCCGCTGCCCGATAACTGCAAAACGATGAAGACGATCATACAAGGTGGCACAGTCGTCAATGAAGGTCGCTCCGTTCGGGGCGACATTGTCATTGAAGAAGACCGTATAACTGCTGTTTGTGAAACCGCAGAAACGCCTCGGGGAGTCTACGACCAAACGGTAGATGCCTCGGGGTGTTTTGTTTTTCCGGGTGTCATCGATGCTCATGTGCACTTCCGTGAGCCCGGTTTGACGCGCAAAGCCGACATTGAGAGCGAGAGTCGCGCGGCTGCTTTCGGTGGCGTCACCTCGTATATGGAGATGCCGAATACCTCGCCTCAGACCACCACTCCCGAGGCTTGGCAGGAGAAGATGGCCATTGCCGGTTGTAAAAGCCATGTGAACTACAGCTTTTTCTACGGGGCCACAAACAGTAATGCCGACACTTTTGCCTCGCTCGACCGTACACTTTTCCCGGGAATAAAGCTTTTCATGGGTGCCAGTACGGGCAATATGCTGGTAGATAAGCGCGACCGTCTGGAATATATATATAAGGTGTGCGCCGACTTAGACCTGCAGTTGATGACCCATTGTGAGGACACCGACATCATCACGTCCAACATGTTGCGGGCCAAAAGCCTACAGGCCGACCCCGATATCAGCCTACATCCGCTCATCAGAAGCGAGGAAGCCTGCTATCGGAGCACGGCTCTTGCAGTGGAACTGGCACGGAGATACGGCACAAGACTCCATGTTGCCCATCTCACAACGGCCCGTGAACTTTCCTTTTTCGGCCTCGATGACCGCATAACGGCAGAGGTAGTGCTGGCTCATCTCCTCTTTTCCGACGAGGATTATCAGGCTTTAGGCACACGCATCAAATGTAATCCTGCGGTCAAAACCAAGGCCGATCGCGATGCACTTCGCCGTGCCTTGACCGATGGGCGTATCACAACCGTGGGCACAGACCATGCACCTCACGAGCTTAAAGATAAGGAAGGTGGGTGTTTGGCTGCTTCGGGCATGCCGATGGTGCAGTTTTCGCTCGTTGCGATGCTTGAATTGGCCGACCAAGGTATACTGTCTCGCGAGCGAGTTGTCGAGTTAATGTGTCACAATCCGGCCCGTCTTTTCCGTATTGATGACCGCGGTTTCCTGCGCAAAGGCTATAAGGCCGACCTCACCATTGTGCGTCCTGCGAGTCCATGGACCGTGACAACCGACACGATTGAGAGTAAATGCAAGTGGAGTCCGCTGGAAGGTCGCATCTTTAATAACCGCGTTCAAACAACAATATGCAATGGACACGTCGTCTATGACCGCGGCCTTTTCGATGCTTCCTACCGTGGAGAGCCGCTGACATTCCATACATCATGAAAGAATGATACTGCATTACGATATTCAAGACATCGTTCCCTATATCAATTGGCTCTATTTTTACCACGCTTGGAGCATGAACGGGAAGTCCGAAACGGCAAAGTTGCAGTTGCGGAAAGATGCAGAAGAGATGTTACACACTTGGGAAGGATGTTATCATACACATGCTGTTTTTGGGCTGTTTGATGCAAACAGCGATGGAGATGACCTCATCTTGGGTGATAAACGCCTGCCGATGTTGCGCCAACAGAAGCCAAAGAAGCCCGGATACCCCAATCTCTGTTTGGCCGATTTCATACGTCCTGTTGGTAAAGGTAAGGATAAAGTGGGCGTATTTGCCACGTCGGTGGATGCCGAATTGCAGAAAGCTTATCTGCATGATGACTATCAACGCATGCTGTCACAGGTGCTTGCCGACCGCTTGGCAGAGGGAACTGCCGAGAAAATGCATGAAGAAGTGAGGCGAAACTACTGGGGATACGCTCCCAATGAGCGCCTGACAATGGAGCAAACGCATAACGAACAATATCAAGGAATACGTCCTGCTGTGGGCTATCCTTCCCTGCCTGACACGAGTATCAACTTCATTTTAAATGAGTTGATCGATATGAAAGGCATCGGAATACGCCTCACCGAGAGTGGAATGATGACGCCCCATGCCAGTGTAAGCGGCCTGATGCTGGCCCATCCCGGCAGCCGTTATTTTGAATTAGGGCGCATCGGGGCCGACCAAATCAATGACTATGCCCGCCGACGCGGACTGCCTGTCGAACTGATACGGCGGTTCCTCAAGGGCGTTTAAAACCAAAATAAACGATGATAGCAAGAATTATCTTTCTTTTGATACCGATGATTGTGCTGAGCGACTTCTATATCGAGCGGTACTTTCTACGAAATTATCCGCGTTATACGCCCGTTAAACGACTCTTTTGGTGGCTTCCGGGCGCATTGATGCTACTGTTTTGCTTGGCATTGGCATGTTGTGGAAAGTTCGTTCCAGATGATATCCGCTGGATAAAGGCCTTTCTTATCCTCCTTGGCATCGTCGTTGTGCCCAAGACAGTCTTTGCCATCATCTCCTTATTCGGCCGACTTTGCCGGTGTTCTCGGCGCAATGGCAGGCGATGGAACCTTTTTGGGCTTGTATTAGGCATCATCTGCGGTCTCACGATGGTCTATGGTGTGCTCATAGGTCCGCAGAAATTGCGCGTCACCCGAATAGAATTGGCTTTCAAAGACCTGCCCGAAGCCTTTGATGGACTGCGCATCGTGCTCTTCAGCGACGCACATGTGGGCACCTTTAATAATGGTTGGGAGCACCTTTTACAGCGAGATATCGATACAATCTTGGCACAACGGCCCGACATGATTTGCTTTGTTGGCGACCTACAGAACACACAACCCGCCGAACTTCTGCCCAATATGGCACTGCTTTCCCGCCTTTCCAAGCAGGGAGTTCCCATGTATAGTGTCCTTGGAAACCATGACTATAGCCAGTATTTCTATGGAGATAGCGTGGCAAAAAAGGCGTGTGAAGAAGGCATAAAAACGTTGGAACGCCGAATGGGATGGCGGCTTTTGCTCAACGAGCACGCTGTTTTTTACAGCAAGGACAAGCGCGATTCGATTGTCATTGCTGGTGAGGAAAACTGCGGAGTTGGCCATTTTCCTGACTATTCTGACCTTTCAAAGACTTTGAAAGGCGTAGATCGGAAGGCATTTGTGGTCTTGTTGCAACATGATCCCAAGTCTTGGGAGAGCCGCATCTTGCCGAAAAGCCATGCCCAACTGACGCTTTGCGGTCACACACATGGCGGACAAATCAACCTTTTCGGGCTGCGTCCGACGATGATAAGCTATCATGATGACTACGGACTTGACGAGAAAGACGGGCGTTTCCTCTATGTCACGTGTGGCATCGGCGGCCTTGCTCCGATTCGAATTGGCGTAGAACCCGAGATTGCCGTCATCACCTTGCGAACGAAAAAATAAAGCATTCACGGCCTATGAAGTATCTTTACCGACTCTATCAACTCGTTATCTGCCTGCCAATCCTGCTGTTGGCGAGCATGATTACATCGCTTGTCACCGTCATTGGCTGCATGATTGGCAACGGACATTTCTGGGGTTACTATCCCGGAAAGTGCTGGGCGTGGCTTTGGATACGCCTTTTGCTGCTGCCGGTAAGCGTCGATGGGCGCGAACATTTGGTGCCCCGGCAGTCTTATGTCTTTGTGGCCAACCACCAAGGTGCCTTTGATATCTTCCTTATTTACGGCTTCTTGGGTCGCAATTTCAAGTGGATGATGAAGAAAGGGCTGCGGAAAATACCTCTTGTAGGCGTGGCTTGCCAATACGCCCACCATATTTTTGTGGACAAAAGTGGGCCATCTAAGATACGTGCCACCTATGATGAAGCACGTCATATCCTGCAAGAAGGCATGTCACTCGTGGTGTTTCCCGAAGGTGCCCGCACGTTTACGGGACATATGGGCGTGTTCCGTCGCGGTGCATTCATGCTGGCCGACGACCTCCAACTGCCCGTCGTTCCGTTGACCATCAATGGAAGTTTCAACGTAAAACCACGCACCAAGGACCTCTATTGGGTCTTTTGGCACCCCTTGAAGCTCACCATTCACGAGCCTATCATGCCCATTGGACAGGGCCCGGAGAACATTAAAAACCAGTTGGAACGCAGCTATCAGGCCGTCATGGACGGACTTGAACCGGCTTATCAAGGCTTTGTTGCGAACCCGGATCAGTGAGGCTCACCCTCAACCACCTAACCCTCACCCCCAATCCCTCCCAAGAGAGGGGAGAATGGACTTGTATTTGCACGCCAATGTAGGGACACACGGCTTGTGTGTCTGCTCAAAAGGGAAAACAAGCGTCTTGTTTCTTTCATGCAATACCCGTCAAACAAAATAACATTTCAACTTAAACCACCAAGTAATGGCATGTAATTCAGATTTCGTAACCTATGTTGTTGACCAGTGTTCCGGCGCAGGTGACATCACTTTTCGCAAGATGTTTGGTGGCTATTGCCTATATTGTTGCGATAAAATCTTCGCGTTAATATGTGACGATTTGCTGTTTTTGAAACCCACAGAAGCAGGTAGGAAGCTACTCAAAACGGAAGACCTCAGACCGCCATATCCGGGAGCCAAGCCCTATTTCTATATCGCCGAAGTGGACGATCGTGACTATCTTACGGTCCTTATCAAGGCTTCTTGCCGTGAATTACCGGAGCCGAAGCCCAAGAAAAAGAAGTAGACAAGGCTGCAACCCCGGCCTCTCTTTGCAGAAAAGCGAGCAAGAAGACCATAAAGAAACGGTTAACATTTTTTACAGAAACACTCAACTATCTTTACATTCTTGGTTGCCTCGTCCTACGATTTGCCTTAGTTCATCGTGCAATTTGGGGCAAATTGTCCTCCAATATGACGCATTTCGCACGGTGAAATGGGGCATATTGAAGGCTTATAGCACTGCTTTTGGTCTGCATTTTGGCCCATATTGTCTCCTTGTTTGCATGAAAGCATGAAAAAAGGGAAAGCCGCGAAAGGCTTTCCCTCATACAAATATACTGTTTTTTGCAGGCGAATGCAAACCGAAGCTGAAAGAAATTGACAAAAAGATATATCATCTTGCATTTCGAATACCGTCTGTTTACCGGCTGAAATATATTGATGTTTTCAGTGATTCTACGATGTTTTTCTATAATCTGCCTGCGGGCTGGAGCCTCTCCTTGTGCTTTTACCGCCTAATTGCAGGCGGTTTATCAGAGAATAGCTAAGAATATCAAAGAATAATCATGTTATATGCAGGTTGAACGGGGCTTTGTGAGCCGCGCAATAGGGCTGAAACAAAAGGCCCGTTCTTTTTGTCTCGGCAGCAACCTTGTTGAACCGGAACCGCCACAAAGCGGATATGTCACTTCAGTTTATAAAGCCGCAGGTCGCAGGAAGCATCGTTTTTGAACACCGTATAGCGGGTTTCAAGTATGGGGGCTATCTCTCTTGCATGTCCTTTTACGAGTATCCATTTGGCATTGCCGCTGAATTCCTCCCGCATCTTGGCTTTTAGGGAGTTGCTTCCATGGCACTCAAAGTCCTGAAACACGAAGAAACGATAACAAGGAACAATGTTTTCGTAAAGATATAGGTCGGGATTGCAATTGTATGCAATGAATGACCGGCGATAATCAGCAGGAAGGTCGCCCAAGAGCGTTCTATAGCGCGCCAACTCTGTGTTTTCATCATACAACGACATGAATACAAGGTAGGAACGTGCGCAGTAAACCATTGTGACAAGGCCGTACAAGGCCGACAACGATATAACGAAACCACGAAAAGCACGTGAAGACGCGTTCTCGACCATCAGCTTCACTTCCAAGAAAGCAATGCAGATGCAAGGCAAGGAGATGAGACCATAATGCGGATATCCGTTACCTCGCAACAGCCAGACAATGGAAAACAGAGAGACGAAGAGCCAGATAAGACCGGCGAAACGCCTGCGGGGGTTTGCAATTAAAACGAGAATGGACACAAACAACAGTAACCATGTGTCGGCAAAATGTATCAATGCCTTGAGAATTGCAGGCAAGGAATGCAGCTCGGAGGACGATGCTGCGGCATAGTCCAAGTTATATAGGAACGTTCCATACCACATTTCGTCAAATGCATGATGGAAAGCAAAATAAGAAGCAAAGGGGATAAACAAGACGGCAAAGCCCAAAATGAAATACAAAAGGTTGGAGAACAGATTCTTGAAACGGCCTTTTATCATCAGCCAAAAGGCAATAACGGCCACCGCGGCACAGATGCCTAAGGCGTTCGTCAGCCTTGTCAAAAGACTGAATGCTAAGACAAGACCATAGACAAACGCGTATTTTGGCGGGTGATTTGCCGCTTGTTGCTGGTCGGGATCGGAAAGCCATTGATACAACAGATAAAAGGATAAAGCAAGCAATGGAAGAAGATATTCCTCAACACAATTGCCGCCTACGTTATTGGCCGCAAAACTAAAGGTCGGGAACAGCAGCAACAACGATGAATATTTAGCCGAAAAGCCTGTTCGCAGCAGCTTCCAAAGAAAGTAAAGCGTAATGGTCAGCGAGACCATTTCAACGATAAACACCCCCGAACGAGAGCCCGTTAACAGGTAGCCCAGATAATTCATAAAGAAAATAAGGGGGCCCTTCAAGTCCCATAAGGCTACATATGGCAGCTTTCCGTCTACCCATTCCTTCCCGATTAACTGGAAAATGGCAGAATCCCCTGCTCCCGGCTCATGATAGAAAGGTGATGTCGTGTATCCATATACAGACAGGCAAGTGAATGCAAGGGCCACACAATACAAAAGAACCCATAGGTTTGATTTGTGTTTCATTGTCTCCGCGCTTTATAGTTCTCAACCAAATAGGTCGGACGGTGCTTTGCCTCATTGAAAATACGCCCGATATACTCTCCCAAAATGCCAATGGCAATCAACTGAACTGCCCCTAAGAACAGGATAACGCTTATCAAGGTAGGGAAGCCCGCAACCGGATCGCCCCAGAAGGCAACCTTAATCAAAGTCCAAATCAGGTATAGGATTGCGCAGAAAGCCGTCGTACAGCCGATAATGGTAGCGAAACGCAATGGCGTTGTCGTGAAACTTGTGAACCCTTCTATGGCTAATCCTGCCAATTGCCAAAAGCTCCAATGCGTTTGACCATACGCTCTATCTTTACGATCAAATAGGATTTCTCTCTTCTTATAGCCTATCCAGCAGAACAATCCCTTTGTATAGCGCTCGCTTTCACGCAATTGTTTCAGGGCTTCGATACACTTTTTATCCAATAATCTGAAGTCTCCGACATTCTTCAGCACCTCGAAACGGGTAGATCGGTCCAGCATATTATAAAACATCATGGACAGCTTTTTGCGAAGCCACGGCTCCTTTCCTCTGTCTTTACGCTTGGCATAGACATCTTCAAAGCCTTCTTCCCAATATCGCAGCATGTCTTTGATCAAATAGGGAGGGTCTTGCAGGTCTGCATCTATCATGACGGCACAGTCTCCTTTGCAATAATCGAAGCCTGCAAGCATTGCTTTCTCCTTACCGAAATTGCGGGACAAGTCTACATAAGCTATGTGCTTGTCCGTGTCATACAGGCTTTCGATGATGGACAAAGTCTTATCTTTGCTTCCATCATTGATGAAAAGAATCTCCCAGTCATAGTCGGGCAACGATTCCATTAACTTTTTCAGCGCCTCATACAGGTGAAGCAACGATGCTTCCTCATTGTATGCAGGAACAATAACAGAGACTAACTTCGACATCATTAAAAATTTAAGGTGGATTTTCCGGGCTATAAATCATTCAATGCAACTGGCTGAAGCATGAGTTGACATTGCCATAAGTTTCTGAATATGTTTTGGTAGCATCCAAACAATAATCATATAACAGCTCTACTTATTAAAAAAGTGACTCCGTTGGGATTCAAACCCAAGACCTTCAGAACCGGAATCTGACGCTCTATTCAGCTAAGCTACGGAGCCAAGTGCATGCAAAGTTACGAATAAAAAACTGACTGTGCAAATGTTATTTGCCAATTTATTTTGCAATCTATGCGATTTGTCGTATCTTTGCGATAGAAATCTTGTGGAAATATAATCAGAATCGTTCCACATTTAATATTGAAACAGAAGCATGGACCTTACAGAAAGATTTATCAATTACACAAAATTCGACACACAATCGTGCGAAGATTCCGACAGTGTGCCCTCAACGGCAAAACAACTTGACTTTGCCAAGTATCTGAAGAAAGAACTTGAAGACGAGGGGCTCAGCGATGTCGAGATGGACGACATGGGATATATCTACGCAACCCTTAAAGCCAACACCAAGAAGAAGACGCCAACGATCGGCTTTATCTCGCATTATGACACCAGTCCTGACGCAAGTGGCAAGGATGTAAAGGCCAGAATTATTCGCAACTACGACGGAAATGACATAGAACTCTCGCCGGGCATCTTCTCGACAACCGAGAAATTCCCTGAACTGAAGGCGCATGTCGGCGAGGATCTGATTGTCACCGACGGCACAACATTGCTGGGAGCAGACGACAAAGCGGGCATTGCTGAGATCGTGCAAGCCATGTGTTACCTGCGTGACCACGATGAAATAAAGCACGGAGACATTCGCGTGGGCTTCAATCCCGACGAGGAAATCGGCATGGGTGCCCATCATTTCGATGTCGAAAAGTTTGGTTGCGACTGGGCATACACTATGGATGGAGGCGACTTGGGCGACTTGGAATACGAGAACTTCAACGCTGCGGGCGCCAAAGTATATATAAAAGGTGTAAGTGTCCACACCGGTTACGCCAAAGGAAAGATGCGGAATGCCAACCGACTGGCGTGCGAATTCAACGCCATGATACCCGAGACCGATATCCCCGAAACCACGGAGGGTTATCAAGGCTTTTACCATCTGCTGGGCATAGAGAGCCGGACGGAAGAGGCGAAACTAAGCTATATCATTCGCGACCATGACCGTTCGATGTTCGAGGATCGCAAGGATTTCATGGAAGAATGCGTCAGGAAGATGAACGAAAAGTATGGTGAAGGCACCGTGAGGATCGAGCTTCACGACCAATACTACAACATGAAAGAGAAGATTGACCCCAACATGCACGTGATAGACATCGTGCTCCGGGCCATGCAAGAGAACGGAGTGGCCCCGAAAGTGGAACCTATCCGTGGCGGAACTGACGGTGCACAACTGAGTTTCAAAGGCCTCCCGTGCCCGAACATCTTTGCCGGCGGCGTGAATTTCCACGGTCCTCACGAGTTCGTTTCCATTCAAGTGATGGAGAAAGCGGTGGCTGTCATCATCAAGATTTGTGAGATAACGGGCAATTTCGAAGATTAATCATCAAATAGAACAAAGAGGAAGTGCTAGACCCCGTGTCGCCCGATGATTTCAGCAGCATCGCCATCTGATTGCAAAAAGAGGGGGATGTAATTGCAAAGAGAGGGGGATGTTTTTGAAATTAGAGGGGGATGTAATTGCAAAGAGAGGGGGATGTTTTTGAAATTAGATGGGGATGTCTTTGGAAAAAGATAGGGATGTTTTCAGAAAAAACTCCCCATCTGTTAGAAAACGGATACAGAAATGGTCTGACGCACGCCCTTTTATACTTTTATTATGGCAGAAATTCCCAGCTTGATAGAAGACCTTGCACTGGTGTTGGTCGTCGCAGGTGTCGTCACCCTCGTGTTCAAGAAGCTCAAACAGCCTCTTGTTCTCGGCTATATTGTGGCCGGTTTCCTCGTCTCTCCGCACATGCCTTACACCATGTCAGTGGTAGACAAGGGCGATATCCACACGTGGGCAGACATCGGTGTGATGTTCCTTCTGTTCTCGTTAGGGCTTGATTTCTCATTTAAGAAAATCCTTAAAATGGGAATGGCGCCCGTGATTGCGGCCCTGACGATTATCTTTTCGATGATGACGCTCGGCATTCTCGTGGGCCATGGCTTCGGTTGGGGCAAGATGGATTGTATCTTCCTTGGGGGAATGCTCGCCATGTCGTCCACGACAATCATCTATAAGGCCTTCGACGACCTTGGGCTTCGGCAACAACGTTTTGCCTCGCTGGTGATGAGCGTGCTGATACTCGAAGACGTGCTGGCCATTGTTATGATGGTGATGTTGAGTGCCATTGCAAGCGGCAACGATCCCGATGGCGGCGAGATGTTAAGCTCGGTACTGAAGATTGGCTTCTTCCTGGTGTTGTGGTTCGTGGTAGGCATTTTCCTCGTCCCACTCTTCTTCCGCAGGACCCGCAAGCTGATGACAAGCGAGACGATGGTCATCGTGGCCCTCGGACTTTGCTGCCTGATGGCCGTTCTGTCCACGAAAGTGGGCTTCAGTAGCGCATTCGGGGCTTTCGTCATGGGCAGTATCATTGCCGAGACGGTAGAGGCCGACAAGATTATCAAACTCGTCGAGCCCGTAAAGAACCTCTTCGGGGCCATCTTCTTCGTGTCCGTCGGTATGCTGGTCGAGCCGAAAGTACTCGTAGACTACGCCATTCCAATTCTTGTGCTCGTGCTGACAATCTTGCTTGGACAAGGCGTTTTCGGGACGGCAGGCTTCATGTTGAGCGGTCAGCCGCTGAAGAATGCCATGCGATGTGGCTTCTCTATGGCACAAATCGGAGAGTTTGCATTCATCATTGCGTCGCTCGGTCTGTCGTTAGGTGTCATCGGTGACTTCCTTTATCCTGTCGTTGTGGCAGTCTCGGTGATTACAACTTTCCTCACACCCTACATGATGCGCTTTGCAGAACCCTGCTACAAGCACATCGAAAAGACTTTGCCAAGGAAGTGGGTGCGCCGTATGAATCACGCCGGGAACGCTCATCAGAACTCTACGGAGGAGGAGAACGACTGGAAGGTGCTGCTGCGCAAGATGCTTGTTAACACCGTTATCTATGGCATTCTGTCCACAGCTGTGATAACATTGATGCTCACTTTCTTCCTTCCTTTCAGCAGACACGCCTTCGGTCATTGGCCCGGCAACGCGGTATGCGGGCTGCTTACGGTGCTGATAATATCACCTTTCCTGCGTTCCATGGTGATGAAGAACGTGCATAGTGACGAGTTCCGCCGCTTATGGACGCAGAGCTTGCTCAACCGTTTGCCCTTGATATTCACTATCATCGTGCGGGTCGTCGTCGCCGCGATGTTCATTTTCTATATCTGTAACTATCTGACGCGCTTCAAAAATGCCTTGATGATAACGATTGCGGGCGTGGCCTTGATACTCATGATACTGTCAAGGAGCCTGAAACACCGCAGCATCAAGCTCGAACGCCTGTTCATCAAGAACCTTCGTTCGCGCGAGATTGCAGCTCGGGTGAGCGGAGAACGCCGCCCGCTTTTCGCAGGACATCTTCTCGATCGTGACATACACATCAGCGATTTCGAAGTCCCCGAAGACTCTACTTGGGTGGGGCGGACGTTGAAGGACCTGCAGTTTCGCAACCGCTTTGGCGTTCATGTGAGCAGCATTCTGCGCGGTTCGCAACGCATCAACATTCCCAACGGCAGCAATATCATCTTCCCCGGCGACCGGATTTCAGTCATCGGGAACGACGAACAACTGAAGGTTTTCAGTCAAGCCATAGGGAATGAGCTCATTCCTGAGGACCCCGAGATAGAGAAAAGAGAGATGAAACTGCGGCAGTTCGTCCTGTCTTCCGACACGCCTTTCATCGGGAAGACACTCGCCGAGAGCGGTATTCGCGACCAATATGGCTGCATGGTGGTCGGTGTTGAAGAGGGACAAGAGAACTTAACAATGATAGATCCGCAGCGAAAGTTCGAGAAAGGCGACATTATCTGGCTCGTGGGAGAAGAGAACGACTTAGAGAAAGTAGAACGGCAGATGGCGGCTTCTCCCACAATCCCGACCACTTCGAGAGAATAAATAGATACGAAAGACAACCAAACACCATGGGAAAAGAACAATGCATCGCGCTTCTGACCAATCACGGTATCAAACCGACGGCTAACCGCATCGTGATTGTCAAGGCATTGGCGGCAACCGAACACCCGTTGTCCATGAAAGAGCTGGAATACAGCATTCTCTCCATCGACAAATCCAACATCTTCCGCACGCTGACTCTTTTTAAAGCGCATCATTTGGTGCACGTGATTGAAGACGGGAATGGCGGCATCAAGTATGAATTATGCCTCAGCCACGACCACGAAGAGGACGAAGATGAACACGTACATTTCTTTTGTGAGCAGTGTCACAAGGTGTTTTGCCTGCACGAAATACCCCTTCCTGCGGTGTCGTTGCCCGCAGATTACGAACTACACGGCATCAATTTCGTCGTAAAGGGACTGTGCCCGAAATGCCGAAAACGGTGAGCTTTGAATGTTATGGACGCAGAAGAAAAATACATTATTTACAGTCTGTCTTCTTGATTTGGCTTCATTCCCCGGTAATCGACTTTCTGTTTCGCGAATTCCCGCTTGAGTTTTTCTACTTTTGGGTTTGGCTTATTGGAGGGAAATGACGTGGCAACCAACCTTGCTTTACGTTGCTTATTTGACAAACTTGCAAAGATTGGGTTCTTGACCGACTCAAGCAATTGCTTCATACCATGAATAACATCTGTCCCTTTCAGTTCAACAAAGATTTGAACCCATTCTTCTGTTGGTGTATTACGGGTATTTACCAAAATCAACTTATCACATTTTAGCCCGGTCTTGATGATGTCCCCGTCAACTTGAAAGACAACAGAAGGGAACTCCGATTGAACATCAAGCACATATTTCTTTCCCTCTTCCTTAACCACAACGGTCTTTCGTGCCAACAAAGTCTGTTGTGGCTTAAAACCTTTTGACGACAGCTGCTTGTATGTTGTCTCTTGATGGTCAGTCTGCATATAAAATACCATTGAGACGAGCGATATGGTCGTCTACCCAATCTGAAACACTGTCCAAATCTATACCTGATAGCATCGGAATTTCCATATCCTTGATATCTCCGAAAAGCCCTTCATCGTTGATAAAATAGGCAGCATAAGCCTCAACGGGCATCAAAGTACTCTCATCTATGACGTTATCAAGTCTCGCATCATTGGGTTTCTGTGCTTTTGCAGCAGCGTCTGCAATGAGCACATTCATTGTCGATAACACGTAAGGGCTAGGCGTCGTCACAACAAGCATGGAAGGTTTGCTCTCTATTTCTTGCGCTTTTTTTACTCTTCTCACTAAGTTTAAAATCAGCAAGCGTTGAGCATCGGGATATAAGTTCTGTTCCGGCTCCTCAATAAACAGCTGTGCCGACTCATACTTCATGTTTTTACGCAGTGTTTCCAGCCGTTCTGCAAGTTCTTCCGGTGGTGCGGAGTGTTGATTCCCATCCAATAACTCCGTCATTCGCTTCATTAAATCATCTACACTGTACTTTGCAACACTTCCGACAACCGACATTATCTTCTCAGAAATGACATCTATGGGCATGATTGACTGCACACCACTTGATGCATAGAATGAAGTAATGGGCTTATCATTGGGCAGTACTATATAATCTTGACCGTCATCATCATAATATTTGAACTTGTCTGTCAATGAAAGCGACAGCGCTTTGCCCTTTGTAAAGTCTCTTCTGAATTCATTCCATTCAAGAATGAAGTTGAAAAGTACATCGCGGTCGTCCGTTTTATAGGTACTATTGATGTTACGAACGGCTGAAATCAAGTTGCGTTCCGACGGCAAATAACTTATTTTTGTATTGTATCGGGTAGCCCATGCACCATCTTTCCGATTGATTTCAGCATTTTGTTTTCTCCCCGACAGTTTGATGTTTATCACATCGCCATTGTATTCTATGACGGTATCTTCTTGGAGATACATTTCATCTATTCGATGAAACTGTTTCAATTCAGACCAAAAAAGCCTGTTATGCGTATATTTTTGTATCGCATTGTCATGCGTCATGATATTCTTTTCTACCCATCGACAATGGCAAAGCACCTTCATGAACGTACTCTTACCGGAGCTTTGGCGACCGATAACGACCAATACGCTTGTTAGATTTATTGTCCTTGTATCTTTGATCGGACCAAAATTTCTGATACTGATTGATGCCATACGATTTTATCTATTGCTCCTTAACTCTCCGATAAACTATCTTAAGAGCAGAACTTTAATAATGAAGTGTCGAATAAGCCCGAAGTTTCCTACAGCTTCACGGCAGAAATATCCACCAAATGGTTGACGATGGCATAGATCGTCAGGCCTGCGGGGGAATGAATCTGTAGTTTTCGGGCGATGTTCCGGCGGTGTGTAATCACTGTGTTGACCGATATAAACAGATGGTCGGCTATCTCTTTGTTGCTCATTCCCTGCACCACGCCGATGATGATCTCCTTTTCGCGGTCGCTCAATTGGTCGTCTCCCGATGCCGAAGGACTGATCATCTTCGATATGTTCAGCGTCACACCCTGCTGACTCAGGCTCTTTTCCAACCGTTTGATGGCCGGAATGAAAATCAAATCCTCTACCTTCGAATGCTGACTGAGCCACGATTCACTGTTGTAAATATCGTAAAGTGTGGCCGTGAGCAGGTTGTTATGCAAGGCATCTGAAGGCAGATACTTGATGATGATGCTTTTCAACTCCGACAAACGCTGCTCCACTTGGCGATGATGTTGCGAGAATGTGTTGATATCATAATTGCTCATGACAACGCCGTTCAGCAGTTGTTCCACATAAGGAAACACGGTTTTCTCCTCATAGCGCATGTGTTTGATGACCTCATGCGCGTTTTCATCATAGAGTTTCAGTATGAATTGTGCCAGACTGTCACGCTCATCAAGTGCCTCGACCAGTTCTTTTCGCATCGAAGGCAGGCGGAATTCTATGTAATAAGCATGTGAGGCCTTCAGGTATTTCAGCAGGGTCTCCACCGAAAGATTACCGGGATCGTCCTTACGATAATAGCCGTTGATGGTAAGATTGACGATGGCAAGGAACGTATTTGTGTCTACATGCTCGCTCTCGCACACTTCTTTGACGGTCTTATCCCCGAAACCTAAGCTAATACCAAAGCCTCCCAGGCTCTGTAATATGTCGCAGTTGTCTCGGATAATGCTTATCATTTTATCATCAGCTTCGTATATCTTCTGATTTTTCATAATGTTTCACAGTAATTACATCGCGCAAAGTTATACAAAAAAAAGCAAATACACAATACCCAATACTAATGAAAAACTTTGAAAAATGAACTTTTCTCCTTCTGCTTCATAATGATTTTGACTTGCTCTGTCAAGACTTCAACAGCTGATATGAGGCTTGTCAAGTGTCTCCATCTGCCTATTAGTATGTCATAAAGTACAATATTCAAAGGTCAAAGTTCAAAGATAAATGTTTAAACCTCAAAGTTCAAAGTTCAATATTCAAAGTTCAAAGTCCCGACAGGGCCATGCAAACGTTTACACATACTTTATCTTAGTTGACATATATCAAGAAATCGTTTGCCTGAAAAATAGTTATACATTTGCAAATGAAACCATAAATTTTAACTTATGAAGCGATTTTACACACTCATTCTGATGACCTTGGCCGCTTTGGGCACCTTTGCACAGGGCTGGCCCGAGAAATATGACGGCGTCATGTTGCAGGGATTCTATTGGGACAGCTATGCCGATTCCGACTGGAAAACCCTCACCAATCAGGCCGATGAGCTTTCGAAGTATTTCAATCTCATTTGGATTCCCAACTCAGGTAACACGTCTGACTTCTATCACAGCCACAGAAAGACGATGGGATACGACCCTTGTTTTTGGCTTAACCACAACAGTTGCTGGGGAACGGAGGCCGAATTGCGCGACATGATCAGGGCTTTCAGGAGCAAAGGGACGGGCTTTGTCGAAGATGTTGTCATCAACCATAAGAACGGTTTGAACGCTTGGGCAGACTTTGCACAAGAGAATGTGACGGGACCCGTAACGGGAAAGACCTACAAAGTGGAGTGGGACAACACGAACTACAGTCAGATTTGCAGCACCGACGAGGCCAACCGAAACCCTAATTCGGGCGTAGCCGGCAGGATAAAAGGCGCAGCTGACACGGGAGATGACTTCGATGGGTTCCGCGATCTTGACCATACCAATGCCAAAACACAGGAGAACGTGAAGACTTATCTCGACTTCTTGCTCGAAGACCTTGGCTATGTGGGCTTCCGTTATGACATGGTGAAGGGCTATGCTGCCCGATATACAGGACTTTATAACGCGGCTGTGAAACCTCAATTCTCTGTGGGAGAGTTCTGGGATGGCAACAAAAACAACGTAACGGGCTGGATTGAAGGTACCAAAGTGGACGGGAAAATCCAAAGCGCAGCCTTTGACTTCCCACTGAAATACGCCATCAACGCGGCTTTCAACAGCGGACAATGGGAGCGTTTGGCCGACGCTTGCCTGAGCAACGACCCCTATTACGCCCGTTATGCAGTCACCTTTGTCGACAATCACGACACCGGTCGCTACAACCACAACGAAGGTAACGCGCCCGTCTACGGCTATGTGGAGGCCGCCAACGCCTTTATGCTCTCCATGCCGGGCACTCCTTGCGTGTTCCTTCCCCATTGGCAGAAGCACAAACGAGCCATTAAGCAACTCATTCTCACGCGTCATGCCGCCGGAATCGACAATCAAAGCACCATCTTAAAGGCTGAGGCTACAGCCGAAGGCTTCATACTTAACGTGCAAGGAAGCGAGGCTAAGCTGCTCTTACTCTGCGGAAAGAAGGCGGAATATAGCACAAACGGCTATCAATTGGCAGTGGAAGGCGAAGGCTTTAAGCTCTATATCAGCGACGATATCGACCTTTCTGAGGTCAAAGGAGTGGCCGATTTGCCTTATCATTTCACCCTTCCTGCGGGGCTAAAAGTCAACAAAGGCGAACGCTGTGCCTTCTTTGAAGCACCCGAAAGTTGGGGAAATCCGACCGAAATTTCATGTTGGAACTGGGATAAAACGGCCAATTATACGCAGGGAAACTGGCCGGGAACGAAGTGCGAACAGGTGCTCACAATGCCCAATGGCCGCCATGTTTACAAGTGGACCATGGCAACAAGCGACAAGAAAAACGCCAACAACGGCAACGAAGGCATCATTTTCAGCTATCAGAACGGCAGCGATCGCGTTCAAACCAAGGACATGCCGTTCATCAACGGCGGCTATTACACGGAAGAAGGCGTGCAGTCTACGATACCGGGCGTCACCACTTCGATTGCCCAACCGCATGCCCTCGCATCGGAAAATGGCGCAAAACGGCAGGGTTGGTACACGCTTCAAGGCCAGAAACTCGGCCAAAAGCCTTTGCAATCCGGCGTGTATATCCACGACGGAATGAAGAAAGTGGTGAAGTGAGAAGCCTCTCCTGATCCTTCCGAGAGCCTCCCCCGACCCCTCCAAAGGAGGGGAGTAGCCTCTTGAATGCATGCAGGAACGAACGGTTTTTGTGTCCTTCGAGTGAAACATTATGGCTTTTGTGAGCCATTACCAACTAAGTAGTTGTAAAAAACAACGCAGATTGCGATGTAGGGACGCACGGTTCGTGCGTTCGCTCAAAGTGAATGGAAGTGTAAATGCATGATTGTTGGAGCGGACGCACGAGCCGTGCGTCCCTACATGCTGTTCAGCAATCAACTGGTTCACCTGTTTACTGCTAACTTGTCAACTAAAATAAAAGCGGACGCACGAGCCGTGCGTCCTTACTTCTATTCTCTTGCCCATCAATCTCAGCCATTTCACCGCGCAATATGACCCATTTCACCGTGCAATATGGGTGAGATTGCACTGCAAAATGGCTGAGATTGAAACGCAAGGTGTAAGCCATTGATTATCAATGGGACCGTATGTGACGATCTGTTTGGCTGCATGTAGGGACGCACGGCTCGTGCGTCCGTTTACGTTCCTGTTGACAATTGACAAATATACGGGCGAACATGTTTCATGCTTTGCAGCATGTAGGGACGCACGGCTCGTGCGTCCGCTCCAACAATCATGTATATGCACCTTCAACTCACCTTGACTTGACGCCCGAATCGGGCGTCCTTACATTCTTTATCAGTGGCTATTCAAAATCAAATGCTACATAATTCACTTGCTTTAGCTTTCACTTTGACATGTTTGTTGCGGTTTTTTGCAAAGATTAATAAAAATAATTACCTTTAGGTATTGACGCATATGGGAATTTTCTTTATATTTGTAACGAGAATCAAATGTTATTTATGGATTTTAAGATGGTACGATTATGAACACAAAAAAGACTTTACTTCCTCAGATCTTGCAGGAGCTCAAGCGGGAAGGCGAACTTGAAACTATCGATGTACACATCATTGAGACTGATGTTTGGTACACCTGACCTTGCAATGCCTAAGACTTGACGCAGGTTTCGAACCAAATAGGGTGGCAAAATCGCAGAAGCGGGAGGGTTATTCTATTTCGAATAAAATAAAGTTTACATCGGCTTCGGCGATAAAATAGAGAAAATTATGCCCTTTGGATAGCTCCGGAGCCTGCCATGAAAAGCAGAAAAGCGGATGAATGCACGTCATTCATCCGCTTTTTATGGGTTTTCTTTAACTGATTCTCTCTTTTTTTGATTGGCACTACAGGCTTAGCGGCCCATAGATATGTTGTTGTTAACGTTTACTGCGAGAGAAACTGTTGCTACAACTACTGCCAATACCATCATTAATGCTACCATAATCTTTTTACCTTTCTTTTCTTTTTGGAGGCCGTTTGCCTCTGTTGTTATCCTATTAACTTTCTAATTACGATGCAAAGGTCGCGAGGTTTTGCGGTATATGCAAGCCTTTGGAAGGAAAAACGGTTGAAATAGCCGTTTTCTTGTGCTATATCAAGAAAGCCCGATAGGCAGTTATGTTGCTCCATCAGGCTTTTAAGATGATGCATATAGCCGTATATTCCTTTCTTAGCTTGCCCTTATTCGCTGCGTGGTTTGCTGTAGGTGTCTCTGATTTTACGGGTTCTCAACAGCAAGTCGTTGTAGTGTAGGGCATTGATGTCGTCTGTTGCGACGTTTTTCAGCTGCTTGCGGCAGAAATTGTCTATCATTTCGAGATGCTTTAAGGCGTAGAGTGTGGCGTCCGAACGACCGTATTGCACGTTGTTCTTCTTGTCGTCCTTGACGGGATTGATGGCCGTTCCTATGAAATCTACGTAGTTTTGCTCCACTCGGCGGCGGAAATTATTGCCGCGTTTGTCTGTGGTGCTCATGGGTTTCCATACACTTTGAAACACGTCTTTCAGGTAATCGTCGAGCGGATAAGGCTCACTTGCGGTGTAACTGTTGGCCATACAATTGTAGAGTGTAGCTGCAGAAAGAAGGTAAGAGAGGGCAGTATTGGCCCTGTCGGTCACTTCATCGTTGGCGTCGATGCCCAGTTTGTCGACGATTTTGTCGGGATATAACCATGTAGGAACCGTGAAAACGTTGCGCCCAAACCATGAAACAGCCTGCTTCTGGAGGCCTTTCGGCACGACATCGTTACGGCGTTCAGAGGGCCAATTGTCGCTATATTGGCCGTTAATATAGCGTTGCACGTGGTTCACATAGCGTTGAAATTGCGCAAAGACACTGCGGTATATGGTGCTTAAATCGTCTGTTTGGTCGTCGGGTTGAGCCGTCCAAGCCTCGATGTTCAGCATCACTCGTTTCAGATTCTTAATGCCGTATTCAGACGAAATCATAGCATTGTCGCCGAGATCTTCGGTTTGTGAGCGTGGATCTTGGCCGCGTCCCTCATCGCTTTTATAGCGTAATCGCTTGTTATTTTCAAGCATTTTGGTGACCTCACTGCGCAAGGTTTTCTTCTCATCGAACTCATCTTTGAACTCCGGACGGTACTGATAGCCCCATTTGATAGCCCATTTGTCGTAATCATTGATGCGTGGGAAGAGGCCAGCCTCACTGATATTGTCCTCTGGTTGTGCAACATAATTGAAGCGAGCATAGTCCATAATGCTTGCCGTATGCCCGTGTTTTTCGACCCAATCTTTGTCACGTAGCCTCTCAACGGGGATGGAATTGCTGGCTATCATGTTGTGACGTAGGCCCAGTGTATGGCCCACTTCGTGACTCGAAACGAACCGGATGAGCTTGCCCATGAGGTCTTTTTCGAAGTTCATTGTCTGTGCCCGCTTGTCCAAAGGCCCGCATTGTGTCATGTACCATTTGGTCAATAGGTTCATCACATTATGGTACCAACAGATGTGACTCTCGATGATTTCGCCGCTTCTTGGGTCAACGATGCGCGGACCGTAGGCGTTTTCCTTCTCCGAAGGCAGGTAGCGCAGGAAACTGTAGCGGGCATCATCAGGGCTGATGTCGCTGCCCTCGCGCACTTCCTTGCCCACAATGGCATTCTTGAAGCCCGCAGCTTCGAAGGCTTTGTTCCAGTCGTTGATGCCCTGAATGAGGTAGGGCACCCACACTTTCGGCGTTTCCGGGTCGATATAGTAGACGATTTGCCGCTCCGGCTCGACGAGTTTGCCCTTTGCATAGGCCTTTTTGTCTTTCGGAACCAAGCGATAACGCGACACAATGGCATCGTGCTTGCTGGTCTCACGGTCGCTGAATGTCACGAGTTTATTGCTGAAATACCCCACACGTTCATCGGCCAAGCGAGGTTGCATCGGCACTTCAGGGAGTTGGACAATGCTGGTATTGAGGCTCAGCGTCATGTAACCGTCGCGCGAAGCCATGGCCCTTCCTTCGCTGACTGCATAGGTGCGCAAGGTTGAAACCTCGATATTGATGGGGTAGGCCTTGATGGTGTCGATGAATGTGCGGTCGTCTTGCAGGCCTCCAAGCTTCACTTGCGTCCGGTCACTGGCTGTGAAACCAGCGATTTTATTGTCACCTTTGAAGAGTTTTGTCACGTCAATGAGCAGCCGTCCCGTCTCTTTATCCTTGCCGATGATGTCGAATTGGTAGACAATAGGGTCTATTGAGGCTTGCTTCACCAACCGGGCAATGTTGCTGTTTGGGTCGGCTTGCTGCGAATGGGCCCATGAACGAAGGAACAAGGTCTTGTCATCATAGCGTTCAAAATAGATGGTGTTGTTGTTCACTTCTTCCCCTCTAAGCATGGAAAAGTCTTGTGGAACCGATACAAAACGCGTCACGGCAAGGAACAACTTGCCCAAGGCCGACTCGGGAATCTCAAAATACCAATTCTTTTCTATGTGTCTTACACCGAACAATCCCTGCTGAACGGAGCCGCCTTTCTGGAGGAGTTTCTCGTATTCGTCTTCTTTCTTCTCAGGCTTTTTCTTGTTCTTTTCGAGACTATCCTTGACTGCTATTGAGTCTTTGTCCAATAAAATCACATTGCGGGGAGCTGCCCATGCATTGGTTGCCGGCAGCAACAACAAGGTCAGCATTGCGATAAAATGTTTCATTTCTCGTTAAAATTATTTCTTTTGTCATTTATTCACTACGTTTTACTTTGCATATTTCGCCCTCATGGCAATGAAATGGGGGTGCAATCTCGTGGCCTATACGTATTGTATCAGTATGTCCCACACGGCAATGAGGTGGCAGACGCTGCCGGCAAGCACGAAAAAGTGGAACACAGTGTGCATGTATTTCCGCTTGTTGAGGCTATAAAACACGGCACCTGTGATGTAACAGACACCTTCGGCCACGATCCATGCGAAGGCAGATGGCGTGAGTGCGTCGATCAAAGGCTTGAAAGCGATGAGTACACTCAGCCCCATTCCGACGAAAGCCGTGGTTTCTAAGTTGCTGTGGTCTTTGAGATTGACGAAGCTGATGACGGTTCCTGCGATGGCACAAGCCCAAATAAAGCAGAACAAAGTGAGGCCCCAATAGCCTTGATTGCGCAGGGCAATGAGTGTAATGGGGGAGTAACTGCCGGCAATATGCCAATAGATGGCGGCGTGATCCCACCTGCGCAACCGCTCTTTCCACTTGCTCCAAGCCGACAAAGCGTGGTAAACGGTGGAAGCAACATACGAGCATAGCATGCCGAAGAGGTAGAGAATGACACCTGCCGTGGCCCATCCATTGTGCTCACGGAAGCACCACACGAGGAAAATTGCGCCGAAAACAATGCCCAAGGCAATGCCTCCTGCGTGGCTCCATGCGTTCCATAGCTCTTCGCGATGGTTGAAATGTATCTTCAGTTTCATGATTCTTGACTTGCAAGGCAAAGTTAGTTGTTTATCGGCTATCGTCAAATTTTCGTGCCGTTTATTTTTAGTTTCCAGCCAATTTTCAAGGAAATGCTCCTTAACGACAAGCGGATAATCACATTCCTACATGGCCTTAACTTCAACACGCGGTCCAAATTGTTATGCGAAAACGCGCTCTCTTCCAGCTTATGCTTAGGATGAAAGCGCGCTTACTGATGGACATCGGGCTTATTCTGCTACCGTAAAGTCGAGTTGTTTCTTCTCTAAGTCGGCCTTTGCCACTTGAATTCGAATGGCATCTCCCAGCTGATAGCGGTGATGATGCCGCCTTCCTTTCAGGCAGAAGTTGCGTTCATCGAAGTCATAATAGTCGTCTCCGAGGTCGCGCATGGGTATCATTCCCTCGCAATGGTTCTCATCTATCTCTGCATAAATGCCGTAACTGGTGATTCCACTGATGTGGGCATCGAATGTTTCGCCAAGCTTATCGCTCATAAACTCCACCATCTTATATTTAATAGAGTCGCGTTCGGCATTTTGGGCCACGAGTTCCATGTCGGAACAATGCTCACACAGTTCCTCATAATGCTTCTCGTTGGCACTCCGTCCGCCCTCGGCATAGCGCGTAAGGAGGCGATGTACCATCGTATCGGGATAGCGACGGATAGGACTTGTGAAGTGAGTATAGTAGTCAAATGCCAGTCCGAAGTGTCCGATATTGTGGACACTGTACTTCGCTTTCATCATGGCTCGTAGCGCAACCGACTGTATCATCTTCGCTTCGGGCTTGCCGTTGCAGTCGTCCATGAGCTTGTTGAGGCTACGGGCCATGGCACCTTTCGTGCCGTCGGTCTTCACTTTGTAACCGAATTTCACGATAAATTGCCGCAAGGTCTCCATCTTCTGCGGGTCAGGATTGTCGTGTATGCGATACGGAAGCGTCTTTGCTTTCCGTCCTTTCTTCACTTTTCCGACGCTTTCTGCCACGGTTCGGTTGGCCAAAAGCATGAATTCCTCAATCAGTTTATTGGCATCACGCGAACGTTTGAAGTAGCATCGCGTCGGTTTTCCCTGTGCATCGATGTCGAAATGCAGTTCCTCGCGGTCAAATTTCACTGCCCCACCTTTGAAACGACGGGCACGCAGCTGCTTTGCCAAGCGGTCCAAGGCAATCAATTGGTTGGCATTCTCTCCCCGATAGCCGCCTTTCGGAGCCGCCGGAGCAGGCTCTCCGGTGCCGTCGATGACGCCGTTGGCCTCTAAAATCTCCTGCACTTCCTCGTAAGCATAGCGGCGGTTGCTTCGGATAATGGTGTGAACAATGCGGTAAGCCTTGACATTTGCCTCGTCATCAAGATTGAAAATGACGCTATAAGCCAGCTTATCTTCGTCGGGACGGAGCGAACAAATGAAGTTACAAAGCCTTTCGGGGAGCATCGGAATCGTTCGATCTACGAGGTAAACACTTGTGGCTCGCTTCACAGCTTCACGGTCAATGATGCTGCCTTCCTTGACATAATGGCTCACGTCGGCAATGTGAACACCCACTTGCCACAGCCCTTTATCGAGCTGTTTGATAGAGAGTGCGTCGTCAAAGTCCTTGGCATCGTGCGGGTCGATGGTGCAGGTGAAGACATTGCGGAAGTCTTCTCGCTCGGCTTCGTCCTGCTTCGTGATCTCTCCGGAAATCCTTTCTGCGGCCTCTTCCACGGCTTTTGGATAGACATAAGGCAGGCCGTACTGAGCTAAAATGGTGTTCATTTCGACGTCATTGTTGCCGGTTTGCCCCAAAACATCAACCACTTCGCCAATCAGATTCTTGTGTTCTGCGTCGGGCCATTGGGTGATTTTGACAACTGCTTTGTCGTTATTCTTACCGCCTTTCAGCTTCTTTTTCGGGATAATGATATCGTTAACGAAAATGTTTTCAGGCGTAACAAGGTAGGCAAAGTCGCGATCTACGCGCAGTCTTCCAACGAAACTGTCTTTCTTCCGCTGCAATATTTCGATGACTTGTGCCTCTTTGATGTGTCGCTGTCTGCGTGCCATGAAGCTCACTTTCACCCGGTCTCCGTTCGTTGCCCACATGGAATTGCGTTCCGAAACGAAGATGGGCGATCCGCCATCGTCAGGCAGAAACGAGTTCTTTCCATTCGATTTGCGCACGAAAGTACCCTCCTGCACCTGCCCTTTTGTATTGAGTCGGTAGGAAGTGTCAGTCACTTTCGTCAGGAAATCGTCCCAAGCCATCTCCTCCATCGTGTCGATTGCCAGCATTTTCAAGGGGTGTGTATCTAATTTGAGTGCGCGGAATATCTCCTTAAAGCTTAGTGTTTTGCCCGGTTGCGCGGCGAAAAAGTCGTGCAATCGTGCGCTGATTTGCTTCTTGGTCATGCGTTTTCCGCCTTTTCTCCCTTTTCCCATAGTGTTCGTTTTTTATTGTTTTCCATCGCAAAGTAACGAAAAAGAAACGACAAAAGCAATTTTTATCCCGCTTTTTTGTGGGCAGTAAGGGAATGAATTGCTACTTTCCGCCTATTTAAAAGATGTGATACAGCTTTATAAAAGTAACCGTTCGATAGGACCATCAATACTATAAATATCCGCAAAAGTGGTAAAACAAAAGGTAATATAGGTAATCATGGTTCGGGATATTCATCGTATCTTTGTCAAATAATTAAAGAAAGATATTAGTTTTTTTTAATGGTTAATTTAGTTTTAGAGTAATAAAACGAGATTTGTCGGGACGACAAGTCTCGTTTTTTCAGTAACTTTGCACATAGAAAAACGATAAACGATGAAGAGAATTCTATTCCTGATGGGATTGTTACTGCCGGTTTGCGGTGCAAAAGCCCAAAACACGGTGAACCGGACATGTGTGAGATACGAGCAGCGTCATGTGGTTTGTACGAATGAAAAGGGCGAGATGAACGTCGTCGACATGGATTTCGAATGGCCCGAGCGGCTGTGTTATGTCGCTCAACCGGTTCTCCTGCAGCACATCAACGCACTTTTGGGCGACACGTGCACGGCACTCGACCGCAAGATTGCAGCCATTCAAGCACGCTATGGACAGCCGTTGCAGGCAAAACTCGACACGATTCCCGACGATAGCAAGTTCTGTTATGCCACTTATTCCGTGCGTGAAGTGGGCCTACAGGAGGGACGTTACATCTCGATGCGGGTTGAAAAGCAAGTTCAACCGGGCGCAAATTCGTCTCAAAAGCAGGAACACCGGTTGGAATTATTTGTGTATGACATTGCCAATCAACGCATTCTTCAGGGCAAGGATGTGCTGAAAACAGAAGAAATCATGGAGAATCCGGCTGCTTCTTTCTATCTGAGTGAGGCGCTAACCAAGGGACTTTTGAGCGATTATGCTGTCTCTCTCGATGCACAAAAGCTGTATGGGCCGGTCCCGGTGAACGAGGGAACACTGCTGATGGAGGTGGGTAGCGAGGGAAAACCGACTGTTCAGGCGATGTTTCCGACTGCCGATTGGACGTATTTCATGGCATCCAAATTCAAAAAACTGCTCAAAAGCAAACCTGTTATGGGCACTCCCGTGGAACAATCTGATACGCTTTCCACGGCTGACAGCCTGTATGTGTATCGCCAAACCGACGTGGCTGCCTCATTTTCTTGGTGCGGTAAGACGCTTGGACAATATATTATTGACAATCTGGTGCTGCCACCTTATATTAAGAATGAGGTGCTGTCGGGGCGTGCTTTGGCGCGTGTGGTCGTCGAACGCGATGGAAGTCTGAGTCATCTTTCGGTTGTTTCGCCGCTTTCTCCCTCGTTCGATAGAAGCATCATCGCCTTGCTTGCGCGCATGCCCAAGTGGTCTCCCGCCTTGAAAAACGGACAAGCGGTGCGCAGTCTTTGTTTTATTCCTGTAAACTTCAGGCTGCAATAGGTTTCAAAATGACAGTTTTGATGTTCTGAAAAGGCGCATCTTGATAGCCATCAAGGTGCTGATATTTACAATATGATTTAATTGAAAATAGTTTACAGTTATGATTGTAAGCCGTTATGGTCTTTTGTGTGTGGTAATAGCCTTCATTTTTCATCGTATGCTGCAATATGTTAGCAATTAGTCCTTATGGAATGCGTATACTACTATAATGGTTTTACAAATTATAAGCAAAGTGTTTTGTTTTTAATAAGTTTGAAATTGAAAGTAGGGTGTTGGATAACGACCGATTTTTTGAGGAAAAATATGTATAAAATAGTGTTAAAATAAGAACAACTTCATTGGAATTTTCTCTATATTTGCAAAAGAAAGCAGAATAAAAAACTAAAAAGTATACAGTTATGAAGCGAATTCTTTTGATATCCATGCTGGCATTGCTGACCATTTCAAGTTATGGTCGCCGCCATGTTGCTGAAAATGCAGTCGTTGTTGCTGACACTATCTACTATGCGGCTGACAAATCGAGCGTCGCAAACAGCGAACAAGCAAGTTACTATCGCCTTTTGATGAAGCAAGACAAAGGACTTTCGAAGCGCGATGTGTTCCAAGATTTCTACATGAACGGCACACTTAAGGCCGAAGGTGAGTACAGTTTCATCGACTTAGGCAATGATGCCAACACCGTTCTCAATGGCGAAGTGACGACATATTATCAGAATGGCAAGGAGAAATGGCACGGTAAATACGTGAACGGCATGCGCGAAGGCTACTTTACGCTGCAGATGCGCGAGGGTGGCGTGGCCGTTGTGCAGTTCAAAAAAGGTCATTCGGTGCACAATTATTTCACGGTTACGGCTGCGGATGGCTCGATAGAGAAACGTCCGATTGCCGAATTGAAGGCTTTGATGTAAGCGAACAAGTTTCGATCTCTTCTCTTCAATCAAAATAAATGAATTAGAAAAGTCTCTATTTTTAACAAGTAAGAATTACAGAGAGGCCTGCTTTGCGAGAAGCGGGCCTTTCTTTTTTTCTGTAAACAGGGATAGATGCAGCTTCCATATCCTGCTGTTTGCGAGGTAGTGTTTGCCAGTCGGTTTGCAACATGAATGACCTCGGTTTGCAACATGGCCCATTTTAGCGCGCAATCTCAGCCATATTGCGCGGTAAAATGAGTGAGATTACACGGCAATATGGCTGGGATTGAAACGTAAGGTGTAAGCCGTTGATTATCAATGTGGCCGATGCCTCGGTTCGTTTGATTGCATGTAGGGACTTTGGCTTTGAACTTTGAACATTGAACTTTGACCTTTATGATTAGTCCTATTATGAAGATGATTTGTTGACAAGAGGCATGTAGGGACGCACGGTTCGTGCGTCCGCTCCAATAATCATGTATTTGTGTTTCCATTCACTTTGGGTGGACGCACGAGCCGTGCGTCCCTACATCGCTCAAAGCCTGCAACTCGCTATGTTCATCCACTTGTTTACTCGTCAACCGCGCTGGCCGTGCGCACGGACCGTGCGTCCCTACATGTCCGGACCAACCATATTGCGCAGTGAAACGGAGCATATTGCTTGCCACGGTTGTTGATTTCTTTTTCGTAGATGGTGTTTTTCGAGATTTAATGGTTACCTTTGTAGGGTGTAATACACGAAAAACAATGTCGGAAAAACGAACATATTATAGCCTATTATCCTGTTGCTTGTTTTTTATCTGCGCGTTTTTTCATCGCCTGAATGCGCAAAACGTGATGGTTTTGAGCAGTGAGAACGGTATTCATGGGCAGCGCACGTATAACGTTATTCAAGACCGTAGGGGCTTTACGTGGGTATCTACGCGGTTTGGTGTGGACAGATACGACGGCAAGCACATTGATCATTACACGTTCGATATCTTCAATCATCGCAAGACCGGCGTGCCCATAGAAAGCACCCACCTGCTTTTAGACGCGAAAGGCGGGCTTTGGGCACACACCGACCGCTTGGTTTACCGGTATGATGCGCGTGTGGACTCGTTCAAACCCAGGTATTCGTTCGATGGTTTCATCAAGACGGCCGTGTTTGATGCCTACGGTCGGCTGTGGGTTGGCTCATGGGGAATGCTCGTCTGCTATGACCGCGCCCGAAGATATGTCATTCAGCCGCCTGTGTTTCGTAATGTATTGGTCAAGAAACTGCTTCCTTATCAAAAAGATATGTTGTTGTTGGTTTCGGATAACGCCGTTCGGGCCATTCATGTCAAGACACTTCGCCTTCAAATGCTGCTGAACGTGCAGGGAAAGTTCGTCATCGAGTCGTGCATATATAATAATAAGGTGGGGGCATTGTGGGTAGGCGACCAGCATGGAACAATCAGACAGTATGCCTTGTCGGGGAATAAAGCGGAGATGAAACGGCAGTTTTCCTTCACGACCTACCCGATTTCGGCCTTGGCCGCCTTGGATAATCGCTCGTTACTAGTGGGTACGGAGGGAGAAGGGCTGTCGGTTTATGACCTATCGCGGGGGAAAGTGACGGCAACTTATAATCAAGAGCAGCCCGTAGGCCACCGAACCACGGGCAATGCCATATCGGATATTCACGTAGATCGCGTGGTTTCCAATTGTATTTGGGCGACAACGCCTTTCGCCGGCGTGAATGTTATCCGGCCGGGCACGGGGTTCAGGTTCTTGGCACATGAGAATGGCAACGGGAACACGCTGTGCGGCAATCTCGTAAACCGTATTCTTCAACACGGAAATGATTATCTTTTCTGCACGGACGAGGGCATCAGCCTGTGGAATAAGGCCGAAAACCGATGGAAAACGCTGTTCAATCATCAGAATGTATTGACGGCTTTCAAAGACAAGCAAGGTGATTTGTGGGTCTCGGTCTTTGCGAAAGGCGTGTATCGGTTGGGGAACAACGGAGCCATCAAACAGCATTTTGTCAGTGACAAACAGCGGAACAGCATCGGAACGAACATCATCTATGCCATCGCACAAGATGAAAAAGGACGCATGTGGTTTGGAGGAAGGCGCGGACCTATATCGATATACGACCCCGAAACAGGCAAGTTCGAGGTCTCGGACCTTTTACAAGTGAACAAGTTTCTGCCGATGAAGAACGGTACGATGCTCATTGCGTGCGAGCAGGGCGTGTGGATGGTGCCGCAAAATGGACTGAAAGCCCGGCAGATTTCGATCAATAAGCATTTGCAATCTACCTTTATCAACGACATGTTGCTGGAGAATGACAGTATACTTTGGCTGGCAACGTATGGAAGCGGGCTCAACCGATGCAACCTCCGACGTGGAACCGTTCGCTTTTTCAGGACACATGACGGCTTGTCTTCCAACATCGTGCAGGCGATTGTGCGCAGCGACGACCACCATTTGTGGTACAGTTCGGACGATGGTATCGGCAAATTCGACACGAAAAGCTACTCGGTTGAGAACTATAGCACCACAGCCAATCATGTTTCAAGCCGTGTCTTCAGGCAGAATTCGGGCTTCGTGAGCGCAGACGGCACAGTGTTTTTCGGCTCACATGACGGCATCGTGTGTTTCAATCCCCATAAGATTGTTCATATAAAAGCGCAAGGTCGCCTTTATTTCCGTGATTTCAAGGTGGCAAACAAATCGGTGAAAGTGGGCGAGAAAGGTGCTCCTTTGCAAACAACCATTGATAAAGCGTCGGCCGTTGAATTGGATTACAGGCAGAATTCCGTCACGATAGACTTCTCCGCCATTGACTATGCAGACGGCGGCCGCCTGTTTTCGTGGAAACTTGAGGGCGTTGACCATGATTGGGTGGAGCCGACGAGCGGTCATGTGGCCAATTATACGAATTTGTCGCCGGGAGAATACACGTTTGTCGTGCGTTATCTGTCGAGCAATCACAAGTTGATTGACCAGCGGAGCCTGCGGATAGTCATCAATCCTCCGTTCTGGGACACGCTTTGGGCACGCATCTTGGAATTGCTTCTGCTGGCGATGGTAGCCTATTATGTGTATTATCGTGTGAAAACGCGTATCGAAAAGGAGCAGAATGAAGACCGTCTTCGCTTCTTTGCCAATATCTCTTACAATATCAGAACACCGTTGACACTAATCAAAAGTCCGATTGGCGAGCTGAAAAACAGTCTGCCCTCGACGCCAAAGACCGATTATCTCTTGGACTTGATGACTGAGAACGTCGATAAATTGACGCGGTTGTTCTCGGTTTTCGTGGGCTTGCACAAGGCCTACAACAACTCCGAACAGCTGCAACTCTGCAAGGTTGATGTTTCCCGGTTGCTGCTTTCAAAGGCCGAGTTCTTTGCGGTGAAGGCGGCAAGGAAAGGCTTGAAGCTTTCTACCGACATGGTGGTGGGTTTTGAAGATTGGACCGACGAGTTGAAATTGCAGCAAATCATCGACAATCTGCTGGCAATGGTGATTGAACATGCGGCTTCTGACAGTGTGATAGCCGTGGGGTTGGCTTGTACGACATCGCGGTGGACCATTTTTTTCCGTGCAACACATGCGGAAGAACAGCGAAAGTGGCAGGAAGACGGTGACACTTCCACCTACCTGCGCCAATATATCATTCTCTTAGGTGGGCATTTCAGTAAGAAACAGCATGGGGTCGAAGTTACATACTCGGTCTCGTTCTATCGTGGGTTGGGGCACTACAGGAACTATGTTTTGTTAGATTCGAACGAAACCTCCTGTATGTCGGCCGACTCGGACCTGTCGGTTGATGCTGCAGACGACAAGAAATACCGTCCGACACTGCTGGTGATAGAAGAGGATACGGATATGGGAAAGGTGCTTAAGATGTCGTTGAAGGGCGATTATGTTGTCAAACTCGTCACGACGGGCAAGAACATCTGGGACAATATCACAGCGGCCAATCCCGATATCGTTATTTGTGACTTAGACATGAGCGAAACTAACGGACAAGAACTGTGCCGACGGATCAAGAACAGTTATGAAACCTCACACATTGCCGTCGTTATGCTGACGACAATCGACGACAGTCACGTCAAGCAGCAGGCGTTTGATGAGGGAATAGACGCCTATATTGAAAAGCCGTTCGACTTGGATTATCTCCGAAGTCGCATCAACAACATCATCAACAACAGGAACCTACTGCGCAGGAAGTTCTTGGGCACCGATAATCTGCAAGGTTTTGTCGAGGCAGGTGAGGACGACAATGCGAAACAGTTTATGAACAGCGTGCAACAAATACTGAATAAGCATCTGAACGACCCGAAATTCTCGGTCAATGACTTTTCAACGGCGTTGAATTTGAGCCGAACATTGCTTTATTCCAAGTTTCGTGCCATCACAGGGTATGCGCCCAATGAGTTCATCAAAATCATGCGTATGAAGAAAGCCGTGGAATATCTCCGCACAAATCAATACACCATCAATCAGATTTCCTATATGGTGGGCTTTGAAGAACCGGCATATTTCAGCACGTGTTTCAAGAAGGTCTATGGTAAATCGCCTCGCCAGTTTATGGAAGGTGACAGTGGAAAAGGGGCATAGCCATGGACCTTCGGGAACAAGTTAACGATGGAGGAAATCAAAAAGGAATAGATACGAAAAGGATTTACAATATGAGGGATTTCAAATGCGCTGTGCAAACATTTGAAATTCTCTTATAAGACAAATTTCGTGCTTATCTATGACATGGTTATCAATATATTTAAAAGGTGAAAATAAGCGGTGCGACAGACTTCAAAAGATTTTAGCGAGATAGGAAATCTTTGTTTTTTCAGGGTGGTGGTCATGCTGCGAGCGACAGACTCAAGCGGGTGGCATCGCAAAAACAGAACTTCGCATTCAAATTGCCATGGTCCGATTTTGTCATTTCCAAAGGGATGAGACAGAATACAATAAGGATGAAACTCTAAAAGAGATTCATTTAACCTGTTGATTGTTAACTTGTTGTACGGAATTATAGACAAATTGTACGGATTTATAAGTTGAAAGCAGGGGTGTCGTCCTATCTTTGTAGCGTAGTTTAACTTTAATCGAAACCAATATGATGAAAAAGAATTTGGTGATGACCTTATTGATGTTGCTCGTTGTGCAGGGTGCTTTCGCTCAGGCATTGCGTGTTGTCACGGGAAAGGTCGTCGATGCGAATGATGGGGCGTTGATAGGCGCCACAGTATCTGTGCCGGGCCGGTCATTGGGCACGGTGACCGGTCTTGATGGGAGCTTCAGTTTGAAGGTTCCCACTGATGTAAAGCTGATCTCGGTCAGTTATTTGGGCTACGAGACACAGTCGGTGAATATCGCCGGAAAGGACGTGGTCAATGTGAAGATGGAAGAGAATAAAAGCATGTTGAACGAGGTGGTTGTCGTGGGCTACGGTGTGCAGCGGCGAAAGGACGTCACGGGTGCTGTGATTTCCGTTAGGACGGATGACTTAAAGAACATGCCTTCGACAAATATCATGCAGTCGTTGCAAGGCAAACTGCCTGGCTTGAACATCACGAACACTTCAAACAGCGAGTCGGATGGTAACAGCGGTCTCTCATATCGTGTACGCGGACAGCGTTCTATCAATCGAGATGCCGCTCCACTGATTATTCTTGATGGAATACAATATAATGGCTTCCTCTCGGAAATCAGTCCTAACGACATTGAATCCATGGAAGTGCTGAAAGATGCTTCTTCGGCAGCAATCTACGGCTCGAAGGCTGCCAACGGTGTTATCCTTATCAACACGAAGAAAGGTGTATCGGGACGTCCTGTTGTTTCGTTTTCGGGAACGATGGCCGTTAGCAATGCCATCAATAAGCCTGATATGATGACGGGCGACCAGTACTTCAAGTTGAATGAAGAGCGCATCGGGCCTAATGCCTTTCTGACCGATCAGCACGACAAGGGAGTGAATACCAACTGGCTCGACCTTGCCTTGCAAACGGGTTTCAAGCAGGATTACAACCTTTCGGTTTCAGGAGGGACAAAAGAAACGCAGTATTTCATATCGGGCAATGCAAGCATGAATAAAGGTGTAGCCCGCAATGATGAGTTCAATCGTTATACGTTGCGTGCTAATATCGACACGAGAATTAATCCGTGGCTAAAGATTGGGACTTCCACTGCACTCACTTACGCCGACCGTCCGGGCAGAAGTGTCAATCTAGTCCGGGCTATGAAGATGAACCCACTGGCAGAACCGTATGATGAAAACGGCAAATTGGTAATGTTTCCCGATGGTAATGATGCCATGGTCGCCAATCCGCTCGATGCCCTCTATGCCAAGCACGAAGATGTAGGAAGGGCTATTAACACGGTGAACTATGCACAGATTGATTTTCCTTTCGTGAAAGGACTTTCATATAAATTCCTCACAGGCTATAACTATCGTACGCGTCTTGTGGAATCTTATCAGCCACGCACCACAGCCGAGGGCAGTCAGAAGAACGGCGTGTCATCGGTGAATAACCAATTCAAGGAAGATTGGTCTATAGAGAACATTCTGAGCTACAACAAGACGTTTGATAAGCATACGCTGTTTCTGACGGCGGTATATAGTGCCAACAAGATGCTCACGAAATATCATAATATATCGGGAACAGGTTTCCCCTCGGACTATCGTGAGTATTATCAGTTTGCTGATGCAACGACGCTTAAGGGCACAGATACCTATATTCAGCGTACAGCAATCGGCCAGATGTTCCGTGCAAACTATAGCTACGACAGTCGCTATCTCTTTACGTTCACGGTGCGTCGCGATGGAGATTCGGCTTTCGGAAAGAACAGTAAGTATGGTGTGTTTCCCTCGTTGGCTTTGGGATGGAACATGGAAAACGAGAAGTTCATGGATAAATTGACATGGCTCGACCATTCGAAGCTGAGACTGTCTTGGGGTAAGAATGGTAATCAGGCTATCGAGCCCTATGATGCCATGGCCACGATGAACTCGCGTCCTTATTTGGATGCAAAAGACCAGCCGGTCATTGGCTATTATTCGAAGAAGCTGGCAGATCCGTCGTTGAGTTGGGAGACAACCGAACAATGGAATATCGGTTGGGACTATTCTTTCTTAAAAGGTCGTCTCTTCGGTAGTTTGGATATCTATTTCTCAAACACCTATGACCTGCTGCTCAATAAGGTCATTCCGCAGATTAACGGTTCCAACAACATCTTGCAGAACATGGGAAAGACACATGGTCATGGCATTGAACTGCAAATCTCAAGTGTGAACATCAGGACCAAGGACTTTACATGGCGCACAGATTTCAATATTTCACATGACCGTAATAAGATTATCGATATCGGTTTGCGTGACGAGCATGGAAATCCAGCTGACAATAAGGCCAATTCTTGGTTTATCGGAAAGCCTATCGGCGTAATTTATGGCTATGAGTTTGCCGGCATCTGGCAGGAAGATGAGGATATTGCCCACTCTTACATGCCGACGGCAAAGCCCGGCGACGTGAAAGTGTTGGATTATAATAAGGATGGGAAAATCACACCCGACGACCGCCATGTCTTTGGTTATAAGACACCAGACTATCGTGTGGGTTTGATGAACACGTTTACCTACAAGAACCTCTCGTTGAGTTTCTTCCTCCATGCGGTACATGGTGTTACCCGTTATACAGAATACAACAACACTTATTTCGAGAAACAGAATATCAGGAACAGGACATGGTGGACACCAGAGAACAAGATTAACACCTATCCGGCCAACCGTTCCGACTCAAACCCCTATGGACTGAATTATTTTGGGAAGACCAATGATGCCTCTTTCATTCGGCTGAGTGATATTTCCCTGTCTTACAGATTCCCTGAACGATTGATTCGTCCGTTGCGGCTTTCCAACTTGGAACTATTTGGGAATGTAAAGAACGTATTTACGATTACGCATTATGTAGGTATGGATCCGGAGCTTTCGGGCGATTATACCACTCCGCCCATGCGTACGTTCTTGTTTGGCGTGAGAGTTAGTCTTTAATGAGATAACGATTAAAAGAAAATGTCATGAAAAAGAAATTTATATTGATAGCAACCTTTGTTGGTCTGCTAATGTCAGGTTGCAGCGACAGTTTTTTAGATGAGGTTGCAAAGGATAAGACCTATGCTGACAACCTTTATACCGACCTGAATGGTTTTAACGCTTCTAAGCATGCACTGCTCAATATGGTGAGAGAGGAGCGCGGAGAAGCTATTCTCTCCATAGAGTTTGGTATGATGTGGAAGGTAGGAACGGACGTAGCATGGGCCAATTCGGAGTTTTCTTGGTCAAGAGGACTAAACCGTTACACCGAAGCCGACCTGAACTCAACCATGCAGTTCCTGAATGGAGAATCCACCGACCCCTCGGCCCATCCCGGCGTATTTCTTGTGATGTATCGTTGCATCAATGCCGCCAACATGTTGATAGATAGGGCAGAGAACAAGGGTGTAGACTGGGGCGGAGCTACTCCGGCAGATAATGAGAAGCGCAAGAACGAAGTCGTTGCGCATGCACGGTTGATTCGTGCTTGGTGTTACCGTCATTTGGCGATGACTTTCGGTGCCGTTCCTATTTCGGAACACGAGATAACGGGTAGCTCTTATCGTGATGACTGGGAGCGTGAACCAGTGGAGAAGGTGCAGGCCTTGATGGAGCAAGACCTTTTGTTTGCGGAAAAATATCTGCCGGAGAAGGCGGATAACGTGACGACACTGTCGAAAGTCGTGGCGCAACACTTCTTGACGGAGCTTTACCTATGGGAAAACCGCAACGAAGATGCCGTCGCAAAGGGTAAGGCTGCGGTGTCTAATCCGAATTATAAGTTGATTACAGCCCGTTATGGCGTGAAGAAGAACCAACCCGGCTGTGCTTTCATGGACCAGTTCTTAGACGGGAACATCTTGACTTCTGAAGGAAACACGGAAGCTTTATGGATTTTACCGAACACGACATTGGACAATACCAACGGCCGCTATCCGAATTCCATGCGGCGCACATGGGTGTCGGAATACAACAAGTTGGGTATTGACTACAAACCCGAATACGGTGGGCGTGGCCTCGGCCGTGCAGCCATCACGGCATGGGTGTTCAGTATTTACGAACCGCAGGACGATCGCTTCAGCGAATATGCCGTTCGCAAGAGCTACGTAGACAAAAAGGGGAACACTGTCGTATGCGACATGGCTGCTTCGAAGATGAAATCGAACAATAACAAATGGGCCAGCACGCGCAAATGGGATTGGACTTTCCCCGAGAAGAACAGATGGAATGACGGATATGCATATTGCAATCAGACATTCCTGCGCTTGGCCGACACCTACCTGCTCTATGCCGAGGCGCTACATAAGACGGGCGACGATGCGGAGGCTGCCAAATATATAAATAAGGTGAGGACGAGGTCGCACGCAACACCGATTACGGCTGCCGACGTGACCTTGGATTATATACTCGACGAGCGTGCCCGTGAACTTGTTACTGAGGAGTATCGTCGCGAAACGCTCATACGGACGGGAAAATTGGTGGAGCGCACGCGCAAATACAATCCGATTGCTGCAGGGACGCGCGACCATGTGCCCGGAATACAGGATTATCAGGTGCTGCTACCTATCCCGCAGGTCATCATCGACGCGAATGTGGGTAAGCCCATGGAGCAGAACCCCGGATATAAATAATCTTTGTCGAAATGTGGAAAAAGCATGTGTCAAGAACTGCGACATACCCCTCTCACTTCATTCCGAGCCGCCTCGGAATGGAGTGAGTGCCGCCTCGGAATGAAATGCGATGCGGCACGGAATTCAAAGGGCAAGGGAGAGGATTCGAAAAAGGTACGTACTTTTTGGGTAAAACGTCCGTACCTTTTTTAAAGAAGGTATATAGTGGTCTTGGCGCACGCTTATTATGCACTTTAATACGAACATGTTAAACAGTAAAAAACATATCGTGCTTTCGCTCTTATCAGTGCTTTCGCTGACGGCTTCTGCACGGCAAAATATCTATCACAAAGGTTGGATAGATTTCAACAAGAATGGGAAAATGGATGTCTATGAGAATCCGTCTGCCCCCATCATGGAACGGGTTTCCGACTTGTTGGCTCAGATGACCACAGAGGAAAAGACCTGTCAGCTGGCCACTCTCTATGGAAGTAAACGCGTCTTGAAGGATTGGGAGCCGACGGCCGCGTGGAAAAACTGTGTCTGGAAAGACGGGATTGCCAACATCGACGAACAGGCAAACGGCATCGGCCGCGGCGGAAGCGAATATTCCTTTCCTTACAAGAAAAGCGTAGGCAACAAGCACGTCATCCAAAAGTGGTTTGTTGAAGAGACCCGGTTAGGTATCCCTGTTGACTTCACGAACGAGGGTATCCGCGGCCTATGCCATGACCGGGCAACTTCCTTTCCGGCGCAATGCGGGCAGGGTGCTACTTGGGACAGGGCTTTGATTCGGCAGATTGCGAATGTGACGGCACAAGAAGCTTCGGTCTTAGGTTATACGAATGTATATGCCCCGATTCTCGATGTGTCACGCGATCCTCGTTGGGGACGTGTCGTTGAGTGCTATAGCGAGAGCCCTTATCTTGCCGGGGAATTAGGGAAGCAGATGGTGTTGGGACTGCAGGAGAACCGCATTGTGTCTACACCAAAACACTTTGCCGTATATAGTTTGCCGGTCGGCGGTCGTGATGAAGGAACTCGGACCGATCCGCATGTTGCCCCGAAAGAGATGAAGACCTTGTTGTTGGAACCATTCCGAAAGGCAATACAAGAGGGTGGGGCATTAGGCGTGATGAGTTCCTATAACGATTATGACGGCGAGCCTATCACGGGAAGTTCCTATTTCCTGACGGAATTGCTGCGCCATCAATGGGGCTTTCATGGCTATGTTGTGTCCGACAGTGAGGCAGTGGAGTTCCTAAGCTCCAAGCACCATGTGGCTGCTAATCGTGAGGAAGGTGCTGCAATGGCAATCAATGCAGGGCTTGATGTGCGTACGAACTTCTCTATGCCCGAGACCTTTATTCTGCCTTTGCGCCAAGCTTTAACAGACGGTTTGGTCTCCATGCAAACCTTGGACGCACGGGTTAAGGACGTGCTGTATGTGAAATTCTGGTTGGGTTTGTTTGATAATCCTTATCGGGGCAATGTGAACGAGGTTGATCAAGTCGTGCATAGTAAGGCGCATCAACAGTTGTCTTTGCGCGCAGCCTTGGAGTCTATTGTCTTGTTGAAGAATGAAAACAATTTGCTACCCTTGTCCAAATCGTTGAAGCGTATCGCTGTCATTGGGCCTAATGCTGATGCCACAACAGCGCATGTGTGTCGTTATGGTCCAGCCAATGCTCCCATACAATCCGTGTTGAATGGAATACGGGAAAGTATGCGGGGCGCAGAGATTCGTTATGCGAAAGGGTGCAGCATTGTAGACAACCATTTCCCGGAGAGTGAACTGTATGAGGTCGCTTTGGACACCACCGAGCAGCGAATGATTGATGAGGCGGTAGAGGTGGCCCGACAATCTGATGTCGCCGTCGTGGTCTTGGGAGGTAGTGAAGAGACTGTTCGTGAGGAGTATTCGCGCACGGATCTTAACCTGATGGGACGGCAGGAGCAATTGCTGCGTGCTGTATATGCCACGGGAAAGCCTGTAGTGCTTGTCTTGTTAGATGGTCGTGCAGCGACAATCAATTGGGCAAACCAATATGTCCCCGCCATTGTTCATGGTTGGTTTCCGGGAGAGTTCACGGGGACGGCTGTGGCTAAGGTGCTCTTTGGCGACTATAATCCCGGTGGAAAGCTCGCGGTCACCTTTCCGAAGTCTGTCGGACAGATACCTTACGCTTTCCCTTTCAAACCCGGTGCCGACTCTAAAGGACCGGTACGTGTAGATGGTGCTTTATATCCTTTCGGTTATGGACTTAGTTATACGACTTTTGCTTATAGTGATTTCCACATCTCCAAACCTGTGATTGGAATTCAAGGTGAGACGGAGGTAAGCTGTAAGGTGCGCAACACGGGACAGCGTGAAGGTGATGAGATAGTGCAACTCTATATACGCGATGATGTCAGTTCCGTAACAACCTATCAAAAGTCCCTGCGTGGTTTTGAACGTATCCACTTGAAGGCAGGAGAGGAAACGACTGTCCACTTTACGTTGACACCACGTGACTTGTCGTTATGGAATAAGCATGAAGAGTTTGTTGTCGAGCCCGGCACGTTTACGATCATGGTAGGGCGTTCGTCGGAGGATATTTGCCTTCATGGCAAGTTGACGGTAGATGCCTATCACGCCTCTTCCGAAGATAAGCCGGCGGCAAAGGCCGACTTGTTGGGTTATTAGAACGAAATTATATGAATAACAAAAGAAAATCAGTATGGAAAAGAAAATGAATGTTGCTCTTTTGGGCTTTCTGCTCATCTTGAACAGTGCTTGTGGCAGTAGTAAGGACGATCCACAGCCGTCAGCACAGAACAGTGGGATAGACAAGGTGGAACTGAATGCCCCCGAGCGTATGGTTGTATTGGCCGACTCTGTCTTGCAACTGAAGGCCGACAAAGCAGCTTCCAACCGTGGATTGACTTTTAAGTGGACTTTGGGCGACAGGGTTGTTTCCACACAGGCTGATGCCAGAATAACCTCGAATACGTTGGGTGAGCAGTCACTTACCTTGGAAGTCAAAGACGGGAAAGGACGTGTGAAGCTTTTCAGCAAGCGTGTGTTCGTGGCCAAGAATCAGGCAAAAGAGGTGTTGGGGTATATTCCTCATTATCGTGACCGCTACGAATTCCAGCATTGGAAAGATAATGTCACCATGCTTTCGTGGGCCTTTGCCCGTGTGAACGACGGTGGAAAGCTCAACATGATGCTTGATGCCGCGCACGAGAAGAGCATGAAAGATGTCATCAGTAAGGCACATCAGGCAGGTATCCGCATGCTGCTTTCCTTGGGAATGGGGCGCAGCGACCAAAAGCCAGCCTTCTCAAAGGCCGTTATTGACGAGAAACAACGTGCCGTTATCGTGAAAGAAGCTTTGACTTTGCTGAGAAAATACGAGTTCGACGGCATTGATGTCGACTTTGAAGGCTGGGACAATGGCATCAGTACCGACCGTGAAAAGGCAAAAGGACTTGGAATGTTGTGGACTGAATTGCGTAGCAAACTGCCCAAGACCTATCTCTTGACGGCTGCACTCAGCATGATACCATTGGAGCAAGGACGCTATACCTCGGAGATGTTGCAGCTGCTCGACTATTGCAACGTGATGACTTATGACAAGACCGGTCCTTGGTCTAAGACTCCCGGGCCACATGCCCCCTATGAGTATTTCAAGAAAGGTATTCAGTTGGTTGTCGACAAGGGCATTTCTAAGTCGAAAATCTTGCCGGGCATCCCTTTCTATGGCATCAAGTTCAAGTCGGCAACAAGTACCGAAGGCGCAGACCAACGGACATGGAAGACCATTCTGGCCACCTATCCCAAGGCGATGTATAATAATGAATGGTTGGAGGAAAACCTTTATTATGACGGTCCCGACAAGATAAGGAAGAAGGTTGGATACGTGAAAGACGAGGGCATTCGTGGCGTGATGATTTGGGAACTTACCGAGGATTATTATGAGGATACCTCCAAAAGCCTCTTGTATATCCTCAATAAAGCCTTGAAGCAGAAGTGAACGCAGCACCCTTGACCGTGAGTGTTTAACACCTGCGCTTGTAAGTGTTTAACACCTGCACTCATGAGTGTTTAACACTCGCACTCATGAGTGTTTAACACCTATAGAATTCATTCAATAACACAATAATGACACAGCAACGTTTGATTTCACTCGACATGCTCCGCGGATTGGCTATGGCCGGCATGATATTGGTGAACAACCCCGGTTCGTGGAGCCACATCTACGTCCCGTTGGAGCATTCCGTATGGAACGGTCTGACGCCCACCGATCTTGTTTTCCCTTTCTTTGTTTTTGCCATGGGCATGGCCATGGGATTTTCTACCAAAGGCTTGACGGCTTCGCGTGCAAGCTATCTCCGTAAGGTGATGAAGCGGAGTGTATTGTTATTCGTGATTGGCCTTTTGCTCACCTTGATAGGGAGGTGGCTGAACACGGGGGAACTCTGCTTTTCGCAGCTTCGTGTCATGGGCGTTCTGCAACGCTTGTCACTGTCTTATTTGGCCGTTGCACTCATCGTGCGGCGTGTCAAGAGTGTTCCGACGATGACGTTCGTGGTCGTTGCCCTGCTTTCAGGCTATTGGCTGCTGTTGATGTTGGGGCATGGTTTCGATTTCTCAGCAAACAATATCGTGGCCATTGTAGATAGGTGGCTGCTTGGTGAGAGCCACCTATACATTGAACACTTGCCCGACGGCACGCCGATTGCGTTCGACCCCGAAGGTCTTCTGAGCACCATTCCCTGTGTGGCACAGGTACTGCTGGGCTATATTTGCAGCCGACTGCTGTACACGTCACAGGAACTACCCCGGCGTATCCTTCGCCTCGCTGTCATCGGTGCATTGTTGCTGCTTTCTGGTTTGTTGCTAAGCTACATGTGTCCGCTGAACAAAAAGATATGGAGTCCAACGTTCGTTATGGTCACTTCGGGCTATGCACTGCTTGCATGGACTGTCATGGCTTGGTTCGCCGACCTCAAGAAGCAGGGCCGCCGGGCCTATCCTTTGGTGGCTTTCGGCAGCAATGCCTTGGTTCTCTATGTCTTTTCGGGCCTTGCACTCAAGCTGCTCGGCCTCGTAAAGATAGGCACATTGCCGTTGCCCGAAGCCTTCTACAACCTCTTGGCCGGCCTGCTGCCCGACAAGTGCATGGCTTCGGCCGTCTTCGGTCTGCTTTATGTGGGTTGCTGTTTCGTGGTGGCGCACGTGCTGTATAAGCGGAGGCTGTTCATCAAGCTCTGAGAGGGGCATGGGGAAGGCCCTGCCGCTTTGCCATGAACTTGATGTGCGCATGCACTTCCTATAGAAGTATCGTTCCTTGATAACCGCACAGCCGGTCCTCTTCTTACTTAGGTTTGCGAATTATCTGCATGCTGATAAATATTTCTCTACACGCTGATAAATATTTCTCTGCATGCTGATAAATATTTCTCTGCATGCAGATAATTCGATAGGGCAAGTATCTATGGCCTCACACTCCTTATAGGAAAGGTCTTGTATTCCTTATATGACGGGCCTTACAGGTATGAGTGCATGATAAAGTGCATGGAAGTGTCTGGCGAGGCACACGAAAAAGTTCCCCCAAGTGGTTCAGACACTTGGGGGAACTTTGTGAACAAGGCTTCAGAGGTCGAGGTCTACTTCAACCGGACAGTGGTCGCTGCCGAATATCTCGTTATGGATGGCGGCTTCTTTGAGCCGTGGTCGCAACCGATCGGAGATGAGAAAGTAGTCGATGCGCCAGCCGGTGTTCTTCTCGCGGGCGCGGAAGCGGTAGCTCCACCAGCTGTATTTGATGGCCTCGGGATAGAGGTTGCGGAACGTATCTGTGAAGCCATTGCCGAGCAGTTGGGTCATCTTGGCCCGCTCTTCGTCTGTGAATCCGGCGTTACGGCGGTTGGTCTTGGGGTTCTTGAGGTCTATTTCCTCGTGCGCCACGTTCATATCGCCGCATACGATGACGGGCTTTCGGGCGTCGAGTCGGTGCAGATAGGCCTGAAAGTCGTCTTCCCACGTCATGCGATAGTCGAGTCTTCGCAGACCGTCTTGCGCATTCGGCGTGTAAACATTGACGAGATAGAAGTCTTCGTATTCAAGCGTGATGACGCGACCTTCGTGGTCGTGCTCGTCGATGCCGATGCCATAAGCCACCGAAAGCGGCTCCTTTCGGGCATAGATTGCCGTGCCGCTGTAGCCTTTCTTGTCGGCATAGTTCCAAAAAGAAGTGTAGCCGGGGAACTGAAGGTCGAGCTGTCCGGCTTGCATCTTGGTCTCTTGAAGGCAGAAGAAGTCGGCATTGAGCGTTTCAAATGTCTGCGCGAAGTCTTTAGAGACGCAGGCACGCAGCCCGTTAACGTTCCATGAAACGAACTTGGTCATGGTCTTTTGGTCTTTGAAAGGAAGATGAAGTAGATGCCGGAAGGCCGGAGTACGTTCTTGTCGGACTTGATTTCGACCGGCGACATGTTCACTTGCAGTTTACTTTTGGTGGGATTATACCAGCAACTCATGGCATTGTTGAAAGTAAGTTGGTGGCTCTGGCTGTCGTAGTTGGCCGTGATGTTTGTCGTGAAATAGTTGGTGAAGCACTGATAGTAGCGTTTGTCTCTGTCTGCGAAGCCCACGGTTGTTATCTTGCTTCTTACAGATTGCGTTGCAGTATGCTTGCGGAGGGCATCTTTCACTTTCTTTCCTTCGGCGTATTCCGTGTTGGTCAAGTAGGCATAAAGGCTGTCAGGGACGTTAGCGATATGGACAATGGTGTCTCGGTCTATCGTAACCGTAACGTTTTCTACAGAGTCTGTGGCCTTGTAAAGCCGGCCCGATTGCTCGTAAACGGCATAAAGGTTGCCTTGATAGGTGCCTTTGAAGGCATTGAAAATCATTTTTGCTTCTTCCGGAGTGATGTTTTGTTCGTCGTTGTCACTGCTTAGGCAGGAAGAAAGCGCTGTGATGGCCGCAACGATGCAGAGCAAGGTGCAGGCGAGGTTACGTGTTTTTTTCATATTCGTCGTTTTTATTGTGGTTCGATAGGGGCAAGGTGAGTGGGGCTTTAGGCCGCTTTCCCGCCGTTGAATGCTTAAATTCGTTTGGATTCGCCACGCAGAAGGCTCATGAATTCCTGCCGGGTGGTGAGGTCGTTGAACACACCGCTGAAGTCGCTCGTGGTGGTGATGGCGTTCTGTTTCTCCACGCCACGCATCTGCATGCACATGTGTTTGGCCTCGATTACGACCATGACGCCCTGCGGTTTGAGCGTCTGCTGAATGCAGTCCTTGATTTGTTGGGTCAGTCGTTCCTGCACTTGAAGGCGATGACTGAAGATGTCTACCACGCGGGCCACCTTGCTTAGGCCTGTGATGTAGCCGTTTGGAATGTAGGCCACGTGGCATTTTCCATAGAAAGGCAGCAGATGGTGCTCGCAAAGCGAGAACACATCGATGTCCTTGACGATGACCATTTGGTTGTAATCTTCCTTGAACAGTGCGTCGGTGAGCACCTTATGCGGGTCTTGCGTGTAGCCGCGCGTCAGTATCTGCATGGCTTTTGCCACGCGCATCGGCGTCTTTTCCAATCCTTCTCTTTGTGCGTCTTCTCCCAAGAGCGTGAGGATATGCCTGTAATGTGTGGCGAGGTCGTCGAGACCGTCGCGGAATTCGTTTTCCGGGTTCATAGCTGTTGAGTTGTCTGTATCATTGTTCTGTCCCTTGTTTTGTGCCATATGGGGAATTTAATCCTGCACGATTATCTTTCCTCTGACGATGCAGGCTTGCCGATAGCCCAATGCTTTTACCTTCCGCAGCATGGTTTCAGCCTCTTCAAAGCTGCGATAGTTGCCCACACGGCATATCCAATGGGGCGAATAGAAGTGGACATAGACCGGCTGGTCGGGGTATTTCATCTTGATAGCCGTACTGGCTTGTTCGGCTTTCTGCCTGTCCAAGCGAGAGTTTCCACCCGAAAAAGCCTGCACACGGTAGCCTGTTATCTTATGACTTCCACGCATCACCTTCTTCCGCATATCGATGGTTGGAATGTCAAGTTCGCCTTCTTCCTGTTGTTTTTTTACAGGTTCGGTCTTTGCTGCGGATGTTTCGTGTCTCTCCATAGGCTTCTCCGTGGGTTCAACCTTGTTTGTGGTAGTCTTGGTCGAGTCGCCGGTGAGGATATGTTGGGGCTTTTTGTTTTCTTTCTTCGTGGGGTCGGTCTTGCCGATTGCCGTTTCCTTCTTTACAATCTCTTTCTTCGGTTCGGTCGTTGCCGGTGTTTTCTTTGGCTGATTGCCATTGATGAGTTCGTCGATTTCCTTGCTCTGCGTGACGGTTACGGTGCCTTGTCCCAGCACATTCTTTCTTAAATGGTCGAGAAAAGTCTGGGCATGGGCAGGCATTGCCATAGCAATTGCTACACAGAAGAGCCAAGCGAACTTTTTCATTTTCTTGCGTTTGATATTAAATATTGGAAAGCCGGAACTTCCCGAAAGGGCTTTTTCTCCGGCTTTCCAATTCTTTCTCGTTGGTTTACTTCTTCCAAGCGTCGATGATACCCTTGAAGTCAGCAGTCTTCAGTGAAGCGCCACCGATCAGACCACCGTCGATATTCGGCTTAGAGAACAGCTCCGGAGCATTTGATGCCTTGCAGCTTCCACCGTAAAGGATAGAGGTTTCCTCGGCAACTTCCTTGCCATACTTCTCTGCAACAATAGAACGAATGTAGCAAAGCATCTCTTCTGCCTGATCGGAAGTAGCGGTCTTGCCGGTTCCGATGGCCCAGATTGGCTCGTAAGCCAGTATGATGTTCTTCCACTCTTCGGCTGTCAAGTTAAACACACTGCCGTCGAGTTCGGCCTTAACGACAGCGTTCTGACGGTTCGATTCGCGCTCTTCAAGCGTCTCACCACAGCAGAATATAATCTTCAAACCATGTTTTAAAGCCTGCTGAACCTTCTCTTTCAGGATCTCAACAGTCTCGCCATAATATTGTCGACGCTCTGAATGACCGAGGATAACATACTGCGCTCCGGTGCTTTTTACCATCTCTGCGGACACTTCTCCCGTGTAAGCTCCCTTCTCTTTGTCGGCACAATTCTCGGCACCGAGACCCACTTTGTTGGCGTCAAGCACTTGGGCAACGCTTGCCAAATGGATAAACGGCGTGCAAATCACTACGTCGCAGTTGGGCTTTTCAGCCGCCAATGCCTCGTTGATTTCCTTTGCCAATGCAACACCTTCTTGCAGGTTGAGGTTCATTTTCCAGTTACCTGCTACGATTTTCTTTCTCATTTTATTTTCCTTTTGATTAAAGAGTTGATATAATTTGGTTTTGTTTTTCTTTTCTTTCAGCCTCACCCACTTGCTCCAAGCCCATAGACGGTCGGCCAAGGTCAGCAGGAACAGCGGCAGAATGAACCACAGAACGATTTTCAATATCTTGCCCGGAACGCTGTTTTTCGGCATCTTTCCCAATGTAGACTGTGTGATAGGCCGTGAAAGTTCGGCTCCCGGCAGGTCATTATGGCTCCATTTGTTGATGATAGTTCCGTCTTTGAGCAGCAAAAGTCCGGGATTACTGCGCACAATTGTCTTGAGTGTGGTCGCGTCGGTCATATAGAACGGGTATTCAGCTCCCGTGATATCGATCCACCGTTTGATGCCTTTTGCAGTGCTTGCCGTCAGACAATAGAACGGAATATCATGTTGTCCGGCATACTCATAGAGCTGGTCTATGTCGCCGAAGTTGCTGTCGTCGGCTTGCTCCAAGTGCGGTGCAATGAGCAAAAATGTGTATCCTTTGCGTCCAAGTATCTTTTTCGTGAGGTCTTCTCCCGTCTTGTTATCCTCGATGGTGAAGTCATGTATGGGCGGAACATAGCCTTCGCTGACTTGCACGGTCTTGCTGTCAACGAACTTCCATGTGGAGTCCGGATAGTCGTTCAAGGTGAATTCCTTTCGCTGTCCGTCCTTTTCCATGATGAAAGTTGTCTCGAACTGCGGTCGTGGTGCACCTTTTGGAATCTGCATTCCTTGCAGAATATTCACGCCGATATGGTAAGGTCGGAAGTCGAACAGCGGCAGATAGTAAAGGCTCAGTCCGCTGCTGACGAGGATAAACAGGGCCGTATAGTTGATAACAATCCACTGGTTGCTCTCCGAGATAAAGCGGAACATCGCCAAAGGCTTCCGTGCTACGATGATTGAACAACCCAAAAGCACGATGTTCTTTACGAAGGTTTCCGTGTTAGTGAGCCGCAGTGCATCGCCGAAACAACCGCAGTCTTTCACCGGATCGGCTATAACCAGCCACAAACTTACCAGCGTCATGACTGCCATAAAAGCCACGATGAGCCTCGAACAGAGGCGACGTTGAATGGCAAAGAGCAGGAAGATGCCCATGCAGAACTCAACGGCTGCGAGCAAAACCGCTATGGCGAGCAACAGCCAATCGGGTACAATGCCTTGCAAATGCACGGCCTCCGAATAGTCTTGCAGCTTATACAGCGTGCCAATCGGGTCGATGGCCTTCACGAAACCCGAGAAGATGAACGTCAGTGCCACGATGATTCGGCAGAGATTGACCGTTACTTTCTGCATTCGATGGTCTGCGCTCATTTGCTTTCTATTTGTTTTCGGCCAGTTTGATGGCCCCGAATACGGCATAATTGATGATGTCCATGTAGTTGGCATCAATGCCTTCGGATACCAAGGTCTGCCCTTTGAGGTCTTCAATTTCCTTTATTCGCTCTATCTTCGTAAGGATAAAGTCGGTGTAACTGCTGACGCGCATGTCTCTCCAAACCTCGTCATAGTCGTGGTTTTTCTTCAACATGAGTTCCAAAGCAGCCTTTGCATGCTTGTCATAGAGGCGAAGTGCTTCGTCAGGATTGATGTCCACGGCATCTACGAACCCTCGTTCAAGCTGGATAAGTCCGATGATTCCGTAGTTGATCAAGCCGATGAACTCGGGCCGTATGCCCTCACCAACGAGGGATTTCTGCTTGATTTCGAGCGATCGGATACGTTTTGCTTTGATGAAAAGCTGGTCGGTCAGGGACGACGGACGCAGAATTCGCCATGAAGCTCCATAGTCATGGAGTTTCTTACAGAACAGCTCACGGCATTCATCTATCGTGTTCTTAAACTGTTTCTCTGTGTTCAAGTTGTTCATAAGTTATGACTTATGATTGCAAAGTTACTTATTTCCCATGAAACAGCCAAATTTTTGGTCTTCAGGTTGGGCTAAGGATGCTGCTGACGGTAGCGAATCATTCGCACAACACCACACATTGCTTCATATCTTGCCCTTAAAGAATCACATTTGGCACGCAGGATATTACGCTCATACAGCGCACGTTTGCCTTCAAGGGACTGAAGCGTTGCCTGCAAAAGAGAGTCGGTTTGCGCCACGTCGGCCTGTGCCATCTTCAGCGAAGCGTCCTGCCATATTTTTAAAGCTGCCCTGCGTGACGCCACAGCTTCAGGGAAACTCTTGCGCAATTCCATGATAGAATCGAGCGTCTGGCGGTAGTTTCCGGCTTTGTAAAGCGCCTCTATCTGCCCCAACAGCGGTGCGGCTTTCTCGTCTTGTGTCTCAGAACAGCCGCAAAGGGAGGTCATGAAAGCGAGCAGCCAAAAGTATTTCTTCATGCTGCAAAAATATAAAAATCTACCTGAAATGGCTCTTCCTGCCGCTAATTTTTAGTAACTTTGCACGCAATTTAGGGCAAGTTAAGAGAAATTAAGCAACAATGAGAAAGCTAACCGACGCCGATTTGGCGCGTCTCCTTGATGAAGATACATTCCATCTGATTGCAGATGAGGCCGATAAATTGGGACTTGAGTGTTATGTCGTGGGCGGCTATGTGCGCGATTTGTTCCTCGAACGCCCGTCAAATGATATCGATGTGGTCGTTGTCGGCAGCGGAATACAAGTGGCAAGCGCACTGAAAAGCCGGTTAGGCAAGCGGGCTCACCTCTCGGTTTTCCGCAACTTCGGCACGGCGCAGGTGAAATACCGTGGCTTGGAAGTGGAGTTCGTGGGCGCACGCAAGGAGAGTTACAGCCACGATTCGCGCAAACCGCACGTTGAAGACGGCACCCTTGAGGACGATCAGAACCGCCGTGACTTCACCATCAACGCGCTTGCAGTGTGCTTGAACAAGGAACGTTTCGGCCAACTTGTCGATCCTTTCGACGGAGTTTACGACATAGAAGACGGCATTATTCGTACGCCACTCGACCCGGATATCACGTTTTCCGATGATCCTTTGCGCATGTTGCGTTGCATTCGCTTTGCCACGCAGTTGAATTTCTTTATAGAAGACGAAACATTTGAGGCGCTTCAGCGTAATGCCGAGCGCATTAAAATCGTCAGTGGAGAGCGTATTGCCGACGAAATCAACAAGATCATGCTGACCAAAACGCCCAGCAAAGGTTTTATAGACCTTTATCGTTGTGGACTGCTTCAGCTGATCATGCCTGAGTTGGTGGCCTTAGATGTGGTGGAAACCCGCAATGGTCGCGCCCATAAAAACAACTTTTATCACACCTTGGAAGTGCTCGATAACCTCTGTAAGGCGCAATCTGGCAGCGGAAAGTTGGGCGAAATGGTACTTTGGTTGCGCTGGGCTGCCTTGTTGCATGACATCGGTAAGCCGCGTAGCAAGCGTTGGGACAACGTTATTGGCTGGACTTTCCACAACCATAATTACGTGGGTGCGAAGATGATTCCAGGCATCTTCCGTCGCATGAAGCTGCCGATGGACAACAAAATGAAGTATGTTCAGAAGCTGGTAGACCTGCATATGCGACCCATAGTCATAGCAGATGACGAGGTGACCGACAGTGCCGTGCGTCGCTTAATGAATGATGCAGGCGATGATATCGACGACTTAATGATGCTATGCGAGGCCGATATAACGAGCAAGAACCAAGTGCGAAAGCAGCGATTCCTTGATAATTTCCGCATTGTCCGCGCGAAAATAGCCGACTTGAAAGTGCGCGATTACAAGCGACTCCTGCAACCTTGCATCGATGGTAACGAAATCATGGAACTCTTCCACCTTGGTCCTTGCCGCGAAGTCGGGCAGTTGAAGCAGGCGTTAAAGGACGCTGTGCTCGACAATAAGGTTGAAAACGAGCGTGAACCACTGATGAAATTGCTCTTGGAAAAGGCCAAAAGCATGGGGTTGGTGAGCAAGTAGGAGTCTCATTTCCCTTACCCGTTGCGTCAAACCTTGGATAACGTTATGGCGAAATATCCGAATTAATCGGTTCTCTTAAAGAAAAGGCGCTTGAAAGTCAGTATTGTACAAACGGTAGTGCATAAAACCAAGAAAGGCAGATCATATAGAACAGCCTTTAAAAAAGGCCAATGAAGCCGATAGAGAAAGAAGTATGAGGGGATATATGCACTTAGGATACCGGCACAAAAGCAATACATAAAAGGTACAGGCTCCTTGGTTAGCCTGATTTCTTTGCCGCAATGATTGCACGTTGTGGCGTAGTTTGTGCCGCGATAGAAATAACGTAGGCACCGTTTGAGGGCTATCTTTCGATGGCAATATGGGCATTCTCGGTTCTTCATGCTCCTATGTTGTTAGATAAAGTCTTACGGTTATTTGCCGATTCTCATGTTGCAAATATACCCTGTTACGTAGAAAACAAACGAAGATTTGTTTAAAAAACATTAATTCGCTGAATATCGGTGCCTTTCAAACGACGTTTCGAAACATCATCATGCAGCATAAGGCGCATCATTTCATTCTGTTTTCAGTGTCATCTCATGGAGACTTTACCGCAGTATCCATGAAAAGGGCATTCGTTTGCTTGCAAATATCAATTTAAAACACGATATTTGCCTTGTGATAAATAATGAAAAAGGAGCGGTATGCCAGAGATAAGTCGATTTTATGGATTATTATCTAATGTATATAGCAGACCATAACCCTCCACATTTCCATGTTTGGTATGATGATTATAAAGCAACAATGACCATAACTGATGGAATAATCACCGGTTCTTTGCCTCGTAGGGCTATTAAAATGGTGTATGAATGGCTTGATTTGCACAAGGATGGATTAATGGAAAACTGGAAACGGCGCTCTAATCATGAAGCTGCTAACAAGATAGAACCCTTAAAATAAACGATAATGAAACAGCAAAAGGAAGCTCAACTACTGACGGTTACGGCTGCAGTGTACGTAACTGGCAACACACTTCGCATCACTTTCAGCAACGGAGAGGAGCGGTTGCTCGACTTCACTCCGCTGATGCAGCAAGGAATTTGCCGAAAATTGCAGGATAAAAACTATTTCAAATCGTTCACATTAGACCCGTTTACGATTGATTGGAACAACGAAATAGGTTTTGCGCCCGAGTATCTTTACGAGCAAAGTGTGCGCTTATAAGGGGCGTTGTCGGTTTCTTTACGCCGCTGTTTTGTAAATTTTATGGACCAAAAACGGGCTGTTTCATCCGTACCATCTGGAGAAGGAGAGGTCGAAAAAGGACTGTTTTCGAGCGTTTCTTTGTGCGTTGCTTCGCTATCTGGGCTGTTTTTGCATGCAAAGTGGCTGGTTTTGTGCGGCTGAATGGCTGAAATGACGGACTGAAACGGCTGGTTTTAGCGTGTCATTTCATTCATCTTGCATGTTTTGTTGCGTTATTTTGTGTTGTGATTTACAGTAAAACGAATAACTGTTTGGTTCATAGTGCATTGCAAAGTGGCCTGAAATGTGCATATTTTCAGCGAAATTGCTGCCCGTTTTGAATATCGAAATCCTATGAAGTGCTTTGTAAATAATTTTATAGACTTTATTCTGTTTCCGAAACAGCCTTATTCGTATTGCTTCGTCACCCGTTTTTGGCCGGTTACAGCATAAGAATTGTTAAAAAGAAGGCTCGTATGAAACCATGAAAGGAATTAATTCGTAAATTTGCCTCGCTAAAACTATTTGAGAATATAGGGTTTTCTGAATGGGTTTACAATGGAATAGGATAACCATTTGCATGTATGACCATGCTAAGATAGATAAATTAAAATAAGAATTTAATATATATAGGTATGAAAATGAAGAAAAGTTTGTTTGTAACGGCGGTCGCTGTCTCGCTTACGGCTTGTAGCGGAGGAGGCGGAATGCCTAATTTTGGGAACGATGAGTACCCTGTTGAGACGATAGGTACGAACAGTGCATCGTTGCAATCCACCTATCCTGCGACCATAAGAGGCATTCAGGACGTGCAAGTGAGGCCGAAAGTGTCGGGCTTTATCACGAAAGTTTATGTGCATGAAGGGCAGGCAGTGAAAGCCGGTCAAGTGCTTTTTGCCATCGATAGTGAGACATATCGGGCCGCAGTTCGGCAGGCTCAAGCCGGCGTTAACACTGCTCGTGCACAGTTAAACACGGCGCGTTTGACTTACGAAAACAATAAAAAACTGTTCGATAAGCATGTGATTGGGCAGTTTGAATTGGCCACTGCGCAGAACAGTTTCACCACAGCTCAGGCCTCATTAGCGCAAGCTGAGGCTTCATTGGCATCTGCAAAGGAGACCTTAAGCTGGTGTTTAGTGAAGAGTCCTGCCGCAGGAGTGGTGGGCAGTTTGCCTTATAAAGCAGGCGCATTAGTCAGTGCTTCGTCGCCAGATCCATTGACTACGGTTTCTGATGTCAGTACGGTTGAGGTGTTCTTCTCCATGTCCGAGCGTGACATTTTGGGGCTTACAAAGACCGCAGGTAGCGTAGGTGAGGCGCTGAAAGAGATGCCTTCGGTGAAGCTTTTGCTTGCCGATGGGACCGTATATGGCCACCCCGGGAAGGTAGTAAAGATGAGTGGGGTGATTGATGCGGCCACGGGTGCCTATTCAATCATTGCACATTTCGCCAATCCGGAGCGTTTGTTGAAGAGTGGGGGAGCTGGTCAGATCGTGATACCTCGCACAAACAGCAACGCAATCGTCATTCCGCAAGAGGCCACAGCGTCTGTCCAAAACAAGTTATTTGTATATAAAGTGGGCAAAGACAACAAGGTAAACTACTCCGAAATCAAGGTAGATCCGCAGAATGATGGCAATACTTACATCGTTACAAGCGGACTTTCGGTAGGCGATCGCATTGTGGTTAAGGGCCTGACAAAGCTGACTGACAAGATGAAAATCACACCGGTGACGCTCGCAGCCTATCAAAAGAGCATTGATGATGCTGCTAAACTCGGTGCAAAACAAAGCTCGGCAAGTGGCTTTGTGGGTGCAATGACAGGAAAATAAAAGAAGAACTATGACATTTACAAACTTTATCAAGCGCCCGGTATTATCGACGGTGATATCAATCTTCTTCGTCTTGCTGGGTACTATAGGTCTGGTTTCGCTGCCAATTGAGCAATATCCGGACATCGCACCGCCTACCATATCGGTGATGACTACCTATACGGGAGCCGATGCACAGACGGTTTTGAACTCTGTTATTACGCCGTTGGAGGAGAGTATCAATGGTGTGGAGAACATGACCTATATGTCTTCGACCGCCACCAATGCGGGAATGGCGATGATTACCGTGTATTTCAAGCAGGGATCTGATGCGAATATGGCGGCTGTCAACGTGCAGAACCGTGTCCAACAGGCTCAGGCTTTGTTGCCAGCTGAGGTGACTCGCGTGGGTGTTACGGTCTCCAAGCGACAGTCTTCCAATGTAATCATGTATTCATTGACCACGGAAGACGGTCGATATGATGGGCAATTCCTGACCAACTACAACAATATTAATATCGTTCCTCTGCTGAAACGTATCAAAGGTGTAGGTGATGTTCAGACGCCGGGAACAGAGACTTATTCCATGAGAATATGGTTGAAGCCCGACAAAATGAAGCAGTATGGCCTCGTTCCTTCAGATATTATGGGTGTATTGGCAGAGCAAAATATCGAAGCAGCCCCCGGTTCTTTGGGTGAAAATGGGTCAGTTGCCTACGAATATGCATTGAGATATAAAGGTCGTTTGAAGAGTGCTACGGAGTTCGAGAACATACTTTTGACCAGTTCAACGACTGGTCAGACATTGCAATTAAAGGACATTGCCAAGGTAGAATTAGGCTCATTGATGTACAATGTGAAGCTGAATAACAACGGACAGCCTGCAGTTTTGGGTATGGTTAACCAGATTGCAGGTTCCAATGCGACCGATATTGCCACGGATGTAAAGGCAGCTTTGAAAGAAGCCAGCAAGAGTTTCCCTCCCGGAATGGAGTATACCATCGAACAAGATACCACGGAATTCCTCTTTGCTTCCATTGAAGAAGTGATCGTAACGCTGTTCATTACGTTGGCATTGGTGTTCTTTGTGGTCTACATTTTCCTACAGGATATGCGCTCGACACTGATACCTTTGATTGCTGTTCCAGTGGCATTGATTGGTACTTTCTTCTTCCTTTGGGTCTTCGGCTTCTCGATCAACCTGCTTGTTCTGTCGGCCTTGCTGTTGGCTATCGCTATTGTTGTGGACGATGCCATTGTAGTTGTCGAGGCTGTTCACGCCAAATTAGACCAAGGTTACAAGGATGCTATGAGCGCATCTATTGATGCCATGAACGAAATATCGGGCGCAATCATTTCCATTACCTTAGTAATGGCGGCCGTGTTTGTGCCGGTTTCCTTCCTTGGAGGAACGTCCGGAACCTTCTATCGCGAGTTCGGTGTGACGATGGCGCTATCGATTGTCATCTCAGCCCTCAATGCTTTGACGCTCTCTCCGGCTTTGTGTGCTATCCTGTTGAAGCCACATGACGAAGAAAAAGACGAGACCAACAAGAACTTCGTACGTCGTTTCCATAGCAATTTCAACCGTGTTTTCGACAAAACAACAGAGAAATATAAGAAAGGTGTCACCCGTATCATCAATCATAAGCTATGGGCTTCGCTTGCTGTTGCAGTGGGAATAGTGGCTTTGGTCATTACAATGGCGACCACAAAAACAGGGCTTGTGCCCAATGAAGATACGGGAACGCTGTTCATAATGATATCGGCTAATCCCGGAACAAGCCAGGAACGAACGGTTGAAATCGTTAACGAAGTAGATAAGATGCTGGCAAGTAATCCTGCCATTCAGCGGCGCGAAGCGATTATTGGCTATAACTTCATTGCCGGACAAGGGTCGGATCAGGCTACTTTCATCATCAAGTTGAAGCCTTTTGATGAGCGTTCCGGTGGCTTCTTCACCCGTATCAAGAATGCGATTTCACAGGGTGATCTGATGGCTTTGTTTGTAAATCCGTTGGAAGCCAATTCTGTTTTGGGTATGATTTACAAGCAAACGGCTTCTATTAAAGATGCCCAAATCTTGGCATTTGGCCCTCCTATGGTTCCGGGTTTCTCTGTTCAGAATGGTATTACGATGACCATGCAGGACAAAACTGGTGGAGATTTGAATAAGTTCTTCACCATAACGCAGGACTTCCTCAAGGAGTTGAACAAGCGACCTGAGGTTCAAAAGGCCATGACAACATATAATCCAAACTATCCACAGTACATGGTTGACGTAGATGTTGCTAAGACAAAGCAAGCCGGAATCTCCCCAACTGTGGTGTTATCTACGTTACAAGGCTACCTTGGAGGAATGTATGCGTCTAACTTCAACGCCTATGGTAAGCTCTATCGTGTGATGATTCAGGCCGCACCTAACGACAGATTACGTCCCGAACAGCTGAGTAATATCTACGTACGCACAGCAAGTGGAAAGATGTCTCCAGTCTCTGAGTTCTGCAGTTTAAGGCGTGTTTACGGCCCATCCAACATTGCTCGCTTCAATTTGTTCACGGCTATTAATGTCAGTGTGACCAATGCTACAGGCTATTCTACAGGACAAGCCATGGAAGCTATAGCCGAAGTGGCAAAGAATACGCTGCCCCAAGGCTATGGATATGAGTATTCCGGACTGACAAGATCAGAAGCCGAAAGCAGCAATACCACGGCCATTGTGCTCGTGCTCTGCGTGATTTTCGTCTATTTGATCTTGAGTGCGCAGTACGAAAGCTATATTCTTCCGTTGTCAGTACTGCTCTCTATCCCGTTCGGATTGGCCGGAGCGTTCCTCTTTACGCAGCTTTTTGGCCACTCCAACGACATCTATATGCAGATTTCGCTCATCATGTTGATTGGTCTTTTGGCCAAGAATGCCATCTTGATCGTACAGTTTGCGCTTGAAAGACGACGCACCGGAATGGCCATTAAGTATAGTGCTATCCTCGGAGCTGCGGCACGTTTGCGTCCGATTTTGATGACTTCACTGGCCATGGTCATTGGTCTTCTGCCGTTGATGTTCGCAAGTGGCGTCGGAAAGAACGGTAACCAAACCCTCGGAGCAGCTGCCGTCGGCGGTATGTTGATTGGTACCTTGTGCCAAATCTTCGTCGTTCCGGCTTTGTTTGTGGCTTTCCAATGGTTGCAGGAGAAGTTTACTCCGCTGAAGTTTGAAGACGAATTGAACGAGGAAGCAGCTACCGAACTAGCGCAATATGCCCATAGTAACGGTGCTGTAACCCCACAAAAACATAACATCTGAATGATAATGAAAACGAATAAAACGCTATTGCTCATGGCATTTGCAACCATCTTGCTGACGGGTTGCAAAAGCCTTTACGGCAAATATGAGCGTCCCGAGGTCAACACTTCAGGCTTGTTCCGCGACGCTATGGCCGATCGTGACACGCTGGCTGTCAGAGATACGTCAAGTTTCGCCAACATTCCGTGGCGCAAAGTCTTTACCGATCCGCAGTTACAAGGGCTCATCGAGAAGGGATTGGCCCACAATCCGAATCTCCTCAACGCTGCTTTAAGCGTGCAGATGGCCGAGGCTCAGCTCAAAGCTGCCAAGCTTTCGTTCCTCCCTTCGTTTGCTTTTACGCCCCAAGGCACTATCTCTTCGTGGGACGGAAACCCCGCATCGAAGATTTATAGCCTGCCCGTTAACGCAAGCTGGAACGTGGATTTGTTCGGAACCTTGCTCTCTTCGAAACGCTCGGCACAGGTGGCAATGCTGCAAAGCAAGGACTATCAGGTGTCGGTTCAGACCAAGTTGATTGCCAACATCGCCAATATGTACTACACATTGCTGATGCTTGACAAGCAAATGGAGCTGGTGACAGACATGGAAAAGCTGACGAAAGACACCTGGGACATCATGCTTTTGCAGAAAGATGCAGTCATCGGAGTGCGCTCAACGGCTGTCCAAAGGGCCGAATCCAACTACTATTCGGTGCTTACTCAAAAGGTGGATATCAAGCGACAGCTACGGGAAACCGAGAATGCCCTTTCGCTTTTGATAGGCCAACAGGCCCAAACAGTGAGCCGAGGCAAACTCGAAGACCAGCGTCTTCCGACCGAATTCTCTACCGGAGTGGGTGTTCAACTGCTCAAAAACCGGGCAGATGTGCATGCTGCCGAGATGGCTTTGGCCCAGTGTTTCTATAATGTGGAGACCGCACGTAGCCGATTTTACCCCGGACTTAACATCAATGCTGTCGGTGCTTTCACCAATAATAGCGGCATGGGTATCGTGAATCCGGGCAAATGGTTGCTCACTGCGGTGGGTTCTCTCACGCAACCTATCTTCCAAAATGGCCGACTTGTGGCTGGCTTAAAGGTAGCCAAAGCTCAATATGAGCAGGCATATAACACTTGGCAGAACGCTATTCTGTCGGCCGGAAGCGAGGTAAGTAACGCCTTGGTGCAGTATAACAGTGCCGAAGAAAAGTCGAAAGTAGAGGCCAAACAGATTGAGGTGCTCCGCAAAAACGTGGACGACACCAAGGATTTGATGGCCAGTGCAGGCAGCACTTACCTTGAAGTCATCACCGCACAGAGCACTCTTCTCAACGTCGAACTCTCCAAAGTGGCCGACGATTTCAGCAAGATGCAGGCCGTGGTCAACCTCTACAGTGCTTTAGGAGGAGGAGCTAAGTAATGCGAAATGAGGAATATGGAATATCAACTTCACATTCAACATTCCTCATTCTGCATTAAAATAACTTCACATTCAACATTCATCATTCAACATTAACAGCTATGTCAAGTGAAATAAGTCCAAGAGCAGAGGTGTCGCCTAAGGCAAAAATCGGCGACAACTGTAAGATATTCCCGTTCGCATACATTGAGGACGACGTGGTGATCGGCGACAATTGCGTCGTTTTCCCATTCACGAGCATTCTCAACGGCACGCGTATGGGCAACAACAACAAGGTGCATCAGGGTTCAGTCCTTGCTGCCTTGCCGCAGGATTTCAACTTCTGTGGCGAGCAAAGTGAGCTTGTTATCGGCGATGATAACATCATAAGAGAGAACGTTGTCATCAATCGTGCCACGCATGAAGGCTGCAAAACGGTCATCGGAAACGGTAATTTCTTGATGGAAGGTGCCCATATCTCCCACGATACTGTGGTGGGTGACCACTGCGTTTTCGGCTATGGAACGAAGATAGCCGGCGACTGTTACATCGAAGATAACGTCATTTTCAGTTCCAGTGTCATTGAAAATGCGAAGACACGTGTGGGATGTTGCGCCATGATTCAGGCCGGAACGACCTTCTCGAAAGACGTTCCTCCCTACGTTATCGCAGGCGGAAAGCCCGTCAGTTATGGCGGTCCTAACACGGTGATGATGGACGCTAACGGCATAGAAGAGAAGGTTCGGAAGCACGTAGCCAATGCTTATCGGTTGGTATTCCATGGACAAACGAGTCTGTTCGATGCCATTCGGCAGATCGAAGACCAAGTGCCCGACGGCCCGGAAATACGAAATATCGTTGCTTTTCTCAAGGCAACGCAAGCCGGAATCATTAGTAAAATATAGCTATACCTATGCTTTAACTCTGTATTTGGGGAGGGGTTTGCCGTGAGGCAAGCCCCTTTTTGATGCAAGAGGGAGCCTCCCCCAACCCCTCTGAAGGAAGGGAGAGCGAACTGCATGGGTCAATCGGGAAAGCATAGTTTGGAGATTGATAATCAACCGTTTACATCTTGCGTTGCAATCTCAGCCATATTGCGCGGTAAAATGGGTGAGATTAGCGGCTAATATGGGTGAGATTGCACGGTAAAATGGGTCATGTTGCAAAACGAAGTTATTCATCATGGTCGGCTCTCTCATGGCTCCTGCGAAGCAAGCATGGGCATATCGGGCGGCAATATGGGCCTGAATGACAGTTTGTAAGCCTTGAAGTATGAAAAAAAACAAATCTTACCACTTGCCAGTTTATATTTTAAAAATTGCAAAGAAGCCCCGCTTTATTTTGCACATCTTGGAGAATTGTATATATTTGTGACTGAATATGGGAACGTTATACATTGTGCCTACACCCGTTGGCAACATGGAAGACATGACGCTTCGGGCCATTCGGATATTGAAAGAAGCCAATCTTGTGCTGGCAGAAGACACCCGTACGTCGGGAATCTTGCTGAAACACTTCGATATCAAGAACCGTTTGATGGCACATCATAAGTTCAATGAGCATGGAACGGCACAAGGAATTGTGGAGCGATTAAGGGCAGGTGAGACCATAGCATTGGTGAGTGACGCCGGTACTCCGGGCATTAGTGACCCCGGTTTTTACCTGTCTCGCGAGGCTTCCCAAGCCGGAATAGAAGTCCAAACGCTTCCCGGTGCAACGGCATTCGTGCCAGCTTTGGTGTCATCGGGGCTGCCGTGCGACTGCTTCTGCTTTGAAGGTTTCCTGCCACAGAAGAAAGGTCGGCAGACACATCTGCTCGCATTGCAGGACGAAACGCGCACAATGGTGTTCTATGAGTCGCCTTATCGCCTCGTGAAAACGCTGACGCAGTTTGCCGAAGTGTTCGGCGAAGACCGCCGGGTGAGCGTGTCGCGCGAGATATCCAAGGTGCATGAGGAGCATGTGAGGGGCACTTTGAAAGACGTTATAACCCATTTTACGGAAACAGACCCGCGTGGTGAGATCGTTATCGTGCTGGCGGGACGAAGTATAAAAAAGAATAAAGATCAGAAATCAAAATTAGAGGAGTGAAGAATTATGAAGAAATTATTGTTCGTAACAGCCGGTGTAGTGTTGCTGGCTCTTACAAGTTGTAATCAAGACAAGGCGAAAAACCATCTTGCAAGTGTTGAACAATCCGACTCATTGAAGCAGATTCTTGCGCAGAAAGATACGGAAATCAACGACATGGTGGGCCTGATGAACGAGGTTCAAGAGGGCTTTCGTCAAATTAACGAGGCCGAAAACCGCGTCACGATAGCCAAGGATGGCGAGGGAAACAATAGCAAACAGGTGCTAAGAGAGAACATTAAGTTCATCACAGAGCGCATGAAAAAGAACCGAGAACTCATCACTAAGCTGCGTCAACAGCTGTCAACAAGTTCGCTAAAAGGCACACAACTCAAGTCAACCATAGACAATTTGGTGAAGCAATTGGACGAGAAAGACCAGCAAATGCAGCAACTTCGCGCCGAATTGGACGCCAAAGACATTCACATCGGCGAGCTGGATGAGACGATAAACAACCTGAATACCAACGTAAGTCACCTGACAACGGAGAGCGCACAGAAGACAGCAACGATCAATGCGCAGGACAAACAGCTCAATACAGCATGGTATGTGTTCGGCACAAAGGCTGAGTTGAAGGAGCAACGTATTATTGCCGACGGCAAAGTGTTGCAGGGAAACTTCAACAAGAACTACTTTACGAAGATCGATATCCGCGTGGATAAGACCGTCAAATTGTATTCCAAGTCAGTCAAGATCCTTACGCTTCACCCGTCAAGTAGCTACACTTTGACCCGTGATGTCAACAAACAATACACCTTGAACATTACAAATCCACAGCTATTCTGGAGCACAAGCAAGTTCTTGGTCATTCAAGTGAAATAAAAAATAAGGTAGATAAGGCTCCCCTTTGCATCAGAAAGGGGGGCTTTTTCATGTATTTATGATCAGTCAACTCGATATTTGGTTTCTCGCCATAGCCTTAGGCATGGATTGTTTCGCTGTTTCAACGACGTGCGGCATTATCATCAAGCAGCTTGTTTGGCCCATTACGCTCCGCATGGCCATGCTTTTTGGGCTCTTTCAGCTACTGATGCCGTTGGCTGGTTGGCTTGGAATCAGTCTCTTTGCCCACTATTTAGAAGAGATGGACCATTGGATTGCCTTCGGTTTGTTGGCTTTCTTGGGAGGCAGAATGATTAGGGATGCGTTCCTTCCTGCCGAACGACACTCGATGAACCCACACACATTGAAGACGCAACTGATGTTGGCTGTGGCCACAAGTATCGATGCTTTGGCCATAGGAATATCGTTTGCATGCATGGGTTTCAGGCACATTGCGACGCTTGCCTACCCACTTTTCGTCATTGGGTTGGCCGCTTTCATGCTGTCTGTCGCCGGAATGTACCTTGGAACCCACTTCGGTAAGCCGATAGAACGCAGGCTGAGGCCTGAATTATTGGGCGGACTTATCCTCATTGCCATTGGCATTAAGGTGCTTGTCTCGCATCTTTGTGAATAAAGCCCCGCTCTTCGGGCCTTATTCCGTCACTTCTTTGTCGATATACTTCCTGTCAACGATGAGCAGAACGAACGGTTGCATCGTATAAGATTGCTTCTTTCCACGTGTAATCTTGCATTTCAAGCGCAACGTTTTCCCCTCTTCCGTCAGCGAAAGCGGCGTGATATGGGTCAAAGTGTCGGTTTCTGGCAGCACTTTTGCAATGACAAACTGCTTCTTAAAGTCTATTTCTGTAGGCTGACCGTCCTTACCCATGAAGGCAGCCATGCCGAAATACTTACCGAATTCCAGCTCCGTTGTCATCTTCAATGACATGGAACGCGGCGAATTATTGACGAAAAAGTAGTTCTTGGCCACCTGATATTCAACGGCTTTTGGACGCTTTGTGCAGCCCATCAACAGAAAAGCGGCACACAACAACATGATAATTTTTTTCATATTCCTTTGTTTTGGTTATTTGATTCTTACTCCTATCTGCAGTTGGAAGCCCGTAGGTTTATCCTTATAACTGTTTTGTAGATCGCTTCCATTGTTGAAATAGTGGCTCACACCCGGCTCCGCATACAGATAAAACTGCTTGGTGAGCCGGTATTCCAAGCCAACCGCCGCGTTAACCGACCATTGCAAGCGATGCTCTTTGAGCGAAATTGTCTCCGAATGTTGCTGCTCTTGCGCCGATACCTGCGTGAACTTCAACTGTCCGTTGACCAATTTCTCGACCTCACCCCCTGCCGTTGCGTAGACACGAAGCTGCTTGTGTTGCCATAATCCATAGCTTACGGCCAGCGGAATGCCTACGTAATGCAGGCGTTGCAGCCCGTTTTCCGACTCCGAACCCGTCAGATTGACGTCGGCCGACATGTAACTATAAGTCAAACCCGTGTGAACCGACCACCTTTCACCCATGCGATAGCCAACGGAAAGTCCCACTTTCACGGGCTGCCGATGGTGATATTGCAATGCATGATAGCCCGGTGCGGCTACCGGCTTTTCGCCATTGGGCTCCCGAAGCATGACATTCAGCAGCCGTTCATTCCCATGCAGGCCGTTTCCGCCGCTGTTTGAAAGACCGGTTCCCTCGGTATAGGCACTCCATGACAGGCGGTGAGCGAGGCGAGGTGCCGGGTGTGAGGGGATATTCGTAGGGCCGTTAGTGGGTCGTCGGGCTGGTCTTGCCGGCCTTTGTTCAGGGGGCTGCACCGTTGTTTCGGTGGTCGAGGCGACCGGAGACGGCTCCACAGGTACGGAATTCACGGCCGAAGCAGCTTTAACTTCCTGCACGTTCCGGGCCGCTATGGGCCTTATTGGCTCCTTGCCGGCCCATACAGCAAGCCGTTGCTGCAGGTTTTGCTGTCGCAAGTTGGCCGCTTGCCCAAGAACTTGTGTCGGTTGGTCGGTCACGGCCTGCTTTTGGGCCATGAGCGGCATTGACGTTGGCTCCGAATGGCGCAGCCACCACACGCCCACACCCGCGATAACGGCCGTCAAGCAGGCTGCCGCCCACCACAGTTTACCCGTTCCGACGTGGGTGGTTTGCGAAGAATGCGCCGGTGTAAGGCCGCGACGCTGCAGCTCGACCTTGATATTGTCGAGCAATTCTTGCGGAGGCGCCTGTCGATGTCCCTGCAAGCGTTGTCTGATGTCGTCTGTCCAATTCTTCATACGCGCTGTTCTTGTTGTTTCCGGTGTTCTTTAATCATACGTGCAAGCATTGCCTTCGCCTTGTGAAGTTGCGAGGCCGAGGTGTCAACTTTGATGCCTAACAGTTCCGAAATCTGCTGATGACTCATTCCTTCCACCACATATAGGTTGAAAACCATGCGGTAACCCGGCGGCAACCGGCCTATCATGGCCGTTATTTCCTCGGCATTCAGCGTGCTCACATCGGGCGTTTCATCAATCTGATCGGGCAGGTCTTTGTCTGTAAACACCATACCTGACGTTGCTATTCGGCGTAGAAAGAGCAGCGATTCATTGATGACTATGCGCGTAGCCCAGGCTTTTAGCGACCCTTTTCCACGGTAATTGAAGCCCGAAGCATTGCTGAACATCTTGATAAAAGCCTCTTGTAAGACGTCTTTCATGTCGTCTTTTCGAGGGATATAGCGGGCACATACCGCTGTCAGATGGGGAGCATACGCCGCATATAGCAAGTCTATGGCAGTGGCATCTCCCCTGCTTAACTTGCGAACAATGGCCTCTTCCTTGTCTGTAGTGAATAATTTCATGCCGCAGTGAACCCTATCTACTCTTAGAACGTCATTTCCGTTGTTTTCTTATATCTGCCGTTTTCCTCGTTTCACCTATTAAATACACAGAAGCGGATAGCTTGCCTCAACTTCCAATGTTTAACCTTTCTTAACCAAACGTCAGGCAAGTTTATGCGCTTAATGCACTTTATAGGGCAAAGATACGATTAATTTTTAAATTCAAAAAGACAATGAAAACATCTAAAAAACAACTTTCTTTCTTGGGTTGCCTCGCAATCCTGTCGCTCATGTTCGTTGCTTGTGACCCCGGTAACGATGATACCAAGGTGCTGACGCCTGCAGAAAAACAACAAGCCTACCTTGAAGTGAAGGGCAACTACGCGGGCGATTTCATCTATCCGGCCAAGAATGAGAAGAATCCGAAGGACAATTCCGACACATTGAAAATCAAATGGGACATCATGACCGACAGTACGGTCATCATAAAAGACTTCCCTTTGAGTGTATTTGCCAACTATGTGAAGGACAAAGACCTGAAAGAAGCATTGAAAAAAGCCCCCAACAAAGACCTGAAATGCCTGACCAACTACTATCGGCTCGCCCCTGCAGGCTTCTTGTTGAACCCGGTTAAGCAAGAATTTACGCTGAAATTCGGTGGCAAAGACCATAAGGTTGCCGTCTATTTCTATATCAACAACCGTTTCTCTTTCGGCTTGGTTGTCAAGAAACCTAATGTACGTATGCAGATTGTTGCAGGCGCAATACAGATGGATGCAGCCTCGAACAACTACCTTCAAGTGCCGGTTGCCTTAGTCTTCGATGGCGCTCCGCTTCCAAGTTCCACCCCCAAAGGCAAGTAATCTGTGCGCCGACGTTGACAATGGACAAGACATAGCGCCCTTGTTTACGGCCACATACCCCGTCATCTGACGGAGAACAGCGGGCCGAAACAGTCATAAAAGAAACAAACGCGGGTGTATCATCATTCATTTGATGGTGCACCCGTGTTTCGGATAGCGCATATTGCGCCCCGGAAAACCGATTTCTGTTTCGGTTGGTGGGTAGCTTCCGACGCATGTTCATTCTTATTGATATGCCATCAAATCCATATTGATAATCAACTACTTACACCCTGCGTTTCAATCTCACCCATTTTACCGTGCAATCTCACCCATATTGCATGGTGAAATGGGTGAGATTGCGCGGTAAAATGACTGAAACAGGATTGCAAGATGGGCGGAACCGGTTTGCAAGACGGTTGAAACAGAACCGCAGAAAGGTGAAAATGGCCACCAAGGGTCAATCTTATTTGCTTCTCGTTCCCAGTTTCTTCGGCCGCGAAGTGTTAAGAACTGAGATTTGATTTTTGCAAAACCGATGGCGAGATGCTGCATGTGCGAAGGCATTTCACTGTTGCCGGGCATCGAATTCGTCTCGTTTTTATTTTGATATGTCGTTGGTTTGCATTAATTTTGTAGTCAGAACAACAACATAAATCATACACGATGACATATACTATTGAGAAAGTAACCACACTGATAGGTGCGCGTCGTTTTGGTGAACACGTGGCAAGAATAGGCTTTATCCTTGCAGACAGCCGCTCACTTTGTTTTCCTGAAGAGACACTTTTCTTTGCGTTGCGGTCGGAACGCAATGATGGGCATCACTATATTCCCGAGTTATATCGTCGTGGTGTAAGGAATTTCGTGGTGACGGAGGTGCCGTTCAATCGCGAGACCGACTATCCCGATGCCAATTTCCTGAAGGTGGTCGACACATTGGAGGCACTTCAGCGCTTGGCCGAGCGACATCGTGACGAATTCAACATACCGATAGTCGGCATTACGGGCAGTAATGGCAAGACAATGGTGAAGGAATGGCTCAATCAGCTGCTGAGTGACGACCTGTTTGTGACGCGTTCGCCCCGCAGTTACAACTCGCAGATAGGCGTTCCGCTTAGTGTTTGGCTGCTGAACGAGCACACACAGGTGGGCGTTTTCGAAGCCGGCATCAGTCAGGTGGGCGAGATGGCGGCCCTGCATGACATCATTCAGCCCACCATTGCCGTGCTGACGAACCTCGGAGACGCCCATCAAGAGAACTTCAGCAGCAAGGAAGCGAAGTGTAAAGAGAAGCTGAAGCTTTTCCGCGATGCCAAGGTTGTGGTCTACAATGGCGACGACGATCTGGTGGGTCGCTGTGTGAGCGAGCTGAAAGACCTGAAGGGCGAGCGTCTCTTCTGGTCGGTTGCCGACAAGCGTGCGCCTTTCTTCGTGAAAGCGATAGAGAAGAAAGCGCAAACCACCGAGGTCACCTATATATATAAAGGTGAAGAGCATCGCTATTCCTTGCCATTCATCGACGAAGCATCGGTCAATAACTCGTTTGCCTGCGCAATTGTCGCGCTGACATTGGGTATCGGGGCCGACAAACTCGGCGAGCGCATGCGGCAACTCGAGCCGATTGCCATGCGTTTGGAGGTGAAACAGGGGCGTCACGGCTGCACGTTGATTAACGACAGCTATAATTCGGACATCAATTCACTGGATATTGCGCTCGATTTTATGAACCGTCGGCCCGATCATCAAGGACGTCGGCACACGCTTGTGTTGAGTGACATCTATCAAAGCGGCATGACCACGCACGAACTTTACGAAGAAGTGGGTCGATTGTGCCGGCAACGAGGAGTTGAAAAGTTCATCGGCATAGGCGAAGAACTAAAGAAATACGCCGCAAGCATCAAGCTGTCGGAGGAGTATTTCTTTGACAACGTTGACGAACTGATAGGCAGCGATGTGTTCAAGCAGCTGCATGACGAGGTGATTCTCATCAAAGGGGCACGGCGTTTCGGCTTCGACAGGCTGACGGAACTGCTTGTTCGGAAGGTACATGAAACGACATTGGAGGTTAATCTCAATGCCGTTGTGAAGAACCTGAACCGCTATCGCTCGTTTATGAAGCCCGAAACCAAGCTCGTATGCATGATCAAGGCCGATGCCTACGGTGCCGGTAGCGTTGAAATCGCCAAGACACTGCAGGACCATCGCGTGGATTATCTGGCTGTTGCAGTGGCAGACGAAGGCGTAACCCTGCGGAAAAACGGCATCACGAGCAGCATTATGATCATGAATCCCGAGATGACGGCCTTCAAAACCATGTTCGATTATGACCTCGAGCCCGAGGTTTATTCGTTCCGTCTGCTGGATGCGTTGGTGAAAGCGGCCGAAAAAGAAGGCATCACGGGCTTTCCCGTCCACATTAAACTTGATACGGGCATGCATCGTCTGGGTTTCGACCCGCGAAAAGACATGGATGAGCTCATCAAACGGCTGAAACGCCAGACAGCGGTCATTCCCCGGTCGGTCTTCAGCCACTTCGTTGGTTCCGACAGTGATGATTTTGACAACTTCAGTGCCCGTCAATACGAGCTTTTCAGGCTTGGGGCGGATAGACTTCAAGCGGTATTCGACCACAAAATCCTGTTCCACATGGACAACAGTGCCGGAATTGAGCACTTTCCCGACCGCCAGATGGACATGTGTCGGCTGGGATTGGGACTCTATGGTATCAATCCGCGTACCAATGAGACCCTTGATAACGTCAGTACCTTGAAGACAACGATACTTCAGTTGCGCAAGGTTCCGGCCGGAGACAGCGTCGGTTACAGTCGAAAGACCATTCTTGAGCGCGACAGTATGATAGCCGCTATACCCATAGGTTATGCTGATGGGCTCGACCGGCACTTGAGTAACCGTCGTGGTTACTGTCTTGTCAACGGTCAAAAGGCTGACTATGTGGGCAACATCTGCATGGATGTGGCTATGATCGACGTGACCGGGATTGATTGTAAAGAGGGAGACAGCGTCGAAATCTTTGGCGATCGCTTGCCGGTTACTGTGCTTAGCGACATCATCGGAACCATTCCATACGAGGTGTTGACGGGCGTCAGCAACCGTGTCAAGCGCGTTTATTTCCAAGACTAAGGCTCTTCCTATACATCGGGCTAGGTGTTCTGTTTCGATACAAATCATACTGTTTGTAGAAACATTTCATACAGTCATCGTAACTTTTGGTGTCTACGTTGAAAACATAAAGACGTAGCGCTTTGTCGTGTTTTAATTAAATTTGCAAACGAATGACTTCGATAGTCGCAAATCATGGAATACAGATAAAGTAACAATAACCTAAACACAAAGTAGCTATGAGGAAAAAGACGCTTATGCGGAGCAAAGATTTCTTTTGCAAGGTTGTCATGACGGCTTTCATGCTGTTATGGACAACAAGTATTTGTGCCAAAACGGTCACAGGAAAGGTGTTGTCGGCCTCAGACAACGAACCTTTGCTGGGAGCAACCGTGATTGTGCAGGGCAAACAGGGTGGTTCTGTGACCGACCTTGATGGTAATTTCTCTATAGAGGCCAATGATGGGCAGACGCTTGTCGTCAGTTATATCGGTTTTATCACGCAACGTGTGAAAGTGAACGGCGACAATCTGATCATCAAATTAGAAGAAGAAGCCAACTCCCTCAACGATGTTGTCGTCATTGGTTATGGTGTTCAGAAGAAGAAACTCGTCACCGGTGCCAACATTAATGTTAAAGGCGACGACATTGCAAAGCTGAATACCTCCAATCCTTTGCAGGCCTTGCAGGGGCAAACGCCCGGTATGACCATCATTTCGCAAAGCGGTCAGCCCGGTTCGGGGCTGAAAGTGAACATTCGCGGCATGGGAACCATCAACGGAAGCGACCCGCTTTATATCATAGATGGGATACGTGGCGACATTGCTTCGCTGAATCCGGCCGACATTGAAAGCATCGATGTACTGAAAGATGCGGCTTCGGCTGCGATTTATGGCTCACAATCGGCCAATGGTGTCGTGCTCATCACGACCAAGAGCGGTAAGGAGGGACGCGCAGTCGTCAGTTTTGATGGGTATGTCGGCTGGCAGAACAAACCACGTTCGGTTAAAATGCTCAACGCACATGAGTATATGACGATACTTGATGAGCAGGCTATCAACTCAGGTAAGCAGCCTTACGATTGGTCGGCTTATAAAAGTATTTACAATACAGATGGAAGTGTGATCGATACCGATTGGGTTGACCAGATGTTTCGGAAGAATGCGCAGACGGGTTCGTATAATATAGGTGTCACAGGTGGCAGTAAAACCGGGAATTATGCCCTCACTCTCGGCTATATGAACCAAGAAGGAATCGTTGGCGGCAAGGATGTCAGCAACTATGAACGCTATAATTTCCGTGTCAATTCGGATTGGCAGGTGAAACCTTGGCTGAAAATAGGCGAGCAGGTGAGCTTTATCTACACAAAGAATCGCGGTGTTTCCGTTGGAAATGCCTATAATAACACTTTAAAAGGAGCTTTTGGAATGTCTCCTTTGGTTCCCGTCTATGGCAAGAACAACTACAAGAGCCCTTATTTAAACACGAAGTTCATGGATTGGCAAGATGTCCAAGCGATGGGAAATCCATATGGTTTGATGATGACCAACACCAACAACGAGAACAATGCGGCCCGTTTCAGTGCCAATGTTTATGCCGATACCGAATGGCTCAAGGACCTGCACTTCCGAACAGTCGTAGGTTACGAGTATTATAGCTCAGATTACCGCAATTTCACACCCATTTACGAGTTCAGCGACTATTCGCGGAATATCAATCAAACGCGTGTTAGCCAGAATGCAAGCCACAATCATCAGCTTACATGGACCAATACGCTGAGCTATAGTTGGAAATGGAAGGCGCATAGTCTTAATGCACTCGTCGGAACCGAGGCCTATCAGTTTAGCGGAATCGGCGTGGGTGCGGGTCAAGGTAAGCTAAAGAGCGGCTTCGATGATTGGAGTCACGCCTATATCAGCAATGGAACCGCCTCTTCTCCTGAAGACGGACTGAGTGCAAGCGGTGCTCCTGCTTTGAAACAACGCATGTTCTCTTACTTCGGACGTGCTGGTTGGAACTGGAAAGAGACCTATATGCTCAATGCAACACTGCGTGCTGACGCCTCAAGTAAGTTCGCACGGGGAAACCGTTGGGGCTATTTCCCTTCTGTAAGTGCAGGGTGGTTGGTTTCAAACGAGCGCTTTTGGAAGCCTATAGCCAACGTTTTGGATTATTTCAAACTGCGTGTCAGCTGGGGACAAGTGGGCAATCAGAATATCGGAGACTTGATGTTTGTATCTCCCATCACTACGGCTGGCGTTTATTATCTGTTCGGTAATCAATATGGTGCTGCTGCTCAGGCTCCATTCTATGGAGCTTATGAGAGTAGATTGGCAAATGAAAAGGTGAAATGGGAGACATCAGAGCAGATAGACCTTGGTTTTGATGCCCGAGCCATTGACGGTCGGTTGAATATCAACTTCGATTGGTATTACAAAACGACGAAAGATTGGCTCGTAGTTGCCCCGATTTTGGCTACAGCCGGGACGGGTGCACCTTATATTAATGGTGGAGACGTGAAGAATACCGGCGTGGAAGTGGGCTTAAGTTGGAGCGATCGTATCGGTAAGGACCTTCATTATTACGTCAATGTCAATGGAGCTTATAACCATAATGAGGTAGGAAACATTCCAACGGAGGACGGAATCATTCATGGAACCGACGGCAATGGGCAGCTTTATGATAATTCCACGGAGTTCTATCGTGCCAGTAACGGGCGTCCTATAGGCTATTTCTGGGGTTATAAGACAGCAGGAGTCTTCCAAAATCAGCAAGATATCAATGATTGGATAGCTTCCGGGAACGGTGTTTTACAGAGTGATGTGCAGCCGGGTGACGTGAAATACTACGATATTGACCATAATGGGGTCATCAATGACGCTGATAAGGTGAACCTCGGCAATGGAATGCCCGATTTTACTTATGGTTTTACCTTGGGTTTTGACTATAAAGGCTTCGATTTTAATGTCACTGCGAATGGTATGGTGGGCAATGATGTCGTACAGGCTTACAGGAATGTTGGCACGAAAACAGCGAACTACACGACCGAAGTATTGAGTCGGTGGACTGGAGAAGGCACAAGTAACAAGTATCCTCGTGTAACAGAGAACAATATTAACTGGCAGTTCTCCGATTTGTTCATTCATGATGGCAGCTTTCTACGTGTAAGTAACATCACGTTGGGCTATGATTTCGTGAGAATACTCAAGACACAGTTGTTCTCTCAGGCTCGTTTGTACTTCCAAATTCAGAATGCTTTGACGTTCACCAAGTACAATGGCATGGATCCGGAGATTGGATATGGAGTGAATAGCTGGGCTTCAGGCATCGATCTTGGCTATTATCCCCGTCCCCGTACGATTTTAGTGGGCGTAAATCTTAAATTCTAATTAGCTAAAGACATTAAATATGAAAACAAATACAATAACAATGGCGGTTTTGTCCATGTTTTCAGCCGCGGTTTTCTCTTCGTGCGGTGACAATTGGCTTGACGTAACGTCGAAAACAGAGAGCAATTCTGCAAATTACTACAAGAGTCAGGAAGATGGTTTGCGTGCTCTTTATGCCTGTTATGACGGTTGGCAGCGAACAGTTTCCGATGGACCAAGCTTCACTATCTATCAGCTTACCGAGACAATGAGCGATGAATGTTTTGGAGGAACGGGCAATACAGATGGTCGAAACACGCAGGTTTTGGATCGTTTTGATATGAATCAGGCGCCATCTTACACAGATATGCACAATACGCTTTGGGCTTCGTATTATGCGGCTATCTTTCGCTGCAACGAATTCATTGATAAGGCCGGGGGAATTGCATGGGATGATGACCGAGCACGCGCCACCTATCTTGGTGAAACGTATGCCATTCGGGGCCTATGTTATTTTGATATGGTGCGCACATGGGAGCATATACCTCTCTTGTTACATGCTTCTAAGGACAATATCCCGCAAGCTAATCCGGATTCTGTCTATGCTCAGATTGTGAAAGACCTTACCTATGCTGCAGAAACTATCCCTTTGAATGCCTATCCAAAGGCAGATGCTGCCAAGAACGATGGTCATATCACGCGTTATGCCGCAATGGGAATGCTGGCCCGCGTCTATCTGTTCTACGATGGCTATTATAATCATAATGAAGGTAAGCCAGTTCCCGGCGGACTTACAAAGGAAAAGGCCTTGAGTTATTGCGAAGAAGTAATCAAAAGTGGCGAATACGGACTGATACCTCAATTCAAAAATCTCTGGCCTGCAGCTTCTGATGACAAAACGGGCAAGTATCTTGACCATTGGGTGGACAAGTCTTCGTATGCAGGTGTAGGAAACAAGGAGACAGTTTTGTCGATGAAGTTCAACTATACGGCCGATTATAACGGCAATAACGATGGAAACCGTTTTGTCGTAAACCTGGGTATGCGAACCGGAGCCAATGTTTACGACCGCTATGGTCAGGGATGGGGCGCATTAACCGTCAATCCTAAGCAGGCTTCTGTCTATGGTCCGGGCGACACCCGCCGCCAAGCTTCAATCATAGATTGCCAACAACTGCGCGATTATGAAAAGAATTACATTGCTGACCAGCGTGAGTACACCGGCTATGCCATCAAGAAATACACCCCACTCAGCAAAAATATGACGGCAGAAGACGGGACAACGTCGTTGGTTTCCTACTTGCAAGGCGACATGGCCGGCGATTTCATGATCTCTCAATATCAAGATTGGATTCTTCTTCGCTATTCTGACGTACTCTTAATGGCTGCAGAATTGGGCAGTAGTAAGGCACAACAGTATTTGAATGAAGTGCGCAAGCGTGCTTATACACAGGACGATGGTTCGCTAAATGGCAATTATGTTGCTGTTACTCCTACGAGAGAGAACATCTGGAAGGAGCGTCAAAGGGAGTTCGCCTTTGAAGGTATCAGATATTGGGACCAACTTCGGCAGGGATTACGGGCTGCTGCGAACCAGATTGCAGAGCATAATACCGTGCTGTTGAGTGGTGGTGTGAGGGAAAGAATCAGCATTGAGGCTGAGAATATCATCAAAAAACGCGGCTTCTGCCAGATACCTCTGTCACAGATTACGTTAAGTAATGGCGTACTTAAGCAGAATGCGGGTTGGTAAATCAGTGAAATAAGTGCATAGAATAAACATTTTTAGACGAATGATTATGAAGACAAAACAATCTATATACTTGCTGGCAGTCGTTGTCATGATGCTTTTGGCGACCGGTTGCTCTCCCGATGCTTTCAGTTTGGGTGGAAAGGATTTGTCATCCGACGACCTTGTCGAAGGTATTGCCTATGAAATAAAGCACGATGTGTCAAATCCGAATATCGTTATCGTGAAAAGTTTGTTGCCAAGTGGCTACGCTGTCATCATGGATACGCCTCAAGGACGTTACCAAAGCAGCGAAGTGACATTGAAGATTCCCTTCAGTGGCACCTATAAAATAAGGATGGGAGCCGAGACACGCGGAGGTTTCGTGTGGGGACCGTATGCAACCTTCACGGTAAAAGACTTCTTCGCCGGCTTTGTCAACGACCCTTTGTGGACTAAAATCAGTGGTGGAGTGGGCCATTCCAAGCGTTGGAAACTCGATATCGATGCCAACACCGTGACGAAACACACTGATTTATGGGCCGGACCTTTGGGGTTTTGGGGCGTTGATGACAATTGGAACAGTGTGATGTTGGGCCAAAAAATAGCCGGAGACAGCTGGAATTGGACCCCTGACATTGCGGGAAACGGTTGGGTGATGAGGCCCATGGACTATGGATATATGGAGTTCGACCTGAAAGATGGGGCACATGTGACGGTTTATAATGCCGAAACGGGAAAAACCATGCGTGGAACTTACATGCTGGATACGGAAAATCATACGATAACCTTCAGTGATGCGCAGTTATTACACAATTCCGGGCACGATGGTGTAGTGACGAATTGGAGTGCAGGCCTGTCACTTTTCGGTTTAGATGACGATCGTTTGCAGATAGCTGCCTTGCGTGACAACTCAAGCGAGAAGCCTTGCAGACTGTGTTACAATTTTGTTTCGCAGGAATATTGGGATAATTGGAAACCGAATCCGGGAACTGGCACCGCAGATGTGCAGCCGAAGCTTATCGAAGGCTGGAAGAATTTGATTGAAAATCCCACGAATCGGGAGATAACCTACAAGTTGGCGAAAGACGATCAAGGTGCAGCTTTTGATTATTGCAATCTTGATGGCACTCCAAAAGGCCTGACTTTCACGGCAGCCTCGGGAATTGAAGACGCCAAACTCGTAATCTATTACGGAACGAACGCCGAATCACGCACTTACACCTATACGGCTCCCGATGGTTCTCAAGTGAAAGGCACCTATACGCTAAGCAACGAGGGTGTCATCACGTTCTCTAAAGGATTGGGCAACACGGTCTTGGCGGCGAACTTCAATATGAGTGCGAATGCCGACAACAGTCTGCGCGTCCTTTCCGTGTCCACTGATGCTTATTCCGGGGCATTAAAAGATCTTTGGTTAGGGAAATCGTGTGTTGACGACCAAGGCCAACGGTTCCAATATCAGGGATATCATTGGGTGGCACAAACGAAAGGAGCGGCCGATGTGAAGCGTTACACGGGCAAACTCTACATCTTCGACTCGGGATTTAATGCTATGTCGAGCGCTCCCACGTTCATTACGACCGATGGGAATTATACATTCACGCTCAAAGGTAAGCAGACCGATGCCTACGGTGTATATCTTGACGTTCCAAAATTGTATAAAGACCACCACAACTGCGATGTAAAGATTGTCAGTATCAAGGTCGATGGCCACAGTGTGCCGTTTGATGACACGGCAATAAACCGTGGAACGGCCGACAACGACCACTCTACGGCGCGTCGTTATCTGGTGAATCCGTGGGGAGACACGAAAAACGACAAGCAATATTACAACTTCTCCGACGCTGTTGTTGTCACTGTTAAGGTCACGCTCGACTGCGGTGCCAACGTCATGGAGCCATAAGGGAACGTCATTAAGTATAGATTAACAAACAAACAGAACTATGAAACCAAGAGATATTGCAGGCATCGTGTTGCTGACTTCGCTTTTCGTCATGTCTTCCTGTGGTGACAATGACGATTATTCCGTGGCAACAGATGCGATTATCAAGAAAGTAGAAACGGGAAGTGCCACTGTTACCGCCGTTTCGGCCACGACCACGGGACGTGTGTTCGACCTTTCAAGACAGTATTCCGCCTCATACAGTGTCGGAGTCGTATATGGAACCGATCCCGACCCCAAGGCCGTTGGCAGCAAAGTGCAAGGAACAATGGGCGCAGACGGGCTTGTGACGACAACATTACAGGGGCTAACCAAAGGCAATACCTATTATTATGCCACCTATGTCACGCTGGCCGGGAAGCTGACCTCCTATGGCGAGGTGAAGCGTTTCGTCACTACTGACGCCCGAATTGGTACGGCTGATGCGGCAGATATAACGGCTACGAAGGTTACGGTCAAGGCCGTGACGACAGGACTTGACGGCATCATGGTCGAAGGTGAAACGGAAATGCACTACGGTTTCAAGCTTTCTGCCACGCAAGATGGCGTGCGGAACGGCGTGGATTTCCCCATCTTGTCTACCCGCAACTCGGTCTCGCAGCGCTTGACGGGGCTTGTTCCGGGCAAAACTTATTACTATACGTCCTATTTCCAATTGGGCGACGGACTCATCTATGGTGAAACCAAGAGCTTCAAAACCGCAAGTCAGGTGATGGAATACGTGGACTTGGGCCTATCCGTTATGTGGGCGAAATGCAATATCGGTGCAGAGGCCGAGCAAGAGACCGGTGCGCTGGCCGCATTCGGCGACCCTACCGGCCTTAAACAGAGCGAATACCTGTCCGATTACCCGATTGACGGCAGCAACGACATTGTCAAGGCAGCCGATATCGATGGCCCTTCTTCCCTGAAATCGGCCATTCCGACAGAAGAACAGGTGGCTGAACTGATTGCCAAGACCACCCGGAAGGAAGAAACCGTGAAGGGTGTGAAGGGAATGCGCTTCATTGCCGCCAATGGCAACAGCATCTTCCTGCCTTATACGGGCTATCGCAAGGGCCAAACCGTGAATAATTCCGGCACGGAAGGGCTTTATTGGACGGCCAGCAGCTATGACATTGTCAAGGATTACGGCCACACGTTGAAGCTCACAGCGGGCACTGCGGCAAGCGGTTTCTCCCTGCGTAGCCTCGGATTGGGCGTCCGTTCCGTGCGAAAGAGCCCTCATTTGACGCCGCTTTCAGACCGGCTTGTCGTTGGAGACCTTGAAAATAATGGGCGCATAAGGATTGAAATCTATAACGAATATGGTGCAACCAAGGCCCATCCGGCTGTTAATCCGGCTCAAATCAAGTTTTCAAAGAACATGGTTGTCACCTTTAAGCTGACGGGAATCAATGGAAATCTGAAGCCATCTGCGCCACATCAGCATATTGCCGGACTGGAATTTGCCGACGATTCGTGAGACCCAAGCCATTGGAGCAGCCTTTCGGGCGACAAATATGACGCCAAAGTAACGGGCGACGGCACCTATAAAGTGTTTATGGAGACTGCTGCTGCGGCCGAAGGGGCCAAGGTGTTCTGCATCGATATCAAGGATTTGGCAACCGATCTTGTCGATGTTTCGAAGTTGAAAGCGAGCGTCTTGCGCATCGATTTTGATGCCGACAATGTCAACTGACTATGCCTTTTCTTGGCGATTTCCATGCATCTTATGAACGATAAGTGGAAAGAAAGAGGCCGAGAGGGGTTGTTTAAGGAAAAAACAGAATAAGAAAAAGCGTATGAAAAGAATAAAATTATTGTCATTGTTGCTGATGACGTTCACCATGCTGGCCTTTTCGGCTTGCACGAAAGACGAAGACAAACCTTCGGTAAACACGACGTTCACACTGTCGAAGGCCGAATTGCAGTTTGCAAAATCAGGAGGTGAAGCGTTGTTTTATGTGCGTGGGGCTGCAACGCCCTCGATTTCGTCGTCTGAAAGCTGGCTGAAAATCACGCCACAGCCGTCAACCTCGAAAACGGTTTATAAATATCAGTTCGCAACCGAGGCTAACACGGCCTTCAATGACCGCACGGCCAAGGTCTCAATCAGCGTCGGTGGCGAGACAAAAACGGTCACCGTGACGCAGCTTTCCACTGAAGGTTTGGTCATAAAGTCTGCGAAAACGCTGAATGTCGGGGCCGATGGCGGCGATATCGAGGTGACATTGCAGGCCAATGCGCCCTATACGGTGACGCTTGGTGCCGAATGGATCAGCGAAACGAAAGGCTCTCGGGCCAACATGAAGGCCTATCTTCATCGGTTCCATGTAAGCAAAAACGTGGGAACGGCACGCACTTCGACGGTCAGTTTCACCCTTTCAAAGGGCGATGTCAGCCTGACCGAGGCCGTTACCATAGCGCAATCGGCAGGCAAGGCCGGAAACATGTCGCTTTCTGCCATGGAATTGGCTGCCTTGATGTATCCCGGTTGGAACTTAGGCAACACGCTTGAGGCCGGCGACTTGGCCAACAATTTCACCAATAAAGGCGGTCTGGCGGCCGAAACGGCATGGCAAAGCACAAAGACATCGCAGAAAATCATCGGCGAAGTAAAGGCACAAGGCTTCAAAAGTGTGCGTCTTCCGATTGCATGGGTGATGGGACACCTTACCGATAAGGCCCGAATGACCATCGACGAACAGTGGCTGAACCGCGTGAAAGAGATTGTGAACTATTGCGTTGCCGACGGTCTTTACGTGCTCATCAACGACCATTGGGACGGAGGTTGGCTCGAAGTGGACGGCTTCAGCAGCTCCCGCGACCATTTCCAAGCTGTAGATGAGGCCACCATCACGGCGAAAACAGCGCAGTTGAAGAAGCTTTGGACCAACATCGCCCTTGCTTTCAAAGACTATGATGAGCACGTTCTCTTTGCAGGACTCAACGAACCGTTCCAAGAATACAAGCTCTTCCACGGCCATCACCAAGCGTTGACCCCGATACTGCAACGGTATAATCAGGCTTTCGTAGACGCCGTGCGGGTCACGGGAGGCAATAATGCGTCGCGTGTGCTGGTGGTTCAAGGTCCATCTACTGACATTAACTCCACTTGCAGCTATCTTCAGATGCCCAATGACACCAAGACTGACCGCTTGATGGTTGAAGTTCACTACTATGACCCATGGAATTTCACCAGCGGAGCCACAGAAACTTGGACCGATACCAACAGCGTTAAGGTGCAATTCGACAAGCTCAAGACGACCTTTATGGATAAGAAAATCCCGGTTATCATCGGTGAATGCGGTGCTAACTGGCAGAAAGACGATGCCACTTTCAATGCCACGCTGAAGCATTGGTACAAAACTGTGTTCCAATATGCCGGCGAACGCGGCATCGTTCCCTTTGCATGGGACATCAATGTGTGCAGTTTTCCGAACATGACCATTATCAATCGGGCCACACAAACGGTTTGGGGAACGCCCGCAATGCAGGGAATCAAGGAAGGTGTGGCCGCCGTGAGATGACGAAGTAGCCGAGATAGAGATGGAGCGACTTTGACTTTGAACGTTGAACTTTGAGGACTTTGAACTTTGAATTTTGAACATTGAACTTTAGGATTAACCGAATGGCAGAATGATTTGCGGGCAAGAGGTATGTAGGGACGCACGGTTCGTGCGTCCGCTCAGCGCGGAACAATCAACTTGTTCGCTTGTTTATTTGTCAACAGTCAAATGAAATGCGAGCGGACGCATGGGCCATGCGTCCCTACATGCCTTAAACTGATACTCAACGGCTTACACCTTGCATTTCAATCCCAGCCATATTGCCGTGCAATCTCACCCATTTTACCGCGCAATATGGCTGAGATTGGACTGCAATATGGCTGATATTGGAAAGCAGGTTCGCGTAGTTCGCGCGCTCGCTTGGTGCGGAACAATCAACTTGTTCGCTTGTTTACTCATCAACTGTCAATTACAATGCGAGCGGACGCACGAGTCGTGCGTCCCTACATTCGGCAAATTGGCAGGGTTCCCGGCCCGGATTTGATAATCTGGTGACGGACTTCATATGGAAAAAACGGACGGAAAACTTGTTGATGCTATGGAAAAACGCTAACTTTGTGACAGTCTTAATCTTTTGTTCATGGCATGAAGCGTCTTTTTCTCTTTGTCCTTTTGCTCTTAAAATGGTCGTTATGTCCGGCATTACCGGCGCAAAACGCATTGATGTTCCATCGGTTGGGCATTCGGGAAGGCCTGTCCAACGGTCAGGTGAACAGCGTCTTCGAAGACTCGAAAGGCTATATCTGGCTGGGAACCCAGTCGGGGCTCGACCGTTTTGACGGGTTTCGCTTCAGCAATTACTTTAATAAGGCGGGTGATGAGCAGTCGTTGCCTAACAATGTAGTGGACAACGTTCAGGAAGACATTGAAACCAACCTTTGGTTACATACGGCTGCGGGCTATTGCAGGTTCATCAGGAGCGAAAGTCGCTTCGATTCGCACTTGAACCAATGGATGGCTTCCAAAGGAATGCAGGGAACGCCTTACTATGTAAAGATTGACGGGCGGAAGAACATGTGGATTGCCGTCTACGGGCATAGGGTTTATTATTATAATGTACGAAACAAGATGGCGATTTTGTTCTCATTGCAAGGCAAGGGCGGCCGAAAACTGCCGAAAGGTACGGTCTCTGACATGGCAGACGACAAGGATTGCGTCTTTATGGTATATGCCGATGGGACGATAGTGAAGGCAGATGGCCGGCAGGGTAGGGTGCTTTGGGTGAACAATGAGTTGAAACAGCGGAGCAATGGACGGCATCGGTATTATTCAATCCACGTGGACCGCGGCCGGAACTTGTGGGTTACCTATACGGGACACACCAAAGTGTGGAGCGCATCAGCCCATCGGTGGTTCGAAACGGCCGATGCTTTCTTGCAGGCGCAGGGCTATCGGCTTCCCGTCACGGGCATTATTGCGAAGACTTTAAAGACCGATGCACGGGGATGTCTGTGGATTGCGACCGATCATGACGGCTTGTTGTGCCTCAATCCCGCCGACCACAGCGCGGTTGTTTATCAATATGAGCGCGAACGCAGGGAGAGTTTGCCCGACAATACCATTCAAAGTATCTGCCTCGATGGCCGGGGCGGGCTCTGGTTGGGCACCTATAAGAACGGTGCAGCCTATTGTTCGCCGGGCGAAACCATGTTCCATACCGTCCCGTTGGGCGACGTTTGCACGATAGTCGAGGACAATTCGGGCAACTTATGGTGTGGAACGAACGACCGGGGCATCGTGGTTTACGACCCGTCTACGGGCAGTCGGCGATGGTTTCGGGCTGCACAGACGGGCTTGGGCAGCGATATCGTCGTCAGCAGCACGGTAGGAAAAGACGGTTCGCTGTGGTTTGGCTCGTTCGACGGCGGACTTTCGCGTTACAAAAACGGTCATTTCACGGCCTACAGGGCCACGGGAGGCAAGGGAGAGCTTGCGAATGACAATGTCTGGGCATTGGAAACGGACGCCGAGGGCAACATCATCATTGGCACATTGGGCGGCGGTTTGCAGGTGATGAACCCGCAGACGGGCCGCTTTGTCACTTATAACACGCACAATTCGGGCCTGTCTTCCGATTTCATTCTTTCTCTTTCGTTCGACGCGCAGGGGAATATCGTTATGGCACATGAGAAGGAATATTCCGTGTTGAACGTGCGCACACATAAGATTATCAAGTATGACAAGATGCGTTCGGGCCGACGTTTTGCCGTTTCGTCCATCAACCAGTTGCTCGTAGACACGCGGGGGCTGTTGTGGAATGCCGCTTCTTCGGGTCTTTCGGTGTATGATTTGCAGACCGACCGCGTGGAAGAGGTGTCTTTGTTTGCAGGCGTTCGGGGCGTGGCTGCCTGCTCTGTCGTCGAAGATGCGGCCCATTCGCTTTGGGTGGCCACTGATAAAGGCATCTCACATGTGGTGCCTGCACGGGAAAACGGCGTGTGGAGCTTCTTCGTAACCAACTATTCTGACACCGAAGGTCTGCAAAGCAGGCAATTCAACAGCCGAGCCATCTGCCTTTGCCGCAATGGGAATGTCGTCGTGGGTGGGCAAGACGGCATCGATATCCTGCCTCCGCAGCGTGGCAGGAATTATGCTTATCCGGCCAAGGCTTTATTTTCCGGCCTACTCATCTTCAACGAACCGCTGCGCGTTGGCGATGCTTATAGCGGGCGGGTCATCTTGAATGAGGAGCTGCACGACGGAGGTGAACTCACATTGGCTCATTCCGAGAATGCCTTTACCATTCAGTTGGCGTCCGACGCCATCAAGATTCCCAATAAGAGTCGCTTCCTTTATCGCCTGAAAGGCTTCGACGACAAGTGGTTGTTGACTGCCGACGGCATGCCGGCCGTCACGTTCACCAACCTATCTGCCGGCAGTTACACGCTCGAAGTGAAGGTGGTCAACGCCGACGGCACGCAAAGCAGCGAGGTAAGCCGGCTGAACATTCGCATACGTCCGCCCTTCTACCTCTCGACATGGGCGTTCCTCGGCTACATGTTGCTCGTCATGCTGCTGTGTTATTACGTCAGCAGGGTGCTTATCCGGCGGGCACACGACCGGCTGATGCTTGAACAAGTGAGGCGCGAGGCCGAACAAGCACGACGACTCGACCGCATGAAGCTTGATTTCTTTGCCAATGTCAGCCACGAACTGCGCACGCCACTCTCGTTGATACTGTCGCCGCTCTCGGCTTTGATAGGTAAGGAGCAAGACGAAACCAAGAAGAGAAAACTGCAACTGATGCTCCGCAACGGCAGCCGACTGCTGGGATTGGTGAACCAAGTGCTCGACTTCAGGAAGCTGGACGAAGACTATCGCCGCTTGACATTGGTCACGGGAGACGTCGTAGAGTTCGTCCGCGTCATCTGTCAAACGTTCGATGAGCTGATGGAAAAGCCGGTGTCGCTCACCTTCTATAGCTCCGTCGAAACGCTGATGATGCCGTTCGACGACGACAAACTGCGCAAAGTGATGAACAACCTGCTCTCGAACGCCTACAAGTTCACGCCCGAAGGCGGACGCATCGACGTGGCCCTGCGCCTCGTTCCGCGCCAAGAAGCGGGCCCTGCGCAGGAAGACCGGCTCGAAGTGAAGGTGAGCGACACGGGGAAAGGCATTGCCGATGCCGACAAGGCGCACGTCTTCGAACGCTTCTATCAGGCTCCGGGCACGGCCGAAGACGATGCCAAAGGAAGCGGCATCGGCCTGAGCCTCGTGAAGAAGTTCGTCGAGATGCACGGCGGTTCGGTCTCCGTTGCCGACAACCCCGGCGGCGGCTCGGTCTTCATCTTCTACCTTCCCGTGCGCAACGTGCCGAGCATGCCCCGCGAAGTGCCCGACGTTGCTGCCCAAACGCAGGACACCACCGCACCACCGCCGGCGGAAAGCCCACGGCACGACCTGCTCGTGGTCGACGACTCCGAGGAGTTCCTCGCCTTCATGGCCGAAGAACTGTCGGCGAAGTTCAACGTGCGCGTGGCCCACGACGGCACCGAAGCCCTCGAACGCGTGGCAGAGCGCAGGCCCGACGCCATACTCTGCGACGCCGTGATGCCCCGAATGGACGGCCACGCGCTGTGCAAAGCCCTCAAAGACGACCGCAACACCGCCCCCATTCCCTTCATCATGCTGACGGCCCGCGCCTCCGACGCGAATGGTTTGGAAGAACTGCGGGCCGGAGCCGACGACTACATCGCGAAGCCCTTTGACATGGAACTGCTGGAGCTGCGCATCAGGAACCTCATCAAGTGGCACGAAGGACCGCAGAACAGCCGCATCGAACCCAAGATAAGGCAGATGGACATCACGTCGATGGACGAGAAGCTCGTGAAGGCAGCCACCGACTACATCGAAGACCATCTCTCCGACGCCGATATCAGCGTCGAAACCCTGAGTGCCTCGCTCGGCATGTCGCGCGTGCAGCTCTACAAGCGACTGACCGCCGTGACGGGCATCACGCCCTCCGAGTTCATTCGCAACATACGCCTGCGCCATGCCGAGCAACTCTTGCGCAAGAGCCAGCGCAGCGTCAGCGAGATTGCCTATCAAGTGGGCTTCAACAACCCGCGCTACTTCTCGCGTTACTTCGCCGAAATGTACGGCCTCACGCCCTCGCAATACAAGAGTCGCTTCGGAAAGTAGCCACGCCGCCTCCCGCCCACCGGTCCTTCGTCGCCACCTTCGGGCCGTTCGCCGCTAACGCAAGGCCACCCTGTCCGCAAGCCCCTTCCCCCTCGCTTCTAAAGGGAAGGGGCTTTTCTTTCCCTGTGCAGCTACAAGCCTTTCATATCGGGACTCCTTGCCTTTCCTAACGTAGATGCAAGCCGCTTCATATCGGGACGCCTTTCCTTTCCTAACGTAGATGTAAGCCCCTTCATATAGGGACTCCTTGCCTTTCCTAACGTAGATGTAAGCCGCTTCATATAGGGACTCCTTGTCGTTTGGTAGTAGGATGTCCGATTTTTCACCGCGGTGAAAAATATTTCCCACCGCAGTGAAAAATTCTTCCCACCGTGGTGAAAAATATTTCTCACCGCGGTGGGAAATCAGGAATCCTTATAGCAGGTCGATAGGAGATGTATTGCTCATGGGCACGTTGTCCTATAATGAAAGGCAGGGGAGGCCTTCCTTGCGGGCAGTCGGCAAGGTTTCGGCGGGCGGATTGATGCAGCGTTGGGAGCGGGTGGGGGATAAACGCAGGAAAGGGCCGGCGCTGCGCACCGACCCTTTCGCTTGATAGGCGTGCCCGCCGAGGCGGACAGCGGGGGGATTCTCTTGTTGATGTACTGACAGCGTGGGGCGTTCAGGACAGGACGCTCGTGGCCGTCACGGGGGTTATTTCTTGTAGATGTCTTGGCAGGTGTTCCAGCCGAACTGCTTGTAGTGGGTGTTGAGGTTGCGCATGCGCTGCTTGAACGATGCGAAGTCTTTCTTGTCGTTCTCCGTCCAGCCCGTCTCGGCGATTGCGGCGGCGCGGGGCAGGAGCTGGTAGAAGGCAAGGTCGCGCGAGATGACGTATTCGGTCCAGAGGTTGCCCTGTATGCCCTTCACGTGTTGCTTGAGCGCGGGCGAGGCGTCGGCGGGCACGGGGTCGTAGGCGTAGGCCTTGTCGATGAAGAGCTCGGCGTCGCGGAGGAGCAGGTTGCGGTCTTTGTTCTGATAGTAGTTGAGGTAGCAGAAGTCTCGCGGTGTCATCACGACGTCGAGGCCGCGCTCCACGGCCTGCAGTCCGCCCTTGACGCCGCGCCAGCTCATGACGGTGGCACTCTTGTCGAGGTCGCCTTCGAGGATTTCGTCCCAGCCGATGACGCTTCGTCCTTTCTGGGCAAGGTATTGGGCCACTTGGTTCATGAAGTGTATGCGGAGCTGTGCCTCGGGCGAGGTGCCAGGTGCGCCTTTGAAGCCGAGCCGCTTGATTTCGGCCTGACAGCGGGGGCAGTTCTTCCATCGGTCGCGTGGGGCTTCGTCGCCGCCGATGTGGATATACTTAGAGGGGAAGATGTCGAGGACTTCGTCGAGCACGTTGTGCACGAACTCGTTGGTCTTGGGGTTTCCGGCGCATAGAATGTCGGGGAATACGCCCCATGTCTCGCCCACCTTGTAGGGGCCTCCGGTGCAGCCCAGCTCGGGGTAGGAGGCGAGCACGCTCTGCGTGTGGCCGGGCACGTCGATTTCGGGAATGACGGTGATGTATCGTTCGGCGGCATAGTTCACGATGTCGCGCATCTCGTCCTTGGTGTAGAAGCCTCCGTGGGGTATCTCGTCGTAAATGCCGGTGATGCGTCCGATGACGGTGCGTGCCCGCTTGGAGCCGACTTCCGTGAGCTTGGGGTAACGGTCTATCTGCACGCGCCAGCCTTGGTCTTCGGTGAGGTGCCAGTGGAAGGTGTTGAGGTTGTGGAGTGCGAGCATGTCGATGAATTCCTTGATGAATTCGGGCTTGAAGTAGTGGCGGCCGCAGTCGAGCATCGTTCCGCGGTAGCCGAAGCGGGGATAGTCGACGATGCGTGCGGCGGGGAAGGTGACGCTTTGTGCCTGTTGCAAGGGCAACGACTTGCGGAGCGTCTGCACACCGTAGAACACGCCGCGCGGTGTTTTGCCTTCGATGGTGATGCCTTTGGCCTTCACGGTGATGACGTAGCCTTCTTCTTGCTCGACCTTGGCGTTGAGCTTGAGCGTGATGGCGGCGGCTTTCTTGTTCGTTCCGGTAGGATTGATGCCCGTGGCCTCGCGAATGTATTCCTTCAGGAATGCCGCGTTGCGCAGCATGGCTTCGTCGGTGCCGACTACGCTGACGGTGGTGTTGCCGTCGAGCACAAAGGCGGCCCCTTTCTCGGCGATGATGCTTTGCGGAAGTGGCACTACTTGATAATTCGCGTCTGTGGCATGCAGCGAGAGGGTCGCCATCATCATTGCCACCGATAGTAACATTTTTTTCATTTGATGTTGTCTTAAATTTAAGTATTAATCTATATGGTTTGTATTTTTCACGGCAAATATACGGAAAAAAAACGATATACCGTGCCCTTGTGTGCTTATATTTTCCGGTAATGCTTGGGAAATGGCTGGCAGGGAACGTAGACCGTAGGCATAGAAAACGGTCCCGACTTCGCGTCGGGACCGTTTCTTTCTTTGAAATGTTTCAGAGGTTTGTCTTTATGTAGTTAATGTTTATTGAAAATCTTGATTGCATACATCATTCATACGGTGCAAAGATAGGGAAAAGGGAGATATATCCGGAAAATCGCAGGGCTTATTGTGCAAATAATTACGCAAACGTTTGCGACGGCCTCGGCTCTCTTTCCGTATAAATTCTTCGGCGCTTTATGCGGATTATCAGCCTAATTTCGTAAATTTGCACCATATTATATATAGGGACACGATTGATGAAAGAATTTGTTATATCCGAAGTGAAGGCCGAGACTGCCGTGTTGGTGGGGCTGATTACTGACGGACAGAACGAAGCCAAGACGAAGGAATACCTCGACGAGCTGGAGTTCCTTGCCGACACGGCCGGGGCGGTGACCGTCAGGCGGTTCACGCAGAAGGTGAACGGGCCGAGCGCGGTGACCTATGTGGGCAAGGGTAAGTTGGAGGAAATCAAACAATACATCGAAGACTGCGCGGAGAACGAGGAGCCTATCGGTATGGTTATCTTCGATGATGAGCTTTCAGCCAAGCAAATACGTAATATAGAGAACGAACTGAAAGTAAAGATACTCGACCGAACGTCGCTCATTCTCGATATCTTCGCCATGCGTGCACAGACGGCCAACGCCAAGACGCAGGTGGAACTGGCGCAATATCGCTACATGCTTCCACGGCTTCAACGACTCTGGACCCACTTGGAACGCCAAGGAGGTGGCTCGGGTTCGGGTGGTGGTAAAGGCTCCGTGGGACTGCGTGGCCCGGGAGAGACGCAGCTGGAGATGGACCGTCGTATCATTCTTCAGCGCATCACGTTGCTTAAACAGCGCCTTCTTGAGATTGACAAACAAAAGACCACACAGCGAAAGAACCGCGGACGACTGATTCGTGTGGCTCTCGTGGGCTATACGAACGTGGGCAAAAGCACCATTATGAACCTGCTTTCCAAGAGCGAAGTGTTTGCCGAGAACAAACTCTTTGCCACGCTTGATACCACGGTCCGCAAGGTAGTCATCGAGAATCTGCCGTTCTTGTTGGCCGATACCGTCGGGTTTATTCGCAAACTTCCCACAGACCTTGTCGACTCTTTCAAGAGCACGCTCGACGAGGTGCGCGAAGCCGATCTGCTGTTGCATGTGGTAGACCTCTCACACCCTGACTTTGAAGAGCAGATACAAGTGGTTGAACGGACGCTTGCCGACTTGGGTTGCAACGAAAAGCCATCGATGATAGTCTTCAACAAGATTGACAATTACCGCTGGACAGAGAAAGATGAGGACGACCTCACGCCCGAAACGCGTGAGAACATCACCTTGGAAGACTTGAAAAAGACATGGATGGCACGCCTCGACGAGAGTTGTATGTTCATCAGTGCCAAGGAGAAACTGAACGTGGAAGCGTTCCGTGAGACGCTATATAAAAAGGTACGCGAGCTTCATGTGCAGAAATATCCGTATAATGACTTTCTGTATCCGGAGGTAGAATAAGCCCGATAATGAATTATGAATTTTGAATTACTGCCATGCGACAACTAACTGATGAAGAAATAAGGGTTCTCGAAGACCGTAACTGCTGGGCCGAGGACTGGACAAACGTGTATGTGTCAGAGGATTTCAAGCCTAATTACATGCACCGTGTGATGCTTTATGGTGAAATCCGTATCGGTGACTTCGACAAGAACATCGAAGTGAGCCGGGGTTTTCTGAAACATTCGGGTATCAATAACGCCACTTTGCGCAACGTCAGCATTGGTGATAACTGCCTGATAGAGAACATCGGCAACTACATCAACAACTATACCATCGGCGACGGCTGCTATATCAGCAACGTCAGTTCGATGGAAACCACCGATGGGGCGACTTACGGCGAGGGCAACCTCATCTCCGTGCTCAATGAAGTGGGCGACGGCAACGTGATACTCTTCAGCGATCTCAACAGCCAGTTCGCCGCTTTCATGGTGAAGCATTTCCATGACAAGCCCCTTAAAGATGCCATCCGACGACTTATCAATGAGGAGATTGCACGTAACCGGCATGACCAAGCGTCCATAGGAAACAACGTAAAGATTGTCAATACCAAAGAGATTACCAACACGGTTATCCATGATGACTGCGAAATCAACGGGGCCGCGCGCCTCAGCGACTGCACCATTCTGAGTTCACCTGCCTCAAATGTGTATATAGGGACAGGTGTTATCTGCGAGAATTCAATTATAAGTGAAGGCTCAAGTATCATCAACAGTGTGAAGATGCAGGATTGTTTCGTGGGCGAAGCCTGCCAAATCAGTAACGGTTTTACGGCTTCTTCGAGCGTCTTCTTCGCCAATTCTTACATGAGCAATGGCGAGGCTTGCGCGGCATTCTGCGGTCCGTTCACAGCCAGTCACCATAAGAGTAGCTTGCTCATCGGCGGTCAGTTCTCATTCTATAACGCTGGAAGTGCGACCAATTTCAGCAATCATGCCTACAAGATGGGCCCCATGCACTATGGCATTTTGGAGCGCGGAACGAAGACTGCCAGTGGAGCTTACGTGCTCATGCCGGCCAATATCGGGACCTTTTCCGTGTGTTTTGGCAAGCTGATGTACCACCCCGACACGCGCAATCTGCCCTTTTCTTACCTGATAGCTTATGGAGATACGATGTATCTTTCGCCCGGAAGGAACATCACAACCGTTGGTCTTTATCGCGATATTCGCAAATGGCCGAAGCGTGATGTGCGTCCTTCAGGCAGTCAAAAGAGCATCGTCAACTTCGATTGGCTGTCGCCTTTCTCGGTCGGAGAGATTGTTCAAGGCAAGAAAATCCTTGAGAAACTGCTCGATGCTAGCGGCGAAAACGTCACTTCCTACACCTATCATAACTACGTCATCAATCCAAGTTCGCTCAATAAAGGCATCAAATACTACGACATTGCCTTGCGCATCTACATGGGAGCCGTGCTAAAACGCGTCGTAAAAAGCCTTGGTGCGTTAGAGCCTCCGACCACGACCGTAGGCCAAGGTAAATGGAATGACCTCAGCGGACTGCTGCTTCCGGAAAGTGAAGAGATACGCTTGCTCGACGACATCAAGGACGGAGAGATTGAAACCATACAGGACGTGCTCGACCGTTTTGAGGAAATCAACCGCAACTATCGCGAATATCAGTGGGCTTGGACTTATCAATTGATACTCGATTACTATCATCTGACAGAGATTACCGATGCAGATGAGGCACGAATCCGCGAAGACTACGTGCACGCTCGACGTGCGTGGATAGCCGAGATACGCAAGGATGCCGAGAAGGAATATGCCATGGGCGATGTCGAAAAGCACGTCCTTGACGACTTCATTGACAACCTTGACCATGAAATTGACTTTGAAAACTAACAATATGAGACGAAAAACTATCTTGTTTACATTGACTTTGGCCCTCACCGCATCGGTTTCGGCCAAGGATTATCACTTCACCACCGTCAAGGGAGACGCCATGCAGACCCGCATCTACACCCTCGACAACGGCTTAAAGGTCTACATGAGTGTCAACAAAGAGAAGCCCCGGTTGCAGGCAAACATTGCCGTTCGCACGGGTTCTCGCAACGATCCCGCCGAAACAACGGGCTTGGCGCACTACTTGGAGCATCTGATGTTCAAGGGAACCCAGCAGTTTGGCACCACCGACTACGCCAAAGAGAAACCTTATCTCGACGACATCGAACGGCGTTATGAGCACTATCGTACGCTGACCGACCCCACTATGCGTAAGCAGGCCTATCATGAAATCGACTCAGTGTCGCAACTTGCTGCCCAATATAACATTCCCAACGAGTATGACAAGCTCATGGCAAGCATCGGATCTGAGGGAAGCAACGCCTATACGAGCAACGATGTGACTTGCTATGTGGAGAACATTCCGTCGAATGAGATTGAGAATTGGGCCCGCATTCAGGCCGACCGCTTCCGGAATATGATTATCCGTGGCTTTCATACCGAGCTCGAAGCCGTTTATGAAGAGAAGAACATATCGATGGGAAGCGATGGAACCAAAGAATATGCTGCCCTTTGGAAGCTCCTTACGCCCACGCATCCCTATGGCACGCAGACCACGATTGGCGAGCAGGAGCACCTAAAGAACCCCTCTATCGTCAATATCAAGAACTATTTCCACCGCTATTACGTGCCGAATAATGTGGCCATTGCGCTGGCAGGAGATTTCGATCCCGATGCCACGATTGCCGTTATTGACAAGTATTTCGGCACATGGAAAGCCGGAAAACGGCTCACTCGGCCCGAGTTCCCCGCCCAAAAAGCCATCACGATGCCAAGAGATACGAGCGTCGTAGGGCAGGATGCAGAGAACGTTATGATGGGTTGGCGCTTCAAAGGTGCCAACCAATTGCAGGACGACACGCTCGACATCGTGCGGAGAATGCTGTCGAACGGCAAGGCTGGTCTGCTTGATATCAACATCGACCAGCAGATGAAAGCCATGGAAACCGGTGCTTTTCTTGACGACCTTCACGACTATTCGGCCCTCATCATCGAGGGAGTGCCCGCACATGGCCAAAAACTTGAAGACTTACGTAGCCTCATCTTGGCCGAGATTTCAAAGCTGGGGCGTGGCGAATTCAGCGACGATCTGTTGCCGGCCGTGCTGGCCAACAAGAAACTTCAATACTTCCGGTCGCTCGATAACAACCGAAGTCGCGTCCAAATGATGGTAGATGCCTTCATCAACGACAAGAAATGGGCGACTACGGCCTTGCAGATTGACCGCCAATCCAAGCTCACCAAGCAGGATATCATCGGCTTTGCACGCCGCCATCTGCGCATGGATAACTTCGTATGTGTCTACAAACGCATGGGAACCGACTCCACTTTGAAGAAGATAGAGAAGCCTATCATCACGCCGATCCCTGCAAACCGCGAGTTCGAAAGCCCGTTCCTCAATGCCATCCGCATGGCAAAAACCAAGCCTATCCGGCCCGTCTTCGTTGACTATAACAAGGAATTGGCACAGGGAAAGCTGTCTTCTGGCCTACCTTATATTTATAAACGGAACACCGATGACGGCCTTTTCAATCTCGTGTTCCGCTACGACTTCGGTTCAACGGCCGACAATCGCTATGGCTATGCAGCCGACTATCTGAACTACATCGGCACCCGCGACATGACGATTTCGCAAATCAAGCAAGCCTTCTATAAGCTCGCTTGCAGCTATTCCGTCAATGTTGGCGAGCGAAACATCAGCATTTCCCTCAGCGGACTTGATGAAAACATGCCCGAGGCACTGCAACTTTTGGAGAAAGTGCTCCATCAGTCAAAGGCCGATAACGACTCTTGGAGCCGCTATTGTGACCTGACTAAGAAGTCACGCGCAGACGCTAAGACCGATCAAAAGGCCAATTTCAATGCGCTATGGGACTATGCTGTCTATGGCATATACAATCCAACGCGCAACATCATCGCTACGCAAGCCTTGCGAAGCATGGACCCTCGGGAGTTGATCTCTTTGCTCGACAAGCTCAATGGCCTGAAGCACACTGTGCTCTATTACGGACCTTCCGACCTTAAAACGTTGGAAGCCGTGATTGTCAGCACCCATAAAACGCCGCAAAAGCTGGCACCCGGTCCCGTGAACGAACCTTATGAGCCACAGAATACCGACAATAATGAGGTTCTCATTGCCCCATACGATGCCAAGAACATCTATATGCGGCAGTACAATAACAGGGGAGGAGAGTGGTCACTTGCGCGGACTCCCGTTGAAACTCTCTTCAATCAGTACTTCGGCGGAGGCATGAACAGTGTGGTATTCCAAGAACTTCGCGAGACAAGAGGGCTGGCCTATAACGCTTATGCCGTGTATAAACGCCCCGAATATAAGGGAGAATCCGAGAGCTTTTTCACGCATATCATCTCGCAAAACGACAAGATGAACGACTGTATCAAGGTCTTCCACGAAATCCTCGTCAGCATGCCACAGAACCAAGCTGCCTTTGATTTGGCCAAACAGAGCCTCAGGAAGTCAATCCAAAGCAGCCGAACAACGAAGTTCGGTGTCATTCAACGCTACCTGTCGCTCAGGCAATTGGGCCTCAATCACGACTATATGCAAGACGTATATGCCGCATTGCCGAGGCTGACCTTGAAGGATATCGTCAACTTTGCCAACCGGAACATCGCTCAAGAATCTTTCCGTTACGCCGTTCTCGGCGACGAAAAGAACCTCGATATGACGTTGCTTGAGCAGATAGGTCCTGTGCAACGCCTCACCACCGAGGACATTTTCGGTTATTAATCGCCTGCGGTCGCACTGCGAAGTAGAAGAAAGTGTAACGCATTCCCATTGGGATAGGCGTGTTGGGACGCACGGTCCGTGTGTCCGCTCAATGTCAAACATAAATCAATCGACACACTATTTTTAGGCAGATTGATGGAGCGGACGAACGGCCCCTGTGTCCTTATTCGTTTCTTTCGGTGGAATGGGATAACAGCCTGTCCCATTGTGACTTACAATCTCAGCCATATTGGCGTGCAATATGGCCCATTTCACCGCGCAAAATGAGTGATATTGCGCGCCAATATGGCTGAGATTGCGTCGCAATATTCCCCATGTGGAAAACCACGATGAATGTATGTAGGGACGCACGGCCCGTGCGTCCGCCCATGTTTCAGTTGATAGTTGACGAGTAAACGGGTGAACAAGTTGCTTGTTTATGTGCATGTAGGGACGCACGGTTCGTGCGTCCACTCACATTTCAGTTGACTGTTGACAAGTAAACGGGTGAACAAGTTGCTTGTTTATGTGCATGTAGGGACGCACGGCTCGTGCGTCCGTTCACGTTTCAGTTGACAGTTGACAAGTAAACGGGTGAACAAGTTGATTATCTATGTGCATGTAGGGACGCACGGTTCGTGCGTCCGCTCAATACGGCCTGTTTATAGCCCGATTACTGTCCGCTTGTCAACCCGTTTACCCGTCCACTTGTCCACTCACTCCGCTTGAACGGACGCACGAACCGTACGTCCCTACATATCTATCTCGGCCATTCCGCGAGGTAATATGAGCCATTTTAACACGTGAAATAGTTGATGTTACGCAGTTTTTTTTATACCTTTGCAAGCATCAAGCAAAGAGATTACGAAACACAACGATAAATAAAAACATTATGGCAAACAAAGTTGAATTCAAGTATGCACCGATGTTCCAAACAGGAAAGGACGATACTGAATACCGATTTCTGACGAAAGAGGGCGTAACGACGAGTGAATTCGAAGGCAAACAGATTGTAAAAGTCTCCAAGGAGGCCCTGACGTTCCTTGCACAACAGGCGTTCCACGATACCGAGTTCATGTTGCGTCGTGCGCATAATGAGCAGGTTGCCGCCATACTTCGCGACCCCGAGGCCTCTGAAAACGATAAGTATGTGGCCTTACAGTTCCTACGTAACGCCGAAACGGCAGTGAAAGGAGTCCTCCCTTTCTGCCAAGATACGGGCACAGCCATCATTCATGGCGAGAAAGGACAGCAGGTTTGGACTGGCTTCGAGGACGAGGAAGCACTCTCACGTGGCGTCTTTAACACCTTTACGGAGGACAATTTGCGTTACTCGCAGAATGCTCCACTCAACATGTATGACGAGGTGAACACCAAATGTAACCTGCCGGCGCAAATCGATATCGAGGCCGTTGAGGGCGCAGAATACCGCTTTATCATGGTTGCAAAGGGCGGTGGGTCGGCCAATAAGACCTATTTCTACCCGATGACTAAGGCAACCATTCAGAATGAAAGCACGCTTTTGCCGTTCTTAGTGGAGAAGATGAAGAGCCTCGGAACGGCAGCTTGCCCGCCTTATCACATCTGTTTCGTCATCGGAGGCACCTCCGCCGAAAAGAACTTGCTGACCGTTAAGCTCGGTTCCATCAAATATTACGACAATCTTCCTACCACCGGAGACGAGACCGGACGTGCTTTCCGCGACAAAGATCTTGAGGATAAGCTTCTTGTTGAGGCTCAAAAGATTGGTCTCGGCGCCCAGTTTGGCGGCAAAGCCTTTGCACATGACGTGCGTGTTATCCGTCTTCCACGCCACGGAGCGAGCTGTCCTATCGGCATGGGTGTCAGCTGTTCGGCCGATAGAAACATCAAAGCGAAGATTAATGCCGATGGTATTTGGCTCGAAAAGATGGACACCAACCCTTCAGAACTCATTCCCGAGGAGTACAGAAAGCCCGGCGAAGGGGCCAAGGGCATTGAGATTGACCTCGATAAAGGCATGGATGCCGTGCGTGCCGAGCTGACGAAGTATCCCGTTTCGACGCGTGTAAGCCTTAAAGGTACCATCATTGTGGCCCGAGACATCGCGCATGCGAAGCTCAAGGCACGCCTCGATGCAGGCGAAGATTTGCCACAATATATGAAAGATTACCCCGTTTTGTATGCCGGTCCGGCTAAGACGCCCGAAGGATATGCCTGCGGTTCGATGGGACCGACCACGGCTAACCGTATGGATCCCTATGTGGATGAGTTCCAAGCTCATGGCGGTTCGCTCGTGATGATAGCCAAAGGAAACCGCACGCAAGTCGTAACAGATGCCTGCCAAAAGCATGGTGGCTTCTATCTGGGCACGATTGGCGGTGTTGCGGCTGTGCTTTCGCAGAGCAGTATCAAGAGCATTGAGTGCGTGGAGTACCCGGAATTGGGCATGGAAGCCGTGTGGAAGATTCGCGTGGAAGACTTCCCGGCCTTCATTCTCGTTGACGACAAGGGCCATGACTTCTTCAAAGAGCTCAAGCCTTGGCCGGTTTGCAGCTACAAGAAATAAGAAATTGGCAACTCGAAACAAAGCAAAAAGGACATGCACTCGGCATGTCCTTTCCACTTTTTCAATCAATTTATATCATAATCACCAATAAACAATAAACAAAATGACAAGAGAAAAGTTTTTTGGCGCCATGGGTTGGGTAGGCATGGGCACGTCGGTATTGATGTATGTCTTTTATCTTCCGCAAATAGAAAACAACTTGGCCGGACAAAAAGGAACGTTCATACAGCCTTTCATGGCTGCCGTGAACTGCACACTGTGGGTGGCTTACGGACTGTTCAAGGAGAAACGCGACCTTCCCCTTGCCATTGCCAACACGCCCGGCATCATCTTCGGACTCATTGCCGCCTTTACGGCGTTATAAAAGTAAAGAACTAAAAAGGTAGAACAATAAAAAGTAAAGACACAAGCCTTGAGCAAAGCATTCAAGTTGCCTGCTTTTTACTTTTTACCTTTTATTTCTTGTAAGCTCTCACTCCCTTCTTTTGAGAGGGACGGGGTAGGTATTAGGTGTGAAAGTTGCCGCTTTTGCACATCAAGTCCTTGTGTTTTATGGATTGCGTGCCACTTGTTCAGTTCCCCATGAAGTTTCTATTGGCCGCTGTTTGCAATGCAAAAGAAAATGAGAGGAAGAACCTCACGGCCCATTCCTCTCAAACTTAAAAACTATTATTATAATAAAGGTAAGTACACTACTTAAAGATTGGGGTTCATTTCCTTCCATTTGTCAACAGCGGGAATGATACCGAGTTCCACAATCTCGTCGCGCATCTTGCAAAGATGCTCATATGACTTCTGAAGGCCATCAATCTCCTCCTTTGTTCCTGTCGGTTCGGTGAAGTGAACGCCCGTTTTATCGATCGTTGTGGGCATGGCCATCATCACGTTCTTGAAGCCAAGCTTGTCATTGCAGACATAACAGCCGGCAGGCAACGTGAACTTGTCGCCACCCATAGCGGCCTGAATCATCTTAACGGCGTTGTAAGCTGGGCTTTGGAACGAACTTCGACCGCGAAGTTTGATGATGTTCGAGCCACCTTGCACGGTGTGGTGCTTGATTTCCTCCCAACGTTCGGTCGAAAGGCCCTTTTCTGCCAATGGTTTTCCATCGATTTTGACCTGCGAAGCGAATACAGCCATCTGCTCACCGTGGCCACCATAAGTGTGTGCACCGGTCACCTTGTCCTGCTGAACGCCGAATTCTTCGGCCAAAGCCTGCTGCAAACGTGTCGAATCAAGCGCTGCGAGCGAGGTCAACTGGTTGGGTTTCAAGCCGGAATGAATGAGCGTGGTCAGTGCGGTGACGTCTGCGGGGTTGAAAATCACGACAACATGCTCCACATTGGGGCAATATTTCTTGATATTATCGCCGAACTCAGCAGCGATTTTACAGTTTCCTTTCAGCAAATCCTCGCGGGTCATGCCTTCTTTTCGGGGAGCACCGCCCGACGAGATGATATACTTTGCACCGGTGAAAGCCTTTGCGGGGTCGGTGGTGTAGCTAAGGTTTGCACCCGGGAACGCGCATTGTGCCATTTCATCATACACACCATGCACACCCGGCTCAAAGATGTCGTAAAGGCAGATGTTGGGTGTAAGCCCGAGCATCAGCGCACTTTGTACCATGTTTGAACCAATCATACCGCCTGCACCGACGATAACCAATTTGTCATTCGTTAAATAATTCATAACTATATTACTATTTTATGGTTTAGAAATCTGTTTCCTTTGACCGCAAAGTTAGTAAAAAAATATAGGATTTGGGCTATTTAATGTGCAGATTATTTGTTGTTAATTCTTAAAAAGCGTATCTTTGTCATGTCGATTTAGCAAAAGATGCACATGGAAACAATCAATCAACGTTTAGCGGCCTTAAGAGAAGTGATGCGACGCGAGCGACTTGCGGCTTTTATCTTCCCCAGTACCGATGCCCACAACAGCGAATATGTGGCCGATCATTGGAAGGGTCGTGAGTGGATTTCAGGCTTCGACGGTTCTGCGGGCACGGCTGTTGTCACGCAAAACGGTGCAGCATTGTGGACAGACTCGCGCTATTTCCTTGCCGCCGAGGCGCAGCTTGCAGGCTCGGAATACCGGTTGATGAAGCTGAAAGTGGCGGGAACGCCCACGATTGCCGAATGGATTGGACAACAATGCAAGGCAGGAAGCGAGATAGGAATAGACGGAACGGTGAGCAGTTATGCCGAGACACAAGCGCTGATTGCCGAACTTCGCCGGCAAGGGGGAATGACTTTAAGGCTGAACTTCGATCCTTTAGCGTGCATTTGGAACGGCCGTCCGCCTATCCCCCAAGGCAAAATTGAACTTCAATCTTTGGAGTATGCGGGCGAGACTTCGGCCTCTAAGCTCTGCAGACTGCGTGAGGCTTTGCGCCAAAAACATTGCGACGGCATGCTGATGTCGGCCTTGGATGACATTGCATGGACCCTCAATCTGCGTGGAACCGACGTGCATTGCAATCCCGTTTTCGTGAGTTACCTTGTCATTGAGCCCGAAAAGGCGGTGCTGTTCATCGAAGAATCCAAGCTTACACCAGCCGTTTCGGCCTATTTAGAAAGCATTCCTGTGGCGCTAAGACCGTATGAAAAGGTGGGCAACTACCTAAGAAAAGAATACTTTGCCTATAACATTTTACTTGATCCGAACGAGACTAACAGTTGCTTGGTGGCTTATGCAAGGGAGGGAAATGCCTCGGTTGTCATGGCAGAATCACCCGTTCCGATGATGAAAGCCGTGAAGAACGAAAGCGAAATCCAAGGCTTTCGCAACGCCATGTTGCGTGATGGCGTGGCCATGGTGAGGTTTTTGAAGTGGCTTGTTCCGGCCGTTAAGGAAGGGAATGAGACCGAAATCTCGTTGGAAAAGAAGCTGACAAGTTTGCGAAAAGCACAACCGCTCTATCGCAGTCTCTCCTTTGGTACCATCGTGGGTTACGAACATCACGGTGCAATCGTGCACTATGAGGCCACGCCGGAGACAGATATTCCGATTGAACCCCGCGGACTTGTGCTCATTGATAGCGGTGCTCAATATCAAGACGGTACCACGGATATCACGCGAACCATAGCCCTTGGTCCGCTGACCGAGGAGCAGAAGCGCGTCTACACATTGGTGTTGAAGGGCCATATCCAGTTGGAACTGGTCTGTTTTCCCGAAGGTGTGTGCGGAACGCAGCTTGATGCCTTGGCTCGTGAGCCGTTGTGGCGCGAAGGGTTCAACTATTTGCACGGCACGGGCCATGGCGTGGGGTCCTATCTCAACGTGCATGAGGGGCCACATCAAATCCGTATGGAATATAAACCGGCCCCGTTGCATGCCGGAATGACGGTGACCGACGAGCCGGGACTGTATCTTGCCGGCCGTTTTGGCGTGCGTATCGAGAACACGCTCCTCATCTTGAAAGACAGGGAGACCGAGTTCGGCACGTTCCTCAAGATGGAACCGCTGACACTCTGCCCGATTGACACGGCTCCTATCATCGTTTCGATGCTCACAGCCGAGGAGATTCGGTGGCTCGATACGTATCATCGGCACGTCTGCACCATGCTTTCGCCCCACTTGGAAGCCGATGAGCGCGAATGGTTGCAGGAGGCTACGAAGCCCATCGGTGAGAACGGGTAAACAATCTCAGCCATTTCACCGTGCAATTCCAGCCATATTAGCGCGTAAAATGGCTGAGATTAGCGCGTGAAATGACTGAGATCGCAAGACAATAAAATAGAAATAAAAAAGGGAATGAATGTTGTTGAGAATCAAGGCCGTGGCGCAAGCCGCCTCATTTGAACAAGGTGAAGTTCACACTGCCGTAACTTCGGTGTTCTGCAAAGCGTTGGTGGGTGGAGAAGTCATGGTCCTTGCCATGCTCGAGCACAAAAATGCCGCCCGAAGCAAGCAGATCGCCGCCCAGAATGAGGTCGGGAAGCTGCGGAAGGTCGCCCAACGTATAGGGCGGGTCGGCAAAGATGAAGTCGAACTGCTGCCGACAACGCTTCAGAAAGCGGAAGACATCGCCGCGGACGAGCACGTCTCTATCGTCGCCAAGTTTGGCAAAACAGCGGCGAATGAAGTCGGCGTGGTCGCGGTCGGCCTCTACACTGATCACCTGTTTGCAGCCTCTGCTGACCAGTTCGAGCGAAATGCTGCCCGTTCCGGCAAAGAGATCAAGGGCCGTTATGCCGTCGAAATCGACGTATCCCCGCAGCACATTGAAGATGTTTTCCTTGGCAAAGTCGGTCGTCGGCCGCGCCTTAAACGTGCGCGGAATGTCGAAATGGCGGCCTTTATAGCTTCCCGTGATGATTCTCATGCGCTATCTACCTTTTATATACAATGTCATCAGGTCGAACGGCAGCCCTTTGATCTGGGTGATGGGCGCACGGTTGAATTCAGCAGCGGGATTGATGACGGTGACCTTCTGAACAAATTCCTTGAGGCCCGCGATGAGTGGCTCCCGTTCGGGCATCGTTCCACACAGGAACAGCTCGTCTTCGCGCGCGTCGAGGGCCAACTGCGTCCACACATGCAGAATGAAATAGGCCGCATCGTTGGCGTTGACCACCTCGTAGCGGTTGCTGAAGCGGAAACGGTTGTGGGCGAAGGCAAACACCTCCATTTGCTTGCCGCGGAAATAAGCGAAGAGCTTCCGCTTTGTGCCGGTGAAGCTCCGCCGATGAAGATAGCTCCACACGGGTTGCATCAGCGGCATAATTCGGATATCACGGAAGTGGTCGGTCAGCACGAGCTTAATGTCTTTGTTGATTGGGTAGACCGCCACTGCGTTCTGCGCAGGAAGGACGGTGTTGAGGAGCTCCTCGTTCGTGTGCCCCGTGAAAGTATGGTGATAGAAGGGCTCGGCGTCGTCGGCATCAAATTCTTCAAGCGGGACGAGCAGCACGGGACTATCGACAAGCACTTGCGCGTGGAGGAAGCCCGCACCGAGAATGCGGCTCTCGATAAAAGCCTCGCGAAGGTTAGCCGCTGGCGACATGCCACTTTTCATCACGTACGGTTCGTAGTCGAGGCCACCTGCGGCCGTTTCGTCGGCCACGGCGAACGCCAACGTAGTGTCGGTCAGCCTCAACGTGACCCTGTGCGGGTGCCGGGTAATAGGTTTTTCGGTCATAATCGTTATTTATTGATGGATAATCGGGTGTCGCCCGCGTTGATGTCGCCCATTCTGATGCCCGCATAACGTCCGCTGCGGTTCGCTTCTTCGATAAGATTGGCCACGCTGTTCGCGTCGAGTCCGTCGAGATAAGCATCGTAGGTGGCGCCGCATTCCACCAAGGGCAAACGACGGCCGCTCACGCTCACTTGTACCGTGGCGGCCAAATCGAACCGACGACCACCACCGAAGGGCACGTACTGAAGACTATCGGCCAGATAACCGCCGCCGACGAGTGTGCCGAAATCAGCCGTGTAAACTCCGTGGTCGCGCAGGTAGTTCAGCTCGGCAGCGCGTATCGCCGACAGCCGCACGACAACGGCTCGCTCGCGCAGACGCCGTTCTTTGCCAAAACGGACGGGGCCGAGGATACTCGCGACGCAAACGGCGCCCAGTGCCACGGCGCACAAGGAAAGCCATAAATTATGATGGGCAGCGAGCTTCATTCGGATAATTTTTCTAACTTTGCATTCGGAATCAGCCGGTGCGTGCTTCGCGTCGGCCTCCGATTGCAAAGATACAAAAAAAAAATCATCTTCGCATTGAAAATACAAGAATTTATAGACGAAATTCTGACAGAATTCGGTTTCCGACCCACCCGCGACCAACTGAATGCCCTCGAAACCTTCGCCCGATTTCTGGCCGACAGGGGTGAGCGCCGTGTCATGCTCCTGCGCGGGTCGGCCGGAACGGGAAAGACATCTTTGGCCGGAGCCATGGTGCGCACATTCGCGCGGTTCGGCCAAAAGTTGCAGCTGATGGCCCCAACGGGACGCGCGGCCAAGGTTTTTGCCACCAACAGCGGTCGCAACGCATCGACGATCCACCGAAAAATCTATCGCGAACGGCGCTACACAGGCATCGGCGGCGCTTTCGACCTGAACGACAACCTGAACAAGGACACGCTCTTCATCGTGGACGAAGCTTCGATGATTGGTACGGGAGCGGGCGCCCAGAGCATCTTCGGGACGGGCAGCCTGCTCGACGATCTCGTGCGCTACGTCTACAGCGGATCGGGCTGCAGCATGATGCTCATCGGCGACAGCGCGCAACTTCCGCCCGTAGGAGAGGTTCTGGCTCCCGCGCTCGATGTCGATGCGCTCGAAGCCCGTGGCCTCACCGTCTATGCGTGCGACCTACGCAAAGTACTTCGGCAGGGCCACGACAGCGGAATTCTTTTTAACGCCACGCATATCAGATGCCTCTCGCCCGACGTTATCGCGGCCAACGGACTGCCGCGCATTCGTTTCAGCGGATTTGCCGACGTCGTAGCCGTCACGGGCGCTGATTTGCCCGAGTTGATAGCCGCGAGCTACGCCGAGGTGGGCGTTGACGAGACCATCATCGTGACGCGCAGCAACAAGCTGGCCGGCATCTACAACCAAGGCCTCCGCGCCACCGTGCTCGACCATGACGACATGCTTTGCACGGGCGACCGACTGATGATTGTGAAGAACAAATATCTCGACAAGGCAGCCGAAGCCGCAGGCCAACTTTCGTTCATCGCCAACGGCGACCGCGCCGAGGTAATGCGCGTGCGCAACCTGCGCGAATGCCACGGCTTCCGGTTTGCCGACGTTTGCCTGCGGTTTCCCGACTACCACGACCATGAGCTGACGCAAACCGTCATGCTCGACACGCTCACGAGCGATGCGCCCGCGCTGCCCGAAGACAAACAGCGCGCACTCTTCGAGGCCGTCATGGCCGACTATGCCGACCTGCCCCGCAAGCGCGACCGCTTGGAAGCGCTTCGGCGCGACGTTTATTTCAATGCGCTTCAGATAAAATACGCCTACGCCGTCACGTGCCACAAGGCGCAGGGCGGTCAATGGACCCATGTTTATCTCGACCAAGGACGAATGGCTGCCGATATGCCCGCGCCGGACTACGCCCGCTGGCTCTACACGGCTTTCACGCGCGCCACCCAAAGGCTTTTTCTCGTCAACTGGCCAAAAACGCAGACCGACGACCGCCCACCTATTTAAATAGAGCTTCAGCTCCGATTGCTTAGAGGAAACCGAGAGTGGCTTTAAAAAATTCGCGAATTCCGAACGGAATTTTTCGTTTTTTGCCAAGAATTTGCAAATTCCGAGTGGAATTTTCTGTTTTTTGCCAAGAATTTGCAAATTCTGAACGGAATTTTCTGTTTTTTGCCAAGAATTTGCAAATTCTGAATGAAATTTTCTGTTTTCTGCCAAGAATTTGCAAATTCTGAACGAAATTTTCTGTTTTCTGCCAAGAATTTGCAAATTCTGAATGAAATTTTCTGTTTTCTGCCAAGAATTTGCAAATTCTGAACGGAATTTTCTGTTTTCTGCCAAGAATTTGCAAATTCTGAGCAGAATTTTCTATTTTTTTGCCAAAAAATTATGAATTCTAATGAGAAATGCCTATATTTGTGCTGTATAATATCAATTATTGTTTAACCTATCATTTAAATCCTATGGAGATTAAAACTTTTACCAAAGGAAAGCTCCAGCACATGGAACATTTCCAATTTATTGACCACGTGATTGAAATTTGCAAAGATGCGAATATCAAGAAAATGGAAACGGTGCTTGCGAGCCTCCAAAAAGCCTTTGAGAACGAAGACAAAGCATTGACTCTGCCACGCCGTCAAGAGGGAACGAGGGAACTCGTCGAATTGGACAAAGCGCGCGACCAAGCTTATCGCGCACTGCAGTTGGTGGTTGAATTAAATAGGAATGCCACCCAGCCGGAAATCAAAAAATCAGCAGAAATCCTAACCGACATTCTCGCGCGCTATCCACGCGTTGTTCAGGCCAATTATGACAAGGCAAGCGGCATGATTAAGAACCTCCTCACCGATTTACAGTCGCCCGCTGCATCAAGCCACGTATTGCATATCAGCGCGCAACCCTACGTAGACCAATTGGAACTCGCCAACAAAGCGTTTGATTCGCGCTACCGTATGCGCCTCAAATCGGCCGTTCCGACGGGCACATTCGACATCAAGGCACTCCGCGCAGAGACCGACAAGGCGCTCAAGGCCGTGCTGCGTCGAATGGACTCGCTCGACGACCTCGAGCCAGAAACGCCCAAGCTTGCCGAGCTTATCACACACTACAATGCACTTGTGGACAAGAAAAATTCCACGCTGTCGCACCGCGCAGGCACGTCGCAGATTGCCCGCGAAAAGCGGACGGCAGAATACGACGCAATGCTCAAGCCCGGCTTCGCGCAATTGGAGGAAACACTCGGCCTGCCCGCAGGAAGTCTGTCGTTTACGGGCAAAACGGAAGGTTCCGGTCCGAAACGCCACTATCAGCTCGCAATTAAAGGTCAGGCGGGAGCCGACGGCAAACCCCGCACCATCTGGGTCGGTGTAAACAAAAACGGCTCACTTTTTGAGTACAAAAAGATTACTATCGAAAAACCGAAACAAGAGGGCGAGAAGCCAGCCCCCGTTCCTCCCAAGAAAAAGGAGTAGAAAAGCACACTTATGTTTTTCCCGAGGAAAAAAAGTAAAAAATAAACAGACCTTACAGGCGTTCCGTCCTGCAAGGTCTGTTTTTATTCACAATGAAGCTGCAAACTCGTCCTCCCCTCCTTTGGAGGGGCAGGGGGAGGCTCCCTCCGCCCTTCTCACAGATGCGCCAGCTCGACAACCTTGTCGACTGCCGCTCCGATGGCGTCGACGTCCTTACCACCGGCTTGTGCGTAATGCGGCTGCCCTCCTCCGCCGCCCTTGATGAGCCGGGCCGCTTCGCGGATAATTTTTCCGGCGTCGAGCCCGTGGTCCTTCACCATGTCGTCGCTGAACATCACCGTCAGCAGTGGTTTGTTGCCGGCGGTGCTGCCGATGACGGCAACGAGCCTTTCGCCGATGCTTTCGCGCAGTTTGAAGACCAGATCTTTCGCGTCGGCCGGCTCTAAAGGCAGCACGGCCTTCACAACGTGCACACCGTTGACCAGTCGCGCGCGGTTGAGAAGCTCCTGCTTGGTGCGCTCGACGGTCTGCGCGCGGAAACGTTCAATTTCCTTGCTCATTTCGTCGTGCTCGCCGATGTATTTCACGAGCGCAGCCTTCAGGTCCTTGGCGTTGTTGAACAATGCGCGCAAATCGGTCATGGTGTCCTGTAGGGCGTAGAGGGCGTCCTCGCACGCCTGTCCCGTGAGCGCCTCGATGCGCCGAATGCCGGCCGCAACGCTGCTTTCGCCTATAATTTTGAAGAAACCGATGCGCCCCGTGCTCTTGGCATGAATGCCTCCGCAGAATTCGCAGCTGGGCCCGAAGCGCACCACGCGGACCTTGTCGCCGTACTTCTCGCCGAAGAGTGCCACCGCCCCGAGTTGCCGCGCTTCGGCCAGCGGTATGTCGCGGTGTTCGTCGAGCGGCAAATCTTCGCGGACGAGCCGGTTGACGAGTCGCTCGACGCGGCGGAGCTCCTCGTCGGTCACTTTCTGGAAGTGCGAGAAGTCGAAGCGCAGCGTCGTCGGGTCGACGTACGATCCTTTCTGCTCGACGTGGTCGCCCAGCACTTGTTTCAGCGCATAGTCGAGCAGATGCGTGGCCGTGTGGTTGGCTGCGCTGGCATTCCGTTTCTCCACGTCGACGCAAGCCATGAATTCGGCCTTCAGGTCTTTCGGAAGTTCGCCCACGATGTGAATGCTCTGGTTGTTCTCGCGTTTTGTGTCGAGAATAGCGACGGTCTCATCGTCGTTCACGAGCGCACCTTGGTCGCCCACCTGTCCGCCCATTTCGCCGTAGAACGGCGTTCGGTCGAGCACGAGTTCGAAGTGGAAACTCTTCTTTTGTGTCACTTTTCGGTAGCGGAGGATATGGCAACTGTATTCCGTATGGTCGTAGCCGACGAATTCCTGTTCGCCATCTCTGATGATTTCCCAATCTCCGTTCTCCACTGCAGCGGCGTTGCGCGCGCGAGCCTTCTGCTTGGCCATTTCCTCGTTGAAACCCTTTTCATCTACAGTATAACCGTGTTCGCGGCAAATCAGCTCGGTCAAATCGAGCGGAAAGCCGTAGGTGTCGAACAATCTAAAGGCGCTGACGCCGTCAAGTTCGCTCCGTCCGTGTGCTTTCAGCTCGTCCATGTCGCCATTGAGGAGGTTTATGCCCTTTTCCAATGTGCGAAGAAAGGAATCTTCCTCTTCTTTCATCACGCGGCCGATGAGTTCTTGTTGCGCCGGAAGTTCGGGGTAAGCCTGCCCCATTTCGTGAACCAAAACAGGCAGGAGCCGGTATAAGAACGCCTCTTTTTGGCCGAGGAACGTGTAGGCGTAGCGCACGGCACGGCGCAAGATGCGACGAATGACGTAGCCAGCTTTTGCGTTGCTCGGCAGTTGGCCGTCCGCAATGGAGAAGGCGACGGCCCGAAGATGGTCGGCCACCACGCGCATGGCCACGTCTGTCTTTTCTTGTTCACTCATACATTCGCCGTTTGGGCCGGTTGGCGTCGTAAAACCGTAGCGTTTGCCACTGAGTGCTTCTATTTGTTTGATGACAGGCTGGAAGATATCGGTGTCGTAGTTGCTGTGCTTGTCCTGCAACATGCGTACGAGTCGTTCGAAGCCCATGCCGGTGTCGATGACGTGCATGGGCAGTGGGGCCAGACTTCCGTCGGCTTTGCGGTTGTATTGCATGAAGACGAGGTTCCAAATCTCAATCACTTGCGGATTATCTTTATTGACAAGGTCGCGCCCGGGCACTTTGGCTTTCTCTTCAGGTGTGCGGGAATCCACGTGAATCTCCGTGCAAGGGCCGCAAGGTCCCGTGTCGCCCATCTCCCAAAAGTTGTCGTGTTTATTGCCATCGATGATGTGATCGGCCCGAACATGCTTGGCCCAATAGCCAGCCGCCTCGTCATCGCGTGCGAGTCCCTCCTCTTTTGCACCTTCAAACACGGTGACATACAAGTCGTCGGGGTTCAGATGAAGCACGTCTACGAGGTATTCCCACGCATAATCGATGGCACCTTCCTTGAAATAATCGCCGAAACTCCAGTTGCCCAACATCTCGAACATCGTGTGATGATAGGTGTCATGGCCCACTTCCTCAAGGTCGTTGTGCTTTCCACTCACGCGAAGACACTTCTGAGAGTCCACCCGACGAATGTCTTTTCCGGGATCTTTCGTGCCAAGGATAATGTCTTTCCACTGGTTCATACCGGCATTTGTGAACATCAACGTAGGGTCATCCTTGATAACCATCGGTGCTGAGGCTACAATCTTGTGTCCCTTGCCCTCAAAGAATTTCTTGTAAGACTCGCGGACTTCATTTGCTGTCATCATCTTCTCTATAAAGTTTTGAATTGTTTTAATCTGAAAAATCAACGACAAAGGTACAAAAAAGATTAGAGATGAGGGGAGAGTGTCGCGGAATTTTGCTAACTTTGCAAAGAAATTAAGCGTTGTTGCATCAAAAAACATAGGAATATGCCCCTCCATACGAATAAAAATCTGAAGTTGTATTACAGTATCAAGGAAGTTGCGGCCATGTTCGAAATCAACGAAAGCACGCTGAGATTTTGGGAGACAGAGTTCCCTCATCTGCGACCTAAGGTGCAGAAAGACAGCAAAGCCAGGCAGTATACCGACAAGGATATCGAACAAATCAAGCTCATCTACAATCTCGTGAAGGTGAGAGGCTTCAAATTGGCGGCAGCAAGAAAGGTACTCAATGCCAATCGCGAGGGAGTTGACAAGACGGCCGACGTGATGGAGACGCTAATCTCGGTGCGCGACCGCTTGAGACAGATGAAGAAGCAACTCGACGGACTTGTGTAGCCTTTGCAAAGACTTGTTCTTAACATATCAATCATTCAATTATTAACATTTTAATTTATGGAAAAAAGAGCGTTAAACAAAATTTTCAGTGTATTGACAATGGTCATGATGTTCTTCGTTATGACCGCAGTTACGGCTTGCAGCAGCGATGATGACGAACCGACGCTGACCGAAGAAACCATCAAAGGCAGCACTTTCACGGTGGAAAAGATTGAAATCAATACTGCTGGTCAGTGGACTTCGTTAGATGCTTCGCAAGCAAAAGGCTTCAGTTATCAGTTGAAGTTCAATGCCGACGGCAGCGGTTCGCGCATCTTGAACGGCCGAACCGTCGACCAATGGAAGACATTCAGCGTGAAAGACGGCAAGGTGTTGCTTGACAATCGTGCCGAGACAAGCCTGTCCATTTCAGGAGGTAAGCTTGTAGAAAGCCAAAAAGGGGGAGGTATGGAGCTCCGAATCACCTACAAGAAGTAGGCTTATCCATCAGAAATGCCCACGGAACAGCGTGCCTGTCGTGGGCATTTTTCATTCAAACAATAATGATATAACCAATCAACAAACAATGACAATGAACAAGATTTATACTTTCATGCTTTCTGCTTTGATGGCTATTGCGTTGGTATCCTGCGGAAGTAACGATGAAACCGACACGCCCCAACCGGCTCCGGTGGGCCCGAAACGTGCGTTTACAAAAGTGCCTAAGAGCATTGCAGGCTCTGAATTTAAGACCGATGCAAGCGGTAGACTCGTTGGTTTCTCAGGAGGTTCGGAGACTTATGCGTACACACTTGACTATAATACAAAAGCCAATAAGGGCAAAAATGAGCCAGATGCCGTGATTACTCAGACTGAAGATGGAGTAATAGGGACGATAACCAAGGTCTTTCTGAATGGAAAAGGCTATGTGAAGCATGCCGAAATGCAGCAATATGACAAAGATAAGAAACCGTATCCTCCTTACAGTTACGACTTAACCTACAATGCTGACGATCATATAGAGACTGTGATTGAAACAAATAAAAATAGAAAGTCCATCACAACCATCAGCTATAAAGATGGTGATATCGTGGGTTGTACGGATAAAATAGAAACGGAAACCAACACATATGTCACTCATTACACCTCAAAAGAAGTCACAACGCCCATCGTGAACAAGGGAGGCCTCATGTTTTATGACCTTTTTGGTATAGATATAGATGAGCTTGAGATGGCTTATTTCGCCGGAATGCTGGGCAAACCTACCCGTCATTTGCCCTTGGGTTATAGCTTGAATGGTAAGAAACAGAATACCGTAACGTGGAAACTTGATAAAGAAGGCTATCCCATACAGTATAAAGAGGTTCTTCATTCAGAGAGAGATCATACCTCAAGCGTGGCAATCGTCTGGCAATAACCACTTTTTTAGCACGCCTCGGCAGGCTTTATGCCGATTAAGGAAACAGAAATCTCCGGCCATTTGATGTGCCGGAGATTTTTTTATGCATGCGTTCTGCCCGTAATCTGTCTCTCATTCGGGTCTCGTCATCTGCTCATTTAACGGTTACAATCTCGTTTTTCGCCTTCCGCTGTTTGGGTTTTGCCGGTGTATCGTTGCCATATCCGATTGGAATAAGGGCTACGGGATATTCGTCCGAGGCCAAATGCAATCCTTTTCTCAACAGTTCTACATCGAAATTACAGACCCAACAACTGCCCAAACCCTGTTCGGCAGCAGCCAAACAAATGTGTTCCACGGCGATGGCCACGTCAATATCGGCATGATTCTTCCCGTCATACTTGCGTATCCACGCCTCCGAAGTCTTCGCATAGGCCACAATATACAACGGAGCCTTCGCAAGCCATTCGCGCGAATAAGACTGTTCCACGATTTTACGGCAGTCGTCATGCTGCACAACGATAAAGCGCCAAGGCTGATAGTTCACTGCCGACGGGGCCATTCGTGCACATTCAAGAATGTAATCAAGCTTTTCCTGCTCTATGGTTCTCGGCGAATAATCCCTCACCGAGCAACGCTTTTTTGCTAATTCCAAGAAGTTCATTTCGGTTATTTGTTTTAATGTTTATGAAAGTTCATTGCATTGACAATCAACGACTTATATTTTGAATTCCAATCTCAGCCATTTTGCCGTGCAATCTCAGCCATTTTGCCGTGCAATCTCAGCTATATTACGCGCTAAAATGGGTGAGATCAGGGCGCAAAATGGCTGAGATTGCACAGCTGCATCGGCCACATTGCACTGCGGACCCACTGTTGCCGGCTGCCAAGCCTGCCGTCATGGGCATTCCGGAGCCTCTGCCTAAGCCTTTTCATGCGCCTGTTTTAATCCTCTTCGCCAACGAGCCACGGACCCAGACCACTGCTACAGCCTCCTAAAACGCCGAGTCCACCCCGCACATTGCTATAGGTTGGCGTGATAGGGGCCAGTCCTATCTTGCCCATATCGTTGTTCGAAACATCGTTGATCGACTTGATGAAGCGATAGTATTCGGGCGAAATGCGATAGAGTTCGATGCGATGTGGCGGGCTGAACGGCCTGTATGGCATGCCCAAATGGAGCGTATAGCGACGTCCGTTGATGCTCTTGTCGGTGAAGAACACCACATTCTGATAGCTACTGTCGTCGAAACCGAAGTCATAATCAATGTCCGACATGCCGTTGATGGCCGGTTCATCGTGGGTATTGATGCGCAGATTGCGGAAATGATGGCCTATCTTTTGAACCAATTTCACGGCATAGAAGTCTTCAGACGCTGCATCATCGGTGAAGGTAACGGCAAAACGTTCGCTCTCTCTGAAGGCTTCGTAGTCCCGATCGTACATGTTGACCGTGTCAACCTCGAACTTTTCAATGGCAAGACGGGTCGGAATCGTGGTCTCGGCCATTGTCCCCGGCAGCCCATTTGCCTTGACCGACAGCGTGATGCGGTCGCCCTCGCGTTGCTGTCCGATGGCCTGATAGTGCCCGTCTCCCAAGTTTCGTATGGTCAAAGCCACGCCGTTGACTTGATAGGTCACGCTTGCATCGGCAATCATCACGGCATTTCCCTTGCCATTGACGGGCTGACTGCGACCTACATTGATGTCGGTTGTGTCGCCGGGCGATGGAAAACAATAGACAACGAGCTTGTCGGTGCCGTTGAGTTTCGTAATATCGAAGTTGTCTTTGCAGCCAAGCAGCAGCGCACAAGACAGGAATAGCAATATCTTTTTCATCTTTAGAACTTGATGGTGTAACTGAATGAGGGGATAATCGGAATGTAACCTTTGGCCTTGGCACGCACATAGCCCCGCTGTTCGTCGTACTTCATGTCTATCCACAGCGTGTTCAAGTGGCAATATGCGTTATATACGCTCCAGTTCCAGATGCGTTCATGCCCATGTTTGGTCTTGTGGTGGATATTGACGCCGAGGTCGAGCCGGTGATAGGCCGGCAATGCGATGTTGTTGGGCCGCTCGTAGATATAACCCTGCTCACTTCCGTTCCCAAAGTCGGGCAGTGGGGCATACTGTGTGGGCGTCGTTGCACGGTTACCGCTGCGATAGGTCCAAGCAGCATAGGCGAAAGTGCCCTTCGAAAGGCGGTAATGCAGGTTGAGGTTGAGCTTATGGCGGTTGTCAAATTTGTCATTAAACCAGCCGGGATAATAGTGATCGAACTTCCGTTTGTTCCATGATAGCGTGTAAGCTGCGCTCAGTTCCAAGCGCGCGGCATGATATCGTGCATCAAGCTCCATTCCGTAGAAGCGTCCGCGCCCGTCCATCACCATGTCTTGCCAGCGTTCTGCCGGCGGTTCTATGCCCATCCAGTTAGCATATTGCAGCAGGTGGGCAGACTGTTTGTAGTATCCTTCGACCGAAAAGAGCCAATGCTTGTCGGGCATGATATAGGCGCCGATGGCCCATTGCTGGCTTCGCATCGGGCGAAGGTTGGCCGTTGTGGGCACCCAATAGTCCGTCGGAAGGTCGATATATGAGTTGGATATCTTGTGAACGAACTGGCTCATCGTGGTGAAACTGCCCTTTAGTGATACCTTTTCCGATAGTTGATATTTCACTGCTGCACGCGGATCGACGTTGCAAAAGAGCCGACTACCGATGTGGAACAGCCCGATGTTGGCCCCCGCATTCAGCGTCCAACGCTGCGAAAGCACCATTTCGTCCTCGGCATAGAGGCTTATCTCGTGGGCTATGTGGCGGTTACTGCCGGCCAGTCGTGCCGTGTCGCGCTTCTCGTTCGCGCCATATTGGCTAGTGTTGGCATAGGTTTGGGGTTTGAACAGATGCCATGTATAGTCGTTACCGAAGCGGATATGATGGCCGGGCGTGGGCCTATAGTCGAATGCCATGCGGTAACCGGCGTCGTAGATGGCCGAACGGTAGCCGTGTTCCGTGCGGGTGAAGTCGTTTCTCGTCTCACTTCGGTCGTTACTTTCATAAAGTGTATTGTAATGGGTGCTGTTTCTGGTGAACACGGCCGTGAAGTTGGCTTGCAGTTGAGGGGCCATCAGATACGACCAATTGAGGGCTGCATTGAGATTTCCCCAATGAAAGTCGTTACGTGTAAGGTCGTTGCTGCCGTAGTTCCCGTTTCCATAGGTCTGATTGTATTCATCTTTGCTCTTAAGAGCGTCGCGACCTTGATACAGGCTCAGCGAAAGTCGCGACCGACTGTTGACGATATGCGTCAGTTTGGCATTGAGATCATAGAAATGATAGCCCAAAGAGAACTTGTCTTCATTGTTTGAGCGGTTTATAATGGCAAAGATCGGCGTGGTGAAGAGGTCGAGCCAGCTTCTTCGCAGGCCTATGTTGTAGGATGTTCTCCCCTTGATAATAGGTCCTTCGAAGTGAATACTGCCGTCGAGCAGCCCGATGCGATAGCTGCCGTGGTGCTTTTGCATGTCACCGTCATTGGTCCGCACGTCGATAACGCTTGACAAACGCCCGCCATATCGGGCTGGAAACCCGCTTTTATAGAAGTCGACGTTTTTCACCATGTCCACATTGAAGGCCGAGAACAGTCCCATCGTGTGGTTGATTTGGTAGAGTGGGGTTCCATCAAGCAGGAAAAGGTTCTCGTCGTTGTTGCCTCCATGCACGTAAAGGCCGCTGACCAGCTCGGTACCTTCAGCGACACCGCTGATGCGTTGGAGCGACTTTACAACGTCAGGCGAGGACAATAGGGCGAATTCCCCGCGTATATCTTTCTGCGAAAGCGAGCGTTTGCCCGTCTGTGTGTTGAGCATTGGGGAGTTAAGGTCGCCGGTTACGACGACAGTTGAAAGGGATGGCATCTCGGAAAGGCTCACATTGAGTCGTCGGTCGGCCTGCAAATCAACGTGTTCGACGTGCTCTTCGTAGCCTAAGTAAGAAATTCGCAGCCTGTGGAGGCCATCGGGAAGCGTTAAAGCAAAGAAACCATACTCGTTGGTCGTCGTTCCTTGCTTCGTAGTGAGGTCGAAAACCGTCGCATTGATGAGCAATTCGCCCGTATTGTTGCGCACATAGCCGCTCACGGTGTGCCGTTTCGGCTTGTATTCCTCGGTCGTTTCGCGCGCAGGGGCCGTTGATATAGTTTGTTGTGTCTGTGCCGACAGGCCGAAAGTCCACAGCAAAAGGAGACAAATGATGGGAAAGCGTTTCATTCCTTTTGTATGAAAGGCGGCAAGGTGAGTCTTACACCTTATTATATATAGCGACCTGCGTCGTCTTCGGTCTGTATTCATGTTTCGTTTCTCACTGTTTTCGTGACGAAAGAAGGGTCACGAAACGTTTTTGCAAAGATAAAAGAAAAAATAAAAACAGCAAACCCAAACAGATAAAAATGCCGCAGTTTTTTCGAAGGAGCAATACTATTGTGGTCTGATACCGGTTTCTCTGAACCTTGAAAATACGCAAAAGAAATGACATCTCAATAGAGGTTGCAAAACAAATATAGCCATGCCGAGGCTGTAGGGACGTACGGTCCGTGCGTCCGATCAGCGTGGAACAATCAACTTGTCAACTACAATGCGAGCGGACGCACGAGCCGTGCGTCCCTACATACTGCAAAGATGCAAAAAATTGCAGACGTTTGCAAATTCGATATGAAACATGCTTACAAGAAAAGGCACCTCTGTTCAAGGACAACAGTCGGCTTCCTGCCTGAGTAGGTTGACCATCAAGCGGGCCGCATTGTCGGGAGCTACCTCATTGCCCAACCGCTCTTCCACCTCTTGATAGGCTTTGAGCATGGCCTCACGCCCTGTTCCTCCGGGCAATAAACGTGCAAGTTCGGTCGCAATATTGTCCGTTGTGAAGCGGTCAGCAAAGAGTTCTGCCACGACATCACGGTCGGCAATGAGGTTAACGAGCGAGATATAGTGACACGAAAGCACGTGGTTGAAGGCCCAACGGATAAGCCGTGGCACGGGCGTTCTGTAGCAAACTACTTGCGGAACATGCAATAAAGCGGTCTCTAAAGTGGCTGTTCCGCTGGTCACCAAGGCTGCCGTTGCATGGGAAAGCAAGGCATATGTGTCGTCTTTCACCAGTGAAACAATAGACTTGGCAGGTCCCGTTCTTTCCATAATCTCTTGATAAAAGGCGTCTTCAATCGCAGGGGCGCACGCCAAAACGAGCCTAAAGCGGTCGGCATAACGTGCCGATGCAGCTATCATCGCAGGAAGATTGTCCTTGATTTCTTGCTTCCTGCTGCCGGGAAGCAGGGCGATGAACGGTTTGTCATCGGCCATCTGGTGTCGCTCACAAAAGGTTTTGAAATCCTCATGATGGGCTTTCAGGAACGAATGCACCTCATGTGCCGTCGGATTGCCCACGTAATGGATTTTGTAATGATGCTTTTCTTCATAGAAAGGTACCTCGAACGGCAAGATGGAAAACAGCTCTTTGATGTCGCGTCGTATGGCTTTGATGCGCCATTCTTTCCACGCCCATATCTTTGGAGAGATGTAATAAAAGGCCGGAATGTCGGTTTTTTGCTTCAGAAAACGGGCGATATTGAGATTGAAACCGGGGTAGTCTACAAGGATAACCACGTCGGGATGCCATGCAACAATGTCTTTCTTGCAGCGCGACATGTTGCGGAATATCGTGCGAAGATGCAGCAACACGGGCACGAAACCCATGTAGGCAAGTTCCCGATAGTGTTTTACGCGCGTTCCCCCCACGGCCGTCATCAAGTCGCCTCCGAAGAAACGGAACTCGGCTTCATGGTCATTCCTTTTCAATGACGCCATGAGATGGGCGGCATGCAGGTCGCCACTGGCCTCGCCAACGATGAGGTAATACTTCATAAGCTCCGATAATGCTACAGATTCCAGCCCTTCACGGTGTCGATGAAGCCGTAGTCGGTGACGTCAATCCGTGTGGGTGTGATGGCGATATAGCCATGTTGCAGGGCCCAATGGTCGCTGTCTGTGGCCTCGGGCTCGTCGTTTCGGCACTCACCGGCCAGCCAATAGTAGTCATACCCATGCGGATGGCGTGCCTTGACCACCTCGTTGACCCAACTTCCGAAGGCCATTCGGCACACTTTCACGCCATTGAAAGGCGGTTTGGCGGGGAAATTCACGTTCAGGCAGACGCCTTTCGGGAGTCCTTCGGCCAGCACCTTGTCCACAATGCGGCAGACATCGTCGCGCAGATAGCGCAGGTCGGCCTCCTCATCGTAGTCGCTTGTAGAGAAAGCCACAGAGGGAATATACTTCATACAGCCCTCTCTTGCCACGCCCATCGTACCGGAATAGTGGCTGTTGACCGAGGCATTGTCACCGTGGTTGATGCCGCCGAGGATCAAATCGGGCCGCCGCTCGCTGCAAAGTTGGTCGACGGCGAGCTTTACACAGTCCACAGGTGTGCCGTTGCATGACCACACTTCCACGTCGCCCATGTTGTGCCTGCGTTTCAATCGCAGAGGGATAGCGGCCGAAAAGGCGCAGGCAAAGCCCGAACGGCCTGCTTCCGGGGCACAGACCAGCAGGTCGGCGCGGTCTTTCAGAAAGGAAACGAGGGTTTTGATGCCGTTGGCATGGTAGCCGTCGTCATTGGAAATCAGGATAAAAGGACGCTTCTGGTTCATCTTTTGCAGTGTAAGTTTGCGACAAAAGTACTAAAAAAAGGTTTATTTCTCGCCTATTTCATGTAAAATATGTAACTTTGCAGCAAATCAACTTATTTCTAAATGGGAAAGATTATAGCTTTAGCTAACCAAAAAGGAGGTGTGGGTAAGACCACAACAACAATTAATTTGGCAGCCTCGTTGGCCACACTTGAGAAGTCGGTTCTCGTGGTTGATGCCGACCCGCAGGCCAATGCTTCAAGTGGATTGGGCGTAGATATCAAGAATGTTGAGTGCTCCATTTACGAATGTATCATTGATCATGCCGACATACGTGATGCAATTTACACCACAGACATCAAGGGATTGGATATCATTCCGAGCCATATTGACCTCGTGGGAGCAGAGATTGAGATGCTCAACCTTGAAAGTCGCGAACGCGTTTTGAAGCGTCTTCTCGACCCGATTCGCAACGATTATGATTATATCCTCATCGATTGCAGTCCTTCATTGGGCCTGATTACGGTCAATGCCCTGACGGCTGCCGACTCAGTCATCATTCCCGTGCAGTGCGAATACTTTGCACTTGAGGGCATCAGTAAGCTGCTAAGCACCATAAAAATCATCAAGAGCAAACTCAATCAGCAGTTGGAAATCGAGGGATTTTTGCTGACTATGTACGACAGTCGCCTGCGTTTGGCCAACCAAATCTATGACGAGGTGAAACGACATTTCCAAGAATTGGTCTTCAAGACGGTCATTCAGCGTAACGTGAAGCTAAGCGAAAGTCCGAGTCATGGGCTGCCTGTGATTCTCTACGATGCCGAATCGGCCGGTGCCAAGAACCACTTGACCTTGGCAAAAGAGCTCATCGATAAGGAGAGATGAGTCAGATTCTTTAAAAGAACAACGAAACAGAAATGGCAGTACACAAGAAATACAACACCTTAGGCCGTGGTCTCGACGCGCTCATCTCTACAGATGCCGTTCGAACGCAGGGGTCTTCGACCATCAACGAGATTGCAATCGATCAGATTGAAGCCAATCCCAACCAGCCTCGCCGCGAGTTTGCCCCCGAAGCTTTGCAGGAATTGGCCAACAGCATTCGTGAAATCGGCATCATTCAGCCGATAACCCTCCGCCAGATTGCCGACAACCGCTTCCAGATCATAGCTGGGGAACGCCGCTGGAGAGCCTCTCAACTGGCAGGACTCAAGGCGCTTCCGGCCTATATTCGCACCATCAAGGACGAGAATGTCATGGAAATGGCCCTTGTGGAGAATATCCAACGCGAGGATTTGAACGCCATCGAGATTGCCTTGGCCTATGAACATCTGCTCGAAGGTAGTGGAATGACGCAGGAGAAAGTGTCGGAACGTGTAGGCAAAAGCCGCACGGCCATTACCAATTATCTGCGACTCTTGAAGCTGCCGGCACAGGTTCAGATGGCCTTACAGAACAAAACTATCGACATGGGTCATGCCCGTGCGCTGCTTGCCTTGGACAGTCCGGCACTTCAAATCAAGCTTTTCAAAGAGATACTGAAGAACGGTTACTCCGTAAGAAAGGTGGAGGAGTTGGTGCAGGCACTGAAGAGTGGCGAGGATATTGAAAGCGGGAAGAAGAAGATTGTGGCGCGCAATCAGCTCCCGGAAACGTTTAATGCACTCAAAAACCGGTTGGCTTCGTTCTTCAATACTAAGGTTCAAATGACTTGTTCCGCCAAGGGAAAGGGGAAAATCAGCATACCTTTTGCCAACGAAGAAGAGTTGGAGCGCATCATGAACGCCTTTGACAAACTGAAGTGAGGCATGTCTTCTGCAAGACGCTCCCATATCATCGCTGCGATGGCCTTGTTTGCCCTGCCATTCTGTGCCTATGCGCAGCATGAGGAGAGGCATATGCCGCTTGCAGATGCACCAAATATCAAGGCAGCTGAAGTGCTGACGCATGCCGACAGCGTGACTTTGGCAACGGACTCCCTGCAGATGACGAAGAAAAAGCGTGATTGGGCGACATGGAAGCCCGACCCTAAGCGCGCACTATGGCTGGGATTGGTGCTTCCGGGAGCTGGTCAAATCTACAATCGTAAGTTCTGGAAGCTTCCTATTATATATGGTGGCATCGTTGGTTGCATGTATGCAATGACATGGAATAACCAAATGTATCACGATTACTCGCAGGCCTACATGGACATTATGGACAATGATCCCTCGACGGCAAGCTATAATCAGTTCATGCATTTAGGCGCTAAGATCACCAATGAGAACATCAGTCGCTATCAAGACTTGTTCAAAAGACGCAAAGACCGCTATAGAAGGTGGCGCGATATGAGTTTTTTTGTCCTCGCAGGTGTGTATGCCTTGTCGGTAATCGATGCCTATGTGGACGCCTCCCTCTCCGAATTCGACATCTCGAACGACCTCAGTCTGCGTGTCGAACCGGCCATTGTCAATACCGATTACCAACGTCATCCGCTCCGTTCAGGAGGAATCGGTCTGCATTGTAGCTTGAATTTCTGACTTCATCAGGCCTTCATGTGGAAAAGAAAAAACAGAATTGAAAGATAGAACCCTATTTTAAAATGAAAAGAATATACTTAATCGCCCTCTCGCTCTTGCTTGCCAGCACCGTGAAAGTGCAGGCACAAGTGGTTGACGACGCAGACAACGACAACGAAGAGACTGAAATCACCGTCACAAATGCACACGGAAAGCGGGAAGTTATCGAGCTTCCAGAGGCCATGACCATGGAACTTGACAGCTTGATGCACCTGTATAACACGAAGTATCTGCGTCCTGACACCTCATGCAACCTGCCTGACGTTAATCCCGTGTATGAAAAATCGGTCTATATGAAACGTCTGAGCATGCTTCCCACGCTCATCGAGATGCCTTATAACGACGTGGTTCAACAGTTCATCGACCGATATAGCGGTCGCCTTCGCCGCTCGGTAAGTTACATGTTGGGCGCACAAAACTTCTATATGCCTATCTTTGAGGAGGCCTTGGAAAGCTATGGACTGCCCTTGGAACTAAAATATTTGCCCGTCATTGAGTCGGCTTTGAACCCCAGAGCCGTGTCCCGAGTGGGCGCAACTGGCCTTTGGCAGTTCATGCTCAACACGGCCAAGCGATACGGATTGACGGTAAATACATTGGTAGATGAGCGGCGTGACCCCGTAAAAGCGTCTTATGCGGCAGCCCATTACCTGAACGACCTTTATAAAATCTATGGGGATTGGAACCTTGTGATTGCTGCTTATAACTGCGGCCCCGACAAAATCAACAAGGCTATTCACCGCTCCAAGCAGAATGATTACTGGCAGATTTATCCCTATCTGCCGCGGGAAACGCGCGGATATGTGCCCGCATTCATTGCCGCTAACTATATTATGAATTACTATTGTGAGCACAATATCTGCCCGATGATGACCGATTTGCCGGCTAAGACCGACACCGTCGTCGTCAACCGTGACCTGCATTTCGAGCAAGTGGCCCACGTATTGGGTCTCGATGTGGACCAGATTGCCGAACTGAACCCGCAATATCGTCACAATATTGTCAATGGAAAGTGGCGCCCATCTGCGCTCCGTCTGCCCACGATGTCGGTGATGAAGTTCATCGACAATGAAGACGCCATCTACAATTACATGCCGAATGAGTTGCAGAACAAGCGCACCGAGGTCGAGGTAAACGATGAAGAACCGACCATCACTCGCTACAGACGCGTCTACAAATACGGCAAACAGGTAAGCAGAAATGGCAGAAAGCAGGGCCGGAAAAAGAGAGAACGTCCGGCAAAAGGTAGGAGTGTGACAATCCGCGAGGGTGATACGTTGTCGGAAATCGCTAAGCGCAACAACACCACCGTAACGAAATTGAAACGTCTTAACGGCATTCAAGGCAGCGGAATACGGGCCGGAAAGAAACTCAAAGTCAAATAATAAGCAGGAGAACACGAGATGGACGAGCGCGAGATGAAGGATGCAGCCCGTGAAACTGCCGAAGACAAGCTGATAACAGATGCCTTTCAGCACCTGTTGGACACCTATCTTGCATCGCGCCACCGCAAGAAAGTGGACATCATCACTAAGGCTTTCAACTTTGCACGACAGGCACATAAAGGTGTCAGAAGGCTCTCGGGAGAGCCCTATATCATGCACCCCATCGCCGTGGCACAGATTGCTTGCGAAGAAATGGGACTCGGTTCGACCAGCATCTGCTCTGCTCTGCTCCATGATGTCGTGGAAGACACCGACTATACCGTTGAGGATATCGAGAATATCTTCGGCCCGAAAATTGCCCAAATCGTAGACGGACTGACCAAAATCAGCGGAGGCATCTTCGGAGAACGGGCTTCGGCGCAGGCTGAAAACTTCAAGAAACTGCTGCTGACCATGAGCGATGACATTCGAGTTATCCTCATCAAGATATGCGACCGCCTGCATAATATGCGCACATTGGCCTCACAACCGGCCAACAAGCAGTACAAAATAGCCGGCGAAACGCTCTATATCTATGCACCATTGGCCAACCGATTGGGCCTAAACAAAATCAAAACGGAACTCGAAGACCTGAGTTTCAGGTATGAACATCCCGAAGAATACGCCGCCATCAAAAGCAAATTGGCCCTCACACAAGAGAAGCGTGACGAGCTGTTTGCCAGCTTTACGGGACCCATTCGCGAGGCACTCGACCGCATGGGCATTCAATATCAGATCAAAGCGCGCGTGAAAAGCCCTTACTCCATTTGGAATAAGATGCAGAACAAGCACGTGACCTTCGAGGAGATCTACGACATATTGGCCGTCAGAATCATCTTTGTTCCGAAGGAGAGAGACCAAGAAATCAACGAATGTTTCAACATATACGTAGCCTTAAGCCGCATTTATAAGAGCCATCCCGACCGACTTCGCGACTGGTTGAACCACCCGAAAGCCAACGGATATCAGGCACTTCACGTCACACTGATGAGCAAACAAGGACGCTGGATAGAGGTCCAGATACGCTCAGACCGCATGAACGAGGTGGCCGAACAGGGCTTTGCGGCCCACTGGAAATATAAGGAAGGCGGCGAATATAGCGAAGACGAGGGCGAACTCAACGATTGGTTGGCCACCATCAAGGAGATTCTTGACGACCCACAGCCCGATGCCATGGACTTTCTCGACAGCATCAAGCTCAATCTTTTCGCTTCAGAAATCTTCGTGTTCACCCCGAAAGGCGAGATAAAAACAATGCCGGCAGGTTGCACGGCCCTCGACTTTGCCTTTCAAATCCACACGTTTCTCGGCAGTCATTGCATCGGGGCGAAAGTCAATCACAAGCTCGTCCCGCTGAGCCACAAGCTGAGCAGCGGCGACCAAGTAGAGATATTGACCAGCAAGGCACAGCATGTTCAGCCCTCATGGATCAACTTTGTGTCCACGGCAAAGGCGCGGGCGAAGATCCAAGCCATTCTCCGTCGCGACGATCGTGAGCTGCAAAAGGCTGGAGAAGAGCTACTCACGGCATGGCTCAAGCACAATATGATGGAGATGTCTTCATCGGTTCTCGACAAACTTTGCGACATTCATCACGTTCAGAAACATGAGAATCTCTTTCAATCCATTGGCGACAGGACCATCATTCTCGGCGACAATGACCTTGATGCACTGCTTGGCAAGCACCAGAAAGAGGCGACATCGTCGGGATGGCGACGCTATGTTCCTTTCCTCCACGACAAGAAATCCAGCCCTTCTGAAGCGGACAAGACCTCCGGCCAAACGCTCTTCACGGCTGAAAAAAACTTCAACAAGCGGCAACCTGTCGTCATCGGCGAGGAAACCATCGGTGCCTACATCTTCCCCGGCTGCTGTCATCCTATTCTGGGTGACGATATTCTGGGCTACATCGACAATCAGAACCACATCGAAATCCATAAACGTGCCTGTCCGGTTGCAAGTCGTTTAAAGTCGAGCTACGGCAACCGGATTCTCGATGCCAAATGGAACATGCACAAACAGTTGTTCTTTGACGCGATAATCGAAATCAAGGGAATCGACAGAAAAGGCATGCTCCACGACCTTGCCGACGTGATTTCCGACAAGATGAACATCAATATCCACCGCATAACCATCACCAGTGACGAAGGAATTTTTTATGGAAACATCGAAGTTCGCGTGCACGACCGCGACGAAGTGCGAGCCATCATGGACAATCTCAAGGTGATTGACGACCTGAAAGAGGTGCAACAGATTATATAAGAGGGGAAGCCTCCCCGGTCCCTTTCAAAGAAGGAGAGCTCGAAATCGTGAGAAAACAGTGAGGTTGAAAGCATGTGAGAAAGAAAACATTCTTCATCGTGGGGTGATGGATGGAAAATGAAAAGAAACGTTCTTCGCCTTGGGGAGAAGAAAGGAAGAGGCAACGAATAAACCTTTCCTCCATGGGTGAAGTTAATGAAACTTAAGAGAATGGTTTTCCTCCATGGAGGAAAAAGGAAAAATTAACAGAAAACTCTTTCCTCCATGGAGGAAGTTAATAAACTATAAATAAACAATTGTCCTCCATGGGGGAAAATACTTTTCTTAACAATTAACTCCTTTCCTCCATGGATGACGAAAGGGAAAATCAGTGAATGGACCTTTCGCGCGTGGGAGAGAAGTTAAAAGGGCCGACAGAGCGACCGTCTTCCGCGAGTGAAAACATTTCTTTGATAATTCGTCAACTTGATATCAACTAAGTTTCTTTGACCGGCAATGACACATCAAGCTTTTAACTTGAAGGAAATCTCTATGGAATCTATCTCGTCTTTGAAAGCCGTATCCACTTTCATCCGATTTTCTATTTGAGAACAACTGTGAATCACTGTCGAATGGTCGCGGTTACCGACAAGTCTTCCTATTCGGGCTGCAGGCATCTTTGTATATTTCTGAGCAAGATACATTGACACTTGACGGGCTATCACAAGGTCACGCTTGCGGCTTTTGCTGTTCACGGCTGTGACAGTGACATTGAAATGGTTGCAAACAGTATCGAGGATATCATCAACTGTCAGTGGATGGTTATCCATCTTCACAGCACGTTTTACGACCCTTTCGGCCAAATGCATGTCGATATCACTGTTGTAGACAACGCTGTAAGCCAATAATGAGTTGACAACCCCCTCCAAATCACGCACACTTCCGTTCGCCGTGGAGGAGATGAAGCGAACGACTTCGTCGGGTATGTGCAGCCCATCGCGTTGTATTTTGCTCTTAAGGATGTCGGTACATAATTTCACGTCCGGTTTTTCCAACTCGGCTATGAGCCCACAAGCGAAACGCGTTAGCAGGCGTTCGTTCATTCCTTGCAGGTCAACCGGCGGACGATCGCTGGCAAGGATAATTCGTTTCCCGTTTCGGAAGAGGTGATTGAATATATGAAAGAATGTGTCTTGTGTCTTCGTTGCATTTATCCATTCTTGGATATCATCGACGATCAGCATGTCAATCGTCTGATAGAATCTGATAAAATCATTGATTGCCCCATGAAAATTGGCATCGACAAACTGTGTTTGGAAGAGACGGGCACTGATATACAGCACTCTTTTCTCCGGATATAGCTGTTTGCACCTGACGCCGATTGCATTGATGAGATGCGTCTTCCCGCAACCTGACGGACCGTAGATGAACATGGGGTTGAATTGCGGCTGCGAGGGATGCTCCGCTACAGAAAGTCCCAAGCTACGAGCCAGCTTATTGCTCGTTCCCTCAATATAATTTCTGAATGTAAGATGCGAATCCAACTGCGCATCGATTTCAAATGACCGATCGATATCCATCGGTGACGGAGAATGGTTGGCACCATTACGTGCCTTTCGTGGTCCAATGTCGCCGGGGTCGGCTTCGATGTCTTGCGTCAGCTTGTGCTCCTTGTCTGTCACGACGCGGTAAGTGAGCTGAATGCCTTCACCAAAAGTACGATAAAGCACCTGTTTGAGTAAGCCTAAAAAGTTCTCCTCCAAATACTCATACACAAACGGACTGGGTACTTGAACCAAAATCGTCTTCCTTGCTTTGTCAAAATGCTCAAAGGCAATAGGTTTGAACCATGTATTAAATTGCTGTGGCGTCACGTTCTGCTTAATGAGCGCAAGCGCGTCGCCCCAACAGTTGTTAGGACTTATTTTCATTTACTTTTCATATGTATAATTGTTATATGTCTTTCGACTTTCTGCAATTTCGCAACTGCAAATTTAATAAAAGAAAGTCAAACTTACAAATCGTTGTTTCCTATTTTTTTCAATAGAAAACGTAACTTGTTTATATAACCTTATTTACCTCGAAAGAACCTTATTTATAAACTTCTACACTTGTATAATTGTAATATTCTGACTCAAAGAATATTAAGAGGTTTGTAAAGATAATTTAGGAAAATCTGTGAAACACAGGTCTTTCAGCTTAAGAATATCTAAGTTAAACGGCTATTGGATATTACCAAAAGCCGTGAAACATGAGAAATATAATTTAGATGATATTTAATTAGTGCAAAAGCTACTTATCTTTTCTTCCGAAGACCGAGAAATGGACGTAGCGTTTAGGATGTTCACGCACATTTATCAGCAAAGAGTCTGCATTACGCATGGTTTTATTCATGTTGTTATATAACGTTGGGTCGTGCAACAGCATGCCCAAAGTTCCTTCTCGGCTATTAAGTTGCCTTGTAAAGTCCTTGAGATGGGCTATTGTTTGGTCCACTTGCGCCATTGTATTTGCCACATCAACCTGTGCAAGATTGCTTGTAAGCTTGTTGGTATTTGTCAGAACACCGTCTGCCTTATGGAGCAGATTGGGGATGTCTTTGTTGAGCCCACCCATCAAAACGTTCAATTGTTGCGATGTTGTATGAAGATTGTCGGTGATGCCCTCTATATGATGTAGCGAGTTCGCCAAGGCGGGGTCCGCCAACAATCCATTCACACTTGCCAATATACTGTCGAGCTTTGGCAACATCTTTTCAATCGTAGGGACAAGTTTCGAAACCTGTCCGAGCATTCCGCCATTCTTCTCTCCTACAATGGTCTCACCGGGATTCACACGCTCGCGTGGATTGTTGGCAAGAAGCAGGTTCAGCTTTACGTTCCCCATCAAGTCGCTTTCAATCTCAGCAGAACTACCTTTCGGAATGCGGAGGTTATTGTCGACATCTATCTGAACAAGAATTTCCTTGCCATGCTTGTAGTCGTATTGTATGCTCTTTACCACGCCCACCTTATAGCCATCGGCATAAATCGGATTGGAGGAAGAGAGCCCGCTGATGTCCTTGAACGACACATAATAAATATTGTCGCTGGAGAATAGCGACATTCCCTTGAGAAAATTGAGTCCGAAAAACAGCACGAGAATGCCCACGATGGCAACAAGTGCAATCTTGATTTCCTTTGTAATCTTCATATTTTAACCTTATCTTTCTGTCTGTTTGATTTGAAATACCTATCTGTTGGCTTTAAATTCCTTGATGGCTGCATTGATGTCCATCTTGTTTCCATTCTTGAATGCAACGATAAAGGCATCCGGGAATTTATCGAGAATCTGCTTGCGTAGCCGATATATCTCATTATAATTGGTTGATGCACCATAAGTATATTTGTTGTTTGCCCCCTCACGATAGGAATCTATCCCCGTGAGTCCCTTAAATCGCACGTCATCAGCTTTCAAGATACTTGAGCTTACCAATAGCTGTATCTTAAACACAGGCTTTTCTGCCTCTGCCTTATTAGCCACTTGAGGACTCGCTACCGGTTGGTCCGGTTCTGTTTTTCGAGTCGTGGCATTTGTTTCCGGCGACTTTTGTTCCACCTTTTTACGTGGCTTGCGACTTGCAGGAGCCTCAGGAGCGATGTTCTTATAATCAAGTGGCACAACTTGTGGTATCACTGGGGCTTCCTTTATCGGTTTATAAGGCACATTGATGTCGTTATCGTAGTGCTGACGGTATTTCATAAAGGCCTCGAAAATGCCCTGCACATACAATTGAACCGAGGCATCATCGTTCAGAAAGTCCTCTTCGTCGGGTGTGGAAATGAAGCCTAACTCCAACAAACAGCCCGGCATTGATGTCAAACGAAGAACAGCAAGGTTGTTCTGGTGGGAGCCTGCATTGATTCGTCCCGTGGAAGCACAGACATATTGCTGCAACAAACGGGAGAGTTCTACGCTTTTCTCTCTGTTCTTGTCAGCAATAAACTCATACATGATGTTGCTCTCTGCCGAATTGGTATCAAAACCCTTGTAAACAGTCTTGTAATCCTTCTCTAAGAACATCACGGAATTCTCGCGCTTTGCAACGTCAAGATTGGCCTTGATACCCTTATCGCCAGAATGCTCGCCACGTCCTAATGTCCAACTCTGAAAGCCACGGACCGACTTGGAACCTGTGACGGCATTGATATGAAACGACATAAAGAGGTCGGCCCCGGCTTTGTTGGCAATGTCCGCGCGCCCAGCCAAGGTAACAAAAACATCGGTCTTGCGTGTATAAATCACGCGGACATCGGGGCAATTAGTCTCAATATAGCGGCCAAACGCAAGCGCATATTTCAAAGTGAGGTCTTTCTCGTGCGAGTAAGCACCGGGAGCTCCATGGTCTCCACCGCCGTGCCCGGCATCGATGACAAGTGTAAAACGACGGTTTGCGGCTACAATGGTAACAGCAAACAGCAACATTGTCATCAGGAAGAATACTCTCTTTCTACTCATACACAAGCATATTGCAGGCAAAATTAGTGAAAAAAGCTCGAAAACCCAACGCTATTATTCTGTTTTATCATTTATTAAATGAAGCTTAACTCCTGCACCTTCGCAGTCGGCACCCATGGGGGGATTGCACTTTTCTACCTTTATTTCAACTTCGTTTATGGCTTTGAACGTCCGAAAAAGGCGGTCGGCGATACGATAAGCAACCCGTTCTATGAGTTGACTCGGTACGTCCATCTCTTCTTTTACGGCTGTATAGACAGTCGCATAATTCAATGTGTCGTCCACATTGTCAGAACCTACCGCTGTCTCCAAAGGAAAATCGATCTTCAAATCCACCCGATAATCATTACCGGTTAAACGTTCCTGCGGCATCACACCATGGAAGGCATGAAACCGCAGGCCGTTAAGAAAGATACAACTGTTTTTGATTTTCATTGCATAAGCATTATAAAGATGGTTTTAACCGCACCGACTGGCACCACAGCTGGTACAGATGAGACAGCCTTCTTGATAGATGAGCGTTTCATGTCCGCAGACCGGACACTTCTGTCCCTTGGCTTTCGTGCCGTCGACAATATATTTTTTCAACGCACGCTCCACACCGTTCTTCCACGTATTGATGCTTTCGTCTTTCAATTGAAGCGAACTAACGAGCTTCATCACGTGGTCTATTGGCATGCGGTAGCGCAGAACGCCAGATATCAGCTTGGCATAATTCCAATATTCCGGGTTGAATTTCTCACTCAGTCCTTCGACGGTGGTCTTGTAACCCCGCTTGTTCTCAAACTGGAAGTCATAGCGATGCGAGCCATCTTCAAGGGTCGACTTGATGATTTTGCCTTTCGTGATGTTCTTCGGCAACACGATTCCCTCTTCATCATCCTGCAAACCAGTGAAGATTTCGTAGGGATAACCATTGAGCAGACCTACGAATGCCACCCATTTCTCCTTGTTGTTCTGGAACCGAACAACGTCGCATTCCAACTCTTTCGGGCGAACTTCCGTTACTTCGGGCTGTTTGCAAAGCGGTTCTTTCGGTTCATCTTCCTGCACTTCTGCCCCTTCTGCGTGGCTTCCTTTCTTCTTGTCTTTCTTCGATACGGATATCATCACGCCCGCACGGCTGCCGTCTCGATAAATGGTACAGCCCTTACAACCGCTCTTCCACGCCTCAACATAGAGCCGATTCACCAAGGCTTCGTCCACATCGTTGGGCAGATTGACCGTCACGGAGATGCTGTGGTCCACCCATTTCTGAATGGCTCCCTGCATTTTCACCTTCATCAGCCAGTCCACATCATTGGCCGTAGCTTTATAATAAGGTGACTTGGCCACGAGTGCGTCAATCTCTTCCTGCGTATAACGCTTCTCCGTGTCATACCCGTTCACCTGCATCCATTGCAAGAACCTGCGGTGATAGACGATATACTCCTCGAAACTGTCGCCCACTTCGTCCACAAAGTCCACGTGAACATCGGTATCATTGGGATTCACCTTGCGGCGACGCTTATACACGGGCATGAATACGGGCTCGATACCGCTGGTGGTTTGGGTCATCAGAGAGGTTGTTCCGGTCGGCGCAATGGTCAGACAAGCGATGTTGCGGCGGCCATATTGCTGCATATCGGCAAAGAGTTCGGGGTCGGCTTCCTTTATCCTTTGAACGAAAGGATTGCCGGCCTCACGCTTGGCATCATAGATTTCGAACGCTCCACGCTCCTTGGCCATCATCACAGATGAGCGATAGGCATTCAGTGCCAAGGTCTTATGGACAGACACCGAGAAGTCGGTTGCCTCCTGAGTTCCATAACAAAGGCCCAGAGCGGCCAGCATATCACCCTCTGCAGTGATGCCTACTCCGGTGCGACGGCCCATGCCACTCTTGCGTTTTATCTTCTCCCAAAGGTGGTATTCGGCTTCTTTCACCTCCTTATTCTCAGGGTCTACTTGGATTTTCTCCATGATCAAGTCAATCTTTTCCATCTCCAAATCAACGATATCGTCCATGATTCGTTGGGCAAAACGAACGTGCTTCTCGAACTTCTCGAAGTTGAAATGGGCCTCTTTCGTGAAAGGTTGCTCCACATAACTAAAAAGATTGATGCTTAATAAACGGCAAGAATCATAGGGACACAATGGAATTTCGCCACAAGGATTGGTGCTTACGGTGCGGAAACCAAAGTCGGCATAGCAGTCGGGAATGCTTTCTCTGAGGATTGTATCCCAGAAAAGGACACCCGGTTCAGCACTCTTCCACGCGTTATGCACGATTTTTTCCCACAGTTTCCGGGCTGAAATCTCTTTCGTTACCTTGGGTTCTGCGGCATCAATCGGCCACTGTTGCACGTAATTCTTATCCGAAATGGCAGCCTTCATGAACGCATCATCGAGCTTCACCGACACGTTTGCGCCTGTCACTTTGCCCTCTTCCATCTTGGCATCGATGAAGGCTTCGCTGTCAGGATGCTTGATACTGACCGACAACATCAATGCCCCACGGCGACCATCCTGTGCCACTTCGCGCGTAGAATTACTGTAACGCTCCATGAAAGGCACCAATCCTGTCGAGGTCAATGCCGAATTATTCACCGGACTTCCCTTGGGACGAATGTGGCTTAAGTCGTGTCCTACACCACCACGACGCTTCATCAGCTGCACTTGTTCCTCGTCAATGCGCATGATGGCACCGTAACTATCGGCCTCACCTTCAAGACCTATCACGAAACAATTGCTCAAACTGGCCACCTGTTGTCTGTTTCCGATACCCGTCATCGGGCTTCCTGCCGGCACGATATAGCGGAAATGGTCCAGTAAATCGAATATTTCTTGCGCCGACATCGGGTTCTTGTACTTCTGTTCTATGCGTGCAAGCTCGTTAGCAATACGCCAATGCATGGCTTCGGGAGATTGTTCATAGATGTTACCGAAGCTATCTTTCATTGCATACTTGTTGACCCAGACGCGAGCGGCCAGTTCGTCACCGCCGAAATACTTCAAAGAGGCTTGGAATGCCTCCTCAAAAGAATAGGTTTTATTGTCTTCCATCTGCTTTTAAAACATGATTTTCAAGTTGCAAATTTAAGGTTTTATTTTCATAAAAGGAAATCATTCGAGAGATATTTCATCACATGAATTTCTCTTTTTGGAAACTTTTTGTTTTATTATTGAATGAAAGTTTCTTGAAAACAATAACTTTAAACCTGATAATTAAACTGAAGTTGATGTTTAATAAGGTTGAGAGAGCGATGTAGGGACGCACGAGTCGTGCGTCCGCTCAAGGTGGATTGAAGGTACATATGCCCATTCTCCCGCGCAATAGCGGTTATTTCGACCCGTAATGCGGGCGAAGTTGCAAGCTCGTCTTCGTTTCCCAATGCCAACGGCTACAAGAAAGCAAGCTGACCAAAGAAGTCGGGACGATGAAAGTCGGGAGATGGCACGTCAATAGGGTTCCATGAGAGGAAGTGGGGACGTGAAGTCTTATCGCCACATTTATAAAAATTGGCACGCATCTGTAGTCCTGACAAGTCAACGATATGATGACGGAAGAACGAAGACACAGGGACTACCAACGAAAGTTCCCATGCCTGTGCGCCATTCTTCGTGTCGAAAGGCGTTCTTCCGAGTGAGGCCCAGCGGTCAATCCGGCCGAATAGTGCGACAGGTGCGGGCGTTCTGCCCTCCCGGCTCTGTCCATTGCAGAGCAAAACCGTACCGATACAGTTGGCTTCAAGGTTGTAATAGCCCCCTTCAGCATCGGGACTCACAAAGAATTCGCAGCAAGAATCCTCCCACACGGGGCCGAGATCATTGCCCGAAACAGCACGCACGCTATCCTCTTCAACCCGATAATGAATCATAATTGCATCGCCTTTGTGGGCTATGGCAAATTCAACATGCGGACAATAGGGGTAGTCTGCCTCCCAATCCACAGTGTCTATCTTGTGATATTCAACCTTTTCTGTCTTGAAAAGTGCAGGAACTTCAGCGGCTTTCACCTGCTGGCAATCTAAGCGTTTTACTTCTAAATGTTTCATATATTGTTTATTTTAGGGTCTGTCTGCCGGTTTTACACCGAATGTCGAAGGCTTATTGCCCATCGTGAACTCCAATTTTCCACCACGAACGATGTCTTTGAAGTCGATATAACAGCGGGTATAGGGTTTTCCATTCAGCTTAACACTTTGGATATACATGTTTTCTTTGCTGTTGTTATGCGCAATAATGCGGAACGTTTTGCCATTTCCAACGTTCATGGATGCCTCATTAAAGAGCGGAGAACCAAAGACATAACGGCCTCCGGCAGGCTCAACTTGATAGAAACCCAAGGAAGAAAGAATGTACCAAGCAGACATTTGACCGACATCTTCATTGCCGCTTAGGCCGTCAACGCTGTCATGATACATCGTATTGAGCACCTCGCGAACACGCAAAGCAGTCTTCCAAGGCTGGCCGGCATAGTCATATAGATAGATAATATGGTGGCCGGGCTCGTTGCCATGCGCGTATTGTCCAATCAACCCCGATATGTCTGGAGAGGCATCTTTACCCATATCGCCCTGCACAATGAAGAGCGAATCGAGCTTGTTCGTAAAAGGTTTGTCGCCACCGAAAGCTGAAATGAGACCGTGGACATCGTGGGGAACGAGCCAAATATACTGCCATGCCGTGCCTTCTGTGTAGTCGTCGGCACGGTGAATCACTTTGAAAGGGTCGAAAGGTTCGCGGAAACGGCCATTAGAATCAATGCCGCGCATGAACTTTTTCTGCTTGTCAAAATAGTAATCACGGTAAGATTGGCTGCGTTTCAGGAAGTATTTATAATCTTTCTTGGCTTTTAACGCCTTGGCTAACCGCGCAATACAGCCGTCGGCCAAGGCATATTCCAAGCCTTTGGCCACGGTTTCGTTGGTCGGTTCAAGGTCATAAGGCAGATAACCATACTTCTTGAGCAAGTCTAAACCACGGTCACCGAAGAGCTGTGTCTTCTTTGCTGCCTCCAAAACTGCATGCTTATCCACATCAAAACCCTTCAAAGCGATGTCTATAAGCACTGGAATTCCGGGATTACCCACCATGCAATCGGTTTCGTTTCCCTCTAAGAACCACACGGGAAGTCGGCCTTGTTGTTGTGCAATATGGAGCATTGTCTGTGCGATGTCACGCTGTTTTTCGGGGTGAATAAGCGTCATTAGCGGGTGCGCGGCACGGTAAGTATCCCACAAAGAAAACGTGGTATAGGGTGTAAAGTCGCCGTGATAGGTCTTCCCGTCGGCCCCTCTATACTCGCCATTCACGTCATTAAACACCGAAGGAGCAGTCATCGTGTGATACAAACCGGTATAGAATATGCGCTTATCGCTGGCATTATCGGTTTGAATATCAATCTTTCCAAGCTCCTTGTTCCATGCCTTTTGCGCGTCGGCTACAACGGTATTGAAGGCCCAGTCGGGCGATTCTTGCTGCAAATTCTTGCGGGCATTGTCGATACTCACACTTGAAATGCCCACCTTGACCATGAGCGGTTGACCTGTTGGTTCAAAGGAAAACACGCTCAAGGTGTCGCCTTCTGTGGTCTGATGTGTGATGGGTTGCGAGAATTCGGCCACGAAATACACGCGTTGGTCCTTGGCCCATCCCGTCGAAAAGCGTGAACCTACGACGGTATTCCGCCCCTCTTGCCTCATCGAACAGGCTGTCATCTTGTCCCAACCGATACCTTGTGAGAGGTCAATCACTACTTGTTCCTGTTTCACATCGGCCGGAAACGTGTAGCGATGAAAGGCAGTTCGCAGTGTAGCCGTAAGCTCAACGCGCACCCCATTGGCCAAGGTTACGGCATAATATCCCGGTGTTGCGTATTCTGCTTTGTGTGAGAACTTCACCTCACGTTCGTTGTTTTGCGTCACAGGGAGCAGGGCGATGTCGCCCAAGTCGCCGATACCTGTGCCGCTAAGGTGCATCTGTCCGAAGCCAATAATAATGGAATCGCTGTAATGATAGCCCGAACACCAGTCCCAACCTTGCTTCTTCTGCGTCGGTCCGGCTTGGATATGACCGAATGGAACGTTGGCTCCGAGGAACACATGTCCGTGTCCTCCCGTGCCCACAAAGGGGTTTACGTATTGCGTATAGTCTTGCTTTGCGGGCTGAGTTGCTGCTTGTAAGCCTACAATGCCGGCGAGTGGGAGCATCAATCCCAATAATTTATGCTTCATACTGAATATCATTTAGTTACTGATTTCAATTTGTTTATTTTTGTTCTCTCCTACAATCGTTTTGCAAAATGAGCCATATTACCGTGCAAAATGGGTGAGATTAGCGTGTAAAATGGGCCATATTACCGCGCAATTTGGGCCATATTGCAAAACCGTTTAAGTCATATGGTTTTACTCTATGGTTTATTCCGTCAGACACCCGGACCAATTTCGCTGAACCGCCTTGCGGTCATCGTCTTTCATTTTGCCCGTAACAAAGTCTTTGAGTGGTATGGCTTGGAATGTCATCTGTGCCACACTGCTCTCATAAAGAATGCCAACGGTTTCGCGATCTATCATCGTAAGGCAGCTATACCCCCAGCCATTGCCATCATCAAGCAGCACTTGATGCGCGCTTTCCCACGTCTTTCCGTCGTCAAGACTCAATTTAATGGTGATGTTTTTGCGCTCTTTCGGGTCATTGGGATTGGCAAACAGTAGGATATTCCTGCTCAGAACGTTGTCTTTTGCGGCCACGCTGATGAGGCTTCCCATGCAGATGGGCTCTTGCAAGGCCTTGATATTAGAGGAATGTTCCTGCCATGTCTTTCCCCAATCGCGCGTGGTATATACCGCTCTTCCACCGCCACTTTGGTTCCGCATGTTGAGCATCAACTCTCCATTAGGCAGCTCTGCCACCTGTGCTTCAGTGGTATTGGCACACGCCGGCGCTGAGATGGCCCACGTTTTTCCATGGTCTTTGCTGTACATGATACCCGCATGGGGCACGCGTTCCCTGTCAATAAACTGCATGGCAAACACCAATGTGCCGTCTTTGCAGGTGATTCCGCGGCCCGGTCCTTGGAAGAAGAAGTGCCATTCCGGGTGCTTTAGCTGTGCAGTCAGGTTGATCGGGGCCGACCATGTACGCCCATCATCGGTGCTTTTTGCCATCACCAACTGCGCTGTTTGAGCCTTATCAATACCCGATTGTGAGCTGAACCATGCCCTTTGATTACCCATTCCGTGTGCCCAAATGGCTACGATCCAAATGGTGTTGTTGGCATTATCCACCAGAATAGCAGGGTCGCCGACACCGTTTTGAGCTGCAGGAAGACCGCCGTTCTCGCCAAATGCCAACGGCAAACGCATGGATTCCCATGTCTTTCCCTTGTCAGTGCTGCGGCTAAGTCCCACATCTATGTGCTCTTGAAGGTCCACACTGTTGTTGTAACGCACGTCATAGACACCGAGAAGTGTGCCTTTATTCGTCGTCACGAGGCCCGGAATGCGATACGCAGCAACGCTATCATCGCCTGCATGTCGCACACCTATGCCCATTCTTCGCCCCATATCGGGAGCCGAATTGACAAGCGTTAGCACTTTTCCGTCAGCAACAGCCTTTGAAAGTACGGCTTTCAACCTTGTTGTTATGGGTGCGTCGGGTTGCATTTCGATGCTTATCCAGAAGTAATTCACGCCGGGAAACAGTTGCTGTTTGGCTTGTAATGTGATGTGATGTGCCGTAGGTTTACATTCACTTCTTAGCACAACATACGACGGAATGGCCCGTAATGTCTTGCCGGGTGTGAAGTTCGTGAGATAATCCACAGGTGCAAAGCGTTGCTTTTTGATGTCTTGTCGGGCCTCGGTGCCGCCATAATAGAGGCGAAGGGCCTTCACTTGATGGAGCGGAAAGGCCTTGTCAAGGTCGAGTTCCACGTTGTCTAACGTTTTTGTTTCTGTGGCATTGAGTCGCATGAGCAGCAAGATATTGTCATGACGCTCTATGAGAATGGGCACTTGTGGCTGCTTAATAAATAAGGTGTCGGCTGCTTTTGCATGAAAACTGCTAATAAAAAGCAACGCCATGATTATCTTTTTCATACGCAATTTGTTTTCAGTTAACGATGATTTCGTCGGTAAAGAGCCAATTATCTGGCCCATGAAGCTGTGCTTTGACGTGCACATAGGGCAGTGTTCCATTCACTTCGAGTTGCTGAAGCGTTTGTAAAGCATGGAAAAGTCCCATGGGTGTGAGCACTTCTATCCGTACCCCATGGTCGGAAATGCTAAGATCATAACCTTGAAGACGCACACTATCGGCTGCCATTTGGGCTTGTTGGGCCGTTCCGGTGCATATCAACTGCAAGAAACAACCACTATCTTTGTGTACAGAATGTTTCTTTTTAGCATTTAATTCTTGGCTTATTGACTGCGGAATGTGATCTTTCAATAGGGCTATCTCTTTTTTATTGAGATTAGACATGATACCTTCTAACTGACTTAAAGCCAACGTTCCCTTACCTTTGACTATACTTTGGGGCTTCGGAATGATGTTTTGTGCGCGCGTTCCCATGCTGAAACACGCGGCCAATAAAACGGTTATGCCTGCTTTTACCAATGATTTCATTGCGTCACTTTGCACGATGTGAGACTCTTTTTTGTGGTTACGCCATGACGATTGCTATTATTTTAAGGTGAATTTCAGCGTACCAGCCTTCACCAAGTCGCTGTGGCTGATGCGATATTGATGCCAAGGTTTGCCGCCAACTTCCATCTTTTCGATGCGAACGGCATTCGGATTACTGCGCTGGGTCTCTATAACGAGCTTGTCTTTGCCCCATTGTTGGGCATCGAGGTGCAGCGTAATCTTATCGAAGACAGGCGAGGTGAGCGTGTAAGCCGGCTCACCCGGACAATCAGGATAGAAGCCCATCATGCTGAATATGGCCCAAGCTGACATCGTACCTGTGTCATCATTGCCGGGAAGTCCCTCGGGACTGTTCTTGAAATAGGTTTGAAGTAATTTGTGAGTGAGCTCTTGTGTGCGCCATTCCTCGCCCTTAAAGTAAGAGAAAAGGAATGGATAAGCGATGTTGGGTTCGTTGGTTGGGTCGTAATTCCCTTTGTCAAACACCGACTGAAGCTGCTCGATGAAGTGCTTTTTGCCGCCCATCAACTTAGCTAAACCATAGATGTCGTGGGGCACATAGAATGTATAATTCCACGCATTGCCCTCATGAAAGCCCGGAGAAGGTTCCCAATTGGCGCCCTGAAGCGGGTTGAACGGGCTATAAAACTTGCCGTTTGGCAGAATGGGACGCAGCATATTGAACTCCTTACTGAAGTAATGACGGTAGCCCATTGACCGGTTATAGAACAGCTTTGCATCGGCTTTGTGTCCCAACGCAGCCGCCAAGCGCGACAAAGCATTGTCGGCAATGTAATATTCCAACGCATGCGACACCGAATTATCAAACGAATCGCGCAGCGAAATATAGCCTTTTTCCACGTATTCGTTGTTATCGGGGCGCAGTGGGTTGCTCTTTTCGTCTGTCATCGCACCCTTTTTCATGGCTGTGTAGGCCTTGTTGATGTCGTAACCACGCAGGCCTTTCAACCAACAATCAACGATAACGGGGATCGAAGGGTCTCCTTCCATCGTGTAAGTCTCACGTCCAAAGAGCTCCCATTTGGGCAACCAACCGCACTCATCATACATACTTAGCATGCTTTTTACCATGTCTCGTTGGCGATTGGGGTAGACAAGGGTCATGAATTGATGCAGGTTACGATAGGTATCCCACAGCGAGAACACCGTATAGCGGTTGCCCTCGCGTTGCTTCAGCACCTTGTTGCTCTCCATGGCTGGGTAATCTCCGTTCACATCTTGCAGGATATTGGGGTGTATCAACGTGTGGTATAGTGCGGTATAAAAGATAGTTTGCTGATCTTTTGTACCTCCTTCAATTTCTATACGCTTGAGGTCGGCGTTCCATTTCTCGCGTGCTTCCTGTGCAATAGCATCGAAATTCTTGCCCTGTTGCTCGGCATTCAGGTTCTCACGTGCATTGGCTATGCTCACAAACGACACGCCCATCTGCACTTCTATCACCTCATTTTCAGCGGTATTGAAGTTCATATACACGCCGATATCATCGCCTGCCATCTCCTTTTGATAGGCCGTATAGAGCTTATATTGCCCTCTATCGGGGAACCACTCTGCTTGTTTGCCCCACCGTTCGCGCTGTTTTTTCCAGTAACCTGCACTTTCTGGCACTTTATTTACACGCATAACGAAATAGATAGGGAACACAGCTTGCGCATAATAACAAAAGGCTCCTTGCAGTTTCATGCCTTCGTATTCGGTCGGACTCACCTGTTTTACCATGGCACCTGACTCTTTTGTGAGGCCTTCTCCAAGGTTTAACAACAGATGGCTTTCCCCTTTTGGGAACGTAAAACGCTCACATGCCGTGCGAAGTGTAGCCGTTACCTCGGTCTTTATACCATGTTTTACGAGGAAATTGCTGTAATATCCCGGACGAGCTACCTCGTTTTTGTAGTGGCTACCATATGCTTTATAGTCTACATTAAGCTGTCCTGTGGTGGGCATCAACAGCAAAGAGCCGACGTCGGGACAGCCAACACCACTGAGATTCACATGAGAATAGCCCGTAAAAAACACGTTATGAAACTCGTAGGGCGTTGACCACCAGCGCGTGTCTTTGTCACATTTGTTTTCATCGGAGCCCATGACGTTGAACGGAACGACCGACATCAGGCCGTTAGGGCAAATGGCTCCGGGGTTAGTTGTGCCCAAATTGGAAGTGCCAATGAAGGTGTTTACCAAGTCTACAGGCTCTATTTTAGGTGCACAAACGGCTTGTAGCGTTCCTAAATGGCCCGCCATGCACAAGAAAATCATGAAATACTTCTTCATCATGAAAAAGATTAAAAGCAGAAAAGGTTTATTGTTTAGTCAAATAGCATACATATTGTGCGATAATACAGGATAGATTGCCCCGCAAAACAAGGGCTTACGCTAAGATGTTGTTCTGTTTAATGAAGTCAACAATCTCGCGAATGTAACCAAAGGACAATCCAACCACGGTGTCGGCTGCCCCATAATACACGGCAACTCGGTCGCCATCATGAAGCGCTGCACATGGGAACACCACGTTAGGCACGTCACCTTGTAACTCATAAGAGGCGTTCGGAGCCAAGAGATAGGGCTGTGTACGATAGAGAACTCGGTCAGGTTGCGCCCTATCTAAGATGGCTGCACCCATCGAATAACGGTAACCATTGCACGTTGTTATCACACCATGATAGAACAAAAGCCAGCCTTCGTCGACCAAGAAAGGCACAGGTCCGGCTCCAATCTTGGTGCATTGCCATGCACTTTCAGGGAAAGGGGTTGGCGACATCACGCATCTGTGCTCGCCCCAATACTTCATATCGGGACTGAAACTAAGGTAAATATCACCGAACGGCGTGTGACCATTGTCGCTGGGGCGGCTCAAAAGGGCATACTTGCCATTGATTTTTTCGGGGAAAAGCACCCCGTTTCGGTTGAAAGGAAGGAAGGCATTCTCGCACTGATAAAAGGTTTTGAAGTCGAAAGTGTAGCCAATACCGATCGTAGGTCCGTGATATCCGTTGCACCAAGTAATCCAATAGCGGTCTTCAATCCATGTAACGCGTGGGTCATATTTATATTCCGACGCTATCATCTGCGTGTTCCCAGCCTCGAAGACAATAGGCGTTTCATTGATTTTCCAATGAATGCCGTCGTCGCTGAAGCCTGCAAAGATGTTCATTTGTACGGCTTTGTTGTCGCAACGGAACACACCTGCGAAGCCGTTTTCATAGGGAACGACGGCACTATTGAAGATACTATTCGACGTAGGAATGTCATATCGATTGATAATAGGGTTCTGGCTGTAACGCCACATCACGTCTTTACAACCCTGAGGGCGGTCTTCCCAAGGCAGAATATCCTTTAAGTTTTTCATTATAAAAATGTTTTTATGTTTTTAGTCCTGTAGATTTTTGCATGTAATATACAAAACAAAGATAATTCTTTTCTTGAATAAAACACTAAATTTATTATACATTAAGCCGAAAAGACACTTCTTAACTCTTGCAAATAAGCGCCGGAAAGCAGCCCATTGCAATGAAACCAAACCATTGTTCAGGCTTACTTATAGCACATGAAAAGCAAAGTTACGGGCTTTTCTCCCTACCAAATAGTTGCAGGGCCATAAAATAATCGGGCAAAGCGATGGATTTTATCGAACTTTATTACTACTTTTGTCACGTAGTTCTCAGGGATTTTATGGCCGATTCCGTTGCCTTGGCCGAAGTGTTGCGGCTTTTTTGCAGGACATTCCCGCTTCGAAAGGCCGCACACGGTAAGCCATTTGCATTTAAAATCATTGGGAAAATATCTATGAAACGGTTTGACAAATAAAGCATTCAAAGTATCCTATTTCTATAATGAAAGAAAAAATCAAAGCATTTTTGGGCCATCCGATGCTCTCCAACCGCTACATGCTGCTGGGACTATGGCTGTTGTTGGCCCTCGCGGGCATGTTGAAATACCACCGATCCGACAACAACTTCCTTATATTTCGGGGCGTTTTCTGGCACACGATGAACGGAACTTCACTCTATGAAGCCTATCCTTCCGAGTATTGGGACGTGAACCATTACGGTCCGGTCTTCTCTTTGGTCATCGCACCCTTTGCACTTTTGCCCGAATGGGCAGGTATGTTGCTGTGGTTGATGGGTTTGGCAGTGTGGCTGTATGCCGCTATTTACCGATCAGGATTGCCGAGACAGCGTCAGGTTTTCATCTATTGGTTCTGCAGTATGGCCCTTCTCACGGCCTTGTTCATGCAACAATTCAATATCGCCATAGCCGCAATCATTCTCTCTTCGTTCTATCTTATCGAGAAAGAACACGACGGTTGGGCCGCTTTTTTCATTGTATTAGGCACTTTTGTCAAGCTCTATGGCATCGTCGGACTGTCTTTTTTCTTCTTTTCAAAGCACAAAGTGCGGCTGATAATGTGGCTCGCTGTGTGGTCGGTCGTGCTCTTTTGCGCCCCGATGATCATCAGTTCACCCGATTATATCATCGGTCAATACCGGGAATGGATAGACTGTTTGATCGGAAAAAACACCGAGAATATCAATTCCTTTGCCCAAAACATCTCGTTGCTTGGGCTTGTTCGGCGCACAACGGGCTGCATGACCTACTCCGACCTTTGGCTCATCGTGCCTGGAATGTTGCTTTTTGCGTTGCCTTATCTGCGCCGTTCGCAGTATAAGAACCTTGCTTTCCGAGAGACCATCCTTGCTTCTGTGCTGCTGTTTGTGATACTTTTCAGCACAGGAAGCGAGTCGAGCGGTTACATCATAGCCTTGTTGGGAGCCTGCATCTGGTACATGGCAGTGCCATGGCAGCGAGGTCGTTGGGCAATAGCACTGATGGTGTTCGTGTTTATCCTGTCGGGAATGGGCAACAGTGACCTTATTCCGAAGGCCATACGCCATGATTATATCCAGACATACGCCCTCCGTGCACTGCCCGTGAGCCTGCTTTGGTTCTGGCTTTGCTATGAAATGTGCACGAAGGACTATGCCCCAACAATAAAGAAACAGCCATGAAGCAGAAGATGATCGGCTATGATGCTAAGCGCATCGCGAGAAATGCAACGGGATTGGGCAGCTATGGACGCACGCTCATCAACGATTTGGCCCCGCTGATGCCCGACACGGAGCTGCGACTCTATGCACCCGACGCCGGACGTGACGAACTTCGCGGGCAGATTCTGCCGAGAGAGAACGTCAGTTTCAGCCACCCAAGGCTACATTGCCGCCTGCAACGCGACCTGTGGCGCATGCATGGCGTGGTGAACAACCTGAAACGTGATGGCGTCCGCATCTATCATGGTTTGTCGGGTGAGCTTCCTTGCGGACTTTCCAAAGCCGGAATACCGGGCGTGGTGACCGTGCACGACCTCATATTCCTGCGACATCCCGAGTTTTATCCGCCCATCGACGTGTTCTTCTACAAGTGGAAATTTCGCCAAATGCTGCGTGAAGCCACGCGAATCATCGCCATCAGTGCGTGCACACGACGCGACATTTTAGCTTATAGTGACTTTCCTGAAGACCGTATAGACGTTGTTTATCAGAGTTGCGGCACGCGTTTCTGTCGGCCGGTCAGCCCAGAGAGCCTCGAAGAAGCCCGTCGGAAGTATCGCCTTCCCGCGCATTATATCCTCAATGTGGGGACGGTTGAAGCACGAAAAAACATTCTTTTGGGCATTCGTGCACTGTCACAGCTTCCCGAGGAGCTTCATCTTGTTGTCGTGGGAAGGCAGACGAGCTATCAGAAACAGCTCGATGCAGCCATCAAAGAACTTGGTTTGGCACAGCGTGTCCACTTCCTGCAGGGTGTTCCCAACGCCCTTTTGCCAGCCATTTACCGTCAGGCAGAGGCCTTTGTTTACCCATCTCGTTATGAAGGTTTCGGTATTCCAATCATCGAAGCCATACAAAGTGGCCTGCCGGTTGTGGCTGCCAAGGGCAGTTGTTTGGAGGAAGCGGGCGGTCCGGACTGCCTTTATGTGAAACCGGATGACGTGCGTGGCATGGCAGGAGCACTCCTTGTGGCCATGAATACGCAAAAAATAGAACGAGTAAGACGCAGCCAAGACTACGTCAAACGCTTTGAAAATCACGACGTGGCCGCTCAGGTTATTTCCGTTTATGGGTGGGTTGATCCGGTATTTCGGGTTAGGTGAAAAGTGAACTTCCTATATCGAAGCCTACGTTTTACAGTGTTGATCTGGTATTTCGGGTTAGGTGAAAAGCCGATAGAAGTAGAAACAGGTTGCATGCAGCCAACAAGCTGCATCTCGGTTCCGTTGTTTACCTTTGTCTTATGCGCCGGTTGCGTTGTTGGAGCCAATAATTCTGCCTTCTGCCTTCTACTTTGTTGTTAGGCTTTGCAGTGTTTCGGGCAACTGAAGCGAGTCGCATGTGAAGTGAGAAAGCAGTTCCTTGCCAGCTTTGGTGATGGAAAAACGCATGCAACGTTTGTCGTCCTTGCACGTCTTTCGCTTGATGAGGCTTTTCTTTTCCAGTGAAGCAATTACCTTGGATGCGTTGGATGGCGTGAGATTCATCTCTTCTGCTATCTCTCCGGAGCTGATGTTCTCGCGCTCAGAAACGACACATAGCAGCATTGCCTCATTGATATTGAGTTGCAGCTGCCTTTGAAGCAGAGCCTCAAAGGCAGCGATGTTGCGGTAAATGTCTCTGATTTTACAAATACATTCCCTGTTCATTGCGGTCGTTTTTTATTTCAACAATGCCTTTTTGATGGCATCTTCCAGCTGTTGATGGTTCATTGCACCCGTCTGCATGGTTGGTTTTCCCTCCTTGGGAACAAAGAGTAACGACGGAATACTACGTATGCCGAACAGCGCGGCCAGCTCTTGTTGCTGGTCAACATCGACCTTATAGAAATCAATCTTGCCGCTATATGTGCCTGCAAGCTCCTCCAAAACGGGGGCAGTTGCCTTACATGGACCGCACCAAGTGGCGTAAAAATCAATTACTGCGGGCCGTTCTCCGGCAAAAACCCAGTCATTTGGGTGCTTCTCATAATCCATTACTTTGTGCTTAAAAGCCTCGGCTGTCAATTCTTCTACTTTCATTTTCTTCTCCTTTTGATTGTTTGTATACTGTTGTTTCACTTCTGCGGGCTTGCCGCTTTTGTTTTGTGAGCAGGCACTCAGGCCGATGATGGCAATTGATGCCGCTAAAACGAGTTTTCTTTTCATGCTTTCTTATTTGGGAATAGTGTTCATTTTATTTTTATTTCCATTGGAAAACATTGCAAAGATATACGTTATTTTCCAAATAAACAAATTTCCATTGGAAAATAAACACAGTTTAACTAAATCGTTTAATGGCTGTAGTCGTCACCTTATTATATAGGGACTGTGCGCTTGAATGGGCGAACATGTTGATTGTTGCACGGCATGTAGGGACGCACGGTTCGTGCGTCCGCCCAAACAATCATGTATGTGCGCGTTCAATTCCACTTGAGCGGACGCACGAGCCGTGCGTCCCTACATTTTCAGTTCGGCCATATCGGTTTTTAAAATGGGCCATATTGTGCGGTAATATGGGCCATATTACGCGGTGAAATGGGTGAGATTACCGTGCAATATGGCTGCAATTGGAACACAAGGTGTAAGTCGTTGGTAATCAATGTGGCCGATATTTAAAAGTGTTTGAGTGCATGTTGGGACGCACGGTTCGTGCGTCCGCTCAAACAATCATGCATGTGCGCGTTCAATTCCACTTAGGTGGACACACGAAGCGTACGTTTCTACATCTCCAAGCAAGGGAACAATGGGTAAAAAAAAGAGGGAAGTGTGGAGGAATATCCGACTTTTTTCGTATTTTTGTGACTGTATCTGTGCAACAATCTCAAGAAATAAGGACATGAAAAGGATTATTTTTGTTTTAGCTACGTTGTGTTTTGCCTTGCAAATGCAGGCGCAATCGTTCAAGCATGAGCTGAAATTGAGTTTCGGATTTGGCGACGAACCGCATTTAAACAGCGTGAAAAACGACTACATAAAGCAGTTCAAACTCGAGGAAGATGCGTCTGCTTTCGGGCTGTTCTTAGGCATAAACTATGCTTTTAACATGGAATATCTCTATCATTTCAGTCCGAAATGGGCCGTAGGAGCAGACATCAGCTACACCGAAGCCGCTGCAAAGGGGGCGCATCTTTCATGGGATGAGCAGTTGGGAAACAATCCCTATCTACTCCTTTACGGCGGGATTTTCTTTTCAATCTTCCCGAATGACGAACTGAATCTGTCGAGCAAGGCTTGGACATTCATGCCCGAAGCAAAATATACTTGGCTCGACAACGGTCATTTCACACTCTATTCAAAGGGTGGTCTCGGTCTTCGTTACTACCGATTGCAGTCTGAAAGCAGCCACTTCCCTAATATAAAGGAAGAGAAAATCAAGGTCGCTTATCAGCTTTCTCCTGTTGGAATAGAGATTGGAGGCAATCATGTGCGCTTCACTTCAGAGCTGGGTTACGGGCAACAAGGCATTCTTAACATGGGAATTGTAGTGTATTTCGGAAGGAAGTGAAGCCTCCCCCGGCCCCTCCAAAGGAGGGGAGAACGAACTGAAAGCGTTTTTATAGAAGCCTATTTGCCTCATGCTGTTTGGCCTCCCCTCCTTTGGAGGGTTCAGGGGAGGCTCTCCTTTCCTCTGCGGCTTTGATACTGCCGCTTTTCTTCAGCTTTTCTACCACACTTTGATAGTCATTCTCATCGGGATGACGCTCCATATAGATGCGTGCAGCGCGGTCTATGAGTTTGGCATTCATCAGTTTTACGTTCACCATCTTGTTGCCTTCGACCCTTCCAAGGCGTATCATGAGCGTCGTACTGACCATGTCGAGAATCAGTTTCTGCGAAGTTCCGCCCTTCATACGGGTGCTTCCGGTGACGAATTCAGGCCCCGTTACGACCTCGACCACATGGTCTGACACCGCAGCAATGGGACTATTGGGGTTGTTGACCACGCAGGCTGTAGCGATATTCCGCGCACGACAGGCCTTGAGCGTGGCCAGAACGAAAGGCGTTGTGCCGCTGGCCGAGAAGCCGAGTACGATGTCTTGCTCCGTGATATGGCAGGAAACGAGTTGCTGCCAACCGTCGGTGAGGTCGTCTTCGCGCGACTCCCGCGTCTGTGTAAGTGCACTTATACCGCCCGGAAAGACTGCTCTTATCTGGCTTCCGTCTGTTCCATAGGTGTTTTGTACCTCTATTGTGTCGAGCGTTGCCAGCCGTCCTCCCGTGCCGCAACCGCAATAAAACAACCGACCACCGGCCTGCAAGCGTTGCAGTATGGCCGCAATGAGTGCGTTGATTTGCGGCAATGCGCGGTCGATTGCTGTGGGCACACTCTTGTTTTCCTGATTGATAGCAGCCGTAAGTTGTTCTATTGACATCGTTTCCAGATGGTCATAGTGAGATGGTTGTTCTGTGATTCGCTTCTCCATAAGGCATAGTTATGAAAAAAGGTGGGAACATTGCTGCTCCCACCTTTATTATATTAGTCGGCCCGGAAGCCGTTTCTTGCTTACAATTGAGCCAATTTATTGTCAGAACCGAGCACGTCGGTGATCTTCTCCTTGTACATTTCGGTCATGTAATCGCGTGCAACTTTGCCGTATTGACGCGGATCGAAGTAGTCAGGATGGTTGGCCAAGGTCTCGCGAACGCCTGCCGTATAGGCCAAACGAGAGTCAGAATCGATGTTAATCTTACATACGGCACTCTTCGAAGCCTTGCGTAATTGCTCTTCAGGAATGCCCACAGCGTCGGGCAATTTGCCTCCATATCGGTTGATAATGTCCACATATTTCTGCGGAACGGAGGAAGAACCGTGGAGCACAATGGGGAATCCGGGGAGCTTCTTCTCAATCTCTGCCAACACATCGAAAGCCAAAGGAGGAGGCACTAAGCGTCCTGTCTTCGGGTCACGTGTGCACTGTTCGGGCTTGAACTTGTAGGCACCGTGAGACGTACCGATGGAGATAGCGAGACTGTCGCAGCCGGAACGCTTTGAAAAGTCAATCACTTCTTCGGGCTTGGTGTAGTGAGATTCCTCCGAAGCAACCTCATCTTCCACACCGGCAAGCACGCCAAGTTCGGCCTCAACGGTCACATCAAACTTGTGTGCATACTCAACACACTTCTTCGTTAGCGCGATATTCTCTTCGTAAGGCTTGGAAGAAGCATCGATCATCACTGAAGAAAAGCCCATGTCTACGCAGTCTTTGACGAGCTCAAAGGTGTCTCCGTGGTCCAAATGGAGCACGATTTCGGGGTGTTTGCAGCCCAATTCCTTAGCATATGCAACCGCTCCTTCTGCCATATAACGCAGCAATGTGGGGTTTGCATAGTTGCGGGCACCTTTCGAAACCTGCAGGATAACAGGAGATTTCAGCTGAGCCGAGGCCGTGATAATAGCCTGAAGCTGTTCCAAATTGTTGAAGTTGAACGCGGGAATTGCATAACCTCCGTTCACTGCTCTCTTGAACATCTCGCGCGTATTGACGAGACCTAGTTCTTTATAACTAACTGCCATAATTAAAATATTATGTTTATAAATAAGTTACCTGAATAGGATTGGCAACCAATCTTATACGTTTGCAAATGTAACATTTTCTTTTGATGGAACCAAATGTTGGCTCCTTTTTTTCTTACAAGCCGAGGTTAAAAACTTTAACACTGCATGAAATCAAGACGAATGGCTGCTGTTGCCACACGGAAATGGGAAGGTCAGAAGGCTCAGACCCTCACTTCGTGGTGCTTCCGCGTCAGTTCTGAGGCGAAAAGCAGCACGATGAAGTAGCCGAAGAAAGGGATAAGGAAAGGGATAACAAGGTTGGAACCGTCGGCAATCAGCCCCATCAGCAAGAAACCGCAGCCGCCGATGGGCGTCATCATCAGCAGGGAAGCCGCGCTTTTCTTGAGGTTTCCGAGGCCGTCTAAGGCCAAAGAGAAGATCGTCGGGAACATGATGGCCTCGAAAAGATAGTTGCAACAGATGGCAATCATGGAGACGCTGCCGATGTCGAGCAGCACGCAAACCATGCAAACCACGCTCCCCATGGCGCAAACCAGCAGCGTTTTCTCGGCCCGAACACGCCGCATGACCCAGCTGCCCACGAAGCGTCCCACCATGAAAAAGGCCAGGGCGACCGTCAGAACGATGCTGGCCATGTTGTCATTCAGCCAACCTTGGCCCGTAACGAAGTTGATAAAGTAGCTGTTGATGGATATCTCTGCGACCTCGTAAGCCAGCAAAGCGAAGAGTCCGAAGACGAACATCGGGTGCCTGCGGAACAGCTTCATGATGCGTGTTCCCTTGATTTTGTCTTCCTCGGTCTCCTCATGTCGAATCTCGGGCAGGCTGACCCGCGAGAAAACCAAGGCGATGATGAGCACCAAGATGCCCAAGACCGTGTAGGGAATCACCGCATGGTTGTCTGCCACATGGCCGCCGAAGAAAAACTGTCCCATGACGAATGTGGCGAAAAGACTGCCCAGACCGTTGAACGACTGCGAGAAGTTGAGCCGGCTGGTTGCCGTTGCTCGCTCGCCCAACTCGGTCACATAGGGATTGGCGGCGGTCTCTAAGAACACCAGACCGCAGCCGATAACGAACAAAGCACCCAAGAAAGCGTAGAACGTATTCATGGCCGCACAAGGGATAAACAGCAGCGAGCCGAGCCCGAAAAGCATCAGACCGACCACCACGCCCAGCCGATATCCGTGCCGATTGATGAACCACCCGGCCGGAATCGCCGTCAGAAAGTAACCCAAATACGTGGTCACTTGAATCAACGACGACTCGGTGATGCTGATATCGAGCGTGTTTTGGAAATGCTTGTTCAGCACGTCAAGAATCGCCCTCGCAAAGCCCCAAAGGAAGAAGAGCGACGTGATGAGCACGAATGGGACGACGTATTGCTTGTTCGTAAGGCCGGGTTTGTTCATCGTTCAATGTAAATCAAATTGCGTTCATGCCTGTCTGCGAGATGGTTTATGGCGCGCTCTGCCAGATGCAGTTCCATAACCTCTCATTTGATGAATCAGGTGCAAATATAAATCAAATGTCGCAGAAAAACAACGATTATGCCGAAAATATTGCGCCGTCCATTGCGCCTCAATCCGTCCGCCGGCGCGTCTGAGCGGCCCCGATGCTGCCCCCGAAAGAGTGCCGGCGCCCGTCTCCCTCGCGTTTCATGGGCTGGAACGGAGCGTCTCAGCGATGAGGAATCGTATTTACTGATGTGGAGTACCAAAGTTACTGCCGCGTGTCACAAGCGTTCCACATACGTGAGACCGTGCGTTCCACATACGTGGAACTGTGTGTTTCACATACGTGGAACTGTATGTCCCATCTATGTGGAATTGTGCGTTCCACCTACGTGGAACTATGTGTCCCACCTACGTGGAATTGCATGTTCCATCTGCGTGGGACGATGTTTCATATACGTGGAGCCGAGCGTTCCATATACTGGAACTGTGAGTTCCATATACTGGAACTGTGCGTTCCATGTACTGGAACTGTGTGTTCCAAGCCATGGAACTCTGTTGGAACACTGCGAGTGCTGCGGACGAGGTCGGCATCGGGCGCGTTTCGCTGCGCGTGGCGCCTCGTTTGTGAACGAAGATTAAAAGCGGAGCGACGGAGTTATAAACGGGTCATGCACGTGTCTAACCCCTACGCAGAGGCACATGGCGGGCGAGGCCCGTGCACGTGCCGCGAACCAACGTAATACATGTCGTTATGAAAAGAATGAAGTTCTATTTGCTCGTGTTCGTGCTGTCGTGCCTTGCCGGTCGCGGTTGGGCGAACGGCGGTGAAGCGTGCCGTGCGATGCGCGGGCTGGTGAGCCGCATCGCACCTGCACATGCCGACCGCTTCAGGTTCGAGTTGACGGCCGACACGGTCGAGCGTTTCACCGTCCGGAGCGAGGGTCGGCGCATCGTCATCACGGGCCGCAGCGCCATTGCCATGGCCGTCGGGCTGAACCACTACCTGCGTCGGTATTGCCTGACGGAGGTGTCGTGGCGGCGTATAAACCCCATCGTGCTGCCTCGGGAGCTGCCCCGCGTGAGCCGCACGATGACGGGCAGGGCGCGCGTGGGCGAGCGTTTCTTCCTCAACTATTGTACGTTCGGCTACACCATGCCGTGGTGGCGGTGGGCCGACTGGGAGCGGCTGATTGATTGGATGGCACTGAACGGCGTGACGATGCCGTTGGCCATCACGGGCACCGAGGCCGTGTGGCAGCGCGTTTGGCGACGCGAAGGGCTGACCGCCCGCCATCTGGCGCGCTTCTTCACGGGGCCGGCCCATCTTCCGTGGCACCGTATGCTCAACATCAACGGTTGGCAAGGTCCGCTGCCACAGTCGTGGATTGACGGACAGGCCGACCTGCAGCGGCGTATACTGCAGCGCGAGCGGGAGTTTGGCATGCGGCCCGTGCTGCCGGCCTTCAACGGCAGCGTGCCCCTCGACTACAAGCTTCTGCACCCCGAGGCGCGGATAACCGAAGTCGGGCAGTGGGGTGGTTTCGGGCAGGCGTATCGCACGTACTTCCTGTCGCCGACCGACCCGCGCTTCGGCAAGCTGCAGAAGTCTTTTCTCGATGAACAGCGCCGCATGTTCGGGACAGACCATTTGTATTGTCTCGACAGCTTCAACGAGGTGCAACCACCCAGTTGGTCGCCCGACACGCTGTGCATGCTGGCCCGTCATATCCACGCGTCGCTCGACAAGACCGACCCGCAAAGCGTCTGGGTGCAGATGGGGTGGCTCTTCTACAACGACCGGAAGCATTGGACGCCCGACGCAATCCGCGCCTATCTGAGTGGCATTCCGAAAGACCGGGCACTGCTGCTCGACTATTATATCGACCACACGGAGCTGTGGCGACTTACTGAGAGCTTCTACGGCAGGCCGTATATCGCCTGCGTGCTGGGCAACTTCGGCGGCAACACGATGCTGCAGGGCGACGTCGGCAAGGTGTCGTCGCGGCTCGACGCCGCCATCGCGCAGGGCGGTAACATGGCCGGGGTGGGGGCGACGATGGAGGGCTTCGGCGTCAATCCCGACTTCTATGCTTTCGTGTTCGACAAAGCGTGGGACTGCGGGACGACCGACCGCGACTGGCTTCACCATATGGCCGACCGTCGTGTGGGTTTTGCCTCGGCGGCCGGCCGCACGGCGTGGCAGGTGCTCTTCGACCGCATCATGCCGAGCTATGTCAATGAGTCGGGCACCGTGGTGTGCGCCCGTCCGTCGTTCGAGGCCCGCTATCTCAACATCACCTATCCTGATGAACTGCTCGGCGTGTGGAGGACGTTGCTGGATATCGACTCCGATAAGCGCGAACACCTATATGATATCGTGAACGTGGGGCGGCAGGTGCTGGGCGATTTCTTCGCCTTCGAGCGCGACGGACTCCATCGGGCTTATCTCTCGCAGCGCTCGGACTCCGTCGATTACTATGCCTGTCGCATGGACAAGATGCTCGACGATCTCGACCGATTGCTGGCCTGCAGCGAGGAATTCTCGTTGCGGAAATGGATTGAAGATGCACGTGGCTTCGGCGCGACGGCGGCCGAAAAGGACTATTACGAGCGCAATGCCCGCACGCTGATTACCGTGTGGGGCGACAGCAGACAGCTCACCGACTACGCCAACCGCACTTGGGCGGGCCTCGTTTCCTCGTATTACAAGCAGCGTTGGCATATCTTTACGGCCCACGTCAGGCGTGCCGTCAGACTGAAACAGCCGCTTGATGCTAAAGCCTGCGACAAGGAAATCGAAGCTTTCGAACGCCGTTGGATAGAGCCGGAGATAACGAAGATAGTTTTTCCGAAGGCCTGTAAGGCCGTCAGGCAAATGGCCCGTGAGATTTACGACAGCTGGTTCGGCACCGCAAGACAGGCTCCGCTGCCGCGCATGTCACCCCCGTTGGAATGACCCGACGCAGGCTCTTCTTCGTTAAAGAACGTTACAAAGCGGTAAACTTATCGTGCCATGCTTCGGGTTTCAGACTTTTATTGCTACCTTTGCAGCGCATCTTCGGAAACTCCGATGCATTCGATTGTGCAGCTGTTGTGATTAAGGCAGCCCGGCTCTTGAAGGATGTAATGATGCAACTTCATTTAATCAATTCATTCAAGCTATGTATTTAGACAAAGCAAAAAAGCAGGAAATCTTCGGCCAGTACGGCAAGTCGACCACCGACACGGGCTCTGCAGAGAGTCAGATTGCGCTGTTCACGCTCCGCATCAAGCACTTGACAGAGCATGTGAAGACCCATCACAAAGACAATGTCACCACGCGTTCGCTGACAAAGCTCGTTGGAAAGCGTCGCGCTTTGCTTGATTATCTCTACGACCGCGACATCAATCGCTATCGTGCCATCATCAAGGCGCTCGGCCTGCGCAAGTAAACCGGTCGGAAGAACAAATAAGAAATCCCGAAACTCGCAAGCGTTTCGGGATTTCTTTTGTCTTGTTCTCACTCCAAAATCTCGCGGAGTGGAATCATTACAAAGTCGCGTTCGTGCATCAGCGGATGGGGAATGTGCAAATCAGCCTCGTCGATTCGCAGGTCATCATAAAGCAGAATGTCGATGTCGATGATGCGGTCGGCATACCCGTTGACGTCGGATTTCACCGTTCGCCCCATCTTCTTCTCGATCGCCCGCGTGGCTTCAAGTAGTTGACGAGGTGTCAACCGTGTCTCGATGCACACGCACATGTTGATGAACCGATTGGGCGAGCAAAAGCCCCACGGCTCCGTTTCAATCATTTCCGACTGCCGCTTCACCGTTCCTACAGCCGTTTCAAGCAGTTGGATAGCGTCGCGCATGTTGCGTTTCCGGTTTCCGATGTTCGAGCCCAGCCCCAAATAAACCGTATGTAAAGCCACCGTCAGCAAGCCATCAATCGTCTAAAATCAGCAAGGCGTCGCCATAACAGCCGAACATGTAGCCGTTCTCGGAGGCCAACCGATAGCATTCCATCACGGCATCGTAGCCACCGAAGGCCGCCGTAGCCATGAGAAGAGTCGATAAGGGGTGGTAGAAGTTGGCCACCATCGAGTCGGCCAAGCCGAAATCATAAGGCGGGAAGATGAACTTGTTGGTCCATCCGTCATACTCTTTCAGCATACCATCGGTGCCAACGGCAGTCTCCGTGGCCTTCACCACGCTGACGCCTACGGCCAAGACGTGGTGTCTTTCGCGCTTGGTTTGGTTCACCCGAGCACATGCTTTGGCTGAGATAACCATCTTTTCCGAGTCAATCTTGTGCTTTGTAAGGTCTTCCACTTCGATGGGATTGAAGTTCCCAAGCCCGCAATGCAGCGTGATATAGGCATCGTGAATGCCCCGTATCTCCATGCGTTTCAGCAGTTCTCGGCTGAAATGAAGGCCTGTTGCAGGAGCCGTTACCGCCCCTTCATGCTTGGCAAAAACGGTCTGGAAGTCGGCCAAATCGGTTGCGGTTGCATGCGGTTCCTTGCGATTATCAATCACATAACGAGGCAAAGGAGCCTCTCCCAATGCGAAGAGTTCGCGTTTGAACTCATCGTGGTCGCAGTCGTAAAGGAATCGAAGTGTGCGGCCGCGGCTGGTGGTATTGTCGATAACTTCGGCCACCATCGTCCCCGTTTCGTCGAAGAAAAGTTTGTTACCGATGCGGATTTTGCGGGCAGGCTCCACGAGAACGTCCCACAGACGCATCTCCGGGTTGAGCTCTCTGAGCAGGAACACCTCGATTTTTGCGTCGGTCTTCTCCTTTGTTCCATAGAGACGGGCCGGGAAGACCTTTGTGTCGTTGAATATGAAGGTGTCACCCTCGTCGAAATAATCAAGGATATTGCGGAAGTCAAGGAACGCTCCTTCAATGGGATTTCCCTCGGCGTCTTTCTTGAACATGTCGATTTTGCCCGACCGTTTGTGCAAGACCATTAACCGACATTCGTCTTGTCGCGTCACCTGAAAGCTGTCCGTGGTGCCGTCTTCGTTCTTGAATGTGCGGGTGAAGCTGTGGGGATAGAGCGCTACTTGTTCCTGTTCCAGATTAAATTTGAACTGTGATAACTTCATATATCTTTATTATTAAGTTTAATTCTTATTCTATCCATTCTCTGATATGTTCGTAGTCGAGACACTTGTCAACGGTGAACTCGCCCACACGCGTGCGACGTAAGGCCGTCAGATAGGCTCCACTACCCAACGCGCGGCCCAAATCTCGGGCCAAAGCACGGATATATGTGCCCTTTCCACACACCACCCTGAGGCTCAACAGCATTTTTTCTGCATCGAAATTTGTCACTTCTATCTCATCAATATGGACTTGCTTAGGCTTCAGTTTCACCTCTTCTCCGGCCCGACGTAACTCATATGCCCGGTCGCCGTTCACTTTCACGGCACTGTAAGTGGGTGGTATCTGCTCGATGTCGCCGATGAATTGTGGCAGCGTTTCGGCTATCAGCGCTTGCGAAATGTGTGCTGTCGGGAAAGTTGCATTGACTTCATGCTCCCTGTCATAGCTGGCCGTAGTGGCCCCGAGCTGCAAGGTTGCGGTGTATTCCTTACTGTTTCCTTGGAATTCCTCAATGCGTTTGGTAGCCTTTCCCGTGCAAAGAACGAGCACTCCCGTGGCCAACGGGTCGAGCGTTCCGGCGTGACCGATCTTCACTTTGCAGCCTAATGTACGCGAAAGCACATAGCGCACGTGGGCCAATGCACCGAAACTTGATATGCGATAAGGCTTGTCTATCGCGAAAACCTCTCCTGTCTTGAAGTCCATCAGTCTACCATTACAAGCGAATGACCTGTTGCCAAAAGTATCAAAATGACTGTTCCGACAATGATACGGTACCAACCAAAGGCCCTAAAACCATACTTTGCAAGGAACCCGACGAACCATTTCATGGCCAAGATGGCCACGATAAAGGCGACAATACAGCCCAAAACGAGGGTCTCGATGTGCTGTGTTGTGGCCCAATCCGTGCCTTCTTTGAACATATCCAGCAGGTCGAGAAGTGTCGCACCGGCCATAGTTGGCACCGCAAGAAAGAAGGAAAACTCAGCCGCCCGCTGCCGTGTTAGCTGCTGTTGCATGCCACCCACGATGGTCGCCATGCTGCGACTCATGCCCGGAATGACCGAAAGGCACTGGAAACAACCTATCTTCAGCGCACGAATCCAATCGACTTTGTTCTCTTCGGTGCCCTTGTTGAAGAGGCGATCGCAGAACAACATGAACACGCCGCCAATGACCAAGGTCGCCGCCACGACCTCAACGCTGTCGAGCAACCGGTCAAGCAATCCGCTTTTCTTGGCTATCAAACCGACGATGACCGCCGGAACAACACCCACTATCAGCAGCCCATAGAACTTCATCTTGCCGAAGAACTCTTGCTTGGTACGCATCTGAAAGAAGCGTTTCCAATAGAGACACACCACCGAAAGAATGGCCCCGAACTGGATAATGAACGTGAAAGCGTGCACGAATGGGTCGCCTTGGGGCACTCCCAACAGGTTTTGGGCAATGATCATGTGGCCCGTTGACGACACAGGGAGGAACTCTGTCAGCCCCTCCACAATCGAAATAATCAGCGTTTGCAGGAAATCCATCAGTCAGTCTCGGTGTAATTGTCCTTCGGTTTACGGATAATGGCATAGATGATTGACACAAATCCGACGAAACAAATCACCGGAGCGACCTTTATTTTCATCGTGCTGAAGATGCCGGGGTCGAAGTTTTGTTCCGAAGGACCGCCTCCGCTCATGAGGATAAAGCCCAAGATGACGACCGCCATTCCAATGGCCAACAGCATGAAGTTGGTCTTATCGAATGCAAAATTCTTTTTATTCATAATTTGTTTTCGTTTATCTATCGCCCCGTCGTGCGTGGTTTTCGCGACAATTCCACGCATCTTGGGGTCCAATCATATCTTATATAGTTCGCCGGCTTTCATCTTTAAGAACTTATTCACCGAAAGACCGGCACATATCGCCGTGATAATAATGCCGAAGAGGAACACAGACAAGGCCGTAACAACCATCACTTCGGGCGTCACAACGGTCAATATATCGGGCTCATATGTGTAGAGTGCGTAGACACAACAGCCCAAAACGACCACTGCAAGCAGTGCGGCTATGATGCCAACACCCACGGCTCGCAACACGAACGGACGCCGAATGAAACCCCAAGATGCGCCGACCAGTTTCATAATGTGAATGGAGAAGCGTCGTGCATAGATGCTCAAACGGACGGTGTTGCTGATGAGTGAGAACGAGACAAAGGTCAGCAAGCCGGCCAAAATCAGCAGGACAAGGCTGATTTTCTGCAGCAACGTGTTGACACTATCCATCAAACCCTTTTGATAAGTGATGCTTCCTACCTTGGGATATCGCTGTAATTCCTTTGTAATCCACTGTAAAGAGTCGGTGTTGGCATAGTCACTTTTGAGTCTAATCTCAATGGAAGCCTGAAACGGATTGGCTCCGATAAACTCCGAAGGGTCTGTGCCCAAGGCCTGCGTTTGCTCCTTTAATGCCTGCTCTTTGCTGATGAATTCCACCTTATTTATATAGGGATAGCGATGCAATCTGCCGCAAAGTTGCCGGGCTTCGGGGTTCGTCATGTCGTCTTGAAGCATCATCGTTACGATGAGATTCTCCCTTACATAGGTCGACATATTCCTTGCCGTGAGCACGGAAAAGACCACCATTCCCAACAAAATCAGCACCAACGATGTGCTGATACACAGCGTAACACTTTGCAATCCTTGCCGATTGCGCGTATTTTTGCGTTTATTTCCCATTCCGAACAGCGTATATCACAACAAATATCCCACAAAGGTAATGCTTAATTCGCCGTCACACAATAGTTTAACCTCCGTTAACTATTAATTTATTCTAATCATCTTGTAAATGAAAGCATACCGAATTAATTCGCTAACTTTGCCCACTGTATGAGCACTATCATTTATCCTTCGCCCATTTTTGGCCCGGTTCACAGCCGTCGATTGGGCATTTCGCTGGGCATCAACCTCATGCCGGCCGACGGAAAGATGTGTAATTTCGACTGCATCTACTGTGAATGCGGGTTCAACAAAGACCATGTGCCGACCCTGCGACGCCCTTCGCGCGAGGCCATTGCCACTGCTCTGGAGGCCAAACTGCGTGAGATGCGCACGCGAAACGAGCGGCCTGACGTGCTGACCTTTGCCGGAAATGGAGAGCCAACGGCCCATCCTGACTTCCAAAACATCATAGATGACACCGTAAGACTGCGCAACCAATACTGTCCGGAAGCTAAAATCAGCGTGCTAAGCAACAGTACATTCATCTTCAAGGACAGCGTTTTCGAGGCCTTGATACGCGTGGATAACAACATATTAAAGGTGGATACGGTAGATTCGGACTATATAAATAAGGTAGACAGACCGCAGCAACCGTCGTACGATATCCACAAAATCATCGACCAACTTTGCCGTTTCAACGGCCACGTCATCATTCAATCAATGTTCTTGAAGGGTAGGGCGGAAGACGGAACCGACGTTGATAATACGCACGAACGCTTTGTCGGGCCGTGGTTGGAGGCCATGAAGCGCGTCCAACCGCAGGAGGTGATGATTTATACCATCGACCGTGAGACGCCCGATAAGGCACTTCTCAAGGCCACACCAGCCGAGTTGAACGCCATTCGCGACCGTGTCATCGCCGCAGGAATAGCGTGTACGGCGTCGTATTGAGAAGAATAAAAAGCCGCTCTCAGCCCTTTCGGGGGGCGGAAGGCCGAACTTGTGCCCCAAAATGCGTATAGACATTTAACTTGTCCACCACGTTCGCCGTATAATCTGCCGCCATTTTACCCCTATATCCGTATAGACATTCAACTTGTCCACCTGTTTACTTGGCAACGGCCAACTGAAACTTGAGCGGACGGACGGACCGTGCGTCCCTACACACACTCAAACACTCTCGAGCTTCAGCCGAATTGATTACCAACGACTTACACCTTGCATTTCAATCTCAGCCATTTTGCGCGGTGAAATGGGTGAGATTGTGGGGTAAAGTCAGCTATATTGCACGGTGAAATGGCTGAGATAAGAAAACGATTGAACGCATGTAGGGACGCACGGCTTGTGCGTCCGCTCACATTTGACAATTCTTTCAGCCCCTTTTTATCTTATCAATTGAGGATATACTTGGCTTGGAACGGCGTCTGTGCACGCTCTGCGCGGCCAACTTTTGCTTTTTACATAGTCGTTTCCGGCTTCGCGGTCGGCCATAAACAGGAAACATGCATTGAGATATCCCTCGGTTCCGTCCTTAGCCACCACGTAACAGTAGGCCCGACGCCGGTAACCTGTCACCTTGGAGCCGTCGCGCAAGACGGTATTCAGCCAATCCTTCTGTGGCACAACGGCGTAGATAATCTCCGCTTGCGGGTATTTTTGCATGAAAGCTTCACGCGAGAGGCGCACGAGTTCGGCGTCTTCTTTGGGGTAAAGTTTGGCAAAATGGTCGGTAGTGTACACCGGCATATACTTGATTCCGTCTACTTCTATCAGGTCGGCTTCATGCTTTTTCGATGCAAGTTCATCGAAACCGATTTTCTCTCCGATGTCTTTTCCGGTCTTATCAATCTGCTTTTTGGCGTCTTTCCATAGCTTTGAGACCTTCCCGACCAGCGTTTCCTGTTGGCCGTTCTTGTTGTTCTGTGCGCCGACAGGCAAGGTCATCGCCGGCAAAAACGCTGCCATGAGCACTAAACACTGCTTTTTCATAAACGCTCCTTTTGTTGATATGCGAGCAAATTTAGGCCAAATTGCGAGAACGACAAAATTATTTTATGTTATTTAATGTTCGTCGTTGTTTTTGATTTTGTTATCATAAAAAACACTAACCGGCTGCAAACGTTATGCTTTCCTTTCGTATCTTTGTCGCAATGAAAAGGACAAAGACAATCATTATCGCGCTGATTTGCACGCTTTTTGCGCAGGCACAGACGCGAATACACGAGGGACCGCTCCACAGTTTCGATGCTCCGCGCAAGGGATGGTTGCTTCCCGGCGACACGATTTGCACCGATATGACGAGTTATGTCTATAGCGGTGAGTCCCGGCGCATTGATTATGCAGACCCGGACAGGGAAGTTGCCGTGCCAACCGTGCTTACGCCTTATTTATATGACTATGGTTGGGGACTCCATCGTGGCCTGAACGTGTCGGTGGATTTGTCGGCCTTTGCCACTTTCGGCCACGATTTGCCGCATCATGGTGGCTTCGGTCAGCGCATCAACGCCACGTATTTGGCCCCGATATCAAAGGATAAGCGGCTTTGGTTAGCAGCCGGTGGCTACGTGCAGAACATCAATTGGGGCAGTGATTCCTATCGTGACGGTGCCATTTACGCTGCCCTTGGCTACCGGTTTAACGACCGTTGGGAGGCTTGGGTGTACGGACAAAAGAGCGTTGTCAATAATTATGGCAACTATTATAACCGCTATGGGCTTTTCGGATATGGCAGTCCGGGTCTTTACGGCATGTATTATCCGATGGCATCCGGCATCGGTATGCCCGGTGCCGACGTCATCGGAGCGGCTGTGAAGTACACGGTAAGCCCGTCGTTCAGCCTGCAAATCAACGTAGAAAGCGCATGGTACCGCCGTCAGGGCTTGCGTTATTTCGACCAATACAACTATCCCGTGCCCAAAAATTAGGCCACATACCGTAGCCGAAGACTGTTCAAAACGACGCTGACGCTTGAGAATGCCATGAGCATTCCGGCCCACATGGGCGTGATTTGAAAGTTTATTGCGAAGAGATGCAGCGCACCTGCGGCCAAAGGAATGCAGACAATGTTGTATATAAAAGCCCAAAATAGGTTCTGACCAATCATCTTTACGGTGCGCTGACTCAGCCGGATTGCCTTGGGAATGCACCTTAAATCGTCGCTCATTAAAGTCACTTGGGCCACGTCCATGGCCACATCTGTACCCCTTCCTATCGCGATACTGACATCTGCCAAAGCCAAGGCTTGCGTGTCATTGATGCCATCTCCGACCATCGCCACAGTCTTTCCGCGTTGCTGAAGCGTGCGAACAAGGTCCTCTTTGTCCTGCGGAAGCACCTTACTCTTATAATGTTCGATACCCGCTTTCTGGGCCCAATAACGGGCAGCTTCTTCCTTATCGCCACTCATCATGTAGACTTCTACGCCGGAATTTTGCAAGGATTGCATTGCTTCGGCAGCGTTCGGCTTGAGCGATTCGCGCGCTTCAAGTGGTAAGTCATCGGCTTTTGTGAAATCGATGTCCTGATTGGGAATGGTCAACGTTCCGGTCTTGTCGATTACCATGGCATCGACTTTGCGCAACCGTTCCAAGGCGGTTGCGTCCTTAATGAGCACTTTTTCCTGCGCGGCTTTACCAATTCCGACCATCAGCGCCGTGGGGGTGGCGAGCCCCATTGCGCAAGGACAGGCAATCACAAGCACTGCGACGGCCGACAGAATAGCCTGAGGCAAAGCGGTATTCCCACCGATTATCCACCACAAAAGAAATGTAGCGAGCGAAATCAATGCGACAATCGGCACAAAAATCAAAGCAGCCTGATCGACAATTCTCTGCACCGGGGCCTTACTCCCTTGGGCCTCTTGCACCATCTGAATAATATGGGCAAGCGCCGTGTCCTCGCCGATCTGTCGCGCCCGCATGCGCAGCTTTCCTTGGCTGGGAATGGTTCCGGCCAGCACGTCGTCGCCTATTTTTTTCTCCGCAGGCGTCGGTTCGCCCGTAATCATGCTCTCGTCTACGTAGGCCGCATCGGCTTTCATAAAACTTTCGGCCGCTACGACCTCGCCGTCAACCGGAATTTTATCGCCGGCTCGAACTTCTAATACGTCGCCACGTTCTATCGTTGAAATAGGCACTTCGACAATCGCCCCGTCCTGTAGGATGCGCGCCGTTTTGGGTTGAAGACCCATCAGCTGACGAATAGAGGCTGCCGTCGCATCTTTCGCCTTATCTTCCAACAGTCGGCCGGTCAGCACAAATGTGATGATCATCACACTGGCATCGTAATACGTGTGCCATTCGATGCCGCGACTGCCCCACACGCTGTCGCCCCAAAATGTATTGAAGACGCTGAACAGAAAACTGATGCCCGTGGACAGCGCCACCAGCGTATCCATGCTCGCCATACGATGAATTAGCTGCCGGAAGGCTGTCTGATAGAACACTCGTCCACAGTAAAGAAGCGTGAAGAGCGACAGCAGCAACGACACCTGATTGCCCATGTCGCGGCTGCCGACGATGAGCCATCGCATTGAGATTGCCATTATCAAAGCCGAGGACAACCACGAAAGAATCGTTTTTCGACGCAAAAGTATGAATTCTCGTCGCGAAATCTCGTCGGCGCTTCTTCCGCTCTCTATGACGAGGTCGTAGCCGGCGTTGTTGACCTCTTGCTTCATTTTCTCGAGGGAAATCACGGCTGGGTCATAATCAATCTGCGCCGAACGACCCGGCAACGATACGGCTACTGATTGTATGCCTTTTAAACCCTTAAGTCGCTTTTCGACGTTGGCTGCACATGCCGCGCACGCCATACCAACGATAGGAACTGTTTTTTTCATCTCGGAAATATTTAGATAATAAGCTCATATCGACCGGAGTTTTCAACGGCTTGCTTGATATCAGTCGTTTTCTGACGATTTTCGTCAAATTCTACCGTCACGCTCTTTGCTTCGAGGTTAGCCTCTGCACGCGACACGCCGTCTAATGCCAAAATGGCCTGTTCGACATTGGCTTTGCAATGCCCACACTTCATTCCGTTAACACTGAAAGTTTTTGTTGTCATAATTTTATCATTTATTTATTTAACGTTTATCTGAAATTAGGGATAACACTTTATTTTACTTCTGAAAGTTTTCCGTTTTTGTCTACAATGACCCAAACTGTGCGTGGTTTGCCATCGAGGCCTGTCTGACCTTTTATGGCGAGCTGATAGTTGCGTTTCGCGCCGGTACCTTTTGTCTTGCCCGTAAACGATAAGGTTTTTGATGGCAAGCCGAGTGATTCTTCAAGTTGTGCAAAACCGGGCTGCAGTAGCGCAGCGTAGCCGGCCATACGTTTCTTGCGAGCCGTCTGCGACGTGCCTGCACGATGAGAAAGTGTAAAATGTTTCTTCTCGACAAGTGCATTATAGTGTTTAATGAGTTCTGCGAGATTAGGCGTTTCGGGTTCAAGGTCATCGAGCGAGTCTATTCGGCGCAAAACGTCGTTGAGCGCAGCGTCGGTTTCAGCGCGTAGTGCTTTTACATCGAATGCTCCCGTCGGGATAGACGATTTTAGTCGCGAACAATAAAGTTCATCAAACGCCTTATTGGCATTACTAAGTCGGTCGATATATGGTTTTATTTTGAGAAGTTTTACATGCTCAAATATTGCAGTTTCAGAAAAATCGGTAACGAGATTCTTAATCATTCCGCTTTTTTTATCATAGTTAGCTTTTAATAACTTCGGATAGCGCGATATTACTTCCGATAATTTTTCTGCTGCATCTCTATTCGTTTTTACTTCTGAATTTTGGTTCAGTTTCACAGCGAATGTTAACGCACGATAAGCATTACTACGTTCTTTATCAAGTTCTCGGAGTTCTTTAGTCCCCTCTTCTTTACGTGGTAAGTTCAATGATAAATCTTCTTTTTCAAATGCTTTTTGAAGAGTTGCAAGAACAGTATCAAGCTTTTCGATTTTTGCTTCTTTACAAATTGTTAATATGTGATTAACAAGTTGATAATGCTCCATATGTTGAAGCTGACTTTTTTGAATAGGATTAATTTTCATATGATTAAAGATTAATAGATTAATATTTTCTTAATTCAATATATTATATTAAAATAATGTGTTTTTATTTTCCAATGGATTGTAATTATCATCGTCCGAAGATTTTTTACTTTCCAAGGGGTTGGAAATGTCATCGTCTGAGGATTTTTGCTTTCCAAGGGGTTGGAAATGTCATCGTCCAAGGATTTTTTACTTTCCAAGGGGTTGGAAATGTCATCGTCCGAGGATTTTTGCTTTCCAAGGGGTTGGAAATGTCATCGTCCGAGGATTTTTTGCTTTCCAAGGGGTTGGAAATGCCATCGTCCGAGGATTTTTTATTTTCCAAGGGGTTGGAAATGTCATCGTCCGAGGATTTTTTATTTTCCAAGGGGTTGGAAGCATCATCGTCCGAGGATTTTTGATTTCTAATTAATATATACATAAAACCTCCTTTATTTTTTGCAAATATACCTTTTTTTCTTGGAAACGCAAGAAAATTATAGAGAAAATTTAAAAAAAGGAGTAAAAAAAGTGATATAATATGAAAGGATTTGGTATTTTTTTATTATTTTTGTAAGCAAATAGATGTAAGTTATATGGGAATGGGGAAAATCAGATGGTTATTTCTGCTGATGGCATTATTTTCATTGCCGACATTTGCGCAAGTAGAAAATGAAGTTATTGATGATGGCGACAACGAAAGCGTTTCGGATTCGGCTATGGTTGATACACTGTTTAACGACAGTATTTCGCTTCCTTGGCCAGAAAATATGCAATATCGGTTGAGAAACTTACTCAAAAGTGATATGTTCGAGACCTCGCAAGTGGGATTAATGGTGTATGACCTCGATGCAGACAGTACGCTGTTTGCTTATAATGAGCGGCAACTGATGCGCCCGGCAAGTACGATGAAACTTATTACGGCTATTACGGCGATTGATAAACTCGGTGGTGATTATCAATTCAAGACGGAACTATGCTATACCGGAGAAATAGAAAATAGGAAACTGACAGGCGACATTTATTGCGTCGGTGGGTTTGACCCGCGTTTCAATAGCGATGACCTGAAAGCTTTTGTCGAGGGTATTCGAAAGATGGGCGTAGATACGATAGAGGGTCATTTATATGCAGACCGCAGCATGAAAGATGAGAAAGCGTATGGCGAGGGGTGGTGCTGGGACGACAAGAACAAAGTTTTGACGCCGTTGCTCATCGGCGGCAAGGATATTTTTATGGGGCGCTTTCTGAATGCCTTGGTCGAGCACGGTATTTTTGTGGACGCTTCTATTGACGACAAAAAAAAGCCGACCGATTCTTACTGTATCGTGGCGCGCTTTCATACTATCGACCAAATTTTGATGCGTATGCTTAAGGAGAGTGATAATCTTTATGCGGAGGCGATGTTCTATCAGATTGCCGCGAGCACGGGGAGCCGACCGGCAACGGCGAGGAATGCGCGCACGGTGATAAGAGGACTTGTTGAGAAAATAGGTCTCGACCCATCAAAATATAAGTTCGCTGATGGCTCGGGGCTGTCGCTCTACAATTATTTGAGCGCGGAATTGGAGGTGAGATTGTTGCGCTATGCGTATAGGAATAAAAATATCCGGAACCATTTGTTGCCTGCGCTTCCGATTGCCGGTGTAGACGGGACGCTGAAGAAGCGCATGCGTGGAAGCTTCACGAATGGCAACGTGACGGCAAAGACCGGGACGCTAACGGGAATTACGAGCCTCGCGGGATATTGTCGTGCGGCGAATGGGCACGCGCTTTGCTTCGCTATCATCAATCAGGGCGTCATGCACGGGCGAAATGGGCGTGCTTTTCAAGACCGCGTTTGCACCGTGCTTTGCGCGCCGAACTGAGTTAATTTCTGACTTCCGTGACCGTATTCACGAGGGAATCACCCGACGGTAGGAAAAAAAACGTCACGCGAACGACGCGCCCGTAGTCTGCGCTTCCGCTGACTCTGATGTGTTGGGCCTTGCGGAAGATGGCCGTGTCGCGTTTGCTCGGATAGGACAGAAGCTGCAGTGTGCGCCTCGTGCTACCGTCGCCGATGATGAAGATGTCGGTGCTGTCGGTTGTCGGCTGTGTTTTCGAAGTGTCTGGCGCTGTGGGCTGCTTGGGTTTCGGAGCCAAAGAGGGGTCGAAGTTGATGGCCGCAACGGTGTCGCCGGGTTTGTCCTCGTGCGCATAGCGGCAGGCGGTAGACGCAAACATCGCTGCAATGCAACAGATGAATATAAAGATTTTTTTCATATTTTTTTTAGAATTGTTTCAAGATGCGGCGGGAGAGTTGCCTTTCTCGGCGAGCACGACTTTGATGTCGCCATAAGTTATAAAATCGGGGCATTTTTCCTTGATGTTCTTCATGTCGGTTGTGTTTTCGAGGCAGTTCAGGGCGTCGGTGATGGTTTCGTAGCGCATTTTTCCGATGACGTCGATGGCTTCCAGCTCGCCTTTTCCGACGAAATGGGCCAGATGGCTTTCGATGGTCGAGATGGTGAGATTGCGGGCCACGGCGATGTCTCCGGCGGTTTTCCCTTCGTCGAACATGCGGCGCGACACCAGTTTCGTGTCTTCGCACTTGGTTTTTGGGGGCGTGGATTCCTTGTGCCTCCGTCGCGCGATGTTGATTTGCGGAAACACTTCATCGAGGGCGTCGAGGAAGGCGATTTGCCGCAGTTTCAGGTAGTGGCCGACCTCGAACCCGCGCTTGAAGACCGCGTCGAGCAGGTAGTGCTTGGTGAGGTAGGCCACGCGGAGGTCGTCGAAGGTGGTTTGCAATCGTTCGGCCCCGTTTTTGTTCGCAATTTTGGCTTCGCGCGTCCGGTCGATCAGCGGGCGCAGGTGATTGTTGAGCGTGGCGTTGAAATAACCGGCGCTGCGCTTCACCCTCTCGAGGAATGCGTCGTTCGTCAGTAGATTTTCGTCAGTTTGATTGATGATTGTGAGCCATTTCATGGCTACGCGGTCCACCTGCTCGCAGAGGGCCTTCTGCGTGGCTTTGTGAAGCGCAGTCAGCTTGGGGTAGGGGTGCAGCCACTCGACGGCCGCGCGGCAAAGGCTCTCTTGTGCCCTTAGCACGTCGTTGAACGTGAAGAGCTCCATGAGTTGCTGCTTATGATACGCTTGTTTGTAGTGCTCCAGCATGCTGATGCTTCGTTCGGCTTCGTTTTCTTGTCGCGCGATGTAGTCGGCCACTCGTCGGTCGTTGATGATGGCCTTGTCGTCGATGCGTGACGCAAGTACGAGGCCTTCGAGCGTCTTACAACGACTCAGTGCCACGTAAACCTGCCCCGGAGCAAACGACATTTCGGCGTCGATGATGGCGTGTTCAAAAGTTAAGCCTTGGCTCTTATGGATGGTGATGGCCCATGCTAAGCGCAGCGGATATTGCCTGAACATGCCCTGAACCTCGGGCTCGATTTCTTTGGTTTCCTTGTTGATGACGTAGCGCGTGTTCTCCCATTCCTGCGGTGTCACGGTGATATCGAAGTTATCTCCGGGACAATGGACGGTGATTTGTTCCTTGTCTATGCGCTTCACCCGACCGATTCTGCCGTTGTAATACTGTCGGAGCGGCGAGCTGTCGTTCTTGACAAACATCACTTGTGCGCCTGCTTTGAGCGTCAATGTCTCGCTCGTGGGATAGCTGTACTCGGGAAATGTGCCTCGGATTTCGGCTTTGAAGTTATATGATGGCGTTGCTAATTGGGCTAATTGGCTGTCGTTGTAGTTGTCGGCCATGGCGTTATGCGTGGTCAACCGGATGTAATCTTCTTCAGGGCGGAGGTTTGGGTCGTAACGTGCGTTCAATCGCTGCATGTCTTCAGCCGTCGGATGGCCTTCGCGCACGTGGTTCAAGATGTTAAGAAAGGCATCGTCTTGCTGCCGATACACGTGTTTGAGAGCTATTGTCACGTAAGGTATCTGCGCAAGTGCATGACTTCCGAAGAAATAAGGGGTGGAATAGTGAGGCTTCAGCATGTGTGCATCCTCGTCAGTTACGACGGGAGTGAGTTGCTGAAGGTCGCCTATCATGAGCAATTGTACGCCACCAAAGGGCTTTGTCGGGCTCTTGAAGCGACGCAATACCGAGTCGATTGCATCCAAAAGGTCGCTGCGTACCATACTGATTTCATCGATGATGAGCAGGTCGAGCGTCTTGATGATATTCCGTTTCTCCTTGGATACGCCGTATTCTCTCTTGACAATGGTATTTGGAATGTAAGGAGAAAAGGGCAACTGAAAGAAAGAATGAATGGTCACACCACGCGCATTGATGGCCGCAACACCCGTGGGTGCAACGACAACAAGCCGCTTTTGGCTCTTTTCCACAACGCTTTTGAGGAACGTGGTCTTGCCTGTTCCGGCCTTTCCCGTAAGGAAAATGCTCGTTCCCGTGTGTTCAACAAACTCCCAAGCTTGCTCTAATTCGACATTGGTTTGCATGCGTTTCGCAATTGAATGAATGGAATTCCTTGTTCTAAACCAGCAGGTTCTCCTACAAAGGTAAGGATTTTATCTGAGAAAAATCGTAACTTTGCACGAATATGAAGCAAAACAACTCGCTTTTCGCACAGACTTTGCTGGCATGGTTTCGCATGAACGGACGCGATTTGCCGTGGCGACACACGCAAGACCCCTATGCCATTTGGCTCAGTGAAATCATTCTGCAACAAACGCGCATTGCCCAAGGCATGGAATATTGGCTGCGTTTCATGCAGAAATGGCCGTGCGTGGACGACCTTGCGGCCGCAACCGAGGACGAAGTGATGCGTATGTGGCAGGGATTGGGCTACTATTCGCGGGCTCGGAACCTGCATACGGCGGCGCAACAAATCGTAGCTTTGGGTCGTTTTCCCGATACTTTAGATGCCATCAGGCAGTTGAAAGGAGTCGGAGACTACACGGCTGCAGCCATAGGTAGCTTCGCTTTCGGTATTCCTGCGGCCGCTGTCGACGGCAATTTCTATCGGGTGTTGGCACGATATTTCGGCATTGACACGCCCATTAACACCACCGAGGGGCGTAAACTCTTTGCTTCATTGGCCGAGGCCCACTTGCCTGAGCATGAAGCGGCCGACTATAACCAAGCCATGATGGACTTCGGAGCAACGCAATGTGTGCCGAAAAGTCCGGCGTGCGAGCTGTGTCCGTTAGAAGAAACGTGCGTGGCAAGACGCGAAGACAGCGTAGATCGGCTACCCGTGAAGCTGAAAACGGTGAAGGTGGTGACGCGTCGTCTGTCCTTATATTATATAAGGTGTAACGGAAGGATTGCCATTCACAAGCGCGGGAGCGGTGACATCTGGCAGGGATTATGGACGGTTCCCGAGGCCGAACATCTTTCTTCCGACTTGAAGGCAACTGCCCTTTTGCTGCAAAAAGATATGAAACATGTGCTTACTCACCGTATCCTTCTTGCCGATTTCTATCTGATTGAACGGCCAAGCCGCCCGTCTTTGCCTCCCGATTTCATCTGGATTAAAGAAGAAGAGATTGAAAATTACGCGATACCGAGGCTGATGGAGAAACTACTACCCACCCCGGCCCTCCCAAAGGGAGGGAGTTTGGAATAGCGAAAGCCCTGATGGAAAATAATAATAAATGGTATATAGAAACCTAAAAACGGTGCCTTGCATTGCAAAGCACCGTTTTTAATTTCACAATTCAAGCTGATATTTACCCTTTATCTCTTTCTCTTTTGCAAAATAAAATCGAGAAAGCTCGCCGCAAGCATGCACTCCCTCCCTTTGGGAGGGTCAGGGTGGGTATTATTTGAACTCCTTCCTTATCTTCTCCGCAGTCTCTTTGAACTCTTCTTCGGTGAGTTTCACATGGTGTTTGAAGTCAACATCGGCCTCACTGTTCATCGGAAGCAGATGGATATGCGCATGGTTTACCTCGAGACCCAGCACAACTTGTGCCACTTTCTTGCAGGGAAAGGCCGCCTTAATGGCCCGGGCTACGCGCTTGGCAAACACTTCGAACTCGGCCAAATCGGCGTCTTCCATGTCGAAGATATAGTCTACTTCCTTGCGAGGAACGACCAACGTGTGACCCTTTGTCACAGGATCGATGTCGAGAAACGCATAGAACTTGTCGCTTTCGGCGCATTTATAGCTTGGGATTTCGCCTGCGGCAATCTTTGAAAACAGTGTACTCATATCTCTGATATTAAGGATTTGACGTGATTAAGCCTCGATACTGATTTTGTCAATGCGCAGTTTGATGATGCCACGTGGTATCTCCACCTCGACAATATCGCCTTCCTTATGGTTCAACAATCCCTGTGCAATCGGCGTTTTGATGCTGATTTTGCCTTGTTTCAGATTGGCTTCGTTCTCGCTGACAATGGTATATACCATCTTAGCTTTGGTACTCATGTTGGTCATTTCAACCTTCGACATGATCTGAACAGCGTCGGTACTGAGGCGAGACAGGTCAACTATCTTCGCCTCGGCAATGGAAACCTTCATCTTGTTGATTTTATCTTCAAGATGAGCCTGCGCTTCTTTGGCGGCATCATACTCCGAGTTCTCACTCAAATCGCCCTTGTCACGGGCCTCAGCAATAGCAGCTGACGCCTTTGGACGCTCCACAGACTCGAGTCGTTGCAACTCTGCTACGAGCTTGTCGTAGCCTTCTTGTGACATGTAAGCCATAATGTTATTCGTTTTTCTTGTTAATATTGAATGCTGCAAGAGTATCAAAAAAAATAAGAATCCCGACACCTTAACCCTGTCGGAATTCATATCCTTGCCCTACTCTCTATGTTTTATCTGCTGCAAAGATAGCCATTAATTTTGAATAAAGCAAGTTTTTAAGTATCTTTAGCGTTGAATGTTGGCTTAACCAGTTCTCGTTGGCATGCATACCAGCCTATATTATAATAATTAAAACATTATTTAGTTATTTTTCATGGGCGCAATCTCTTGACAAGTATTGAAATCTTGAATAACTTTACACTGTATTTCATAGCATTAGATTTAAGGTTAAAAAAATAAATTGAGACGTAGTAGAGTCTCTTTTTCGGCCTCATCCAAAAGCAAAATACCGAACGTAGCGCTCCAGAAAGGGAGGTCCAAACACACAAAAATGGTATCAACAATCAACTTGTTTGCCCGTTTATTCGTTCACTTTCGACTGAAATGTGGGCGGACGCACGGGCCGTGCGTCCCTACATGCCGCGTAACAATCAACTTGTCTACCTATTTACTTGTCCATTGTCAACTAAAATGTGAATGGACGTACGGGCCGTGCGTCCCTACATGTATTCAAATTGATAATCAACCACTTACACCTTACGTTTTAATCTCAGCCATTTTACCGCGCAATCTTAGCTATATTGTGCGGTAATCTCAGCCATATTGCGCGGTAAAATGGCTGAGATTACAAAGCGGTTTCAACGAAGCTGTTTTCTATGCCGTTGGTCCTCGCTTTCAATTTTGTCAAAAGGGCGATACTAAAACGGCAGAAACAGCCTAATTAACGGTGGAGGCAGTCTGATTGATGCCCCATGAACGGAAGTAAGATTTGACAGATTGTACGCTTTCGCCCTCTATTTGGTTCTCAACGTCATCGGGAAGGTTGCAAAAGAAGTCGATGCCAGTCTTCTGTTCCAGTTCATCAATGTTGACAACATAGTTGGAAAGGATATATTTACTGCGTTTTTCATTGCGGTGTTCCACCCAAAATCCGAAAGCATGATAGCCGTCGTTATTCTTCAACATCACTGCCATGAAGAAGTAACGGGGCACGATGAAGTTGCTCTTTGTGCGCATAAGGATTTGCTTTTCGTCGTCGATTGTGCCGCCTTTGCACACATAAACGGTGCTGCCCTTGCTGAAATGATCGCGCACACACGCCTCCATTTTCAGCCAAATGCCCGCATTGAACGCGTGAACTTGGGGTTGCATGTTCGTCATATAGAACGTTTGTTCGTTGGCATCCTTTGAATATACGCGGTCTTCGGAGGCCACAATGTGTCCTCGGTCGAACCATTTCCCGGAATGATCAGGGAAGTAACTACCGCTGAACTCGCCATTTACGGGAGGCTGTTCCTTAGCAGGTATCTTCGGATCGTGTTGAAATGGGTCGCCATGCCAGTCTGTTTTCTTCCACTCCCTGCGCTCCCAAGCTTTCTGATGATTGCCGTCTTTGATTTCATAACAGCACCAACGAGACGATCGTTTCTCGTGGTCCCACTCCAAAGCATAGGTCATTCCGAAGGCAGAAGTGCTGTGAACAACAACCTCACTCGCCCCTCCTTTCACCTTTGGAAAGCCCAAACGGGTGATTTCTATAGACTGTCCGATGACCGGAACATTGCAGTTGGCGTTGTCGACTACGCTGTTTCCGCCGCCGTCTTCGCCGTCATTGTCGTTTCCGCCACACGAAATGAAAGAAAGAGTGGCCAATGCAAGGCCGAAAAAAACAGAATAGTATTTCATAATGCTATGGATTTTAAATCACAAATGCGCTCAAACGCATATGCAACTACGTTTGAACGCATTCCGAAAAGAATATATTCTAAAAAGATATATTTATTTCTTTAGCTTGCCGTAACGGTTCATGAAGCGGTCAACGCGGCCTGCAGTATCGACAAGCTTGCTCTTACCGGTGTAGAACGGGTGTGAGGTACTTGATATTTCAATCTTAACCACGGGGTAAGTCTCGCCTTCAAACTCCACGGTATCGTTGGTTTTAGCCGTAGACTTCGTAAGGAACATATCGCCGTTGGACATATCTTTGAATACGACGGGGCGATAGTTTTCAGGGTGAATACCTTTTTTCATTTCGTTAAATATTATAGTTTATAATTCATTATCTGCGTAACAGGCTGCAAAGTTAATGAAAACTTCGCAGCCTGCCAAATTATTTTAGATGTTTTTATAAGGCTTATTTGGTCTTTCCGTTCAAAGAATAAATATAGTTTTTCTTTGAAGCTGTCTCATAAGTTCCCTTATAATTGGTCAGTTTGCCGCAGATAATGACCTCGTCGCCCACTTTAATTTGCTCGTTACCTTCGACCCATGGCTTGTTTTCCAAATAATAAGTACCGAAGATAATGAAGCTGTTTGGCACCTGACCATCGTCGGAAATCTTGAAAGCTGCAGTTCCGTATTTCTTGGAAAAGACATATTGCACCTCTGAAATCTTGCCTTTGATATAGACATCTTCCGTGGAAGTCTTTCCTGTTCCCAACTTTTTAGCGGCCTCTGTCGCTGCAGTTGCATTGTAAGGGTCGGCAAGTGTGCCCGTTCCCTTAGCCACTGCAGGAGGCACGGTGCCCGGTTTTACGCCGAGTTCTGTGCTACCAATCTTCGCATATGAAAGATTCTTCAGTCCTTTTTGCCCAAAATAGTCTGCAATATCGCCATAAAGAACGACTTCCTGCTTGAGGTTTCCTTTGTGAGCCTTTAGGTTCAGTCCGTCTCTTACCTTTCCTTTTGGCAGCTGAATGGTTAGACAATTTGAAGGATTTGTCTCATCCTTCTTTGCTGCCACGAGAAGATTGGTCTCAACCGTGCAGGTATCAGCATTGAATATGGCCCCGGTCTTTATAGACTTTCCATAAATATAGCCGACAATGTAGCCTTTGACATATCCGGTTGTACCCGTTTTCTGGTCTTGTGCGGCCGAAACATTGTAGGGAGAAGCCTCGGTTCCGTCGCCTTCGGCCTTTGGTTTGTCGGGCGTTTCGCCTCCCGCTTTCTTACCATTGAGCGAATAAAGGTAGCTTGCGCCCTTGCCTTCGGTCTCGGGAGTATTGCCTCTGAAGTTCACAAACGGGCCACAAACAACGACTTCGTCGCCCACTTTGATTTGGTCTTTGGCGTTGAATTTCTCCTTACCTAAGTAACGACTCTGATAAATATAGAGCTTTTCGGTGCCGTCTTTGCTGTCGGCAATGTAGTAAGAAGCGTTGCCATACGTTTTGAGTTCAACATCTTTAACCTCGACAATGATACCTTTTACGTACATCTCTGGCGTCTTTCCATCGGCTTTCAACGCTTTGATTTGTTGCAAGGCAGCTGCAACATTGTAAGGTTCTTCAACAGTTCCCTTGCCAGAAGGGTCGCCTTTGATTTCCGGTTTCGGCGTTTCTTTTCCGCCATTCGGGTTCTCATAGGGTTCGGGAACGTTCGAGCAAGCAGTGAATGTCATGGCTGCAGCAGCCATAAGGAATAAGGAATAAATCAGTTTTTTCATTATGTTATTCTTTTTGGATTATGGTTTTGATGGATTATTGTACGAATTCTACGTCCTTGGCCGACCGTATGATGACCTGCCACTTGTTATTATAGCGGGTAAAGATGCCCGTGATGTTCACCTCACTCACCGGTAATTTGTCGGCAGCAAAGTCGGCATAGGTGCTCGTTCGGACGACAATGTTGCTGCTGTTGAGGCCTTTCAGCGCGCGTTCACAGCAGTTGTTGTTGACAACGTCCTTCTTGTTGGCATAGTCTTTCACCTCTCCATCGCTGAAATATACGTTTTTCAGCATCATCAACTTGCCGCAGTTGGCCGCCAAATAGTCGGCATCAGTCATCTTGTTTTGATCAAATTCCATAGGAGCCACGGTCTTTACGCGACCGGTATAGGTGAAATGACGGTCCCAACGCATGCGGGCCATGCGGCCTACTGACGTCTGTCCCTTTGCACTTTCATAGAGCGTGCCTATTTGTGGCTGGTATCCATAGTTGCCAATGTAGAGGTCTTTGAGGCTAACGAGTATCTCTGTACCTACCGGAAGATAGCCATTAATGCCGCCTTCTCCTATACCTATGATGATAGCTCCAGTGCCGTCATCGAGTGATATTTGGCTGAAAAGGTTGCCTTCGATGTCGTTCCCGGTCACAACGGCCTTGATTTGGAGGTCTTCGGTCACTTGTGCATAGCCATAAGCCGTTGAAAGTTGACTTTTATATTTGTCTTTCAGCTGTGCAATCGTGATGACATGGGTCTCCTTAATGGCAGCATTTCCGCGCGAATGTCCACCGTTCGGTGCATCCCAATCGCCGTCCATGCAACCTACAAAGAGTGTGCACAGCGCCAATATGATGTATTTGATAGTCTTCATCTTGTTTCTTTGTTTTGGATTAAAATCTATATGCCACCTGTAACATGCCGTTCATGCCATACACATGATACTTTTTCGGGTTCTTAGAGAAGCGATAAGTGCGGTCACTTGTGGTGCCGTCTTCCTTAATTGAATAATCGCTGCGGCTCTGTTCATAACCTCCTGTGACGATTTTCTGGTTGTTCAGCAAGTTCGTCACCATGAGATTAATGGCCAAAGCGCCTTTCCTTAGACGGATACTCTTACCGATGCTCGCGTCAAGCATAAAGCCTCCTTTACCCTTATCCTGCGGACTGACGATATAATTGCCGTTGCTGTCGGTCGCACCGATGTTCTTTAAAGAGGTCGCATAGCGGTAGTAAGGCGAGTAACTCAAGTAAATTCGGTCGTAATAATTACCGTTCAAATCGATGAACCAACCCTGCTGATGGAAGCTAAGTCCTATACTTGCCGCCGTAAGAGGGGTGCCGTTCTCTCGCATTCCCTTTACGATGGCCTCGTCATCTTTATAGTTTCCTTGTGTCGAATTCAGGTAACGAACGTGCGCATTGCTTGTGTTTTTGGCTTCACTAACAGTGCCCAAGGCCTTTAAATCAAGGTAAGAAGTGAGCTTAAACTTCATACCTAACTCCACACCATAGTAGGCTTTCTTCAGCTTAGTGAGTGCATTATAGGAGAAAGAGTTGATATCATCGAAGTAGAAACAGGTCCATTCGGTGGCATTGGCCACCCGATTGTAGTAGCCACTCAGGTTGGCATGCAGCCAAGGAGTGCTGAGTTGATAACTCAATTCGCTGCTGAAAACAAGTTCATTCTTCAGGTTTTGCACGAAATCATTGTTCATTTCGGGAGCCTGAAAAGCCACGTTTGCATTGGGACTTTTGGCCTCATAGCCCAGTCCTAAAGACAAAACATTGCCGTGTCCCACGTCAATTGAGCCTGCAAACTTACCGCCACCGGAGAGGAATCTGGCTGTTTTACTCTTGCCATATGAGTTGTTTATGAACAGACCATTACGCATTTTGCCGTCCCTATTCATGGCATCATAGCCCACCTTTGCAGCGATATTGTAGTGGAAAATGCCCCTTGTTTCGGCATAATTGCTCCACACATTGGCACGAACAACATTGATATTGTAGTCGTAACCGAACTTATCTCCGTTGCCGACAAGGGCATTCGGGCGGTTAAGGTCGTACTGCACGGCATCTGAATACCTTGAGAACGTGCCTATTGCGTAGTTGTTAACATTGTGAAACGACGTTGCTCCGAGCATATCCTCCATTGTTTGGTAATGGAATCCCTTGTTGCCCGCAATCGTGAAGCCAAGGTTCCATGTGCTTTTGTCCGTCAGGTTTTTGGTCAAGGTAGAGGCCAATGTCAGGTAAAGATTGTTGTTGTGGCGGGCTTGCACGTAGTACATGGCATCTGCACCCTGCTGGTTTGCGCCGCGGTTGGCCTCATACAGGCGGTCCCAATCAACCTGTCGATGCGCCTTACTGCTTGAAAGCCAGTCGTAAGCCATGTTCCAATCGGCCAAAGCTTGGGCCGTTTTGAAACGCGAAATGCCCCCCCATACGTCGTAAAAGTTGCTGGGTAGCACCTTATAATAGTCCGGTTGAGGGTTGTCTGTGTTGTTATAATTGAGTTTAGTACTCTTGTAATTGCTGTACTTTCCCAGCAAGGTTGTCGTCAATTTTGACTGATTATCGATGTCCCAATCCCATGTTAAGAGTGCCGAAGGAGCGTAGTCTGTGACGATACGAGAGTTGCGTTTCTTTCCATTTTGATAGCCCCAATAAGGGTTATATTGGTAATCTTGGGCTATCCAAAAGCTCTCATCGGTCGCTGCTCCCTGCGTTGCTCGCTCCGTAGGGTTGCCCCATGTGGCGAAAGAAAGGCTGTGATTGCCGAGCAGTTTCTGCACACCAAAGAAATAAGACAGGGCATTGTAGAACGTTCCCTCCACGTAACCGCGGTCTGCCCAACGGTAAGTTAGGTTGCCGGTAACGGCCCATCCCTTGGCATTGAAGCCGCTATTGTAAGTGTACATGCCCCGAACTGTATAGTTACGGTTGGCACCTGCAAGGCTGAAACGATGGCCGGTGGCCATGCTTCCACTGCGGAAATTGTAGTTGTTACTGCCTGCCATGCCCGTCATTCCATAGCTGTTGCCCTCGAACGGAAGCGAGAAATCGACGTTACGTGTCATCTGATTGAGGCCACCGACAGCCGAATAGCTGAATTGTCCACGCTCTATATCGTTCACAGGTGCCCCATTAATGTAGATTTCATTATACTTTTGGTTGAGTGCCCGATACCGAAATCGAACGGGAGAGAACAGGAATCCCACCTCACTTGCATAGGCATTGGTGGCCGAATTGAGGATAGTCACGTTCTGAGACATGTTATCATCTTCGCCCAACTGGGCCTCGGTGAAGGTGAAAGCGTTCTCTTCGAGCGACTTACCCTGCTGCTGTGGCTTCACATTCTGGGCAATGGTGGCCGTCGAACAACAGAGAGCTATCACTGTTAATTGGAGATGTTTTTGCATAGATTACCACTTAATAAACATTAATTCTACCTGCAAAGTAACGAAATTTATTCTAAACTGACGACTGTTTTGTGTTGTTTTTTTCATCAAAAGCATACAACTTGAATTATTTTGTTTACTTTTGCAAAGAACAATCCCAGCCCCTTTGAGGGCCATTCAAGGTCAAAGCATTGCCTTACCTATTATATATATGAAGAAAAACTTATTCTTATTGGCAGCACTATTCATTTGTATTGTGGTCTCGGCTCAGCATGTTAAAACTGCAGAGCAGGGAAAGTTCTCGGTTTATGCAGTGGGTTTCTACAATCAGGAGAACCTATTTGATACCTGTCACGACGCAGGAAAGCGCGATCAGGACTTCCTTCCTGCGGGGCAATATCGCTGGGATGGACTCAAATACAGCCATAAATTGCACAACATGGCACGTGCTCTTGCCGACATGGGTACCGACATTTTGCCCCACACGGGCTGTGCCGTTATCGGCTTGAGTGAGGTAGAAAACCGCACAGTTCTTGAGGCTTTGACGGCCCAACCCGAGCTGAAAGCCCGCAATTATCGCTTCTGTCACATCGAAGGACCCGACAAACGAGGCATCGATTGCGCCTTGCTTTACAACCCAAAGCTGTTTGATTTGGAGAGTGAAAAGCTCGTTCCTTACCGCAACAGTGCCGAACAAGACTCGTCATTTGCCACACGTGGCTTCCTGACCGTCACCGGAAAGATGGCCAAAGAGCCTGTGGCTTTCATCGTTTGTCACCTTCCGAGCCGCTTCAACGGGTCGTCTTATCGCGAATGGGGAGCCCTTCAAGCCAAGGCCGTCAAGGACTCTTTGCTTGCCATCGACCCGAAATTCAAAGTCTTTATCATGGGAGATATGAACGATGACCCCACAGACAAGAGCATGTATGAAGCCCTCTCGGCTAAGGAAACCATTGAAAAAGTGGGGCCGAATGACATGTATAATCCGTGGTATAACATATTGAAGCAGGGAACGGGAACGCTGATGTATCGCGGAACATGGAACCTTTTCGACCAAATCCTGCTTTCTCCCAACCTGTTGAACAGGAAAGACGGCAACGATTTCAAGACGTTGAGGTATTGGAAGAGCCGTATTCAACGCATGCCTTACCTTTTTCAGACCGAAGGACAGTATAAAGGAAGTCCCAAACGCACCACGGCCGGCGGCGTATGGCTTGACGGTTTCTCCGATCATCTGCCCGTTTGCGTTTATTTGGTAAAGAAACAAGAGTAACGAATCGCCTTGGAAAGCAATGGAAACAACAGCAAACAACGAGATAGAAACCCACCCCTTCGAACCTTGGTTGCCTGAGAATGCCCGCCTATTGATGCTGGGTACGTTCCCGCCTGCACCCAAACGGTGGTGCATGGAATGGTATTATCCGAACTTTCAGAACGATATGTGGCGCATTTTCGGACATATCTTCTTCGGCGATAAGATGCACTTTGTGGATCAAGAACATAAGACTTTCAGGCTTGATGCGCTCAAATCGTTCCTCAAAGAGGAAGGCGTTGCCATTTTTGACACGGCACTTCGCATTCGCCGCACCAAGAACACGGCCTCCGATAAAGACCTCGAAATCGTCGAACAAAGCGACATTAACGCTATATTACGGCAGCTTCCGGCATGCAAAAGCGTGTTGGCTGCGGGCCAACTTGCCACAGATGTGTTTACAAAACACTTTGATATCACGCCTCCAAAAATGGGTCAGCACACGGAATTCGCCTTTGAAGATCGCATGCTCCGCCTTTATCGCATGCCAAGCAGCAGCCGTGCCTATCCAATGAGTGTGGAAAAGAAGGCCGAATTCTATCGAAAGATGTTTGAGGAGCTGTGATTGGAGCCTCTCCCGGCCCCTTCAAAGGAGGGGAGAACTAACCATAACGCTAAATAATACATGATGAATAGTGACTTAAACAAAATTACCATCATCGGCATTGCCGGTGGAACTGGGAGCGGAAAGACCACGGTTGTGCGGAAAATCGTAGAGGCCTTGCCCCCGCATTACGTTGCCGTCGTACCGCTCGACTCCTATTATAACGACACATCTCACATGACCGAGGAAGAGCGTCACGCCATTAATTTCGACCATCCCGACGCATTTGACTGGAAACTTCTGCACAAACAGGTCAACGAACTGCGTGAGGGAAGGGCCATAGAGCAGCCCACTTACAGTTATATTCAGTGCAACCGGCTGCCCGAAACCATTCATGTGGAACCCAAACCTGTCATCATTATCGAGGGCATCATGACGCTTTTGAATAAGAAACTGCGTGACTTGATGGACCTAAAGATATTCGTTGACGCCGATCCCGACGAGCGATTGATTCGCAATATCCAGCGCGACACCATCGACAGAGGCCGTACGGTGTCGATGGTTGTAGAGCGTTATCTCGAAGTTCTAAAGCCGATGCACGAGCAATTCATTGAACCCACGAAGCGTTATGCTGATTTGATCATTCCACAAGGCGGAGAGAACATCAAAGGCATCAACATTCTCTGCAACTACATCGAGGGTCTCATGCCAAGCAAATAGGGAGATGGAAGGGTTGTCTTTGTCAAATTAATTCACAACCGATTTGCATTTGCCTGCAAGATTTTGTATATTTGCATAGGGAAAGTAGCGTTGCTGCTTTCCCTTTTTCATGTCATTGAGATTAAAATGGCTCGAACGGTATCGCAATCCGGGTCCTATTGCATTGTAAAATGGGCTATCTTAGCGTGTAATATGAGCCATATTGCGCACCAAAAGCATGGAGATAAGCTGATAATCTCGCTGATTTTACAGTCTGGAATAGCTCGAATGCCTCTGCTATATGGTAAAGACAAAGTTGTCAACACCCAAAAATTGTAAAACTTTCTAACTTTTTTCGTTGTGCAAAATGGATCTTGTTGGGTAGGCATGTAGGGACGCACGGTCCGTGCGTCCGCTCAAATGACAAATCCAATCCGGCTGTTTTTTGGAACGGACGCACGGACCGTGCGTCCCTACATGCATTCAAACGGTTCGCTACATCAGGCATATTACACGGTAGTACGGACTGCATCATGCAAGAACGGGAGCAAGAAGAAGTTGTAGGGGCGCACGGCTCGTGCGTCCACTCAAGGCAATTTGCAAACGTATATCATATATTTTTTGGAACGGACGCACGAGTCGTGCGTCCCTACATGCATTCAAACGGTTCACTACATCAGGCATATTACACGGTAGTACGGACTGCATCATGCAAGAATGGGAGCAAGAAGAAACTGGAGGGACGCACGGCTCGTGCGTCCGCTCAAGGCATTTTACACAAAATACGCCTCTTTCCGACTGCCAATCTTGCCCGGACGTGCCCTTCATTTAAGGAAAATGTGTATCTTTGCACGTGGAAATGCCGACGCACAACCGTGGTAAAAGCGCACAAAACCTACAATCAAGGCCGGCTTCGGCAATAAACCGGCGGGAAAAGAGTTATATAAACACAACGTCGTACGAACGATTATGAAGAAACATACCAAATACATTGCGGGCTTGGCAGGCCTGTTATTGCTCGTTGCAGCCTGCTCCACGCCTAAAGACATCAACTATCTGCAAGGCCGACAAGGGCCGGAAGGCATCGTCAACACGCCCAAAACGATTACTGTTCAGCAGGGCGATCGCCTCTCGGTCTTCGTGAAAAGCAAGGATAATGTGCTCACCGAACACTTCAATATCTCGCTGCCCAACATGCAGAACGTGCTGACCTACACGGTAGACAGCAAGGGAGAGATTGATTTTCCCATGCTCGGCAAAATCCGTTTGGCCGGACTTACGCGCCAAGAAGCCGCAGAACGCATCAAGGAACGGCTGGTTTCGGAGTTCGGAACCAAGGACGTTGTGGTCACACTCGACTTCACCAACCTGCGAATTTCAGTTCTCGGCGAAGTCAACAAGCCCGGAACGGTCAGCATCGACAATGATAAAATCAACATTTTCGAGGCTTTGGGCAAGGCCGGAGACATGACCATCTATGGCAAAAGAGACAGCGTGATGGTGGTCAGGCAGCAAGGCAACGAGGCAAAAACCTACATTTTGAACCTCGCTTCGGCCCAAGCTGTGCAGTCGCCCGTCTACTATCTGCAACAGAACGACATCGTTTACGTGCCGGCCAACAAGACCCGGCAACGCCAATCCACCGTCAATGGCAACACAATTCAGTCTACTTCGTTCTGGATTTCAATCGCTTCGCTCCTTACAACCGTAGCCGTTTTGGTGTTCAAATAAAACCATCAGCATGCAAACATCGACATCTTTGCCCTCAACACTCACGCTGAAAGCCTATATCCACGCTGTTCGTAGTAACCGAAAATGGCTTGTCGGCAGTCTGACAGCCTTCATTTTGCTCGCTACGGCCTACCTTATAATGAAGAATCCTGTCTATGAACGCTCGTCACAAATCATGGTTAAGGAAGACGCAACGCCCGGTTCGAAGCTCACGGCCGGCCTTAGTATGATCCAAGGTATGGGCGGATTGTTTGGCGGTTCGTCCAATGTAAGCAACGAACTCTTGGCCATGAAGACGCCGGCCAACATCATGGAGGTGGTCAACCGCCTGCATCTTGACTATGTATACAGCACACGTCCCTTTCTCAGAAAGCTGCCTTTATATGGCGAAACACTGCCCATCAGGGTGTTCATGGGCCGACTTAAGCCCAATGAAACGGCTACCATGAAAATCGATCTGAACGGAAACAGCGTGAAAATCTATGGACTAAAGAAAGGAAAAACGGCTTTCGAGCAGGAATACCAAGGTCGGGTGAACAGTGTGTTCCACACGCCCATCGGACCGATTGCCGTTACTTCGACCCCTGCCTACACAGGAAAAGAAGACCTTACCATACGTTTGAACAAGGTTGCCGCCATGGATATGGCCGACAATATCCTGCAAAATCTCAACGCAGGTATCACGGAAGAATTGGGATCGGTCATTGATTTGAGTTATCAGGACGCCGTTCCTAAACGAGCAGAAGACATATTGAACATGATTATCAAGGTGTATAACGAGCGTTGGATGGCCGACGAGAACATGCTCAATCGCACGACTACGCAGTTCATCGACAACAGAATAGCCGAGTTAACGGCTGAACTAAGCAAGACAGAACGCACACTGACGACCTATAAAACAAAGCACGACTTGCCCAATGCCATTGAAATGACCAAGTTGGCTATAGAGAATTCGGCGATGATGAGCACGGAATTGACAACATTGCGCAGTCAAAGAACGGCGGCATCTTACATGAAACAGTTTCTCGACAAGCCTTCGAATGCCAACCAAACCCTGCCTGTGAACTTGCTCAACAACGACAAAATACTCTCCGAACAGATTGGAACTTACAACCGTTTGCAGCTGGAACGTAACCGAATAGCTGAAAACAGCAACGCCAACAACAGCATTGTTCTGGGCTTGGAAAAGCAACTTGGCAACCTGCGCACGTCTATCCGGGCCGCCTTGGACAACAGTATCCGGCAGGCAGACATTCAGATTGCCGGCTACAAAGGGCTGAAAAGCGAGAATGATTCACAGTTGAAAGCCAGTCCGATGCAGGCAAAATTCCTCTTATCTGCCGAACGTCAGCAGAAAATAGAGGAGCAACTCTACATCTTTATGCTGCAAAAACGCGAGGAAAGTGTGCTCTCCAAGGCTTTTACTCCCTACAAGATACGTGTGCTTTCTCCGCCAATGGGCAGTTTGAACCCCATGAAACCCAAGGCCAGTGTCATTATCTTTGGTGCCTTGCTGGCAGGACTTCTGCTGCCAATGGGCTGGATATTCGCGAAAATGAACATAGAAATCATGCTTCGGGAAGCGGCATAACATCTTTCATTCCGGCATGCTCTACATCGCACTTTACTTCTTTTCATTTGTCATGGTGGCCGTGGTCTCTCGCGTTTTCGACAACGCCGGGACTCGGAAACTATTTCAATGGGTGCTTTGTTTCTGCCTGCTTTTCGGCTTTTTCGGCTTCCGTGACATCACAGTCCTCAATGACACGCCCCACTATTACGGCTTTTATTATAGCAAAACGCTTTACACAAGCTATCTGAATGCGTCCGTTTTCAGTTTCAGATTGGCCGACCAATTCGAGTATGGCTTTCAGGTTTTGGTGCATTTCCTCATCAAATACGTTTCCAAAGACCCCTATACCATCATTCTGTTCTCCTCGTTTGTCATCACGATAGGCAACCTTTGGTTCATTCAAAAGAAAGCGGAAGACGTGGCAATGGTGTGCTTTTTCATGCTGATAGGCAATGTTTTCTTCATGCACTACTGCATCATTCGGCAGACATTTGCCATTCTTATCTTCTATATTGCCTACATCAAGTATTTGGAAAAAGGCCGGACAATGGGCTTCTGTGGGCTGATTTTCCTTGCTTCTTTGTTCCATTCGTCGGCACTTGTGTTGTTGTTGCTGCCCGTATTCAAGCGAATCAAGGCCACAAAACGCAGCACATTACTTGTTTTGGGAACTGCTTTCATCGTGTCATTATGTATATTCAAGCTGCTCTCCGCATTCGGGTTGCATGACAATCCCTATTATAAATATGCCATACAGAAGGAGTCTCTCTCGATAATCGGCCTCGTTGAGGGGGCCATGATGTTCCTTATCGTCTTCCTATCTTATTTCCTTCAAAAGAGAAACCGGGAAGTTTCGATTGACAGAAACGTTTATGCCGTGCAACTGCTTGCCTTATGTGTGAGCATAATCCTGCCCGTTTTCTATGCCTTTGCACGCATCAATGACTATCTCTGGCCCATTATTCTGATTACGTTCTTGCGTTATGCGTATCCCGGACTCATTGAAAGAGGTTCGCCGATAAGCCACAGAAATAGACTCGTCAGGCAGGTTTCGGGATTGGTGATGACCCTTGTCTTCGTCTCAAAACTCGTTATTGTCAACACTTATCGCCCCGAATGGCTGCACGTAGTGCCCTATAAGACCTACGATTTCAGTAGCCGTTACCACTATTATCATCTTTATCCACAGGAATAACGTGAGAAAAATCATCGCAACCCTACGCACTTCAGACATTGCCCGTCGCATCATGGGCGGTGCATTCTGGTCGTTTACCGGCACAGCAGCAGGCAAATTGTGTGTGTTGATTGCCGGAATTGCATGCGCAAGGATACTGGGTAAGGAGTTGTTCGGACAGTTCGGAATGATTCGTTCCACGATAAATATCTTCATAGTATTGGGCGCTTCAGGCATTGGAGTGACTGCAACAAAGTTCATATCCCAGCTCCGTCAGACCGAAACCTCGCGTGTTCTTGCCATCAGCAGACAGACTTATCGCTTCGCTATTGCAACGGGATTGGTGATTACAACAGGCTGTTTTGTGTTTGCAAAGCAGATAGCTTCTTACGGACTTCACGAGGAATCGCTCACCGGAGAGATAGAAATAGCGAGCCTATTGCTGTTCTTTTCCATTCTCTATGGTGTACAGAACGGCATCTTGTCGGGTATGGAAGCTTTCAAGACCATAGCAAAGAACACGCTGATCGGAAGTATTCTCGAGTCTGTCTTTATGATTGTCGGTGCACTTCTTTGGGGCTTGGACGGTGCAATCTTAGGTTTCGGGATAGGTGTCATCGGCCTATATGTTGCCAATAAGATAGCTATTCGGCAGCTGTTTTCCAGTTATGAAAATAGCCAAAATACCAAAGTAGCGTCTCAAACCGACTATAGGTTGCTCTTGAATTACAGTATTCCGGCCACCCTTTCAGCACTGACGGTGACGCCGGCCTTTTGGTGTATCCGGACGATTCTCGTCAAGCAGAACGGTTATGACAGTCTTGCGCTGTTTGAAGCTGCCGACCAATGGAAAGTCATGATGCTTTTTATCCCGACCGCCATCAGCCAGATTGTACTGCCAATCCTATCGAGTACGTTGGGAGACAGCCGGAAATTCCGTCGCATTCTTTATGCAAATATCTTGATAATAACGGCTGTTTCGCTCGTCATAGTGGCTGTGGTTCTGCTGTTTGGAGAGCCGATTATGCGTCTTTACGGCAAGGGATTTACAGACAAAATGCCGTTGTTTTACCTCGCGGTTTCAACTTTATTCTCGGCCTATTCCAATATCATTGAAATGTCAGTTTACAGTAAAGACAAGATGTGGTCATGTTTTTTCCTGAACTTGTTATGGGCCATCGTCATGATAGGTTCGGCCTCGTGGCTGGTCGATAAGGGGCTTTCGGCGACGGGAATTGCCTTGGCTGTCTTGATTGCCTACATTGTAAAGTCCGTTTGTTTAACCATTTATCTGACTTATCTTGTCAAAAATGATTGATTTTTCTGTAGTCATACCAACCTATAAACACCCTGAATTGGCATGGAAAGCCATTGCTTCTGTGCTGAAACAACAAGGCGTGACGGTGCAAATCATCATTTCTGACGATTCCGACAATGATGAAATTGCGTCATTATGTAGCTCTTTTTCCCGGACAAACCTCTTGTACCGGCACCATGAAAAGCGTGGCAATGCGGTTGGGAATTGGAACTATGGGCTTGGATTTGCCGAGGGAAAGTACATCATTTTGATGCACCATGACGAATGTTTTGAAAGTAATAATCATTTGGAACGGCTGAAAAAGGAATTCGATGCAGGGGTTGACGTGGTGATAAGTAATGTCAAAGTAAGGATAAACGGGAAAGAAAAAAGACGCTTTTTCCCTGAAATCGTAAAATCATTCATGCTACGTTGCCCATCGACCCTCTTTGCCTTCAATGCCATTGGCCCGTGTGCTTGTGTTGCTTTTGCCCGCGGAGCCGTGCCGAGATTCAACGAACGGTTGTCATGGTTGGTTGATGTAGAGTGGTATTTTAGATGTCTTTCACATCAGAAACCAGCTTATTTGAACGACTTATACATTGTATCACAACACGGACATCAAGGTCAGATAACGCAAGAAATCAACATTTTGCAGGCATTAAAGGAAGATAAGAAAACCGTTTGCGAGCTGTCTTATTGCACAGCGGCTATCAAAGCAGCCTTGTTTCTCAATCAAACCATACAGTCACTGAAATGCTTCAGACATGAAAATCGTTAAAATCATAGGCGGACTTGGCAATCAAATGTTTCAGTATGCACTGGCCATTGCATTGCAAGAAAGGTGGAAAGACGAGGAAATCAAGCTCGACTTGCATGGCTTCAATGGCTATCACAAGCATCAAGGCTACCAACTTGACATGCTGTTCGGGCATCGGTTTGAGGCCGCAACGCTAACCGATGTGGCACAATTGGCATGGCCTTATCCACATTATCAGCTGTGGCGCGTGGGCAGCCGACTGTTGCCTAAGCGTCGGTCGATGTTGTGTGAGCCATCAAAAGGACTTCTTCCGTCAGACGTTTTGAAGCAAAAGGGTAGTCTGTATTACGATGGTTACTGGCAAGACGAACGCTATTTCAGAGCCATTCGCCCGCAAATCATGGCTGCATTCAAGTTTCCCGACTTTACAGATAGGCGCAATTTAGAGACCGAAAAGCGGCTGAAAGCGAGCGAAGCGGTCTCCATTCACGTCAGAAGAGGAGACTATTTGGACGATGTTTTGTTTCAAGGAACCTGTAACATTGCCTACTATCAGCGAGCCATTGCCCGACTCTGTCAACTCAAAACACCGGTGTTCTGCATCTTCTCCAACGACATGGCTTGGTGTAAAGTGCATATTGAACCGCTACTCCACGGAAAAGAGATCCTTTATGTCGATTGGAACCGCGGTAAAGAAAGCTATCGTGACCTGCAACTCATGACCCTTTGCAGGCATCACATCATTGCCAACTCCTCCTTTTCTTGGTGGGGTGCATGGCTTAGCAAGGCTGAAGACGGCATCACCATAGCCCCCCGGCATTGGTATGCCCATGATGCGAAACCCTCACCTGCGGCAGAACGTTGGATAAAGGTTTAGTCTTCGCAAGTTTGAATAATACAAGAAAAAGGTGTAACTTTGCAGCATCGTTTTTCAGCACATGGAGTTTTCCGTCCTTATATCTGTCTATCAGCGCGAGAAACCGCAGTATTTGAAGCAGGCACTCGACAGTCTGTATGTGCAGGTTGTACCACCCTCGGAGGTCGTCATCGTTGAAGACGGTCCGCTGACCGACGGACTTCATGCCGTTATCAATGCCTTTTCAACGCAGCACCCTACGAAAATCGTCAGGCTACCCCACAATCAAGGACTCGGAAAGGCTTTGTGCGAAGGTTTGAAGCACTGCCGGTTTCCCATCGTGGCACGCATGGACAGCGACGATATTTGCATGCCCCGGCGGTTTGAAAAACAGCTTTCCATCATGGAAAATACGAAAGTCGATATCGTTGGAAGCTGGATAGACGAGTTCTCGGGCTCAAAAAGACACGTCGTCTCTACGCGGAAAGTGCCCGAATTTCAGGCCGAAATACTTCGCTTTGCCCGCCATCGAAACCCCATGAATCACCCAACAGTGATGTTTCGTAAGCAAGTTATAGAGGCCATTGGCAGCTATCAAGACCTAAAACTCTTTGAAGATTACGACTTATGGGTGCGTGCCTTACAGGCCGGAGCCACCTTTTATAATCTACAAGAGAGTCTTCTCTGGTTCCGACTCAGCCCGGAAGCCTTTCAGAGAAGGGGTGGATTAAACTACATCAAAAAAGAGATTAGATTTCAAAGAAGGCTCCATCGATACGGTTTTATCGGTCTGTGGAATATGCTTCAAAATATCTTTATACGCTCCATTATCAGACTTTTACCCAATAAAATACGTAAATATATCTATATTTTTAGCATACACAGATAACAAAACACACAAAATTACGTTAAGATATTTAGAAAGTAATTGACAAAATGCTCACAACAATCATTAGAAACAGTTATTGCTTAGAAGGAGTGAATGAAATCGAACCCATGATAAAACGCCTCATTGATTTCATGATTGCCGCAATATGTCTTGTCATCTTCTCACCCTTGCTCCTCTATTGCTATCTTGCTATCAAGAAAGAAGACGGTGGTCCAGTCCTATTCAAGCAGGAACGCATTGGTCGTTTCGGCCGTCCTTTCTACATTTATAAGTTCAGGAGTATGACCATCGACGCTGAAACAAATGGTCCGGAGCTTTCTGATCAAACGCATGATAAGCGATTGACCAAGGTTGGAAAGTTCCTTCGGGGCCATCATCTCGACGAGCTTCCCCAGCTATGGAATGTTATTAAGGGCGATATGGCATTCGTCGGGCCGCGGCCGGAGCGCAGTTTCTACATCGAAAAGATTATGAAAAAGAACCCGCGCTACAGTGATTTGTATCAAATCAGACCCGGAGTGACCAGCTATGCAACCCTCTATAACGGCTATACCGACACGATGGAGAAGATGCTTACACGGCTGCAAATGGACTTATACTATCTTGAAAACCGCAGTTGGTGGCTGGATCTGCGCATTCTTGGGCTAACTTTCCTCCGTATTGTCTTTGGTAAAAAGTTCTGAATATGGGCTTTTGAACATTGAACATTGCTGTTTGAACTTTATGACTTGCTGACCGGTAGCTATTAAATGAAGTAGAAAGCTATCGTAGGCCTTAAAGAATGCTCGGTGGGGGTGTGTTCTTTATTTAAAAAGGTGGGCTTGTATATTTTTCGAAGCGTAAACTAAATGAGACAGCTCACACCGTTCTGTGCAGGAAGGATACAAGGCCTATAGTCTTGGAAACCAAATATTTGCATTCAGGATAAAGTGTTTTGTTGGTTAAAAAAATAAATTTTTGCCTTATATATTAGGTATATTCATTAATTATCTGTAATTTTGCGTTCCGAAAATTGCGGAAATAACATAATTATATAAACAAAAACATCGAAATGAACATTTCATTTGAAAACCCTGACAAGGTGAATGGCCTGTTGACCATCACCGTTGAAGAGGCTGATTACGCGGCAACTGTCGAGAAGACATTGAAAGACTATCGCAAGAAAGCCAACTATCCGGGCTTCCGTCCGGGCATGGTTCCAATGGGACTTATCAAGAAACAGTATGGCTCGGCAGCCAAAATGGATGCCATCAATAAGCTCATTGGTGAACAGCTTTCCAAGTATATACAAGATAACAAGATACAGATGTTGGGCGAACCGCTGCCTTCTGAAAAGCAGGAAGCACAGGATTTGGAGAAACCGGCACCTTATACGTTTGCCTTTGACATTGCTATTGCACCGGAATTCAAGATAGAACTCAACGGACATAACAAGATCGACTATTATAACATTACCATTGACGACGCACTCATCGACCGACAAGTGGACATGTTTGCATCGCGCATGGGAAGCTATGAAAAGGCCGAAAGCTACGAAGACAATGATATGTTGAAAGGTGACTTGCGAGAACTCGATGAGAAAGGCAACACCAAAGAGGGTGGAATTACGGTGGAAGGAGCTTCCATCTTGCCGAACTATATCAAGAACAAGACGCAGAAAGCACGCTTCAAAGGTGCGAAGCAGGGCGATGTCCTAACCATCAATCCAAGCAAAGCCTACGAGAGTGAGGCCGAGATGGCGTCACTTTTGAAAGTAGAACGCGATCGTGTGAAGGATATCAAGGGCGACTTCAGCTATCAAATCACCGATATTCAACGTTATAAGAAGCACGCCATAGACCAAGAACTCTTCGACCAGACTTTCGGAAAGGATGTCGTTAAAGATGAAAAAGCATTCCGTGAGAAGATAGTAGAGGGTCTGAAGAAGCAATTGGAGGTTGATGCCGACTATAAGTTTATCCTTGATGTGCGTGCTTATTGCGAGAAGAAAGTGGGTAAACTCACGTTCCCCGATGCGCTGTTGAAGCGTATCATGCTCAATAACAACAAGGACAGGGGAGCCGATTTCGTAGAAAAGAACTACGAGCAGAGCATCAAAGAGCTCACTTGGCACTTGATCAAAGAGCAGTTGGTTGCTGCTAATGACATCAAAGTTGACGATGCCGATGTGCTGAATGCGGCCAAAGAGAGTGCCCGTACCCAGTTCGCACAGTATGGAATGAACAATGTTCCCGACGAATATGTTGAGAACTATGCAAAGGAAATGCTCAAGAAACGCGAGAATGTAGATGGTCTTGTAAACCGTGCTGTCGACATCAAACTGACTGCAGCCTTGAAGAAAGCTGTCAAGCTGAATGAGAAGGAAATCAGTCTCGATGACTTCAACAAGATGATGTCGGCGTAATCGTTTTTTGAAAAAAAAACTTCTTTTATCAAGAGGTTATCGACTTTTTTTATTATCTTTGTCTATGTGAAGACAGCCGATGCAAGTTTAACATTGGCATTCTCTTTGCAAGAGGGATACTAAAAAGGTGGATAACCTCTCTTTTTATCTTCAAACAAAAAGATTTTTATATGAATGATTTTAGGAAATATGCTACAAAGCATTTGGGAGTGAACGGCATGGTGCTTGATGATGTCATTAAGTCGCAAGCACAGTACCTGAACCCTTATATCTTGGAAGAGCGACAGTTGAATGTCACACAGATGGATGTGTTCTCACGACTGATGATGGATCGCATCATCTTCTTGGGAACCGAGATCGACGACTACACGGCCAATACATTGCAGGCACAGCTGCTTTATCTTGATTCGGTAGACAGCGGAAAAGATATTTCAATCTATATCAACTCTCCCGGTGGTAGTGTTACGGCAGGCTTGGGCATCTATGATACGATGCAATTCATCAGTAGTGACGTAGCAACAATATGCACCGGAATGGCTGCTTCCATGGCCGCAGTGTTGCTTGTTTCAGGACAAGAGGGCAAACGATCGGCCTTGACGCACAGTCGGGTAATGATACATCAGCCGCTCGGAGGAGTGCAGGGGCAGGCCTCGGACATTGAGATTGAAGCCAAGGAAATACAGAAATTCAAGAAAGAACTCTACACAATCATCTCCAAACATTCGCATACTCCGTTTGAAAAAGTATGGCAAGACAGCGACCGAAACTATTGGATGACGGCCGAAGAAGCCAAGGAATATGGTATGATTGACGAGGTTTTGCTACGCAAGAAATAAGCCATGACAAAGAAAGTATGCAGTTTTTGCGGACGAAATGAGAAAGAAGCCGGTCCGCTGATTACCGGAGTCAACGGCTATATCTGTATGGATTGTGCCAAGCAGGCCTACGAAATCGTGCGCAGTGCAGGTTTTGCAGATGACGAAAAAGAGGCAAAGGCCCAACCTTTCGAGTTGAAGAAAGTACCGAAACCCAAGGAAATCAAGCAATATCTTGATGAATATATCATCGGACAAGATGAAGCCAAGCGTTTCCTTTCGGTTGCAGTGTACAACCATTACAAGCGTTTGCAACAGCCGAGCGATGACAATGGTGTGGAAATAGAAAAGAGCAACATCATCATGGTGGGCAGCACGGGAACGGGAAAAACGCTCCTTGCCCGCACGATAGCCAAGCTTTTGGACGTTCCTTTCACGATTGTCGATGCCACCGTCTTCACGGAAGCCGGCTATGTCGGGGAAGATGTGGAGAGCATTTTGAGCCGTTTGCTTCAAGTAGCCGACTACAATGTGGCTGCTGCCGAGCGAGGAATTGTCTTCATTGACGAGATAGACAAGATTGCAAGAAAGAGCGATAACCCCTCGATCACGCGTGATGTGAGTGGTGAAGGCGTACAACAGGGATTACTGAAACTGCTGGAAGGCACGATGGTCAACGTGCCGCCAAAGGGCGGACGCAAGCATCCCGATCAGGATTATATCCACGTCAACACGAAGCATATCCTCTTTATCTGCGGCGGAGCCTTTGATGGTATCGAGCGAAAGATAGCACAACGCATGAATACCCACGTTGTCGGCTATAACTCGGTGCAGAATGTTGCAAAGATAGACAAGAATGATTTGATGAAATATGTACAGCCTATGGACTTGAAGTCGTTTGGATTGATACCCGAAATCATCGGTCGTCTGCCTGTATTGACCTATCTAAATCCACTCGACCGCGAGGCTTTGAGGCGGATACTCGTAGAACCGAAGAATTCTATCATCAAACAGTATGAAAAGCTTTTCGAAATGGACGGCATCAGTCTTTCGTTTGAGGAAGAAGCACTGGACTTCATTGTCGATAAAGCCGTGGAATACAAGCTCGGAGCCCGTGGCTTGCGCTCTATTGTGGAGTCGATCATGATGGATGCCATGTTTGAAGTGCCTTCTAAGCGCACCAAAACATTTGTCGTTACGCTTGACTATGCCAAAGCACAACTCGACAAATCCTATTTACAAAAGCTTGACCCCACGGCATAGTCTCTCCATATTCGGGCGGAAGGAAAGGAACTTGCGCCTGAATACCCCAATGAAAAACAACGCTGCCCCACACAAAGGGCAGAACAGAAGACTTCTTATCGTATGGCAAAGGACGTTAATCTTACCCGGCAACTGAAACACTATTTCGGCTTTGACAAGTTCAAAGGTGATCAGGAAGCGATTATCCAAAACCTGATGAGTGGCCACGACACATTCGTACTGATGCCCACCGGCGGCGGAAAGAGCCTGTGTTATCAGCTACCTTCACTGCTCATGGAGGGCACGGCTATTGTCATTTCGCCGCTCATTGCGCTGATGAAGAACCAAGTTGACGTCATCAACGGGCTGAGTGAAGAAACCGGAGTGGCCCATTACCTGAACTCGTCGCTCAATAAGGCTGCCGTTCAACAGGTAATGGACGACATAAGAAGCGGACGTACCAAGTTGCTGTACGTTGCTCCCGAATCGCTCAACAAAGAAGAGAGCATTGATTTCCTGAAATCGGTCAAGATATCGTTTTATGCCATTGATGAAGCACATTGCATATCTGAATGGGGACACGATTTCCGACCCGAATACCGCAATATACGCCCCACCATCAACAAGATCGGCGATGCGCCCGTCATCGCTTTGACGGCAACGGCCACCGACAAAGTGCGTTCCGACATCAAGAAGAGCCTTGCCATCATCGATGCCAAGGAGTTCAAAAGCTCGTTCAACCGCCCTAACCTTTATTATGAGGTGCGTCAGAAATCAGACGAGGTGGACAAGCAAATCATCAAGTTCATTCGCCAACACGAAGGAAAGAGCGGCATCATCTATTGCTTGTCGCGCAAGAAAGTGGAAGAGCTTTCCGAGGTGTTGAAAGCCAACGAAATAAAAGCTGCCCCCTATCATGCGGGACTTGACAGTGCCACGCGCTCGCAGACCCAAGACGACTTTCTCATGGAGCGTATCGATGTTATCGTTGCAACGATAGCCTTCGGAATGGGTATTGACAAGCCCGACGTGCGCTTCGTCATTCATTATGACATTCCAAAAAGCCTTGAAGGCTACTATCAGGAGACCGGACGGGCCGGCCGCGACGGCGGGGAAGGCCTCTGCATCGCCTTTTATGCGCAGAAAGACTTGAAGAAACTCGAGAAATTCATGGAGGGGAAACCCGTCGCCGAACAGGATATCGGTCGCCAATTGCTGCAAGAAACGGCTGCCTACGCAACCTCTTCCGTATGCCGGCGCAAGATGTTGCTGCATTATTTCGGCGAGGAATACACACAGGACAACTGCCACAACTGCGACAACTGCCTGCACCCGAAAGAAAAAATCGAGGCAGGGAAGGCCTTGCTCATCGTTTTGAAGTCCGTACTCGCCGTCAAAGAGAACTTCCGACAGGAGTATGTCATCGATTTTATCAAGGGTCGCGGCACAGATGATATTCTATCGCATAAGCACGACCAGCTGGAAGATTTCGGTTCGGGCGAAGATGAAGACCCGAAGCTCTGGAACCCGGTCGTGCGCCAGGCGCTGATAGCCGGCTATCTGAAGAAAGATGTCGAGAACTACGGCCTTCTGAAAGTGACTGCCGCGGGCAAACGGTTCATCAAGCATCCAACCGCTTTCATGATAGTCCGCGACAACGAGTTCAAAGACGACGAAGACGAAGTCGTAAACGAGGCCGTGGGCACCGTGCTCGACCCCGAACTGTTCGCCATGTTGAAGCGGCTGCGCAAGGGCATGGCCGAGAAGCTCCACGTTCCGGGCTATGTCATCTTCCAAGACCCGTCGCTGGAGCAGATGGCCACTATGTATCCCGTGACGACGGAGGAGCTGCAACAAATACAAGGCGTGGGCGCAGGAAAGGCAAAAAGATATGGCAAGGAGTTCCTCGAGCTGATCAAGCGTCATTGCAAGGACAACGACATCGAACGACCCGAAGAGCTGAGGGTGCGCACCGTGGCCAAGAAGAGCATCATCAAAGTGAAAATCATTCAGAGCATCGACCGGCAACTCGCACTGGACGATATCGCCGAGTCGCTCGGCCTTTCGTTCGACGAACTGCTTGACGAGGTCGAGGCCATCGTCTACAGCGGAACAAAACTCAACATCAATTATTTTATCGAAGACGTCATGGACGACGATCATGTAGACGACATCTACGACTATTTCAGGGAAAGCGAAACCGACAGCCTCAATGCGGCCATCAAAGAATTAGGCAATGACTACAGCGACGAAGAAATCCGCTTGGTAAGGATTAAGTTCCTCTCTGAAATGGCGAATTAGCAGCCAAGTAACTTTTCATTTCTTCTTCCTCGTCTTGCCTTTTGGCATACGTCAAAACCCTATGCAAACCAGCAATCGAAGCACCCGAAAAAGCTTCTGATTGTAAATTATTTTCAATTTCCTTCTTTCCCTTTTCAGCCTAGAAAAAGGGTTAAAAAATCGCCTCTGCAACTTATTGATAATCAAGCTATTAGGAGAGCAAAAATTCCCTTATAAGAGAATTTAAATTCGCTTATAAGACAATTTAAATTCTCTTATAAGGGAATTTTGATTTTCTTATAGGAAAATTCCAAAAGAGTGCGTAGCAAATTCAAAAAGACTACAGAATTGTAAAGTTTTTTCGCTCGTCCCTAACCCCCTCTCCGAAGGCCCACCCCCAACCCCTCCCGAGGGAGGGGAGGAAACCTCACCCCCCCGGCCCCTCTCCGAAGAGGGGAAGCCTCCCCCGGCCCCTCCGAAAGGAGGGGAGTAGAAGCCTCTCCCCCAACCCCTCCGAAGGAGGGGAGTGCAAACAGCGTGCAAACTAATTCCTCGCAAGCTTGGTCTCCCCTCCCTTCGGGAGGGGGCGGGGGTAGGTGTCTGGAGAGGGGTTGGGGGTGGGCTGTTAGTTGTTAGTTGTTTAGTTCCCGGGCTTCTCGTCCGCCGCATTCACGATATCCTCCTGCGGTGCGAAGTTGAGGAGGGTTGGCGTGAGTGTGTCGCGCATCGTGGTGCTCTTGGTGAACTGCACGTTTGCCCGCTTGATGAGCTGTGCGCCCTTCTTCTTCGCTTCGGCTGCTGTGGCCACGCCTTCGGACTTGATGGTGAGGCGGAACGAGCCAAGGTCGCCCAAGCGCACCGTGTTGCCACTCTCCAGCGCGTCGATTACCTCGGTCTGCAGGGCGTCGAGCACGGCCTTCACGTCGGCGCTCGACACCGTTGACCGCTTTTCGATGCGCTTCACGATTTGCGGTAGCGTCACCGGCGTGCTCGGCGCAATCTGCGGGTAAAACTTCTTTTTCTCGTCCTTCTTCTGCGGATTCTTCTTTGCTTGAATGATGTATTTAATCATAGCTCTAAAAAATTAAATGGTTTATAAAATAATTGATTATATCAGGCTCCGCACGCGGCGGAAGCCTTGTATATGTTGCTTGGCGCATTAATATTTTGCGAACGAACGTATGTTGAGCCAAACCCTCTTGTTCATATCAGTTTCAAAGCGCAGGTTTCCATAATTTGGATTCACGTAGACAGCATAGTTAGCATTGTATTCTGTACTTGACCAGTAGGCTCTACCACTATATATGGACTGCGGTGCTATTCTTGTGCCACCTACTTGTGAAAATGCTGTGTTGGCCAACCCCCAATACCATTTGTAAGGCCAATTTGTATGTGCACTACCGAATCCTAAAGTAGTAAGCATCTTCTCGAAATCGCTACATGAAGGCAAGTACCATTTTAAGGCGGGCGACCCCGTATAGGCTACTCCGGGATAGTAGCTTGCTGCTGCCCCAAAGGCAGGGAAATTAGGGTTATATGCTTTTATTTTATTCCCGGTTACGTTTCCGGTTGTGTAGCTTGGGTTATAGGTTTCTTCATAGCCACTTTGGGGATTATGAAATATGGCATCGCCTAAAGAATTGAAATTGTATGTATTTGAACGTTTAATAGATTCACTCCAATTTATATTGTTACCACCATTGGCATCATGTAGGGCTATAGCCATTCGTTTGCTTCGGCTTAATATCACTGCGATGGGAGTCTTTGTTCCGCCGCCGAAGGTAGTTTTGTCAATAAGGCCTGTGGTGCCGTCGCTCATGAGGTAGAGGAAGCGGTATATCAAGTTGACGTTGAGCACATAAGAACCGTTTTGGTCTAATTGCAGCGGTGTCGTTGGGACAAAGGGTAGGTTTGCACCGGCCATATTCAAGTTGTAGATGCCACCGGCGGTGAAAGTGAGCTTCAGCTTCGATATATCGGTGGAGGGCATGAAGAATAAATCTTTATTGCTCAAGGCTGTATAGGTTTCCGAAAGAGTTGCCGTTTCGGGATTAGCCCCGTAAGTGATATTCTCGGATACAGCTGCAGCCGTACCGAGTGACCATGTACCCGTGGAAGCATCATAGATGGAGGAGGAGGGGATATCCGTGGCATTAATAGAGGTCAGTGTAGCTGCAACACCCGAGAAACTCATATAGCCTGTGAGCTTCAGCTTTACCTTGGCAGCCACGTGCTTCATCGTGAAGCTTACTAACTGATGCTGAGGCGAAGCTGGGATTACTTTCCCCGTGGTGCGCCCGATGAGTGCGTCGCCGGCGTTGGCCCGCGTCACGGTGAGCAGGTTGCCGCTGCGGCTGACTTTGCTGTTGAAGAGCACGAAGTCGTAGGTGCCTGCTGGGATTTCTATCGACTCATAGCCTGCATAGCGGAAGTTACCGCCCGTGACGGTACCCGACATCGTGCCACAGAAAGCGTGGGTCGTGTGGTCGTAGGCCAGCATGGTGTAGGTGTCGTCGGGCAAGGCACGCGTGGCAATGGTCTGTAGCTGCTTCGTCGTGTCGCGCTGCAGTGTGCACTGCGCAAGAATGCGGTTACCAAGACCGATGACTTGTTGGCCTATCTTCTCCTCTTGGTTGCCGGCACGCGTTACGCCTACTTCCTGCTCGGCGTTATAGTCGGCAAAGTCTACCTTGAACGTCACGGCATTCGCGATGTTCACTTTCTTGCCGTCGTCCGTTCCGTTGTTCTCTTTGTTGTCATCGTTGCTGCTGCAAGCCGCCAGTATTCCGGCTGCTAAGAGTAACAAGAAGCAATCAGTCAATCTTTTTATTTTCATTTCCTTTAGTTCTTAATTCGTAATACATTTTTCCTAATTAGCCCGCAAACTCACGCTCCCTCCCTTTGGGAGGGCCGGGGGAGGCTCTACTCTTCTTCTTCCTCCCACAAACTATTGTCCTTCTTTGCCGGCGCAACGGTGCTCTCGTCTCCGAAGTATACGCTTCCCATGTCGTGTTCTCCCTTGTCGTCGTAGTTGGTCTCTGTGGTCGAGCCTGCAGGGTCGAACCGTGGAGACACACAGATGAAACCTTCTTCCTCCACGGGTACGACAGTGCACCGAGGAGCAATGTAATGTAGTCTTTCTTTCTGTTCTCTGTTCATAATCTCTAATTTATAGGATAAATATTCTTTTGTTTTGCTTTCCTTGTCTCGTTGCGTCCCTACATGCTCTTGCGTCTTTTCGTTTGCTTCCTTTTGCGTCTTCTCGTTTGTGAATGCATGTAGGGACGCACGGCCCGTGCGTCCGCTCCAATGGCCCGCTAACTGCCGACTCATCAACTCGTCCACTTCTTTACTCGTCAACCGAATTGGGTGGACGCACGAGCCGTGCGTCCCTACATACTCTTGTGTCTTTTCGTTTGCTTCCTTTTGCGTCTTCTCATTTGCGAATGCATGTAGGGACGCACGGCTCGTGCGTCCGCTCCAATGGCCCGTCAACTGCCGACTCGTCAGCTCGTCCACTTGTTTACTCGTCAACCGAATTGAGTGGACGCACGAGCCGTGCGTCCCTACATGCTCTTGCATCTTTTCGTTTGCTTCCTTTTGCGCCTTCTCGTCTGCGAATGCATGTAGGGACGCACGGCCCGTGCGTCCGCTCCAATGGCCCGCTAACTGCCGACTCGTCAGCTCGTCCACTTGTTTACTCGTCAACCGAATTGGGTGGACGCACGAGCCGTGCGTCCCTACATTTTGCGACGTTATTTCGTTCATTTTTTGCTCGCGAAAGGACATGAAAAAGCGAACAAAGGGAACTCTTCTAAGCCCTTTGTTTATTGAGGTTGCGCGCTCCTCGCGCGCGCGTACGCGAAGACGTTTAAACGCTAGATGCGCCTGTGTGTGTGTGTGTGTGTGTGTGTGTGTGTGTGTGTGTGTGTGTTAGCAAATTATTTGGATTAACCAAATAATAAGCGTTAAAAGATGCAGAGAAATCAAAGTTTCTTTGCATCGGCTTCACACCTTTATATATATGATTACTTTCTGCCATCGCGTGCAAAGATAAGGCAAAATTTCGGAACAGACAAACTTTTCCTCAAAAAAAGCCTCCCCCAACCCCTCCGAAGGAGGGAAGTACGAACTCGCGGGAAGTCTCTCCCCTCCTTTGGAGGGGTCGGGGGAGGCTTTTCCCCCTCTCTTCACAACTTTCCCTGTTCTCCCAGATAGCTGTCTTTAAAACCGAGGAAATAAAGCACACCGTCGAGACCGATGGTGCTGATGGCCTGTTGGGCTGTTGCCTTTACACGTGGCTTGGCATGGAACGCAATGCCCAGTCCGGCCTCGGAAATCATTGGTAGGTCATTGGCGCCATCGCCCACGGCTATGGTCTGCGCAAGATTCACTTGCTCCACCTGCGCGATGAGCTTCAGAAGCTCGGCCTTGCGCCTGCCGTCTACAATCTCACCCACGTAGCGACCCGTGAGTTTGTTGTCGTCATCGATTTCCAGTTCGTTGGCATATACATAGTCTATGCCGTAGCGATGGCGAAGGTATTCGCCGAAGTAGGTAAAACCACCGCTGAGAATGGCTATCTTATAGCCGCAACGCTTCAAGACCGACATCAATCGGTCGGCACCCTCGGTGATGGGCATGTGCTCGGCGATATCTTGCATGACGCCGGCATCGAGGCCTTTGAGCAGAGCCACGCGTTGGGTGAAGCTTTCCTTAAAGTCGATCTCGCCGCGCATGGCCCGTTCGGTAATGGCCTTCACCTGCTCGCCGACGCCTGCGCGCGCGGCCAGCTCGTCGATACATTCGGTCTGAATGAGCGTAGAGTCCATGTCGAAGCAAATCAGGCGGCGCATACGGCGGTACATATCGTCGCGCTGGAAAGAGAAGTCTATCTCTTGTTCCGAAGCCAAGTGCATGAGCTGCGCCTGCATCTGCTCGCGATTGTTGGGCGTTCCGCGCAGCGAGAATTCGATGCACGCCCGCACGTTGCGCTCGGGGTTCTTGATGCTCATTCGACCCGTCAGGCGCAGGATAGAATCGATGTTCAATCCCTGCCCCGCGATAATCTTCGTGGCGGCGGCGATTTGCTTGGCCGAGAGCGTGCGCCCGATGACGGTTAGAATGAAGCGGTTTTTGCCCTGTCGGTTCACCCAAGCCTCGTATTCTTCATCGGAGACGGGCAGGAAACCGATGTTCACATTCAGTTCTTCGGCCTTGAAGAGCAGTTCTTTCATCACTTGCCCCGAGTGCATGTCGCCGATACGGATAAGGATACCGAGCGACAGTGTGCTGTGGATATCTGCCTGCCCGATGTCGAGGATATGCGCATTGTGCCGTGCAAGGATTTCCATGATTGAGGCCGTCAGGCCCGGTCGGTCTTGTCCCGTGATGCGAATGAGTATCTGTTCTTCCTTTTCTTCTGTTGTTTCCATTTCGATATATGATGTTCGTTAACTACCATGTGATTTCTCCCGACCCGTAGCAACGATGATGCCGTTCGTCGTAGACTACGCAGAATTGGCCCGGAGCAACGCCGTGCACCTTGCTGTCGGCATGGATAATATAGGTATTGTCGCCCGTCTGTTCGATTGCAGCCGGCAGATATTCGGGCGTGTGGCGTATTTTGAACGTGACGCGGAGGGGAAGTTCCGGCTGTGCGATGCCATCGGGACAATACGTCGTGGCATGGAAGTCGTGCACTTTGAACGTCTGCTTGTAGGCCGTCGCCGGGTCGTAGCCGTGGCTGACGTAAAGGATATTCTGTGCCACATCCTTCTTTACGACAAACCACGGACCGCCGCCGAAGCCCAAGCCCTTGCGCTGACCGATGGTGTGGAACCACAGCCCCTTGTGCGTGCCTATCTTCTTGCCCGTTTCCAGTTCGATGACATCTCCCACCTGCTCGCCAAGATAGCGGCGCACGTATTCGTTGTAGTCGATGTTGCCCAAGAAGCAGATGCCCTGACTGTCGCGTCGCTTGGCATTGATGAGGTGCTCGCGTTCGGCAATCTCGCGCACCTCGTTCTTCTCGAAATGTCCGATGGGGAAGAGGGCCTTCCGCAGTTGCCAACCCTCGATTTGTGCCAAGAAATCCGTCTGGTCTTTCACGGGGTCGGGACTCGTCGTGAGCCATTTCCGCCCGTCAATCCATTCCGTTTGCGCATAGTGCCCCGTGGCGATGAGGTCGTAACCGTGGCCCATCTTCTCATCGAAGGCACCGAACTTGATGAGTCGGTTACACATCACATCAGGATTAGGCGTGTAGCCGGCTTTCACCTTCTCCATCGTGTAGCGAGTCACCTGCCCCCAATATTCCTTGTGGCAATCAACCACGTCCAACTTACAGCCAAAGCGAGCCGTCATGGCCGTAGCCATCTCCAAGTCTTCCTCGCTCGTACAGTCCCACTCCTCTTTTTCCTCGGGCCCTATCTTGATGTAGAAGCAGTCGGGGCGCAGGCCGTGGCTCACCATCTCGTAGAGCACCACGCTGCTGTCGACGCCGCCCGAGAGCAGCAAGGCCGTTCGCCTATTCTTTATTTCATCGTAATCTATCATAGACTTTATTTACCATTCAAGCGTTTGCGCCCCACCTTCATGCGGTCGAAGCCCAAGCCGTAGACACCCGACACGGCACTCTGACTGACGAAGGCTTTGGGGTCGACATCGTCGATGATGCGGAAGATATTATGGCTTTCGTTCTGCTTGGCAATCACGAACAGCATACCCACCTTCCGCCCCGTGTAGAAGCCGTGGGCATCAATCACCGTGCACCCGCGGTCGGCCTCGTCGTTGATGAGCCGCCCTATCTCCTGATACTTCTCCGAAATGACGAAGAACTGCACCGACCGCCTGAAGCCATTGATGACATGGTCTATCGTGTAGGTCATCACAAACAACACGATATAGCCGTAGATGACTTTCTCCCAACTGCCCGTGACAAGATAGCCCGACGTAATGACGCAAAGGTCGCAGGCAAGGATAATGTGCCCCAAAGAGATGTCGCGGTACTTGTGCACGATGGCCGCAATGACGTCCGAACCGCCCGTGCTCCCGTTGCGCAGCAGGCTGAACCCCGTTCCCAGTCCCAACAGCAGGCCGCCCACCACGCAGGCAAGGAACGGCTCGTTGCCGAACATCACCTTCGCGCCCACCACGTGCTGCCACAGCGTAGTGAACAGCGTGAAGAAGCCCACGGCATAGATGGTCTTCATGCAGAACCTGAGCCCCATGATGCGCAAGGCAACGGCCAACAGCAGCGCATTCACCGCCAAATAAGTGTATTGAACAGGAAGCCCTGTGCCCCAGAAAACCACCGACGAGATGCCCGGAAGCCCACCTATCGTAATCTTATGGGGCAGCAAGAACGCCACCCAACCCAGACTCCCTATCATCATCGCCAACGCTATGATGAGGTAATCATAGAGCCCGCGCACAAGTCTTTTGTCGTTCCTTCTCATACATGCATCGTTATTGCTTGCAAAATTACAAAATAAAAGCCCAACTCATGCAAGTCAGACTGTAAAAGTGGCGGAAAAGGAAGCGTAATCCGCCCCACGCGCCTTATATGTCTGTCCCGCTTCTGCGCCTTATCATAGGAAATTGGACAAACGTGTCCAGCCGATTGGACAAACGTGTCCAGCGAATTGGACAGACGTGTCCAGCGAATTGGACAAACGTGTCCAATGGATTGGACAGACGTGTCCAATTCATTATACACGTTAGTATAATCAGTTATACACACTTGTATAATCAGTTATACACGCTTGTATAATCTGTTATACACACTTGTATAATGAGCTATATACGCTTGCATGATTGGCGGTATACTACAGCATGATGATTGATTGTAAAGCCTATCCGAATACGTCGGCTTAGGGTAGGAGAGGAGGGCGTTTTGCTGCGTTCGGGCGTTTCGCTGCACGGCATAAGGCGAGTGGGGAAACGGTTCGCCACAAGGCATAAGAAAAAGGGAAAGCGAGCGGTTCGCTTTCCCCTTTGACATCGGGCAGGCTCCGCCTCACGGGGAGCGCGGAGCTGCGGCCGGCAATGGTGAGTGGCTATTGTGCCCAGCCGGGGTTCTGAATCAGATGGCCGTTCTTGTGCAGCTCGGCGTTGGAGAAGGGATAGAAGTAGAGCTTGTCAGTCACGGCGTAGGTGCAGAGCTTCTCGCGGGTGTAGGCCAGCGTTCCGTCGTCGCGTTTCTCGATGCTCACTTTGTAGATGTCCTTCATCTCGTCCAAGGCTTTCAGGCGGCGCAAGTCCCAGAAGCGGTGCCCCTCGAAGGCCAGTTCCACGCGCCGCTCGTTGCGCAGGCGGGCAAGAAAGGCGGCCTGCGGCATGCCCGTGAGGTAGGGCGGCATGGCTACGCTCTTGCGGGCTCGCACCATGTTGACGGCCTCGCGGGCCGTGAGTGGCAGTCCGGCAGCTGTCTGGTCGGGCCCGTAGGCCTCGGCCATCGCCTCGGCATAGTTCAGCAGGATTTCGGCGTAGCGGAAGAGTATCCAGTTGTGGTCGAAGCTGTTGGTGGTCTTTCCGGCCTCGAAGGTCACTTTGTTGTTGAGATACTTCTTCAGATAGTAGCCCGTCGTGGTGGCGTTGCGCAGGGGCAGCCCGTTCTTTCCGCCGAAGAAAGTCTCCACGGGCACGGCTCCGGGCCATTTCGAACCGTTGCAGACGATGGTCATCTGCAGGCGTGGGTCGCGGTTCTTGTAGGGGTCGGCCGCTTGGGCGGCGTTGTTCCAGTCGAAGGCGGTGCCGTCTTTCATCTCGTAGGCGCTCACGAGGTTCTCCGTGGGGCACGTGTTGCCCGAGCCCCGCTCTACGCCGATGGGATAGTTGGCCGCCTCGAAGTGCGTGGTCTTGCCTTCAGGCCGGCACAGAATGACTTCGGGGCTTTGGTTGTTGATGGCACCGAAGAGGTTCTGATAGTCGTTGTCTAAGGCGTAGCCGAACGCTGCGGCTTGGCTGATTAACTCGTAGGCTGCGGCTGCTGCGGTCTGCCACCGTGCCGCGTCGGCCGAGGGATTGAAGAGCGGGCTGGCCAGATAGAGCGTGGCGCGCGACTTCAGGGCCAAGGCTACGCCTTTGCTGACGCGCTGCATGTTGGCCGGGCCGCCGGGCAGTGCCGTGGGCTTGTCGGGCAAGGCTTGTGCCACGTCGGTGCATTCGTCGATGACGAACTGCAGCACCTTCTCGGCCGAAGCCGGTTGGGCGCGAGCGGCCTCTTCCTTGGTGAGGGTCTTCGTGATGAGCGGGACGTTGCCGTAGCGTTTCACCAATTCGAAGTAATAGAAGGCCCGCAGGAAGCGCACTTCGTGGCGTTGGTTCAAGTAGGCGGCATAGGTGTCTTGGAAGCCGTCGGTGTTCTTCCAGTCGTCGAACGTCAGGCCGAGGCAGTTCTCCAAGTAGAAGTTTGCGTCGTGAACGGCCTTGTAGTAATTGGCGAACACGTCGTCGACCGTGTTATTGGGTGACCAGCCGCCGTTGACGAAGCGTTGAACGGTCGCCGTGGGGTAAACGTGAACGGCGTCGTCGGTGGCAGCGTCTTGCATCGCGCCGGATATTCCATCGAGCCCGTTCGGCAGATAGCTGTAGACCTGTGTGCACAACTGCGCGACCTTGGCCGGGTCGTACAGCGTTTCGTTCTTGTCGTAGTAGGTGGACTCTCCCGTGTTCAAGAAGTCACAGCCGGTGAACAGTCCGATTGTGCCGACGAACAATATCGTTATCTTTATATGTTTCATAACCATCTGTTTTAGAATTTCAAATCAAAGCCGATAGCAAAGCGCGACATCGACGGGTGGCCCGCCTTCATGTTCTCGGGGTCCATAATCTTGATATGGTCGAGACTGAATAAGTCGTATGCCCGCACGTAGACTTTTGCGTCGCTCACGTATTTCAAGGGCTTCATCCAATGCTTGCCGGGCTTGTAATACAGCTCCAACGTGCGCAGTTTGAGAAAGGCGCCGTTCTGTGTCCATAGCGAATTGTTCGCATAATTGTTCACCGAGCCCGTAGAGGTCAGTCGCGGATAGCGGGCGTTGGGCCTGTCGGCAGTCCAGCGGTTGTCGTAATATTCCTTCGATAGAGTCCGGTTGCCAAACAACGGGTGATAAACGCTCGGCGTATTGGCCTGCACACTGACATTGCCGATGCCTTGGAACAATGCATACACGCCCAGTCCTTTATATTCGGCATTCAAATCGAACGAATAATAGATTTCAGGGATCGAGCTATAGCCCAAGGCCTGCTGGTCGTAGGCATCTATCACGCCGTCGTTGTTCAGGTCTTTGTATCTTAAATCGCCCGGACGAACGGTCGACAACGTCTGCTTGACGTTCCGTTGGTCAATCTCGTTCTGACTCTGATAAATCCCTTCCACGACATAGCCGAAATACTGGCCGATTCGTCTACCCGTTCGCTTCAGATAATCGTACGGACGATATTCTTCATTCTCATTCACAATCTTATTGCGAATGAAAGAGAACGTTCCGCCCACCGCGTATCTGAAGTCGCGGACAGCATCAGACCAATGAATGGCGGTCTCGATACCGCGGTTGTCCACAACTCCCGTGTTCTCTTTCGGCACGGGGAGTCCGAACAAAGAAGACACCTTGCCGTTCGCCCCGACCAAGATATCCGTGCGATGGTCATAGAAGAGGTCTACCGTTACGGCCAGCTTCTGGAAAGCACGCATGTCTAATCCGAGATTCAGCTTGTGTGACTTCTCGTAAGTAAGGTCGGTAATTCCCAATTGAGAGAGTCTCAAGCCGTCGTTCTTCTGCGGTGTTTTCCCGAAAAAGAAGCTGCCGCCGTTGCCATACATATCGATAAAGAGGTCGTTGTCAAAGTCTGCGCGCCCAGCAATGCCATAGCTGGCCCTGAGCTTCAACAAGTCTAACCAATTGCGCTTGAGAAACTTCTCTTCAGATAGCACCCAGCCTGCACCAACGGCCGGGAAGAAGCCCCAGCGTTTGCCCGGCATCAGAATGCTCGAAGCCGACTCCGACATTGACAGGTCGAACAGATAACGTTGCTTGTAAGCATAATGCACTTGTCCCACTACGTCTATGAACGAATAAGATGTGTTCTGTCCTTTTGCTGAAAGCTTATCCATTCGATATTGGGCCATGACAGATAAGGAGTGCAGTGCCCAATTCTTTTGATAATTCGCAAATGAATTGAAATTGAAATGATTGTAGGACGCACCAACCGAATGGCTGGCATTCAGTGCGGTTTCATTGCGCAGGTTCTTATAAGTATAGGTACTGGTCACCCAATCATAGGTTGCTTGCTCGTAACCATACTTCCGCGCATTCCCGTCCCAATAAGAGGCGTTATTGTCTAAGCCGACCTGCAGGCCTGCCGTGAGTCCTTTCAACAAGAAATCCATGTTTTGCGTCAACTTCATGTCGGCAAAGATATTCCTTTGCTGCGACCGGGCATAGCCCGACCCGGATATCATGGCCACGGGGTTCGTGCCGATGTCTGTCGTTCCGGCCCAGATATTGCGACTGTTCTTGATTGGGAACGCTCCGGAAGGCACTTTATAGAGCGCCTCAAAGATGTCGGAAATGGTTTCATTCGGGCGATTATGCTCCGAGAATGTCCCAAACATATTCAATTGAAGCATGGTTCTCTTTCCCAATTCTATATCCAAATTGGTTCGAATATTCAACTTCGAGTATTTGAACTGCGTGGAATAACCTTCATTGTCTTTCGTCGGTCTCAAGATACCGTTGTCGTTCAAGTAATTCAGTTGCGTATAATACTTCACATATCGGCTGCCTCCCGTTGCAGAGAACGAAATGTTGTTTCCGTTGCTGTATTTTCTAAGCGACTCTCCCCACCAATCTACGTTGGCATAGGTATCGGGCTTCGTCCCGTCTCTGAAAGCGGCAAGCTCGTCTGCATTGTAACGTGGCGTCAGTCCGTCGTTCTCCATGCCCTCGTTCAAGGCCCGTGCAAAGGTGTATCCGTCTACGAATTTCGGCGTACGGAAAGGCTTTGCCATGTTGAACTCATAGGAAAACCGGATGGTCGGGGCACTGCTTGTTCCCCGTTTCGTCTTTACGACGATAACTCCATTACCACCTCGCATGCCATATAAGGCCGTCGCCACTGCGTCTTTCAGTACGGTAATTGATTCTATCTCTTCCATTGATATTTGTCCGAGCTCACGTTCAAAGCCATCAATCAATACCAAAGGACTCTTCTTGTTGAATGTGCCGTCGCCTCTGACAAAGAGTTTGGCCGTAGTCTCCCATGCCGTACCTTGGTTCTGCAAGACTTCCATTCCGGGAATCAAACCGTAGAGTGCGTCGCGCGGGTTGATTGCCTTACGATGTGCCAATTTCTCTTTTGTGGTATAGGCGGTGGCAGTCGTCGTTTCTTTCAAGTCAAACGATACATCGCGTCCATAAGTCACTAAACTGGTGTTCTTCTTTGTCGGTATGCTGTCTGCATGGGACAACAAACATGCCGGAGAAAAAACAAGCCCTACAATATATATTTTGAGATTCATTTTCTTCACCTTATTTAATTATATCTTCATTATCATTCCCAGCCCGGATTCTGTACCAAGCCATAGCCCTTATTGACCTCTTTTGAAGGGAAAGCGCTTAGACACATCCGTGGTTCCCAGCCGGTCTTCCACCATGCTCTATAGTATTTCGTCAGCACAAAGGGTTTTAAGACGTAAGCCTTGGTCTTTTTGTTCTTGTATACATGAAGTCCGTGGAGTGGTTTCTCGAAGACATCATACATCTTCCAACGGATCAAATCGAAGAATCTGACTTCCTCGTATGCAAATTCAACCGCCCGTTCATGCAGAACCGCCTTACGGAACTCTTCTTTACTCATTCCGACTCTCAATGCCGGCATTCCTACACGCGCACGGACTGCATTTATATATTGATAGGCTTCGGCCGTAGGTCCATCATTGTATTCGTTCAATGCCTCCGCATAATTCAAATAAACCTCAGCCAATCGCATGATAGGCCATTGAACGGGACGATTGTAAGCATCGGTGTTCCTGTCGAGCCCCCATTTACGGCATGCCAAACCTGTAGCCAAACTCAGTTTGTGCATTCTTCCTTGTGCCCAATCTTTCCCTTTGGGATAATTGACCTTGTCCTTTGGGTTCTCATCTACCATATCGGCATTACGCCCATTATATTTATCGCCGTCCAAGATAAAGTTCTCATACAGTCGGGGATCACGGTTTTTGAATGGATTTTTTGCCATAGTGGCATCTTTCCAATCGAAAGGCCGACCATCTTGCATCTCAAACATATCGAAAAACTCTTTCGTTGGACAATATGCGCCCCATCTGATAGCCTTGTCAAACTGCCCGTTATCATTCGTACAAAGGAAGCTTCTGCGGCATGCTATCAGCGTTTCCGTATTCCCCCGGTCAAAATAAGCACTCGTATAAGCCTCACGTTTCGTGGCAATTCCCTTATCGCCGGCCTCCACCAACTTGTAAAAGCCGTTGGCATTCATGGCATCAAAAAACGCTTTGCAAGCATCAACGGCCTGTTTCCACCTGTTTTTATCATAACCACCGAACCATGTCATCTTCTTTTCGGAAGCTTTTCCATTGGCAAACGGCGCATCTGAATTAAACAGCGGGCTGGCTACAAAGAGCAATACGCGTGTCTTTAGTGCCATGGCACCCCCCTTTGTCATTCTGCCATCCCAATTCTCCAACTCTGTTTTGGGAATACTCCAAGGGAACTCTTTTTCGGCAATAGCTTCATCTAAGAGTTTTATGATGAAGTCCACGGTTTCTTGCAACGTGGCACGTGCCGGAAACGTTGCGTCGTCGGCGGAAATAGCATGGTCGATAATCGGTAGTGCCCCGTAATGCCGCAACATGTGCGCATAGAACACGGCGACCATCATCTTTGCTTCTGCCTTCAGACGCGCTTTTTCCTGCGCATCCATGTCGGGAACCCGGTCTACATTCGCATGGAAAAGCCATGCATGACGGATGCCGGTCCAAATGCCCGATTGGGAGAATTGCATCTTTGTGCGATGCGAATTGATGGTTGTGTTGTCCTCTATCGCCGCATTGTAGAGACCGGGATAATAGGTGTTGGAGAGCGCAGAATATCCAATGTTGTCGTAATTCAGGTCAGTCAGCCCTTCTATCGTACTCATACACATCTGTGTCCAAAAGCCTTTGGTCTCCATTCCATACGGCAGATACTGGTAACTGCGCCATAATACACGCCGTGCATATTCTGCTTTTCCGAAGATTGTGTCTTTGGTTACGTCCGTACTTGGCGGTTTCTGCAGGAAACCCTCTCCCAATGCCATGTCTTCGCATGAGGAGAAGCTCATCATCATCATCAGACCGGCGAACAATATCCATGTTTTATTTATTGTTTTCATCGTTTCTTGATTTAAAATCCAACTTTCAATCCAAAATCTATAACCTTGATCAGCGGGTATGCCCTGCCATTCGGATTCGCTTCAGGGTCGCACACCTTCAAATGATCGAACGTAAGTAGATTGTATCCTGATACGGCAAAGCGCAGCGTATTCAGGTGCAAGGACCGCGTAATCGCTTTTGGAAACGAATAACCCAGTTCGATACTCTTCAAACGAACATAAGAAGCATCCCTCAACCACAGGTCCGAATCCAAATAATTGTGTGATTTATTGCGCAATGAAATTGCGGGAGCAGCGGCCGAATTGCCCTTTTCGGGTGTCCAAGCATCGTTCATCATGTAGCGCATCAGACTCCAATTGTTCGTCTCGCCGAATGGAATACGATAAGGACCACTCAACAAACGGGAGGTTTTAGACGCCCCTGAGAACGTAACACTGAAATCAATCCCACGCCACGACAGCCCCATGGTGATTCCATATGAGACGAGCGGATAGGCTGGATAACCGATATCGCGCATGTCTTTCTCGTCTATTTTGTGGTCGCCATTCAAATCCTTGTACTTCACATCGCCGGGTAACGGCACATATCCGCTGCCTTGGTCGGCAATGCCGCCTTCCTTGCCTTTCATTGTCGGATAGTTTGCAACCTCTTCCTCGGTGAAATAACCGTCGAAAACATAGCCGAAGTTCTGTCCGACGGGCTTCCCTGTACGCTGCATCCATTCATACGGATATTTGATTTCGTCCATAAAAATGACTTTGTTCTTTGCATACGAGAGGTTTCCACCTATATAATAATGTCCGCCTTTTATTTTGTTCTGCCACCGCAGACTTACTTCATAACCAAAATTGTTGACTTTTCCCATGTTCACGGTAGGCAGTTGCACGGCCAAATAAGTAGGAATGACACCGCGGGAAATCAGAATATTGGTGCGATGCTCAATGAAATAATCTACGTTGAGCGATAATCTGTTCTGAAAGAGCTTCATGTCCAGACCGTAGTTCTGCTTGGTTGCCGTCTCCCATGTCACGTTCGGGTTGCCGATTTTGCCTTCCGAGGCTCCGGGGGTCTTTGTTCCGGTAGTTGTTCCGAAGCTGTAGCTTCCCGAACTGATGTTATAGGTGTCGGGCAGATAAAGGAATCGCGATTTATCGCTCGTGATGTCGTTGCCCACCTTGCCATAGGAAGCTCTGAACTTCAGATAACCGACAACAGGCTTCAAGGCGTTGAAGAACTTTTCCTCTGAAATAATCCACCCGATTGAGCCTGCGGGGAAGACACCGAAGCGATGTCCCTTGGCAAAGTTCTCCGATCCGTTATACCCAACACTGAAATCTACCAGATATTTGGTCATATAATCATAAGTGGCACGCCCCACTAAGCCGACATAGCTACGTGGAATATCGGCATAACTGCTCGAAGGATAATACTTCATCGTCTGATTGTACATGGCCAATGCAGAGATATGATGACTGCCAAAATTGCGTTTATAGTTGAAAGCACCCTCAAAATACCAGTTTTTCCCAAGCTCGTTCCACTCCGAGAAGCCCAACTTATGATAGGTTTGCATCAGCTTCAAGCCCACGGTGCCATCGCTGTTGACAATCGGTTCATACAAAGGTTCCGTACCTTCCCGCCGCTTATGAATGCCCACATTGCTGTTATAGGCCGTCTTGGCATGGAAAGTAAGCCCCTTTGTCAGGAAACCGAGCTTCTGGGTCAGCGTGAAATCGAAATTCAAAGCATTGTCGGCACTCGTGTTGTAGCCCTTACCATAGTAGATATTCAGGCCATCTTGCAAGTTACCGATGGCAAACTGATTCGTATTCATGCGGATACGTTTCCCGTCAACCAGCCCCGCACCACTGAAAGGTACTGCAGAATACAGGTCGCGAAAGATGAAATCGGTCGACTTTGACGAGCCGTTATTGTAGTTAGGTTCGCGCCGACTGTTCAGATAACCGCCCAAATTGATCTGTGCAGTGGTTGTGCGAGTCATATCGATATCCAAGTTGATGCGATAATTGTAGCGATCATACTTGAAACCCTTGTCGTTTCGGTTCTTATAAACCTTGAAAAGTCCCTCTTGAGTGAACACGCCTAACGACGCAAAATACCTGACACGGTCCGTTCCGCCTGAGATATGGATGTTATGTCGCGTCTGAATGGCAGACTTTCTGATCATTTCTTTCGTCCAATCCACGTCGGGATGCGTCAAAGGACTGCTGTGCGTGCGGAACTTCTCCAAGTCGTCGGCCTTGAAAGCAAGCATGTCTTCGGTCACACCGTCATGCAGCTGAGCCTTGTTATACTGCGTGGCCCACTCGTAACTGTTGGCAAAATCGGGCACACGTGAGGGAACTTGGAACCCCATCGATGTAGAGAAACTGACATGCGGCTTGTTTTTTGTGCCGCGTTTTGTCGTCACCAGAATAACACCATTGGCGCCGCGAACGCCGAATACGGCCGTGGCCGAGGCGTCTTTCAACACGGTTACGTCGTCTACTTCATTCGGATCGATTTGCGAGAACGGCCGTTCTATGCCGTCTACCAATATAAGTGGCTGCGACAATGACGTACTCAAAGAGCCCACACCGCGGATAAACAACTGCGCACCATCGGCGCCGGGCTGTCCGCTCGTCTGAATTCCCGTCAAACCTGCTATCTTTCCCGTCAGTGCATTGCTCATACTTGCCACCGGAGACTTCACTAATTCGTCGCTATTCACTGACGACAAGGCCCCCGTCACGGTCACTTTGCGCGTGGCACCATAGGCTATCACCTGCACGTCTTCCAATGCAACGGCATTTTCTTCCAACCGTATCGTCAGGTGTCCCTCACCTTTACAGACAACAGTCTTAGGCTTGTAGCCCACGCTCGTGATCTCAATCTTCGCCCCAACGGGAACTCGCAAATGGAATACGCCGTTCACGTCGGTAACCGTTCCCGTCTTTCCGCCAACGATTCTCACCGAGGCTCCGACGATCACTCCTTCGTCGTCTAAAACCGTTCCTTGAAGCTCGATCGTCTTGTCTGATTGGGAAACAATTCCTACCTTTGAAGCATACAAAGGTGGTTCGGACAACAGTCCGAAAAGCAGCATCAAGATGCTGCATCGAATAATCTGACCTTTCATTCTGTCACATTTATAAAGCTTAAGTTTGCTATTCATGATACAACAACAAATATATTAATATAGTGATTTCCATACAGGTTTAAGCGTCATTGCCGTTCCAAGACTTCAACAGCCGTTGCAAAGCTACGTATTTTCGGTATTCCGGAAATCCAATTTCGTTCAAATTGATTACACTTTTGTACAAAATCGCCGAAAAACACCATTGGTTATAAAACGTGTAGCATGTTTACACAGCACAATCTCAGCTATTTTACACAGTAATATGGTTGAGATTAGCGTTTAATATGGGTCAGATTGTACGCTAAAATGGCTGCTATTGAAAAGCAATATCTAAGTCGTTGATATTCAATTTGAATGTATGTAGGGACGCACGGCCTGTGCGTCCGCTCCAACAACCATGTATTTGCGTTTCATTTCATCTTGAGCGGACGCACGAACCGTGCGTCCCTACATCTCCGTCTCGGTCTTATTATTCCTTTTAATAATTGAATGGCCCAACAACAATCTGCCCGCAGCAATCAAAAAAGAGGAATTTAGCATTGCTAAATTCCTCTTTTCGCGTGGGTGGTGATGGATTCGAACCACCGAAGGCATAGCCAGCAGATTTACAGTCTGCCCCATTTGGCCACTCTGGTAACCACCCTTGCATCGGTGGGCGTTGACGGATTCGAACCGCCGACCCTCTGCTTGTAAGGCAGATGCTCTAAACCAGCTGAGCTAAACGCCCTTGATTTGTAAGGCGGGTGCAAATGTAGACAATTTATTTTAACGGTGCAAGCATTGCTTTTCTTATTTCATAAAAATTAAGAATAAAGGATTCGCGCACGCTTGCACTTTATTTTCCGTTCTCATATTCCCGGTATAACCCCACTTTCCAAAACATTTTCACGGCCAATAGCATTATGATCAGGCAGAGAATGCCGCCAATCATATAAACCGTTTCACGCTTTTTCCAATAGAAAGTGGCGTTATCCATCAGTTCGACACGGCCGATTCCTGTCGCCTTTTGCAGGGTTTTCAGACTCGGATAATACTGAATTTGCCCCGTATTCATGTCAAGAGCGAAATAGATATGTGTGCCTTTGCCCACCACTTTTCCCTTAACAACCTGCACAGCCGTCACATGTTCAACCATTACTTCATTGCCTTTCATCAGCATTCCATGCTCTGACGTGTCGATAGACTCCAAAGCATAGACCTTATCGATAGGCACATACCAACTGTCTCCGAAGCCTAAATCGATGTTGAGCACTGAAGATACCAAGGCCATGTAGAGCATACTGCAACCTGCATAAACAAAAATGGCAACGCCGGGTGTCAGGAATGCCAATACCATTTTCGGTATTCTGCCCTTCGGTTTGCAGAAAATTCGCACGCCGACAGCAGCCAATAATCCCAATATGAAGGCCAATATGGAGAATATAATACCCCAGACGACGAGTGTAAATCCTATTCCCATGGTTTGAAAATCATTTGGTTTCTTGCATTGCTGTTTCCAAAATACGTTCCCATTCTTCCTTTGTTATCATCATATCCTCGGTGAGTAAATCCGAGAACACACCGTCATAGCAATACAAATCATCTTTCACTTCGGTGGGTAAGTCGTCGGGATAGTCGTCATAATTGTTGTCTTTTTGATACCACCAGCGTCCTTTTTCTCGATAAACAAAGGCAAGAAGCAAATCATCTTGAACGACAGCCCACAGCTCACCAGCATACATTTCCTTGTGATGGAAGTAATAACAGCCGTGAAACTGCTGCTCCTCCAAACGTAAACAGAGTTTGCGCAAGGCCGAAAGTCTGTGCTTTGAGAGTTCTTTCCACGGGATATTGACGTAGAAAGCTGCTTGGAATGGACCTTCACGCTTCATTTGCCAATGCACGGTTTGAGGGAAATCAGGCCGCAAACGCGCTACTTCTGCCATCAAACGACGTAGATGAAGCGTTGCATCTACAGGGTTCAAATGAATAAATTTCTTTGAGATTGTGTATCTCTTTGTCGTGGTTTTATAAGCGAACCATGCCTTTATTTCACGGCCATAACTGTCATATCCATTCTCCAAACATACGGAACTGACTTCCTTATGTCCGAAGAACTGGCGTTTATACCACCAATAGAGGATGGAATAACGTTGTCTTATGACGGTAAAGAGCATCAATAGCATGAGAAGCACGAGGGGCATGGCGTTGCGGGGACTACCTTTCAGGCTGCCCAAAAATATCGAACCGATGACGAATAAAGCTACGCCCCAAAGCAAAAATGCTGCAATCTGCTTCGTAGTCTCTACCAAACGATAGTGTTGCCAGCACCAATTTTCAATGCATTCAAACTTCGTTAATCGGATAATGACGGTCGGAATCATCAGTAAGATGCCCCATACCAGCCCCTGATGGTCAGCTGGATCAAAGAATGAAAACCCGCAGGCAATCGCTCCGATTACAAAAGCTATTCGGTCTAAACGCCTCATCTGTCTCTCATCTACGCATAAGTCAATTTACAACATCACACATTTGGCGCCTGCGATAGGCTCGTGCCGCCTGAAGATAAGGCTTGAAGGCCGGCACATTTGGGTTCTCATAGACGCATCGCAATGCATATTTCCTCACCATTTCAGCATCGTTGTAATCGTCTTCTTCGGGAATATACTGCCAATGTGCATGGAGATCAAACCGTAATCGGGGTTCCGGAATGTCCTCAACCGTCCTTTCGGGGTGTAACCACCGTGTTATCTTCTCCGAAAGTGGGAGCCTCGGCGTATGAATGTGTTCATATTCAGCCCAATAAGCAGCTGCATCAATCGGGTCTTTCACCTTTCCTTGCAAGGCATCGAGCACATATTGGCAGTCTTCGGGCCTGCGATAGCGAGCCAAAGCCACTAAGGCTTCGATGTAATGATGGCGAAGAAAGAGGGCTTTCACACGCTCGTAATACTGCCGATGTGGCGGAAGTCGGCACAGCAAATATCTGAGGTAATCGAGATGTTTGGCGTGGAGCGTGAACAAAACACAGCTGTCTATCGCCACTGAGTCGGCTTTGCTGAGCCCATAATGGCGGTTCTTTTGGAGAAACGCAATGCGGAGGGCGGCCAACGACTCCATATAGGCACTGCAACCGTATAGCGTTGGCACGCAAGCCTGACTTTGAATGTCCATCAAAGCGATGGTTTTTGCGATGGAAGGTCGCTGTTTCATGATGGCGATAAAGGCTGCCAAGCGCACCATGGGCACGCTGTCTGCCGTGGCCAATTGGTAAAGTTCGTCGAGCGTTGCCACCCGTCTTAACTCGTCGATACGGTCATCTTGATGCGTAATCCGCCCCTCATATCCCACCGGAAACGGCGTGTAAGCGGTGCCTATCTGCTTCACAATGCGGGCCACTTCGGGCCTTTCCGTCCCCGACTGACACCCGGAAACGATGCCCATAAGCACCGAAACGAGTCCGCAAAACATTGTTTTCTTCATTCTAAATGCCTTTCTTTTGTAGTGCAGACCTATCATCTCTGTCCCAACTCCTCCTTGGCAATGGTCCTCAACTCCTCGTTCTTGCTCTTCAACAGCTTTTTATAGAATGCCTCGGCCTGCTTTTTGTCTCCCTTTTTCTTGTAAAGATAGGCGATGTTCGACACGACAATGTCGTCATCGGGAGCCAAATCGTGCAGCTTTAAGAATATGCGGAGCGCCTCATCTTGCTTTCCTGCCTCGGCTAAAAGCGCTCCTTGATCGTTCAGGAAGACGATGTTTTCGGGGTAATATGCCAAGGCATGGCTGATGAAATCCATCGCAACAGCATCGGCCTGCGCCTCGTAGAGCTGACTGAAATAGTCTTGTAGACATGTAAAAAAGAAGGTTTCGGGTGCTTCGGGCGTGGCTTTATCGTTCGTCCATGACCAATGATTGTGGTTCAAAACCGACCTATCGAGTGCCTTTTTCAAGGTTTCAACGGCCGCATGGTAATTCTTTTCGAGCAGATGCACATGTGTTTTGCCGAACCAAAGGTCCAATCTGTCGGGATATTTCCGTATGCCTTCGTCGATTTTCTGATAGGCTCGGGCCATCTTTTCCGCGTCATAAAAGGTGTGACCTGTGATGCTTCCCACGGCATTTCCCACCGAATCGCTGATCAACAGTCCCTCTTGAACCGTCGTGTCGGGGCGCAATTCCAAGCCTTCGGTCATGGCTTCCAACACCAATAGATTGAACCATGCGGCATAAGTGTCGCCCGATTGTCCCCGTTTCTTTTCCCATTTGGGGATAAAAGTGCGCAGGCCGACGGTGTCGCGCTTGTCCAATAAGTGCTTGAACCGCGCATAATCATCGGTCTGTCCCATGGCAACAACGCTGCAAAGACATGCAAAAGCAAAAAGAGAAATACGTTTCATACCCACCATTTTCAATGTTTTATTAGGACAAATATAGTCACTTTCTGCTTCACTTCCAATGTTTTCGGGCAAAAAAATGGTGGGTGGAAAAAACAAATCGGCCCAATTGCAGTGCAAAAGGACCGAGTAACAATCAACTTGTTCACCTATTTACTCGTCAACTGTCAATCGAATTGTGAGCGGACGCACGGTCCGTGCGTCCCTACATGCAGTCAAACAAATCGTGCTATCAGCCATGTTACGCGTCAATATGGCCATGACAGCGGTGTAGGGACGCACGGTTCGTGCGTCCGCTCATGGTGAGATGAAACGCAAATACGATGGTTATCGGAGTGGACGCACGGACCGTGCGTCCCTACATGCACTCAAACAAATCGTGCTATCAGCCATGTTACGCGTCAATATGGCCATGACAGCGGTGTAGGGACGCACGGTTCGTGCGTCCGCTCATGGTGAGATGAAACGCAAAAACGATGGTTGTTGGATCGGACGCACGGACCGTGTGTCCCTACATTATTTAAATTGATAATCAACGACTTATACCTTACGTTTCAATCTCAGCCATTTTGTCACGCAATATGGCTGAAATCACCGTGCAATATGGCTGAGATTGCACGGTGAAATGGCTGAGATTGAAAAGCAATTTGATATAAATTGCGAGGTTCCCTCCATCCCTTGGCCCGCTCGCTCCATTTTTCATGTGGGGCAGGGGAGGCTTTTTCTATTCGCTCTCCCTCTCTTTGGGAGGGTCGGGGTAGGTATTTGGGAACCCCGGGTAAGTATTTGCGGAGGCTTGGTTGGCCCTCTTTACCTCGGCACCTTCTTCAGGTTCTCCTCAATCTCACTGTCGCTGATTCTGTAATTGCGCAGGTCGCCGTTGATAAAGCTGTCATAACTCGGCATATCTATCAGGCCGTGGCCGCTGAGGCAGAAGAGAATGACGGGCGATTGGCCTGCCTTGGTGGCCTTGTTTGCCTCACGAATTGTCGCAGCAATGGCGTGACAACTCTCCGGAGCAGGTATGATTCCCTCGGTTTGTGCAAAGAGTAAGCCCGCTTCGAACGACTCCAATTGAGGTATATCCACGCCTTTCATGAAGCCATCTTTGATGAGTTGCGAGATAATCACGCCTGCGCCATGGTAGCGAAGGCCGCCGGCGTGAATGTTGGCAGGCTTAAAGTCATGCCCCAACGTGTACATTGGCAGCAACGGTGTGTATCCTGCCTCGTCACCGAAGTCATATTCGAACTTACCGCGCGTGAGTTTGGGGCAACTTTCAGGTTCGGCGGCGATGAACTCCGTGTCCTTGTGGCTCCCATCAAAGAGATGACGCATGAAAGGAAAGGCTATTCCACCGAAATTACTGCCACCTCCGAAGCATGCAATCACTTTATCGGGATATTCACCAGCCAGTTTCATCTGCTTTTCTGCCTCAAGTCCGATCACAGTTTGATGCAAAGCAACGTGGTTGAGCACTGAACCGAGGGCGTATTTACAGCCCGGCGTGGTCGTTGCAAGCTCTATTGCCTCAGAGATTGCCGTACCTAAGGAGCCAGGATAGTTCGGATCGCGCGTAATAACGTTCTTTCCGGCACGCGTAGACATTGAGGGAGAGCCCTCAACCGTGGCCCCGAAGGTGCGCATCACTGTAGATCGGTAGGGTTTCTGCTGCATTGTGATCTTTACTTGATAGACGGCAGCTTCCAATCCATAGAGTTTGGCCGCATAACTCAAGGCCATGCCCCACTGTCCCGCTCCGGTTTCCGTGGTAACGTTGGTATCTCCCTCCTGTTTACAGTAATAACATTGCGGAATAGCAGAGTTTATCTTGTGAGACCCCAATGGGTTTGTACTCTCATTCTTGAAGTATATGTGTGCTGTTGTGCCTAATGCATTTTCAAGCGCATAGGCTCTGACCAACGGAGTGGTGCGATAGTAAGAGTATTTTTCGCGAACCTCCTCTGGAATTTCTATCCATGTGTGTTCCATATCCATCTCTTGTTTCGCACATTCTTTATTGAATATATGGCTGAGGTCATCGGCATTGAGTGGCTTCCGTGTGGCAGGATTCAGCGGATGCAGCGGTTTTGTGGGCATATCTGCCTGAATATTATACCAGTGTGTAGGGATTTCTTGTTCCTGCAAGATGAATTTCTTCTGTCTCATAAAGCTGAATTGTTTTATAGATTATATATTCTTTGTTGACATTGCAAAGGTAATAAAAAGAAATTCTAAATGGGTAAGTTCGTTGTTTTTTTATTAATTTTGCAGCTATTATGGTCATAATTATAACTATTATCGCCTATTTCGGCTTTCTTCTTGTATTTAGCAGGGTCACGAGTCGGCGTGCCACGAACGACACTTTCTATCGGGCCGACCGCCGTTCGCCATGGTATATGGTAGCATTCGGCATGATCGGCGCCTCAATATCGGGTGTCACATTCGTCAGTGTGCCGGGAATGGTCATCAAAAGCGACATGACCTACCTGCAAATGTGCCTTGGTTTTATCTTCGGCTATGCTATCGTTGCCTTCGTATTGCTGCCGGTTTACTACAGAATGAACCTCACAACAATCTACAGCTATCTGCAAACAAGACTCGGTCGGCAGGCTTATAAAACGGGAGCATCGTTCTTTTTGCTGTCGAAACTCATTGGGGCTGCTGTGCGTTTCTACGTGGTCTGCTTCATTTTGCAGCGCTTTGTACTCGACACTTTGGGCGTTCCTTTCCCCCTGACTGTGTTGATTATGGTGGGTTTGATATGGCTTTATACCCGCAAAGGAGGCATAAAAACCCTCGTTTGGACAGATGCTTTTCAGACGGTTTGCATGCTTTTAGCCCTCTTGTTGATTGGTTTTCACGTCATGTCGGCCTTAGATATGAATCTCGATCAAGCCATTCAGGCCATCATAAACGACAGTCATAGCCGCGTGTTCTCATGGGATTGGGTATCAAAGCAGAACTTTTGGAAGCAATTCTTGAGTGGAATATTCGTCGTTATCGTGATGACTGGACTCGATCAAGACATGATGCAGAAGAATCTTACATGTAAATCGTTGCGCGATGCACAGAAAGATATGTGCACATATGGGTTGGCTTTCGTGCCCGTCAACCTGCTGTTTCTCTCTTTGGGCATTCTTTTAATGATGCTTGCCGGAAGGGAAGGTGTTGTCATTCAGCAGCCCGATGATCTTCTTCCCATGTTTGCGGCTACCGGAAGCCTTGGAATGATGGTCGTCGTGCTGTTTACTATCGGTATTGTGGCAGCCGGTTTCTCAAGTGCCGACAGTGCTATGACGGCACTAACCACAAGCTATTGCATCGACATTAAGGGAAGAAAGGATGATGAAAAACTGCGAAAGCGCGCGCATCTTGGCTTTGCCGTGCTCTTCGTGATGTTCATCTTGGCTTTCAAAGTGGTCAATTCCACGAGCGTGATCGATGCCATTTACATCATTTGTTCCTACACTTACGGACCGTTGCTCGGCCTTTTTGCCTTCGGACGTCTCACATCTTGGCAGGTAAAAGACCGTGCTGTGCCCTGTATAACAATAGCAAGCCCGGTCATTTGCTACGCTATCGAGACGATAACAAAGCAAACAACCGGGTATCAATTCGGCTATGAACTGCTCATGCTTAATGGTGCTTTGACGTTCATAGGGCTGTTCTTATTCAGAAAACAGCCGTAGGAAAGACCGCAATCTTATTTGCCAAGCGCACTCAAATAGGCTTGTGCGTCGAGTGCAGCCTTGGCTCCGGAGCCCGCAGCAACGATGGCTTGCCGGTAATATGGGTCACAAACGTCGCCAGCAGCAAAGACTCCTTCGACATTGGTGGCTTGGTTCTGCCCCTCAACCTTGATGAATCCCTGCTCATCGAGGGCGATAGCGTCTTTGAAAATGGCTGTCTGTGGCTTGTGACCAATGGCAAGAAAGAAGCCATCAATGGGCAAATCGTAGGCCCGTTCTTCGCTTTCTCCCTTGCGATATACCACATGTGCGCCCTCAACACCAGCCTTTCCATATAGCCCAAGTGTGTTGGTTTCGTAGAGAATCTCAATGTTTTCGGCCTCTTCAACACGCCGTTTCATGGCCTCAGAAGCGCGAAGATAGGGCTTACGCACAATCATATAGACTTTCTTGCAAAGCCCCGAAAGATAGTGAGCCTCCTCACATGCGGTGTCACCACCACCCACAATGGCTACCGTTTTCTTGCGATAAAAGAAGCCATCACATGTGGCACAGACACTAACTCCCTGTCCCATGTACTTTTGTTCATCTGGAAGTCCGAGGTATTTTGCCGTAGCTCCGGTGGCAATAATCACGCTATCGGCTTCTAATTCCACGCCCCGGTCGGTCGTAAAGACATAGGGCTTGCGAGAGAAATCGGCCTTGACAATCTCACCATCCCGCAGGTCTACGCCGAAACGTTCAGCCTGTTCGCGAAGCTCTATCATCATTTGATTGCCGTCAACGCCTTGCGGATAGCCCGGAAAATTATCGACAATGGTAGTTTGGGTCAGCTGTCCTCCGGTCTGCATACCGCAATATTCGACCGGTTGAAGGTTGGCCCTGCCGGCATAGATGGCTGCGGTATAGCCCGCAGGTCCACTGCCTATGATTAGACATCTGATGTGTTCCATATGCTGTCTCCTATATATAATAAGGTGTCTACGCTTTCAAGAGGGCTTCGATCTGCGCTTTGATGTGCTCAAACTTCTCGGTTGGCTCGAAACGCGCAACGACTTGGCCTTTCTTGTTGATTAAGAATTTCGTGAAGTTCCACTTGATATCGGGGCTTTCCTTATAGTGCGGGTCGGCCTCGGAAAGCATTTTTTCAAGGATAGGATAGATAGGATGGCTCTCATCCCAGCCGGCAAAGCCTTTTTGTTCCTTGAGGAATTGATACAGAGGTTCGGCATCTTCGCCGTTCACCTTGACCTTCTTGAAGCGCGGGAACGCTGTGTTGTAGTTCAATTTGCAGAACTGATGAATGCTTTCATCGGTGCCAGGAGCCTGTTGTCCGAACTGATTACAGGGGAAATCAAGCACTTCGAAGCCCTGAGCATGATAGGTTTCGTAGAGCTTTTCCAGCTCTTCATACTGCGGGGTGAAGCCACATTGCGTAGCAGTATTCACGATTAACAACACCTCGTTGGCATACTCTTTCAGGGAAACGTCGTTACCTTTCCTATCCTTCACTGAAAATTCATAAACTGTTTTCATTTTCTTCTATTGCTAAAAAATATAATTTGTTGTCTGATACGAAGCATAGAACAAACTCAATGCCATTTTCTCGTGGCGGAAAATCTGTCATATGCCGTATTGCAAAGATAGCGAATTAAAACGGATTCGGGCACAACCGCCTTTGATGTTAACGCAAATTTAGATTTCATAGCCATGTGATGGCGGCCGAAAAACGGGCTTGGCGGCCGGCATTTCCACAGCTTTTGCCGGAAAACCCAAAAGAAAAAGGGAAATCCCTACGGCCAAATATGGAATTTACATTTGCGGGAAAAGATGTTTATACTATCTTTGCTGCATAGAAAACATAAAGAAATATGAACCAAAAAACATTCTCATTATGAAACGATTTGCAACGATATTCACGGTAATCATCATGGCCATGCTGTCTATGACACTGGTTTCATGCGACGAAGATGCTGAGGTTGCCGCCTATCTCGACGGCACATGGCAAGGCAATGTGTTTGTTTCTTCCCGGTATAACGGCCGACTTTACAAGGCCGCAGAGACCAAAATAGAGTTCATCAGCGGCTATAATTCGGGTACGGGCTATTGGATTGACTACTACAGCAACGCTCCGTTCGACTATCAGGCTAACCATATCAGCTGGCGTGTCAGCAATGGTAACATCTATATTCGCTTTGAAGAAGAAGGTTCGGAGGTCGTTATCTATGACTACAGCTTAAGTAACAGCCGTCTTTCGGGCTACATATTGACGAGCGGCGGCACGCGGGCTGCCATCACACTTTACCACACTTCGTCGCCTAACTGGAACAGTTACCGATACGGTTACACGTTCTATGACGACGATTATGGCTATGCCAAGAGCCGTACTACGGCTTCTGTGACAGAGAAACCGCAGCGAATGTTTGTGAAATAAACAAGAATGAACAACGATTTTAACGAAAAACGAATATGAAACGACAACTAAGACACGGTATGCTGCTTGCCGTTACGGCATCACTCTTCGCACTTACGGGTTGCGATTCGGGCGATACCTATTATGATTTCGGCTATCCGAGGACCACAAATAACGGCGGTAGCGGTGCTAACAACGATGACAGCCGACTCTATGAACTGGCCAATACGTTGCGAGGACATTGGAATGGCGCCATGAGATACGAATATACCGACGACAACGGTAAGCGTTCTATCGCTCAATTTGACGCACAAATGGAGTTTGATCAGTACGATGCGACGCGCTTAGAGGGCCGAGGGCAGGAGATAGATGCCGCAACCGTGAACGGAAAAACGCAGACACAGACGCTCACTTTTACGTGGACTATCGACGAAAAAACAAGCGATATTTACGTAGTTTACGACAATTCGCAGAAGAAATACCGCATTACTTTCTTGCAAAACAACGAGCTTCAGTCTTATCTTGACGGTAAACGCTTCGCCGGAACGATGATCGGTGTGAACAACAACGAGTTCATCGACTTTGAATTGAGCCGTTACAGCTATGCCAAACCGGCCAATGTGGTCTTCAGTCGTGCGGCAAATACGCGGGCAGCAGGCCTTGAAGTGGAGTATAAGTTGGTGAAAAGGTAGGGCTCACCCACCCTTAAAGGGAGGCCCACCCCTGACCCCTCCCAAGAGAGGGGAACCGAATTGGCGGGCAATGGCAGTGTTGTTGGAAGGAGGAGCAGGCTCAGTGCCTACCTCTTCGTCCTGATTGGCGGGCAATAGCAGTGTTGTTGGAAGCCGTAGAAAGCGAGTTGAGGCAGCGAGACTTTAAGTTTTAGTGATGAATGCATGCAATGCGTATGTAGGGACGCACAGTTTGTGCGTCCGCTCAAATGGCTATGCTTTGTTGATTCCCCGTCGTTGGTGTATGACATTGCTGCTTGAGCGGACGCACAAACTGTGGGTCCCTACATGCCACAGGCGTTTCCGGCATACATAATCCATTGGATAGCGAGCTGGTTTATGCCATATGGCATGTGCGTTATACGCAACGTGCACACCATATCATTGAAGCTGTTTTGCAATATGGCCCATTTTAGCGCGCAAAGTCAGCCATTTTAGCGTGCGAAATGGGCCATATTGCGCGGTAAAATGGGTGAGATTGAAAGGCTAAATGTAAGTCGCTGATTATCAATGTGGCTGACACTGCGAACAGTTTCAGCTGCACGTAGGGACGCACGGCTCGTGCGTCCGCTCAAACAATCATGCATATATGCTTTTATTTCCAATGGAGCAGACGTACAATCCGTGCGTCCCTATTTATCTACCCTGCCGTTTCCACCTTATTATATATATGGGGTGGAGCGGTCATGGGGCCTTTTGGGGACTGCTGTTTGGGGACCGTTACTTCTCAGGAGCCTCAATGAGCACCTGTTTAAGCAGCTTCCAGAATGGTTCGATGGACGAGATTTGACAGCGTTCGCCTGCAGTATGCGGACTCCGAATGGTGGGTCCGAGGCTCACAACGTCCATGTTGGGGTACTTACCGAGGATAATTGAGCATTCAAGCCCGGCATGATCCACCTGCACAATAGCCTCTTCTCCGTTCTGTTCTTTGTAGATTTTCTTCAGCAAATGGAGGATTTCGCTGTCCGGATTGGGGTCCCAACCGCCGTAGCTGGCACTGGTTTCCACTTTCATTCCAGCCATATTGAAGCAGCTTTCGAGCGTTTTCGTGATGTAGTCTTTCATGTCTTCGCGCGACGAACGAGCCAAAACTTGAAGCACAGCCTTGCCATCTTTGATGTTGATGATGGCCAGATTGCTCGACGTTTCCACCACGTCGGGGTAGGAAGGTATCATGCGAACGACGCCATCATGGCAGGCATAGATGGCATCAATGAGGTTGTCTTGGATCTCAACGGGCACTTCTTGCTTCGGTGTTTCAACCGTTTCGGTAAAGAATTCGATGCCTTCCTCGATGTTCTTGTATTCATCTTCGAAGTCGGCCTGCCAGTCATTGACGAGCGCTTTCACGGCTTCAACATTCTCTTTCGGCACGGTCAGCACCACTTCGGCCTTGAAAGGAATGGCGTTACGCATGTTTCCTCCGCTCCAAGAAGCCAGCCGGGCTTCGCATGTTTCAACGGCTTCGCGCACGAAACGCACCATGAGTTTGTTGGCATTTGCGCGTCCTTCGTGTATTTCCAAGCCCGAATGGCCACCCCTTAATCCTTTGAGTATGACCCTCAAAGCAGCGTCTTCAGGGTCTGTTTCCACCTCTTTATAGTCGAGAGTTGCAGTGATATTGATGCCTCCGGCACTGCCAATTACGAACTTACCCCACGTTTCTGAGTCGAGATTGAGCAGGATATCGGCGTTCAATTCGCCTGTGGGAAGGTCGTTAGCTCCATACATTCCGGTTTCTTCATCGGCTGTAATGAGGGCCTCAATCGGGCCATGTTGCAAGTCGGTTGCCTCCATAACGGCCATGATAGCAGCTACTCCCATGCCGTCATCTGCCCCAAGTGTGGTGCCTTTTGCACGCACCCAGCCTTCTTCATCAACGTAGGTTTCAATGGGATCTGTCTCGAAATTGTGCTTACTTTCGGGCGATTTCTGTGGCACCATGTCCATGTGAGCCTGCATAAGTATGGTCTTTCGGTTCTCCATTCCAGCCGTTGCAGGCTTGCGCATCACGACGTTGTTGCCCTTGTCTACATAAGCTTCGACACCTATTTGACGTGCAAAGTCGAGTAAGAACTGCTGTACTTTCTCCAAATGTCCCGATGGACGCGGCACTTTCGTCAGTGCATCGAAGTTTCGCCAGATGCACGTTGGCTGTAGATTTGCGATTTCACTCATCATATTATGGTTTAATTGGTTGATTATGTTCGTTGGATAGCGGTGCTACGTCGGGTGAATGCCAGCATAATCCATGCGTAAAGGCCCAGCAAAACGACAAGAAGAGTCTGTACACTATGGACGATAAGCACAAAGAAAAGCGCCTGTGTTTCGGCCACACCGTATAGGATTAGCATTGTTTTTACAGCGAAATGCCACGGCCCAGCACCGTTAGGTGTGGGCACAATCACAGCTATACTGCCCACAATAAACGTTACAAGTGCACACGAAAGTGATAGACTTGAGGTGGCCGAAAAGCAGAAAAAGGTGAGGTAATAGTGCAGGAAATAGCTGCCCCAAATGGCCAAAGTGTAGAAGATAAACAGTGGAACATGGTGCACATCTTTTAAGGATACGATGCCTTGCCAAATGCCTTTTATTGTTCCGCGCACCTTGTCGATGATACTCAGTCGGCGGAAAAGAACGTAGAGAAGAATGAGAACGGCGGCGCCACAGACCGCGGTTACGAGCCAACCTGCTGTAGAAAAGCTCGTGAAAAGGGTGTCGATGCGGGTGCCGGTCTTGGCAAAAAAGCGTGTGAAAACGGGGATTTGAGAGAGAAAAGTGAGTAGGGTGATGAGCAAAACGAGCAGCGAGTCGATGGCTCGTTCGGTCACAACGGTGCCTATGGCCTTGGGGAATGAGACGCCATCATAGTGCTTCAGTACGCCACAACGGGCAAATTCGCCCATTCGAGGAACCAAAAGACTGACGGCATAAGATAGGAATATGGAATAAACGGCAGTCGAAGTGCGAGGCTTTTCGCCAAGAGGTTCGAGCGTTTGTCTCCATCTCCAACCGCGGAAAGTCTGTGCCAATATGCCGAAAGGAAACGACAATAGCATCCAAAACCAGTTTATTTGGTGAAAGAGAACGTCGCTGATACGGTTGAAATCAAAGCCACGATACATCCAATAAAGAATGGTTCCGCCAAGCAATAACGGCAGAACAATCTTGATGAATTTGGCAGATAGCGTTTTCACTTTCTATGGTTTAACGTTACAAAATTAGGTAAATCGCGCGGAATAACAAAATTATTTATCGGCAATTATTTGCAGTTTCAGTAATTAAAGCGTAATTTTGCAGCCGTTGTCATATAGGTCTGAAACAGGTCAGACGTTTCTACCGGCTACCGAAATAGCCGTCTATGACAGCTATTATTAATGTAGGAACAAACAAAACATGATGAATTCTTTTGGAAAGTACGCTGCACAATATCCTCATTTGGTGCGTCTTGGCGTGCCCATCACCGTGGGGCAGTTGGGAACGATAGTCCTTGGGTTTGCCGACACGCTGATGATCGGCCACCATTCTTTGCAGGAATTGGCGGCTGCGAGCTTCGTTACGAATATGTTTACGCTTGCCCTTCTCTTCGGACTTGGCTTCTCTTACGGGCTTACTCCTATCATCGGACGACTCTACGGACAGGGAAAAGCACATGAAATCGGCGTGGCTTTGAAGACCGGTTTGGCTGCAGGAGCCGTGTTGACACTGGCACTTATCGCCGTGATGAGCCTGCTTTTGTTGAACTTAAGCAACCTCGGACAACCCGAAGAGCTGCTGTCTTTGATGCGTCCCTACTTCATAGTGAACCTCGTTTCCATTCCTTTTGTCATCGGATTCAATACCTTCAAGCAGTTCTTCGATGGCATTTCGAGGACCCAAGTGCCTATGGTCGTGATGCTTACGGGCAATCTTTTGAACATCATCGGCAACTATTTGCTCATCTATGGTAAGCTGGGAATGCCCGAATGGGGGCTCTTCGGAGCCGGTGTTTCGACCATGCTTTCACGCCTTTTCATGTGTTTGGTGCTCGTTGTGCTGTTCTTCAGGCGTCGAACAGCCTACAGAACAGGCTTCATGCAGGCGAAAGTAGGTCGCGAAGACTTTGTTTATCAGAACAAACAAGGCTGGCCTTTGGCCCTGCAGATGGGTATGGAGACTGCCGCTTTCAGTCTTTCGAGCGTTATGGTAGGCTGGATAGGCACTACAGCCTTAGCCGCCCACCAAGTGATGTTGACCATTAGTCAACTCGGATATATGCTATATTACGGTATGGCGGCAGCCGTTGCCATTCGCGTAAGCAACTATCATGGCCGGCAAGATTACGCATGTGCCGACACAACTGCAAGTGCCGGCTTTCAGTTAATCCTGCTGTTAGGCGTGGCAATCAGCGTGCCTGTCTTTGCTTTCCGTCATGTCATTGGCAGCTTATTCACAGACTCCGGCGATGTCATCAGCATGGTTTCCATGACCATTATCCCATTTGTCGTCTATCAGTTCGGCGACGGTATGCAGTCCAACTATGCCAATGCGTTGCGCGGTTTGTCGAATGTCAAGCCGTTGGTTTATGTGGCTTTCTTGTCTTATTTCGTCATTACGCTACCCTTGGGTTATTTTCTTGGCATCTATCTTGATGCAGGTTTGGTGGGCATTTGGAGCGCATTCCCCTTCGGTCTCACCGTGGCCGGCGTGCTTTATTGGCTCTGTTTCAGACGAACTTTGCACAAGGAGGCCTGTTTGATTTAGGTCAATAAAACGCGAGATATTAGCGTTTAAAGTCCGATTTGTTTGCGGGCACAACATAATCTGATTACCTTTGCATCGTAAAAATTTAAGGATAACAATTTAAGAAAGGTAAAAGATTATGGTAACATTAATGGTATTCGCCGTTGTTGCAGTGATGATTGCACAGGCAATTAACTTAGGCGGTAAGCTTCGCTAATAGCGAAGACCGCATTGAAAACGAAAAATTAATTGGTTAAACATAGTGAATGGCATATCAAGGAAAGTTCCTTGATATGCCATTTTTTCGTGTTTTATTTTGGAAGTTGCCCGATATTGTTTAATTTTGTGACCCATAACACAGTATAAACCAATGAAATCAGTAAGACCGAAGAAGCATCTCGGACAGCATTTTCTCACGGATTTGAACATTGCGCGACGCATTGCTGACACCGTAGATGCTTGCCCCAAGCTTCCAATACTTGAAATCGGGCCCGGTATGGGCGTGCTAACTCAGTATTTAGTTGAGAAAGATCGCGAGGTAAAAGCAGTGGAAATAGACAGGGAATCGGTTGCTTTTCTACACAAGAATTTCCCGAAACTGCATGACAATATCATTGGCGAAGACTTCTTACGTATGGATCTTTCCGAACTATTTTCGGGCAAACCGTTCGTCTTAACGGGCAATTATCCCTATGATATTTCGTCGCAGATATTCTTCAAGATGCTTGATTATAAGGACTTGATACCTTGCTGTACGGGTATGATACAGCGTGAAGTGGCCCTCCGTATGGCCTCGGCTCCGGGCAATAAGGCCTACGGTATCCTGTCTGTTCTGATGCAAGCGTGGTATGATGTGAAGTATCTTTTCACGGTGGATGAGTCGGTTTTCAATCCCCCTCCAAAGGTTAAGAGCGCCGTTATCCGCATGACACGCAACCAAGTAACCGAACTTGGTTGCGATGAAAAGCTTTTTAAGCGACTCGTAAAAACTGTTTTCAACCAGCGAAGAAAGATGCTTCGCGTCAGCATCAAGCAGATGTTCTCGAAAGAAAAGCCTGCGAGCGAAGCTTTCTTCACGCTTGATATCATGACCAAACGGCCCGAACAGCTCGGCATCGAACAGTTTGTGGAGCTGACAAATCTTGTAGAAAAAGAACTGACGACATGCAAATGAGCGATAAAGAACAGGCTTACGAGACCCTTTGCAGGCAGATATCGTCTCTCATCGAGGGCGAAAACAACCTGATAAGCATACTTTCCAATGTTGCTTCGGCCCTGCATTTTGCCTTTCCCGACCGCTTCTTCTGGACGGGATTCTACTTGGTTCGTGACGCTGAATTGCAGCTCGGACCCTTTCAAGGCCCTGTGGCTTGCATGCATATCGGCCGTGGTCGCGGCGTGTGCGGCACGGCTTGGGCCGAAAACCGTACGCTTGTTGTCGACGATGTCGAACGCTTTCCGGGCCATATCGCCTGCTCTTCGCTTTCCCATTCAGAGATTGTTGTCCCGCTTCGTAGGTCGGATGTCAGCGTTTGGGGCGTCATAGATATCGACAGCAAGGCTCATTCTGCCTTCGATAACACCGATGCTTGCTATCTTGAAAAGATTGCAATAATTTTGAATAAACAGTTGGAAGAATGAAAATTAATACCTAATTTTGTCGGAAAGAAATTAATATGAACCAATATGATAGACGTTAAAGCAACATTAAATGACGCGCAAGAGCGCATGGAAATGGCCGCAATGTATCTTGCCGAAGAGCTTTCACACATTCGGGCAGGCCGTGCCAACACCGCAATCCTTGATGGAGTGCGGGTCGATTCCTATGGAAGTAAGGTGCCATTGAACCAAGTAGCCAACATTTCTACGCCCGATGCACGCACCATTGCCATTCGTCCTTGGGACAAGAAAGCCATCAAAGACATTGAAAAAGCCATCATGGACAGCGACGTGGGCATCACTCCTGAGAACAATGGTGAGGTGATTCGCCTTGGAATTCCGCAGCCGACGGAAGAGCGTCGCAAGGAACTTGTGAAGCAATGTAACAAGATTGGTGAGCGAACAAAGGTAGAAGTGCGCAACGTTCGTGGCGAATTGAAGGAAAAACTCAAGAAGGCCATCAAGGACGGACTGTCAGAAGACCTCGAGAAAGACGCCGAAAACGACCTCCAAAAGGTTCATGACAAGTACATCAAAAGGATAGATGACTTGCTTACCGAGAAGCAAAAGGAAATCATGACCGTGTAAATAGTGATTTGAAAGGCTTAGTCATCAAGAACACCGGCAGCTGGTATACCGTCAAAGGTGACGACGGTAAGGTTGTCGAATGCAAGATTAAGGGCAATTTCCGCCTGAAAGGTATCCGCAGCACCAACCCGGTTGCCGTGGGAGACCGGGTGGAAATTGCCCTTAATCAGGCTGAGACAGCATTCATAACCCATATAGAAGATCGTCGCAATTACATTGTCCGGAAGTCGCAAAACCTTAGCAAACAGAGTCATATCCTTGCTGCCAACGTGGACCAAGCACTCCTTATTGTCACTGTGAATTACCCACAAACCGGCACAACCTTCATCGATCGGTTCCTCGCTTCGGCTGAGGCTTACGGCGTACCTGTCGTACTTGTGTTCAATAAATGCGACATATTGTCGGCCGACGAACGGCATTATCAGCGGCAGATGGTACGTCTTTACGAGACCATTGGCTATGAATGCCACGAGGTTTCGGCTGCCACGGGCGAAGGAATTGATATACTTCGGCCTTTGTTGCAGGGCAGAATAACACTCTTAAGCGGTAACAGTGGGGTGGGGAAGAGCACGCTTATCAACCTAATCCTTCCCGAAGCCGATCTCAAAACAGCCGAAATCAGCGACGCACACAACACGGGTATGCACACAACGACGTTCAGTGAGATGCTCGAACTGCCCGAAGGCGGCTATCTGATTGATACACCCGGCATCAAAGGTTTCGGCACTTTCGACATCGAACCCGAAGAGTTGACGAGCTATTTCCGCGAGATTTTCCACTTTTCCAAAGGCTGTCGGTTCAACAATTGTACGCATACGCACGAGCCGGGTTGCGCAGTTTTGAAAGCACTCTCCGAGCATTACATTGCTCAAAGCCGCTATCAAAGTTACTTGGGCATGCTCGAAGACAAAGATGAACGAAAGTATCGGGAGGCCTATTGAAAGCCAAGGCTCGGGTTATTCTATAGCAACTTATCTTAGAAATTGTAATATATTCTGTTTAATCCAATAAAATATCACTAAATCATGCGGTTGTTCTTACGTAAAATAATTGTTTATGTCCTACTTGTTGCTTTCATTGCCATCGGTATCTGGCTGATTTTTGATGTTCAAGTGCATGAGAAATACGGTGTGATACAGCCCATTTGCATCGGTATTCTTACACTTTTATTCTTCGGCTTGGGTAGTTTGGTGATGCTTTACAGGGACATTCGCTCGCTTTTTACCCACGAACAACATCTTCAATTCACGGATGAGGCCTTGGTGATAGCAGGAGATAAGGTAGCATGGAACGACATACAAGGCTTTCAATTGTTGAAGATCAAAGGTTCGGATATTATCGCTGTAGTCTTGAAATCCCCCGAAACGGTTATCAATCGCTGTCAAAAACCATGGAAACGGTGGCTGATGAAGGTGAACTATAAGCATTTCGGTATGGTTTATTCGATAGCAGTGATCAACACAAACTTTACGAAAGACGAACTGTTTGCCTATTGTTGTCGTGAGTTAGACAGGCGACAGACCAATTGATTTGACTTTTCTTTCTTCCCTTTTTCATAGTACAATAAAACCGAAATGCCCGAAAGCATCTTGCCTTTCGGTTTTATTTTTTCATCAATCATCTTTACTTTTGGGTCGTTTCAGCGTCAATAAAGTGAACAGACCCTAAAAAATGGACGAAAAAGCATTTGAAGAGACAGTCCGACATGTGCGGCCCGGCATTGAAAGTATAGCGCGGCGGTTCTTCGTTTCCTTGCAGATGGAGGACGAGATTGACGACGTTGTGCAGGAAGTTCTTATCGTGTTGTGGCGTCATTGCGGCCAAATTGGAGAGCTTAAAAACGTGGAAGCGTGGGTCAATCGCGTTGCACGTAACCAATGTGTTACACGCTTTCGACAACTCAAAAGGCATGAAAGGGTGGCGCTGAACGACCATTTCATGGCAACCGACACTGCTTCGGCCGGCATAGAAGACAAAGAACGGCTACGAACGGTAAGGCTTCTGTTCAACCGTCTGCCTAAGGCTACCCGGCGAATTCTCTATCTCAGGAATGTTGAAGGCATGACGTTAGACGAGATTGCCACGGTGTGCAATCGTCCGAAAACAAGCATCAAATCGTCAATAACAGCGGCGAAACGACAACTTATAACACAATTAAAGAAACAAGATAATGCAGATTGATATTCATAACAAACAACAACGTATGGCATTGCTGCAGCGGTTCCGCGACACGGAGACCACGGTTGCGGAGGAAAGCATGCTTGCCGACTATTTTAAACGGCACGAACCGGACGATGACGAGCGTGACGTGGCCTTGCTGTTGCATACGTTTAGCAACGTTCATGGTTTTGAAACGAGTGCGGAAGAAGACCTTGAAAGCGCGTATGAAGCCGTGGTTAGCAGCCGGCGGAAGGACCATCGGCGGACAATGTGGCTGTGGTTGACGGGCGTTGCAGCCGCTGTTTTGTTGGTGTTTGTGCTTGAACGGCATGCCATGGACATGGAAAATAGGGATGAAATCAAGCCGTTGGCCATGCAGATACGGTCGGTTTCGAACGCGACAACACCGTCATCGCGGGATTCCGTGATGCAACCTATCGCTGAAAAAGACTCGGTTGCGATGCCAATAAGGTCCCGAAAGGCGCGGAAGACCCTACAGGAAAAGGAACAAGAGAAGTGTGAAAAGGCCATCGAACGACACTTGACAACGCCTGAAATGATTGGGCAGATACGCTATTTGGCCGAGATTGCGTTGCAAGATGATGAAAGCATTGAGATAAGACCCATTGGAAAGGCGGCTTTGGTGTCGTCGACGGCCGAACCGGCAGGCCGGATTTACCTCGCGTTTCCGCTTGACGACGAGGGCAATATGGAACTGTTGGCATTTGAAAACGAATAACCCTTAAACACAAAAAATATGAAACGATTGATTTTAACAGCCATTTTTGCTGTCTTATTGGTTTCGGTGGGCAGTGCACAGACGACAAAAACCGCCGATAAATATATTGTTGACGGTAAGGAAGTGACCCATTTCGACGGTTCGCAACTCAAAGGTAAGATAATCTTAAACTACAATTTGGATTCCACACTCACTGGTGTTGTGCATCAAATCAAAACGAGTGACGGGTTGAAAAACGACATTGACAAGGCCCGACATTGGAATTTTTACGTTCAAAAGAAGCCGGGCAAGCAATTCAATGGTAAGTTTCAAATCAAGAATCCCTATGTCGGTACGCCGATATACGTGGTAGATGGTGTCGTGAAAAAAGACGGATTGGTGGGCATCAGCCCTGATCATATCGTATCGGTAACGGTGCATAAGCCCGGTTCAAAGGTGGCATTGGACTACGGAAACGATGGAAAGAACACTGTGGTTGTTGTCACTACGGGAGAGAAAGCAGTCCCCGTTTATGTTGTGGCCGGCAAGATGATGTCGGAAGAAGAGGCAAAAAAACTTTCATCCGACCGCATTAAAAATATCGTAGTCGCTAAGAAAGGCTCAAAAGAAGCCGTAAAACTGGGCGGTGAAAAGCAAGGAAATCAGCATGATTATATTTCCATAGAATTAAAATAAAGTGCATGGTAGTGACCATGACGTGCGCCTTGCGGGTTTTTAGTCTTCCCGCAAGGCGTTTTGTTTGGCTGAGATTGAAAAGCACAATAGTTTGATTTGAAAGCGAAGCGAATAGGAGCAAAAACGGAAAACAATGCCTTCAGATTGCATTTTATAAGCAATAAATTCGTCATCAAGCGGTATTTTTTATAAATTTGCACCATATATATTGGAGAGTTATGGCCAGAAGGCTGTCGGTGAGCACGTTATCAAGGAATAATCATCGGCAGATACGGCGGAAAGAGATGCCGGTTTGGCAGTCGGTCTTGCCCGAACCTCCTTCAAACTTTCGCAAGGTTGAACCTATTGAGACAAGATAAATTTATGAAAAGAACGCTCTTTTGTTTGCTTTTCTCCATGATTTCGCTCGGCAGTTTTGCCCAAATGACAGACAGCCAAGTGATGCAATTCTATCAGAGAGAACACAAAGCAGGGACCTCCAACGGTCAGATTGTGACCAAACTCATGCAGCGTGGCGTGCAGATAGACCAGATACGGCGCATCAGAAACCAATACCAAAGCCAAAATCAAACAATAGCTGGTAATACAACTCAGACTTCTTCGACCGGTGTTTTGCGCAATAATAACAGCACAAACAAGCAGGATTTGACGTCGGGGAACATGGCATTGGACAAGACTTCGCAGGAAACGACACAGCAACAATACGTGGAAGTGCAGCCCAACATTGATGGACGTGCTGAGGAGGTGCTCTCTCCCGGAGGCAAGAAAGTGTTCGGTCGCGATATATTCAACAACAAACTGCTGAGCTTTGAGCCCAATATGAACATCGCAACTCCCACGAATTACACCATAGGGGCAGGCGATCAGGTGGTCATCGAGATTTATGGTGCCTCGCAAAAGACCGAGACATTGACCGTTTCGCCAGAAGGAACGGTGACCGTTCCGGGCTATGGTCCGATTGCTATCAGCGGCATGTCGGTGGCAGCGGCCAATGAAAAGATACGGCGAACGCTTGGTTCTCGCTACAATAGTAGCCGCATCAAGGCCTCGGTAGGACAGACACGGACCATCATTGTCAATGTGATGGGGGAGGTGAAAGTGCCGGGTACCTACACGGTTAGTGCGTTTGCGAGTGTCTTCCACGCCCTTTATATGGCTGGAGGCATCAATGGTTTGGGCACGTTGCGCAACATCAAGGTGTTCCGTAGTGGCCGTTTGGCGACGGTGGTTGATGTGTATGACTACATTCTCAACGGCAGATTGACGGGTAATATCCGCCTGCAAGACAACGATGTTATCGTGGTTGGGCCTTACGATTGCCTTGTAGATGTGAGCGGTTCTGTGAAGCGTCCGATGACATATGAGATGAGAAAGAACGAGAGTGTGGCTTCTGTTATCCGCTATGCTGGTGGATTTGCGGGTAATGCTTACAAGAAATCGGTACGCTTGTTGCGCTCAACGGGTCGCGAAAAGTCGGTATATAACATCGGAGAATTCGACATGAACAACTTCCATGTGGCCGATGGTGATGTGCTTTCTGTGGACTCTATACTCGACCGTTACGCCAATATGGTGGAGGTGAAAGGGGCCGTTTTCCGTCCGGGATTATATCAATTGGGTAGAGAGATCAACAGTGTTCGGTCGCTGATTCAGCACGCCGAGGGGGTCACGGAAGATGCTTTTACTGCTCATGCTGTGCTGCATCGCTTGAAAAAAGACCGCACATTGGAGGTCATTGCCGTTGACATTGCGGGCATCATGAACGGCACCGTGGCCGATATTCCATTGCAAAATGAGGATGTACTCTTTGTTCCTACGCAGAGCGATCGCACCATTTCGCGTACCATTACCATTCATGGAGAGGTGCAATATCCTGGGATTTATCAGTTTGCAGACAACGAAACGATTGAGGATTTCATTATGCAAGCGGGCGGATTGACCGATGCCGCGTCTACGGTAAAGGTGGATGTGGCTCGTCGTATCATTGATCCTGCGGCCACAACTTCGCCGAAAGAGATTGCAAAAACGTTCAGTTTCACGTTGAAAGAAGGCTTCGTTATTGACGGAAGTGCAGGGTTTAAGCTCCAGCCTTATGATGAAGTTTATGTCAGAAGAAGCCCTGGCTATAAGCCACAACGCAATGTTTCGGTTGTCGGAGAGGTCGTTTTCGGAGGCTCTTATACCTTAAATAATAAGAACATGCGGCTGAGTGCACTTGTCAAGATGGCCGGAGGCCTATCACCTGAAGCCTATGTTCGCGGGGCAAGAATAGAACGCCGGATCAACGACGAGGAGCGTATTCGCATGAAATCCGTCATGCGCGTGGTCAACAATCAAGGTGAAAAAGATTCTATAAATACGGCGCTTCTCGACTCGGCAGAGACCTATTACGTGGGCATAGAACTGGATAAAGCGTTACAAAATCCCGGTTCCAATTATGATATTGTGCTGCGTGAAGGTGACAAACTAATAGTTCCTGAATATAATGGAACCGTGAAAATCAGTGGCGATGTCATGTATCCTAACACGGTAGCTTACGAAGATGGCAGGTCATATAAGTATTATATCAATCAAGCGGGAGGCTTCGGAACACGCGCAAAGAAGTCAAAAGCTTTCGTTGTTTACCAGAACGGAACCGTCAGTATGGCCGGGAAGCGTAAGATAGAGCCCGGCTGTGAGATTATCGTCCCAAGTAAACCGAAGTCTACGGGTAATGGTCTTGCCGGCGTTCTCGGCATCGGGACGAGCCTTGCTTCATTGGCAACGATGATTGCTACGATAGGAAATCTTATAAAATAAGCTGCGATTACACTTTTATATTATAAAAACACAAAGCATGAACGAAGAAAATCGTCTACAAGATAATCCACTGACCGACGCGGAAGAGGCTTCCATCGACTTCAAAGCTATGTTTGGAGCCCTGAAAAAGCATTGGAAAAGTTATGCGATAGGGCTACCTGTGGCTCTCATTATCGGCGTGGTCTATGCGAAGTCGTTGCCTGCATACTACGAATGTCAGGTGACATTGGCCCCCGAACTGTCCTCGGCCGGGAGTTCAAGTGGCTCGTTAAACTCGCTTGCTTCCTCGTTCGGAGTGAAGATTGGCAGCAGCTCGGGGAAGGACATGGACGCAATTACGCCCAACTTATATCCCGATTTGATGAACTCAGTCGACTTCAAAGGCAGTCTGTTCGACATCAAAGTGCACCGCAAAAACAGCAATAAAGTGATGACTTATTACGACTATCTGCGCTATTATCAGCAGACACCGTGGTGGAATAGACTGTTTGCAGGCACGGATACTATCAGGGCAGAGAAGCTTAATACGTTCATGTTGACCAAGCAACAGGCGGCCGTCATGAGGGCTATCCAGCAGAATGTGACTTGCGATGTGGACAGTAAGACGGGAGTAATCAGCATCAGTGTGACCGACCAAGACCCGTTGATAGCAGCCACTATGGCTGATTCCGTGCAGTCACGCTTGCAGGAATTCATCACGAAATACCGCACGAACAAGGCACGACATGACTTGGAAAGCACCAAAAGACTCTGTATGGAGGCCAAGCAACGCTATGAGAAAGCGCGCCAACTTTACGGGGCTTTCAGCGACAGTAATCAGGATTTGATACTTGAAAGCGTGCGCAGCAAGCAGCAAGATTTGGAGAACGACATGCAATTACAGTTCAATGCTTACAACTCTTTGGCTGCCAATTTGCAGTCGGCCTACGCGAAAGTGCAGGAGGTAACGCCTGCCTTCACGACGCTTCAGAGCGCGACCGTGCCTCTGAAGAAGTCTGGTCCGCATGGCAGTCGCATCGTTCTGGCATTTCTCTTTGTTGCTTTCCTCGGCGTAACCATACATGCGTTGTGGAAAGAAAAGCAGCTGAAAGCACTGTTTGGTTTATAATATCATCGCAACAAGACATTAATCACTCAATAGGAAATGCATTCTACGGAAATATTCTTTTTGGTCGGCTTCATCATCTTCATTGCCGCCATTCTCATTCTCGACATGTTGGTCATCGACCGCAAGGCCCATGCCGTGTCTATCAAGGAAGCCGGTACGTGGACGGCAGTCTGGATAACCCTCGCTTTGGCCTTTTCTGCTTTCCTTTGGTACTATGGCGATATGGTACACGGCATTCACAATTTCGCCGATTTGCAGGAAGTCGCCTCGCGATATGCCGCCCATCTCAAGCTCGACCCCAATGATTTCGAGGGCAGTTTAGAGCGTTATCGCCACTATATGACCATTGCCTATATCTCCGGTTACCTGATAGAAAAGACGCTTTCCGTAGACAATCTCTTCGTGATGATGATGATATTCACTTCCTTCGGCGTCAAGAATACAGAGTATCAGCACGTGTTGAACTGGGGCATTTTGGGCGCCATCGTGCTGCGATTTGTCTTTATCTTTGCCGGAGCTGCCATCATCAACCGCTTCGATTGGGTGCTGATTGTCTTCGGAGTCGTGTTGATTTACAGTGCGTATAAGATGTTCCGCGACCGCAATAAGCAAGAGGAAATCGACGTGCAGCAGCACCCGATGGTGCGCTTCCTCTCGAAACATTTCCGCGTTTACCCCCATTTTGCGGGCGACAACTTCTTTGTTCGCGCCATCAAGAGAGGCAACGACTATACCTTGGTGGGCAAAGGAACAAAGGGATTGCTTTGCATGACGCCGCTGTTTGTCACGGTGCTCGTAATAGAATTCAGCGATTTGATATTCGCATTTGACAGTATCCCCGCCGTATTCTCAGTGACGCTCGACCCCTACGTAGTCTTCTTCTCCAACATTTTCGCCATTCTCGGCTTGCGGGCCATGTTCTTTCTGCTGGCTGCCATAGCCGACAAGTTCCGCTATCTGAAGCCCGGCGTCAGCGTGTTACTGCTCTTCATCGGCGTGAAATTGCTCATTCACGACTACATAGAGATTGATGCCGTGTGGTCGCTCGGCGTCATCGTGGCCGTACTCGCTGTCAGCATTGCCGCCTCACTGCTCATCAAGGAGAAGAAAGCTTAGCAAATCCCCATTCCAATACACCTTTTTTCGTTACAGAACAAGTGTGCAGCGAACTCCGCCGCACACGATAATGTCTTTATTCTGTACAGATAAACAGTTTTTCTATACGTGAGAAACACTCATTCTATACACAGTAATCAGAGTTCCAACGCTTGGAACGCACAGTTCCACCGCTTGGAATTCACAGTTTCAACGTTTGGAACGCACAGTTCCAAAGCCTGGAATTCACAGTTTCATCGTTTGGAACACACAGTTCCAACGCTTGGAACGCACAGTTCCAAAGCATGGAATTCACAGTTCCAAAGCTTGGAACGCACAGTTCCAACGCTTGAAACGCTAATTAGAAACGCTTGGGAGTAATTAGAATTCAAGGACTTTTGTCTCTCGAGCCTTGAGTTTTAATGTCTTATCGAGCCTTACTTTGCAATCCGTGATAACGTCTTTGGCCTCTTGGTGGCTTCCAATTACCTCGGTATAACGGTCGAGAGGAAGTTCTACGGGTGTGCGCTTGCCGTTCAAGATGGTGAGGACGGTCTTGTTATCCAATTGACGAGCGATGACGTAAACACCTTTATAAGGTATGAACTGCACCTGACGCCCACGGCTGATAACGGTATTATTGCGACGCCAATGCAGTAGTTTGCTCAGCCAATCGAACATGGATTGCTCGGCTTTCGTACGGCCTTCGGCTGTGAAAGCATCGTGGGTATCGCCGGCAAAACCGCCGGGAAAGTCACGTCGAACGTCTCCATCGGTCTTTGTTTTCGTACCATTCATCAGCACTTCCGTACCGTAATAGAGTTGCGGAATGCGGTTGATAGTGAGCAAAAGTGCCAAGGCTTGTTTCAATGCAAGGGTGTCTTTACCCTCGCCCAAGAAGCGGTCGGTGTCGTGATTTTCAATGAAAGCCATCACGCTTGACGGGTCTTCGTAGAGGTAATCATAGCAAAGACTGTTGTAAATGCGGTTCAATCCCTTCCACCAATCATCGGTTTCCTCGTTCTTGGCAAGGTTGATCTTGTCGTAAAAGCTAAAGTCCATGACAGTCTTAAGATAGCTGTTGACAGTTGAAAGTCGCGAGTCTTTCTGCCATGCTGCGGTGTAGGCAGGCTCCGTAACCCATATTTCTCCGACGGTATTGAAGTTGGGATATTCCTCATCAAGGGCTTTCATCCACTGCGACATGGCCTTTCTGTCGGCATAAGGATATGTGTCCATGCGGATGCCGTCAATGCCAACGGTCTCTATCCACCATATACTGTTCTGGACAAGATAGGTCATCACGTGAGGATTTCGCTGGTTCAAATCGGGTTTGGTCTTTACAAACCAACCGTCAACGGTCTCTCTTTTATCCACTTCCGAGGCATAGGGGTCGAGCACAGGCGTGAGTTTGTAACTCGTTTGCAGATAGGTTCCGCCCGTTTTCAGCCACTCCGGCGCATTAAACCAATCCTTCGATGGCATGTTTTTCACCCAAGGATGGTCGAAACCACAATGATTAAAAATCATATCCATGACCACTTTCAGTCCCTTGGCGTGCGCTTCTTCGATGAGACGACGATACTCTTCGTTCGTTCCGAAGCGCGGATCAACGCGATAATAGTCTGTGGTATCATAGCCATGATAGTTGTTGTAATCATTAATATCGGGCGCATCGTTCTCCAAAATGGGCGTAAACCACAGGGCTGTGACGCCGAGTTGCGTAAAATAATCAAGGTGTTGACGAATGCCTTCAAGGTCTCCACCATGACGAAGGCTCGGCTTTGAACGGTCTACGACATAGGGGTTCATGCCCTTCAAAGGTTTCGTGATGCCACGCCCCGAGGCAAAACGGTCGGGCATGAGCATGTAGAGCACATCAGCATTGGTGAACCCCATACGCTTATCGCCGCTCATTTCGCGTGCTTTCAAGGGATATTTTATCTTCTTTCCATCAAAGTTAAGCATCATTTCTCCGGGCTTTGCTCCGCCAATATTCAGATAAACGAGCAGATAGTCGGGCGAATCGAGGCGCACAAGAGAGTCGATTTTCACTCCGGGATAGTCTACACTGACACGCGAATTGCGGATATTCTTGCCATAAACCATCAGCTGAAGCGAGCTGTTTTTCATGCCCACAAACCAGTTGGCAGGCTCTATGCGGTCAATTTTTGTTGCAGCCTGTATCATCATCGCCACCAAAAGTAAACCTAAGACAAAAGCTGTTTTCTTCATGTTACATGACATTTTAATCGTGAAGGATAAGTGCACTCTGCGCATCAACGGTCACCATGCCGCCCTGCATCTGTCCCAATCCCTGCTCATCAATCCTCTCGTCACAGACCACTACGGTATAGTTGCCTGCCGGAATGGCTACTTCACGCGGTTCACGGTTGGCATTCAAAATGACGATAATATTGTTCCATGTATCGCCACCCGCATGATTTTTAAGCACGAAACCCACGAGACAGGGCTTCACGGGCAGGAAATGAAGATGCTTTCTGGCGAGCGCGGCATCGCCAAGTCGGAATGCAGGGTGGTTCTTGCGTAGCCGAATCAGTTTCTGATAATAAGCAAACACCTGCGGATATTCCTTGAGTTGTGCCCAATTCAGGGCGTTGATGTCTATCGGGGAGTTAAAACTGTTGTGCACACCTTGCTTATTACGCAGCATTTCTTCACCGCTCAAGATGAACGGGACACCTTGCGAAGTGAACACTGCAGTCTCTGCAAGCAAGTCGAGACGAATGAGTTCATTGTCTTGAATGCTGGGGATAGAGGTGCGAAGACGGTCAACCAAGCACATATCATCATGACAGCTGACATAGCTAATCTGTTGGGTAGGCTGTACGGCCCACGGCTCCTTGCTATAGTTTACCTTTGACATATCGACATCAGGGTGGGCAATTGCGCCTACAATGCCAAACTTCAAACTCTCTTCTTCACCGGGAACACCTGCAAGAAAAGCCCCTTTCCTATCATCGCTGAAAGGGCCGCGGAGGGCATCCCGCATGTCATCACTGAAAGCAGCAATACCATGTAATTGAGCCGTATGCGCCTTGACAGCCAATTTCTCCAAAGGATAAGCACAGCTACCTGCACTCCATCCCTCACCATAGATATAGATGGTGGGATCTATTTTGTTGACTTCGGCACGGATTTCATTCATGGTTTCGATATCATGAATGCCCATTAAGTCGAAGCGAAAGCCGTCGATGTGATACTCGTTTATCCAATATTTCACACTTTCGAGCATGAACTTGCGCATCAATGGCTTTTCAGAAGCCGTTTCATTGCCACAGCCCGAACCGTTGGAAAAAGTTCCATCGGCATTCTTGCGATAGTAGTAATCGGGATAAGTCAACTGGAAATTGCTGTGTTCGATATCAAAAGTGTGATTATAAACCACATCGAGAACCACGCGTATTCCTGCCTTATGAAGCGCTTGGACCATTTGTTTGAACTCACGAATGCGCACGTCCGGGCGATAAGGATCAGTGGAATAGCTGCCTTCAGGCACGTTATAGTTTTTCGGGTCATAGCCCCAATTGTAAGGTGGATTATGCTGTATCGTTTCGTCAACAGAGGCATAATCGAACGAAGGGAGCAAGTGGACAGCGGTCACACCAAGCCGTTTCAAATAGTCTGTTGACCCTGGTTCGCCCACGCCCAAGAACTTATCGGGATGGGATATACCGGGAGCTGAATGCGTGAAATCACGCACGTGCATCTCGTAAATCACTTGATCGGCAGCCGAATGCAAAGCGGGCCGACGGTCGTTCTGCCAGCCTTCGGGGTCTGTGGAGCGTAGATTGATGACAGCACCTCTATTTCCATTCACCCCAACGGCCTTGGCAAAGACGCCCGGCGTCTCGCCCTTTCCGAGGTCGAAAGTATAGAACTTGCCACGCAAATCACCTTTTACATATAATGTCCAAAGGTCTTTTCCCACGCGTTTCATTTTCTGTGTCTTCACAGCCTTACCTTTCATGCCGTCGTTATACAGCCGAACGACAGGGCATGTTGGGGCATTCAGTTTGAAAACGGTTTGCTTGGGACTGTAAGACATCTCGTTGAAGACATCCTGTGCCCGAACAGTTTGTATCATAGCGGCTGCTAATGCAGTCATACAGAACATTCTGATTTTCATTGTTTAGGTGTGCAGTTAAATCAAAATTACTTATTTCTTGATGAGTGACATGGCAAAACCACCACCACGTGCCTCGTCAATCTTCAACACATCGCCTTTCTTCACAGTGCGCTTAGTGATGATGTAAGCCTTGGGGTTCGTCTTATAATCGGCCCCTTTTGCATCGGCATAAAGCGTACACTCGTATTTAGCGCCCTTGTCGAGAAAGTCAAGACGCACTACACTTTGATGCCCGTTCTCATCGCACTTGCCTCCAACAAACCAATTATCTGTACCTTTTGCCTTGCGCGCCACGGTGATATAATCGCCCGGTTCAGCATCTATATAGCGTGAGTCGTCCCAGTCTACGGCCACATCCTTGATGAATTGGAAAGCATCGGCATACTTCTGATAGTTCTCCGGCAGGTCGGCTGCCATCTGGATTGGGCCCCACATGACGAGATAAAGCGCCAACTGGCCAGCCAAAGTGGTGTGAACATAGCTCGTGTTATCGCTCCAATTCTTCAATTGAGTCTCTAAAATTCCAGGCGTATAGTCCATAGGTCCGCCCTGAAGACGGGTGAAAGGAAGCACTACAGTGTGGTCGGGATTGCTGCCACCGAAAGCTTCATATTCCGTACCTCGGGCGCTTTCATTGCCGATAAGGTTAGGATAAGTGCGGCAAAGTCCCGTCGGACGCGTTGCTTCATGTGCATTCACCATGATATGACGTTTGGCTGCTTCCTTAATAACATAAAGGTAATGATTGTTCATTGCCTGTGAGAAATGGTGGTCACCACGTGGGATAATATCGCCTACGTAACCGCCTTTCACAGCGTCATATCCATATTTTTTCATCAAATCAAAAGCCTTGTCAAGGTGGCGTTCGTAGTTGATGACGCTTGAAGAAGTTTCATGGTGCATCATCAGTTTCACGCCCTTGCTGTGCGCATAGGCATTCAAAGCCTTGATATCAAAGTCGGGATAGGGCGTAACGAAATCGAAAACATCCCATTTCCACATATTCGCCCAGTCTTCCCAACCTACGTTCCAGCCCTCAATGAGTACCTGCTGGAGTCCGTTGGCAGCTGCGAAATCAATGTATTTCTTCACGTGTTCGGTGTTGGCAGCATGGCGACCGTTGGGTTTTGCCTTGCTCCAATCCATCTCATCCAACTTCACCGAGGGATATTCATCGGTGTAGTTCCAACTGCTCTTGCCTACGATCATCTCCCACCAAACGCCACAATACTTCACCGGATGTATCCAACTGGTGTCTTCAAGCTTGCAAGGTTCGTTGAGATTGAGTATCAAACTTGATGCTAACATGTCGCGGGCATCATCGCTTACCATGACTGTTCGCCACGGTGTTGAACATGGAGTCTGCATGCATCCCTTTAATCCTGTGGCATCAGGAGTGAGCCATGACTCGAAAACAAAGTTCTTGTCGTCGAGGTTCAAGTGCATGGTGGCATAGTCGATACAGGCTGCTTCATGGATATTCAGATAGAGACCGTCTTGCGTCTTCAACTGTAAAGCCGTCTGAACACCCGTCGGTGAGAACACAGATACGGAAGAGTTATTCCAATTGACCGCTTTCTTGAAACGCTCACGGATTTCAGACAGTTTCGTTTCCTGTGTTTCCTGTTCCTGTGTGTCATAGTCACCCGGCAGCCACCAAGCCGTATGATCGCCTGTCATGGCAAACTGAGTGTGCTCTTCCTTGATGAGGAAATAGTTGAGAGACTGTTGTTGTGGGAACTCATAACGCAAGCCCATGCCGTCATCATAGACACGGAACCGAATGATGATATTGCGATCTGACGATGCTTGATGCAGCGAAACAGCCAACTCATTGTAATGGTTTCTAATCTTTTTGAACTGTCCCCATACCGGCGTCCACGTTTCATCAAACGTTGAAGTCTTGGTATCGGTAATCTTGAAACCATCCATCAAGTCGGTTTCTTTCAATCCTTTGGAGGCATGTTTGTCTTTTGCCAACTCCAGACCGAGGTGTGATGGTTTCACCACTTGCTTATTCTTGAATGTCATCTCATAGGTAGGTTGCCCAGTTGCTGACAGTGAAAACGTCACAGCAACCTTGCCATTAGGCGACTTTACCGTCTGTGCCACGGCCACAAAAGGCAACATCAACAACGCAAAAAATAGCTTGAAATGTCTCATTATAAATTGTTTATTTTGGTTTTCAGAATGTAGTTCTCTTTTCAAAATAAAAAGGTCATCATGTAAACCTCAAGGCAGTGAGAGCCAACTCGTGTCAGACTCTCACCGTCGATATCGTAGGATTACCATTCAAAAGGCCTATTCCCTGCCCGACTGACACACAAGTTCGGTCACATTCTCGCGGAAATCAGTATTCTGCATGAGGTCTTCAATGCTCACATGCATGCGATAACGCCAGTAATGTTTAGGGTTTGCAGGGATGTTAATGCGCTCCGCATTCTGGTCGGCAAGGCGCAGTTTCTCGTCAATTGCCAACCAATCCTGCACGGAAAGGATGCAAAGCATGCTCGGAGACATCAGGTGACGGCCGACAATATCACGTGCCAACCAGCCCGGAAGTGGGTGAGGAGCTGCCCCACCCCGATAGAGCATGCTGTTGTAATAAGCCTGTGTACGCTCGAAATCCTCGTCCCACCACTGACGCAGTGTAGGCATGTCATGGCTTGAAATGGTGCATACCGAACGATAAGGATTGCTGCCCAAGTAACCAAATCTCACATGAGGATCCTTCGGCATACTCTGCAGCTCGAGGCTCAATATCTTGAGATTGTTCATCACCCATGGCACACAATCGGGCACCATACCAAGGTCTTCAGCACACACAAGCATGCGCGTTGCCTGCACAAGCTTAGGCAATTTCTTCATGGCCTCACGATACCAGAACTGGTTATTGCGACGATAATAGTAGTCATTATATATGCGGTTGAAGACTGCCTTATCGCTGTCATAGAGTGCTTCATACGTGAAGTCGAACTGCGCACTGATGCGTGGGTGGAACTTATTCGGGTCTTTACGGTCGCGCACGAAGAGCACATTGCTGATCAAGGCATAAAGACCGTCGCGCAACCAGATATCGGCATCCGAGGTCTTTCCCTCAAAGGCAGCTTCCACTTTGCGTTGGGTGCTGAACTCGGGCTTCAGCTCATAGATGTCGTCATGTGTGTGGTTGAGGAACCGCTGCTTCACTTCTGCAGCGCGTTCATGGAATACACGGTCAATAATCCAATCGCTGATAAACGGCTTGGTGAACTGATCTTCAAGGAAATGCAGGCCATAACCTTCGATTTCTTCACGCGACATGCCAAGCGATGGGGCAAACTGTCCGAGCAAACCATGCACGGCATCAGACGGAATTTCCCATATACGGAAGAAGCCAAGCACATGGTCTATGCGGTAAGCATCAAAGTACTTATTCATGTTCTGGAAGCGACGTACCCACCACTTACAGCCGTCTTTCACCATTTCATCCCAGTTATACGTGGGAAATCCCCAGTTTTGTCCGTTCACAGAGAAGTCATCAGGCGGTGCACCGGCCTGTCCGTTGAGGTTGAAATACTTCGGTTCCATCCACACATCGCAGCCATTTCGATTGACGCCAATAGGGATATCGCCCTTCAGAATGACGCCTTTCTCACGCGCATAGGCATGAACAGCCTCCATTTGCTGGTTCAAAACAAACTGCACGAAATAGAAGAATTCCACTTCTTTATATTCTTTTGACGACGGCGTGGAGAGCTGTTTGCGTTCTTTTTCGTTCCACACTTGGTGGTCAGGCCACGTTGAAAAGTCGGCCTTACCGTATTTATCTCGCAAATAACAATACTGCGCATAGGGCACAAGCCACTGCTCGCTGTCGGCAAAGAACTGTTTGAAAGCCCTGCTCTTGAGCATCTCTTTACCCTCCTGCTGATAGATTTCATGCAGATATTTCTGCTTGGCATCGTTCACACGCTCATAATCTATCTGCTTCAAAGCATTGAGTTCCTGGCGTAAAGCCTCAAAATCATTGCTTTTCTTTCCGTCTTTCAATGGTGGCAGCTGCCTCAGATCTGCATACTGCGGATGCAGAGCAAAGATGCTGATACAGCTGTATGGATAGGAATCTGTCCATGTATGTGTGGTCGTTGTGTCGTTGATAGGCAACACCTGGAGCACGCGTTGATGGGTCACAGCCACCCAATCTATCATCTGTTTCAGGTCGCCAAAGTCGCCGATACCATAGCTTGTCTTTGAACGAAGTGAGAAGACAGGCACTAACGTTCCGGCCAATTTGCGATTGCAGATATCGAAGAAAGCCTGCGAAAGTTCGTAGACAACCACCTCACCATTCTTGATTTCGGGCAGATGTATCTCTCGGTTCATGCCTGTTTCCCACAGTGGATGTTGTTTGTCTGCCGTGTTGAGCGCAGCAAACTTGAATTCAAGAACCTCGCCATCCAAGGTTTCAACGTTGAGATCTACAATCCACTCATTGTAATTATGCTCATACATGGGCAGTGCCTTGAACACATCCCATGCACCCATTGACTTGGGTTTACCGACCACAGCAAGCTGTTCGAATGTGCGAAGCTGCGGTGCACGCACGATGAGGCGCACCGTCTTGTCGTAAGCCGAAGGGCGAATGGAAGGCAAAGGACGGCGATTTACACACTCCGTAAAAGCCGAACTGTAGAGATAGGAATCCTCGGGAACGTCGGCCCAATGGTCGTAAACAGTATATTCCCTGCCCTTAACGGCACTGAGTTCCAAGCGATGTGTCTCGGTAAGCCACTCGTGACGGCTGTCTGCCCAATCGCAGTCGACGCTGTAATAATAGTCGAGCGAGGTGTTGAGGGGCGCCTCTTTGCGGTTCAACTCATACCACCAGTGCTTGCCATCGCGGTTATTCATTCTGAACTGGGAGGTCTTCTTTGTTCCTTTACTGTCAGTCTCTACGATATTCAGCAATACTTCTTCGCCGAATACAGTGTCGTAGTTTATATTAAAAGTCAGTTTCATACGGTGTTTAGTTATTCCCGGTAAAGATAGCAATTTAGTAGTAAGTTGGTTCCCACGAATATGATAAAAACACGAAATAATGATGCAAACGTTTGCGCAAAGAGCAGTCTTTAGCTTACAGCTGATGAAAGCGTTAGTTCCTTCTGCAGTCTCCTTGAGGAAGAAGACCTGGGAGAAGCAGTTACTTCCATTCTTTTGTAGGGGCGGAGAGCGCGTTAGGGGATGAGGGGGAGCAACTTTTTTTTCACCAATACCGACGCACCTTCTTTCTCTATGCTATAGCCATGGCAAATCATGATAGGTTTGCCTTTGACCGTGTAGACGGCACAATGCCCCACGGCCTCATACGTTTTTTTGTCGCCTTCGAGCACAATGTCGCCACCACCTTTGAGCATATCACGCCCACTACGGTCGAGATAAGGCCCTATGGTTTGCCGACTTCGGCCCACGGCAATGCGATAGGTGCTCTTCATACCTTGACAACAATAATCCCAACTCACGAAAAGATAATACCAACCCCGATGATAATAGATGAAAGGGGCCTCGATAGCGTTCGGTCCGGCATCGCGTGAAGTAGGATTATCTGCGACATTTTGGTCGGTTGGAGCATAGCGGCGAGCAATCGTGAATGGACGTGCTCCATGAGCAACATGGAGTGAACTATCAAGGCGAACGAGCTGAATGCCATCCCAAAAGGAACCGAACGCGAGCCAAGGCCTGCTCTGCTCGTCTATAACGATATTGGGATCGATGGCGTTCCAATTGTCGCGGCCCACGCGAGATGCGATGACGCAGCCTTCATCGCGCCACGGTTCATCGGCGGCGAGCAATGACTTAGAGAGCAACCCGATAGCCGACGTGTTCTTTCCGAATGTGGAGCACGAATAAGTCATGTACCAACGGCCGTTGAACTGGATGATATCGGGAGCCCAAACGTGCTGCGTAAAGCCGGGAACGGAGTCGCGTGTCCACTGCGGAATAACTGTCATCACACCGCTACGGTAGCCCGTCCAGTGCTTAAAATCACGAGAAGTGTACCGGCTGATGCCGTTCCCTGTGCCGTAAAGGTAGTAGATTCCGTCCTCGACGGCCATCACGGGGTCGTGCACAAACGGTGTATCAACGGTAAAAACATCAGGAGACTGCTGCCCGAAGGCCACTGTAGAATAAAGCAATATGCAGGCCCGAAACAGCGTTCCGAGCCTTGCGGTTGCGATAGCAAACATGTGTTTCGTCCGGATTTCCATTCCGTCAGACTTTCTTTCCCCAATAGGTGGCCTTTCCATTCGAACTCAGTCCCACATACACGATGGTCGCCTTGCGCGGATTAGCCTCCCAGTCGAGTTCGCGCCGCAGGTAGAATTGTTCATTGTCTATTGTCAGCACATTCTTTGAAGCATCAAAACGCCATGCCTTGCCGGTCTTCCAACCCGATTTCACCGTATGATTGGCAGCCAAAGTCATACTGACGGAAGCGTCTTGCCGCTTGTAATTGTAAACCAGATTGATGTGCTGCCAATCGCCAAGGAGCTCACTCTCGGTGATTGTCTTCTGTGCGATACCGGCATAACGCTCCGGAAGTACAAGCGGCCAACCGTCGGGCGTCCACACGATGGCACGCACGCCGCCTACCATTAAGGCGTTGCTACCCGCATTGCCCTTATAGTTTTCGGGGAACCGCTGCTGTGAAGCATAATACCAGTTGCCCTTGCCATCGTTGAACACGGTGCAGTGACTGATGCCTACCCAGCCGTGGTCGCTGCCGAACCGATACGGATGTGTCAGAATGGGATAGGCGTCTCCGCCCCTATTAGTGACGTCTCGCCCCGTGATATCATAGTAAGGACCATCGATATTCCGTGAACGCACCACCCGAGTATTATAGGCCACGGATAACTCATCGTAGGCCATGAAGAGATAATAGTAGCCCTCGTGCCAGACCACCTCGGGTGCTTCGCTTGCCTGCCAGCGGTCTCCAAACTTACGCGTATAAATCAATTTGCCATAAGCCGTCTCATTCTCCGTGCCCCAAGGGTTGCCCAAAGCATGCAAGGGCTTGCCCGTTGCGGGATTGAGCTGCAGGGCTGCGAAGCCGCTGTGCCACGAACCGTAGATCAGCCAATGCTCGCCTTTCTCGTTGATGAGCAGCGACGGATCGATGGCATTATACTTGAAATAACACCGAGCATAGTCGGTTGCATTGACTTTAAAGTCGAGCCCGCGGTCGGAATAGTTCGTGATGACGTAGCCTTTGTCTGTCCACGTGTCGATGTCGGCAGGATTTGACGTCTCCATCAGGCCAATAAAGCAACGCTCGCTCCATGTTCCTGCGCCATTGATTGTCCCGGGAAGCGTCACGACATAGTACATGCGATAGAGGTCTCGGCGGATGCGGCGCACGCAAGGTGCCCAGAAGCCGAACTGCGTTTGGTTGTGGAAATCTATCGAAGAAGGCGCAAGTCCCATGTCTTTCCGTATCTTATTGAGTTTCGACTTCACCCAGGTCGGAACGCCATGCAGCGTCGGTCCCATGAACTCCCAATTGATAAGATCCTTCGAGCGGCGGCAGTAGAAGTGACCGCGCGACTGCCCTTCGCCTGCATGAGCATTGCCATAGCTGGCATCAGTCTGATACATGTAATAATAACCATCGTCGGCCCGCACCACGCTCGGGTCGTGCACGTTGGCCAAGTTCCACCTGAAGCGGTTGCCCCAGTCGGCAATCGGCGTGTAGTCGTCGGCCATATTCTGCCCGTCGGTCACGGTGACGTCGGTCTGGACCTTGCTGCCGGGGTTTTCATACTCGATGTTGTCGTCTTCCTTGCAGCCTGCGAAAGCCATGGCCGCGAGGAAGGAAATCCATACCATGCTGTTTGTTTTCATATTTTTTCCTGTTATGTGATGATTGTGCGGAGCACCTGCGCCACGTCCGTCACGTATTGCTTTTCGTTCCGTGCCGCTTCTCGCAAAATTCCGTGCCGTGTCGGAAATCGTTCCGTGCCGCCTCGAAAATCGTTCCGTGCCGCCTCGGAATTTGTTCCGAGCTATGTCGAAATTTATTGAGTGCCGCCTCGGAATTCTGTGAGACCCGGGTCTTACGTCGCTGAGACCCGGGTCTCGCACTCGTGACATCCCCCTCTCATTTTAACGAGACCCGCCTCTGATTAAAAAGAGAGCTATGTCTCTTTTTAAAAACATCCTGATCTTTTTTCAGAAAGATGGGGATGTTTCTGAAATCAGTGGGGGACGCGAGGGGTAGCACAACTGCTCCGGCTTAAGTTTCGATTTAATTGAACACCAAGTGACAACTGTCAATCGTGAAACCGAAGTTGAGGTCGGAAGGGTTCACGGTGTTCACGCCGAAGTAGTATTGCGTGTAGGTTTTCCCATCGGTTCCTCGCATCACGGCCTGCACGTCGGCCGTGCCGTTGTTGACATTGGTCACATAGACCGTGACGCGCGCTCCGTCCATCGCAGTCCGCCATGTAGTCCAATCACCCTGCGTTCCCTCGTGAGCACAAGCGGCATAGCCATTTCCCCAGCCGTAGTTGTCGGAACGGAGCACGGCATATTCGGAATTGTCACTTGCGCGAAGCACAATGACGAAGTTATTCCAATTATTGGCCTTGCTGCTGTGATTGGTGAAGGTGGCCATGCGCGTTTGGCCCACGCCGACGTTCACCTTGTCGGTGTGCACCGACCACCATGCGCCGGAGTTGTCTGTGGCGCCGAGTACGGCGGGCGTAATGGCGGTAGCAGTGGGCATGGCGGCCGAGACACGAATGACCACGGTGGCCGTCTTACCATTGTCTGTCTTGATGGTCACGGTGTGGCTACCTACCTTTGCGGGAATGGCCGAGAATGTCAGTTTGTCGTTGGCCATAACGGCCGTCCGCCCGTTACCATAAGTGGCCGTAACCTCGAGGCCGGTTTTGTCGAAAGCCAGCGTGCGGGTGGCAAGACCGCTGATGTCGGGTACATTGTAGAAGTAGTAGTGCGTGCGCGTCGGCTGCCGGGTCACAGTGATGGCGTTGACCTTTTCAACTACATTGAACTTTGCGTTGGCGACGATGGGCCGTGCGGCATTCTCGCCTTTGAGAGTCTTGTTGTAAATCGCGACGAGTTGCTTCTCGCCGAGTGTCGTCATGTCGGGAATAGCTGAGAAATAGAGTTCGGAAGCCGGCACAACCTTGGTCACGCCTTCCTCATACGTCACCGTGGCCGAAACGTTGGCCATGGCGGCATTGAGTGTCGTTCCCTCGTCAACCTCGTCGGGCACGTTCTGCAATGTCATCGAAAGGGGTGCCTTATCCTTGGCAGAAGTCAAGCCACCGATAGGAACGACATTCGTTTGTAGGAAGTCGATATAAGAGCCTTCAGGACACAAGAAGCACCGTATGTTATGATTAGAGGCATCAGCATTGCGATTAGCCAATTTGTAAGGCTGGGTGAATGTCTTCGTGACGGTGCCGTTGGTGAGCTTCACCAAGAACGTGTCGGGGCGTGAACGGTCTACTGTCAGCGTAATCTTTCCACCTAATTGCTGTACTTTCTCGTCTTTGTTGTCAACGGGCGAAAGCAGTAGCGTGCTCTTGGTGTACTTGAAATAGAGTCCGCCCCACTGCGAGTTGAACTTAGCCGAGTCGCCCGTGGCATCGAAGCGAATGGCACCATACTCCGAATAGCCTGTTCCTCCGCGGTCAACATCATTTGTGATGATCAAAGCGAAGTTCTTGTAATAGGTATTGTCATTAGGGTTTATGTTCAAATTAAACACAGCGTTCCACTTCGTATTTTCGGGTATAACATAATACTTTGAGAACTGTTGCCAAAAGCCCGAAGTGAAGTCTTTTGCCCCAATAGAATACACATCTTCCTGCATTCCAACGAGTACTTCCTCTCCCGTGTTCTGCTTAGACTTATTGATAGAATCTATTTTCTGGGAAATCCAATCGGGTGCATTAACATTATAAAGGTCGCCACCCTCGCAACCTGTCAATGTCAGCAAGCCCATAACAGCCAGAAATATGACTGACTTTATTTGATGAATATATTTCATACGTTTGGTTTTTTGAAATGAATGAATAGCTAACAACTTAATGGCCAAGACTTACAACAGGACGAACTGTCCAGCCCTTTCCCTGGAAATAAGTGGCGTTATTACTGCCATAATTGGCCGAATTACCATCCAAATTTGGATTCTTATTTGTCAATGACTGAACTATTGGCAAGAACTCATGCCCTTGAGCATAGGTATCGTAAGAGCTTTTCAGTTCTGGATCAATGCCCACTTGCGTATAACTGACGGCATCTTTAGCATGATGAACGGAGCGACGGAACGTGCCGTGTTCTTTCAATTGCAGTAATCTGTCTGCGCTATAGAAGAAGCCCCAGCGTATCAAATCAAAGCCACGACCGAACTCACAGCCGAATTCTTTCGGGCGTTCTACGTTGGCAATCTGCTCAAACAACTTATCCGCTGTGGGGAAATCGGCTAATTTCAGACCTACTAATCCTACACGTTGACGTACTTGGTTAATCCAATCAATCGCCTGTTGCGTAGGTCCATTCACCTCGTTCTCACATTCGGCAGCACGCAAGAGCACATCAGAATAGCGCATCAAGCGTAAGTTAATACCATCGTGCAAGCCAGTCACAACCTTATCATAAAGCCCTGTACGCATATTGGTATTCTTTGCGATTGGCAGTCCACCATTATTATTATTGGTCACCACTGTATCTGTTGCAGTCATTGGTTTGGTATAGCCTACATTGCCATTCTCAAATCCTTCCCAATCAGTTTCATACGTTCCGATAGTCCAATAAAGGCGAGGATCAAGCTTACCCTTGATTGTTCGCTCCTGCTTAAACAGTTGATAGAGCCAAGGTGAGGCCGAAACATCTGCCCAACCACCATAAACACCAGGAGCAAAGTTGCTTTCTATCGCTGAGCCTTGTGTGGCATTGACACTCGTATTAACAGGCGTCCACTCATCATCCGTTCCCTGTGAGTCTTTATCCAAGAACTGAACTTCAAACAAACTCTCGGCATTGTTCTCATATTGCGAGCCTTCCCGGAAATTATCTCCATAGTTGGGCATCAGCTTGTAAGTGCCATATTTCCTACCAATGATATCTTTCAGCACCGCAAGAGCCTCGCTATACTTATGGCGTTGCATCAAAGTGCGGGCGTAATATCCGGCTGCTGCACCACTCGTAGCACGTCCACCGGCCCACTCTCCACCGGCATCACGTGACGGAAGTAAAGTCATAGCCTCTTGGAAATCCTTTTCCACTTGGTCCAAGACCTCGTCATACGAACTGTTCTTTCCATAAAGACCATCCAACGTAGAATAGCCGGCATAGTCGGTAATCAACGGTGGATTCTGATAATATCCGACAAGGTTGTAATAAGACAATGCACGAAGGAAAAGTATCTGCCCCTTGATACGGCGCATTCTCTCACTTAAAACCGCATCATTATCCCCACAACGCGAGATGCCGAAATTACACACATTAATGGTGTAATACCATTCACGCCAAGGCCAAAACGAAATGTCATGCGTCACTGGTGCATTCAAATCGTCGAATGGAAGATACCAAACCTGTGATGAGTTCCATGCCTCATCACCTCGGCATACATCAATCATATATCCCACACGAGCATAAGAGCCTTCCATACGAATATGGTTATAAGCCGCTATGACGCTCTCTTCCAAGTCGTCTGCATTAAAGCCAAAGGTTCCCGTTGTCTGCTGATTGGGGTTCACCAACTCTAATTTATCGCCACAAGAAGCAAGCATGCCAAGCCCCAACACAAGGGCAAGAGATAGTTTATATAGTTTCATTTTGTATAATCTATTAATGTTTTACATGATGAATTGGATATATCTGCAAGCCATTAGAATGTAAAGTGAAGGCCAAACATCACACTGCGTGCACTTGGGAAAGAACAGAAATTATAGCCTGGAGTAAAGGTTCCACCTGCATAGTCAACGTTATAACCATGGTATTTGGTGAAAGTATAGAGGTTTTGTGCCGAGATATAGGCACGCACACCACTGACAAGACCACCAAACCACTTATTAGGGAAATTGTAACCCAACTCTACATTAGCAATCTTCCAATAGGCTGCATTCTGTATTTTGCGCGAACTGAAGAGGTCGTTCCACCCCAAAGTTGCATTATTAGTCACATAGGTGCGGGGCACATCCGACAGATAGGTTGCCCCATCTTCCGAATAACGGTTGGCATCAAGCATGTCCACCGATTTGTTTCCCCAGCCATAGCATGAGTTCAGACTATTGTAGATATCATCAGACACATGATAGTTGAGCGCACCATAGGTAGAAATATTCAAGTCAAAGTTCTTGTATTCCAACCTAACATTCACACCAAAGTTCACCTTGGGAAGTCCGCTTCCCAAAACCACTTGGTCGTTTTCATCAATCTTACCGTCAGGAACTCCGTTCGGCCCACTTACATCTTTATACAGGCAATCACCAATATTGGCTCCTTGCTGCGTAGCATGATTGTCTAAATCTGCCTGCGTACGGGCAATACCTTCATATACCCAACCATAGAATTTGCCAATTTCGCGTCCCACATATGTAGCATATGCGCCCGTGATATACTTATTTCCAAATCCCAAAGAAGTGACCTTATTCTTCAATGTGCTCAAGTTGGCACCGATTTCATACTTCAACGCGTGGTCGCGATTTCGGTAAGTAGCCGAGAATTCAAAGCCACTGTTATCCATAGAAGCCGCATTCATCGTCACCGACGTATTGGAAACGCCAGCTTGTTCGGGTACAGGAACACCATAGAGCAAGTCTTCCGAGCGGTTCTTATACCATTCGGCAGTGAACTCCAAGCGGTTGTTGAACATGGCAACATCAATTCCAACGTTCGTCGTTTTCTTCTTTTCCCAAGCTATGTTCTGATTGACAAAGGTTGAAACTGCCGAACCCGACACCGGTTTATTATTGAAACTGTAGGTCATATTGTTGCGTGCCATGGTTGCCATGTATTGATATTCGCCGATATTCTCATTGCCAAGCACACCATAACTGGCACGAACCTTGAACATATTGACCACATCTCGACTGATAGGAAAGAACTTTTCCTTGTCGAAACGCCAACCTAATGACACTGAAGGGAACGTCCCCCAACGGATAGCATGCGTCAGACGAGAGCTGCCGTCACGTCGAACGACCAATGAAAGCAGATATTTCTCATCGTAGTTGTAGTTCAAGCGACCAATGAAAGAACTCAACGCATGGGTAAATTCAAAGGACTCGGCATATTGTTTCTTACTGTTTTGCAGCTGTAGGAAATAGGGCTCGTTCATATTAATGCCCTGCCCTGTCAACAAATCGGTATGCTCTTCCTCGTAGGTCTGACCCAACACGAGGTTGATGTTGTGCTTACCGACATGCCCATCATAAGTCAGTGTGTTCTCAATCAAGGCATCTGTATAGTCACGACTGCCTTTCGTAAGTCGCTCATTGCTCTTATCCAAGTACACACGGTTGCTTTGTGCCCATGCCGAAATCCACGTAAAATCCTTCGCATGCGTCTTACTGTAAGAGAGGTTCAGATTGTAATGCAAGCTGTGGTTCTTGTTGTTAAGGCCCAACATCTTGAACAAATCAACGTCAGCAGAGCCATTCCCCACGAACCGGTCTACCAAAGTGTTGCGCTGCAAGAGGTGATTTACGAGCAAAGGATTGGAAGCCGAGATGTCACCATGAATGTTATCATAATATACTCCATAACCGTATGCATCGTATTTATAACCATTTGCCAAGCCCACTTTGTCGTCAAGCACCCACGTTGAAGGGTCGTATGCCTTGATTGTAGGCTGCATCAACAGCGTTCCACGCAACACATTGCTCACATCTCCATAAAGTCCCTGCACATATTCAGAGGCATTAGAGAGCCCCATGTTGTCTTGATCAGAATGCGAATAGACGAAACTCGTGCGGAACTTGATGAACTTCGTTTCCATAGTGTTGTTCACACGAGCCGTATAACGCTTGTAGTTGGGACCTGCACCCTCAAGAGTTCCTTTCTGTTGGAAATAGTCAAGCGCAATATTATAGGTGTTGTGTGCACCACCACCGCTGAGGTTTACATTGTGGTTCTGCCTTATACCTGTCTTAAACACCTCGTTAAACCAATCTGTATTGGTGTTATCCATAAACTGGTAACGTCCAGTTTCGGGGTTCAACTTATAGCCCCTGGGGATAGGAGTGCCCGAGTTTACACATGCCTGTCCCACATATTGACTATATTGGTCAGCATTCATCACATCGTAAACACCACTCGAGATTTTATCAATACCCATGTAACCAGAATAATCAACCTTCAAAGGTTGGTCTTTCTGACCGTTCTTTGTCGTGATGATAATCACGCCGTTAGCAGCTCTCGAACCATAGATTGCACCAGCTGCAGCGTCTTTCAACACTTGAATGGAGGCTATATCATTAGGTGAGAAATCGCGAATCGTCGTGCCAACGGGCACACCATCAACCACATATAGAGGTGCAGTGCTGCCAAAAGAACCGATGCCTCGAATTCTAACCATAGGGTCGGCACCCGGTTGTCCGTCTGTAGTGATTTGCACTCCAGGCACTTTTCCCTCAAGCATTGTTGATATATTCGAATTAGAAACCTTTTTCAAATCCTCGGCATTCACAATAGACACCGAGCCCGTAAGGTCGGCTTTCTTCTGCGTTCCATAGCCCACTACGACCACTTGGTCGAGCATTCTGTTGTCGGGCTCCAGCTGAATGGCTTCTATCACAGCGCGTCCGCGAACAGCAACCTCACGCGTTTTGTAGCCCACATAGCTCACGACAAGCGTAGCATTGGCGGGTGCTTCTACATGAAAGTTACCGTCAAGGTCTGTCACCGAACCACCTTTCAATCCCTTCAATGCCACATTCACACCGATAAGAGGTTCACCTTGCTCGTCAACCACCTTACCTTGGACTTTGATTGTCTGTGACTGCGTAACCGAAGCAAGCAATGTTGTCGGGTAGACAGCAAGCCCACCCACTGCGCTCAGGCATAGCATCACAGAGAATAATTGTTTTCTCATCTTTAGTTATATTTAGGTTATGAATAAAGTTCTATGCTGTTCTCGTGTTCTCACGGGAAGATGACTGTCGTTGGTTTTTAGTTAAACTGCTGTGCGCAAATTTAAGGATTGTCAGCTGACGTAAGGTGGACAAAAGAAATTATTAGGTGGACAAAAGAGGAATATGGAGAAGATAAGCATATATATAAACGAGTGAGGGGAGTTTTTTTATGATAAGTTTGGCAGTTCCAAAAGAAAGCCTTACCTTTGCACGCGATGATAAAAAGTAATCATATATATAAAGGTGTGAAGCCGATGCAAAGAAACTTTGATTTCTCTGCATCTTTTAACGCTTATTATTTGGTTAATCCAAATAATTTGCTAACACACACACACACACACACACACACACACACTTAGCGCACCTGGCGTTTAAACGTCTTCACGTACGCGCGCGCGAAGCGCGTGTAACACTAATAAACAAAGGGCTTCTCGGAGTTCCCTTTGTTCGAATATTCGTGTCCCTTTATGAGCAAAAAATGAACGAAATAACGTCGCAAAATATGCGGACGCACGAACCGTGCGTCCCTACATACATTCGCAAACAAAAAGACGCAAAAGGAAGCAAACGAAAAGACGCAAGAGCATGTAGGGACGCACGGCTCGTGCGTCCATTCGCCACGGTTGACGAGTTGGCAGTTAGCGGGCCATTGGAACGGACGCACGAGCCGTGCGTCCCTACATGCACCATGCGTGCAACGAGACAAGGAGAGCAAAACAATATTCACCCTATAAATTAGAGATTATGAACAGAGAACAGAAAGAAAGACTACTTTACGTTACCCCTCGGTGCACCGTCGTACCCGTGGAGGAGGAAGGTTTCATCTGTGTGTCGCCACGGTTCGACCCTGCGGGCTCGACCACAGAGACCAACTACGACGACAAGGGCGAACACGACATGGGAAGCGTGTACTTCGGAGACGAGAGCACCGTCGCGCCGGCGAAGAAGAACAATAGCTTGTGGGAGGAAGAAGAAGAGTAGAGCCTCCCCCGGCCCCTCCAAAGGAGGGGAGAAAGCCCACCCCCAACCCCTCCCGAAGGGAGGGTGCCCACGCTTGAGAAAGACTCCCAGAAAGCCCACACGTTAGGGCTCCCTCCCTTTGGGAGGGCCGGGGTGGGTGTTAGGTTTATTATTAACTATAAAGATTTAGAAGAAATGAAAAGAAAGACATTGATAAGAACGGGACTGCTGTTCATGGCGGCAGTGCTCTTGACCGCTTGCAGCAGCAACGATGACAACAAAGAGAACAACGGAACGGACGACGGCAAGAAAGTGAACATCGCAAAGGCCGTGACGTTCAAGGTGGACTTTGCCGACTATAACGCCGAGCAGGAAGTAGGCGTGACGCGTGCCGGCAACCAAGAAGAGAAGATAGGTCGGCAGGTCATAGGCCTTGGCAACGGCATCTTGGCGCAGTGCACACTGCAGCGCGACACGACGAAGCAGCTGAAGACCATCGCCACGCGTGCCCTGCCCGACGACACCTACACCATGCTGGCCTACGACGTCGCCACCCACACGCTCCGAGGCGAGCTCATCGGCAACGTCGTGGGCGGCGTGTTCCGCTATTCGAGCTTCGGTGCGATAGAAATCCCCGCGGGCACCTACGACTTCGTGCTCTTCAACAGCAAGGTCAGCCGCAGCGGCAACCTGCTCACCGTGACGCGGGCCAACGCCGGCGACGCACTCATCGGGCGCACCACGGGGAAAGTGATCCCTTCCTCGCCCTACAACCAATTGGTGACTTTCACCATGAAGCACGTCGCCGCCAAGGTGAAAGTGCAGCTCACGGGCTACATGCGCTTCTCTGCCGGAATCGCTGCTACACTCGCTTCGGTGAACGCTACCGACGTACCTTCTACCTCGATTTATGATGCTTCAACGGGCACATGGTCACTCGGCACAGGCGCAGCCACGACAGACAATCTTACCTACGGTTCAAGTCAGCCCGGCGCCATAACACCCGGCCTCGGACGCACTTCATTCATAGCTGCAAGTAGTGAAGACGCTTTCTTCATGCCCTCCACAGATGTGTCGAAGCTGAAGCTTACTTTTACTGCCGGCACCATCTACAATCAGAACATGACAGGGGCAAACCTGACCTTCGCGCCAAAAACACCGCTACAGTTAGACCAGAACGGCTCCTACGTGCTCAACGTCGACCTGATGTATCGCTTCCTCTACCTCATGAGCGACGGAACCAGAGGGTTCATCGACAAGACCACCTTCGGTGGCGGAACGAAGACCCCCATCGCTGTGGTGGTGAGCCAAAGCAGGCACATGGCCGTGGCCTTGGAGAATGCAGGAGGGGCCAATGCAACATACGTATGGACATCCATACCTCATCAAACGTCATATGGCACTTGGCCGAGCATTACGCAGCTTTGGGATCTTCACAATAAGACGGTAATCAATCATGACTACGATATATCGTTTTATGTTTTAGAAAATGGGAATTCTGTTACTTGGGATGCCGCGGAGAGTACGAACAATACCACCATCAAAGGTAATGATACCCGTTTCCCCGCCTTTTATGCGGCCGGGCACTATACGCCGACACTCCCTACGGGTGTCAACCTAACGGGGAAGATGGTGGGTAAGAAATGGTATCTCGCAGCCCTTGGCGAATGGAAATATGTGTGTTCGGCCTTAGGATTCGGGGAAACAGCCGACCTGCTAACGAAAAAAAATATGTGCAGATGGCAAGGTACCTTGGCTCACGCAGCCTTTACTCAAGTGGGCGGCACATCTATAATAGCTAAAAAGATTTACTGGTCAAGTACGGAACTGAGATACCTCCCAAAACCGACTTGTTGTTGGGGAGCCACCGTTTTAGATCTTTCAAAACCCACTGCATTGTTGGGCTATTTTGGCAGAGGCCGTTACGAAGCGGTGAAAGAACTTAATCAAGGTTATACCGTCCGCCCGTTCATCATCTATGACGAATGAGAAAGGGTACGGCGTACCGACAGAGAAAGGTGTACCGTACCGACCAAGATGGGTACGGTACACCTACGACAAGAGGTACGGTACACCTACGGAGGTCGGTACGGCGTACCGATGGTGGTCGGTACGGTACACCGATGGTAAAGGGTACGATACACCCATGAAAACGACTATTTTTTTTATTCACTAAACATATTTATTAACTTAAAAGAAAGGAAACGATTATGATCGAGTTTGAAATCAAATCGAAGAAACAGACCGTGGGTCCGTTGAAAGGAAAAACAGTGTATTACGCCATGGCGAAGAACAAGAACTACATGACGCTCGACATGGTGTGCCAACAAATCGTAGACGAGACGTCGCTCTCCTACGGCGACGTGATGAACGCGCTCATCACGCTGGGGCGCCTCGTGTGCCGCGGGCTGAAGATGGGCTTCAACGTCGACTTGGGCGACCTCGGCTCCTTCCGCGTCTACTTCCCCTCGAAGATGAGCGAGAAGGAAACCGACGTGACGGCCGCCTCGCTCAAGACTCCGAAGGTTGTGTTCACGCCGAAAGCCAAGATGCGCGAGGCTGCCAAGACGGCCGAGGTGAGCGTGAATAACCCGAAGCGGAAGGAAGAAAAGAAGAAGAAGAAAAAAGAGGAAGGGGGAATAGGGCAGCACGGGAATTAGAGCCCACAAACCCACCCCTGACACCCACCCCCGGCCCCTCCCGAAGGGAGGGGAGGAGAGCCTCCCCCCAACCCCCTCCGAAGGAGGGGGAGCTGCGAGCTTGCGAGGAATTAGTTTGCACGCTGTTTGTGCTCCCCTCCTTCGGAGGGGTCGGGGGAGGTTTCCGGGGGTTGGGGGAGGTTATTGGGGAGGGCGCACGACTTACCTGTATTTAATCAAAATCAAAATTCACCTTATGATTAACTCGCTTGTCTGTGTGCCCTCCCCGTTTTAATACACACCCAAAAAGCCTCTCCCAAAAGCCTCCCCCGGCCCCTCCAAAGGAGGGGAGACCGAGCTTGCAGGCAATGATGAATAATACATGATAAACAAAATAGACCTTGTGAACTAAAGTGTTCGCAAGGTTTATTTGCATATTTTCCCCTCCCTCGGGAGGGGGTAGGGGTGGGCTTCTCCCCTCTCCTTGGGAGAGGGGCTGGGGGAGAGGCTTTTGGGGGAGGCTTCTACAATAGCGCTTTGAACTTTTCTTCGATAGTCGCCTTGCTTGCCGCACCGACGAACTTATCGACCAGTTCACCATTCTTAAAGAACAGAATGGTGGGAATGTTGCGCACGCCGTAGTCGGCTGCCACGTCGTCGTTCTCTTCTACATCGCACTTGCCGACGACGATTTTGCCGTCGTACTCCTCGGCAAGCTCCGAAATGATGGGGCCCACCATGCGGCACGGACCGCACCATGTTGCCCAAAGGTCTACTACCAATGGCAATTCGCCATTCTTGTAACGCTCGATGTTCTCAGTTGTGATTTCTACTTCCATTTTTATTTTCTTTTGTTAATAATCTTGTTTGCGTCTGCAAAGGTAATGAATTGGTTTCATAACGGCAAATGCCGAGCCTACAAAACGCGTTTAATTGATGTGATAGGACATGGCGGGGTGGGCATCGACATAGTTCAGGAGCTCGTTGGTGACGTCGACGGTGTGGCTGCGCGAGCGCAACATCAGGCTGACATTATGGACGCTGTCGACCACCTGCACGTAGAGCTGCACCTTGCCCGGGGCCTTTTCGACCAGCGTACTGAGGTCCGTGACCACGGCTTCCGTCAGCTCCGTGCTGTCAATCGATAGGGTTATCTTCTCTAAACGCGTGTCTTTGATGGTCTGCATGTACTGAATGTCTTGCACGCGGAGTTCGTAGTAGTCACTGTCGCGATGGCGTTTCTGGCATTTGGCCATGATATACACGATGCAACCCTCGGTCAGCATGCCGCGCCAACGCCCCCATTCCTCGCCGAAGAATGCCATTTCTCCGCTGCCTTCGAAGTCTTCGATGGTGACGAAGCCGCAGGGCTTGCCGGTCTTGGTGAACTTGGACTTCACGCTCGTGACGATGCCTCCGATGATGATTTCCTCTTTCTTTGCAAGTTCTTCTTTCTTTTCTATCTCCACACAGTGCGTGTTGCACATCGACTTCAAGATGACGCCGTACTCGTCGAGCGGGTGGGCACTGAGATAGATGCCCACCAAGTCGCGCTCGTGGTTGAGCCTTTCTATCGTGCTCCATTCCTCGGCTTTCGCCGGAACGGGGCGTGCAATCTCCACCGCACTGTCGCCTCCGAAGAGTGAGTTACGGGCTTCCTGTTGCTCTTGCTGGTAGAGCTGACCGTAGCGGACCAGCGTGTCGAGGAACATGTCGCCCTTCGGACCGACAGCAAAATACTGTTCGCGACGGAACTCAAAGCCGTCGAACCCGCCGCTTAATGCCAGCGACTCGAAAGCCTTTCGGTTGACGCTACCGAAGTCGATGCGCTCTGCAAAGTCGTAGATGCTTTGATAGGGTCCGTTTGCTTCGCGCTCTTTCACGATGGCCAAGGCCGCGGCTTCGCCCATGCCTTTGATGGCCGAGAGTCCGAAACGTATCTCTCCTTTCTTGTTGACACCGAATTCCGAGTAGCTTTCATTGACGTCGGGGCCGAGCGTGGCAATCTTCATGCTTTGGCATTCTTCCATCAGCTTGGTGATTTCGGTTATCTGGCTGAAGCGTCGGGTCATCAAGGCAGCCATGTATTCGGCAGGGTAGTGCGCCTTCATATAGGCTGTCTGGTAAGCCACCCATGAGTAGCAGGTGGCGTGTGACTTATTGAACGCATAAGAGGCAAACTTCTCCCAGTCGCCCCAAATCTTCTCCAACACCTTTGGGTCGTGGCCGTTTTCTTGTCCCTGCTTGATGAACTTCGGCTTCATGGCATCTACGATGGCTTTCTTCTTTTTACCCATTGCCTTGCGAAGGGCATCGCTTTCGCCGCGCGTAAAACCGGCCAATTGGCGCGAAAGTAACATCACCTGCTCTTGATAAACCGTGATGCCATAGGTGTCTTTGAGATATTTCTCCATGCAAGGTATGTCGTATGACACCTGCGAGGGGTCGTTCTTGCGCTTGATGAAGTCGGGAATATAGTCCATAGGTCCGGGCCTATAGAGCGCATTCATGGCGATAAGGTCTTCGAAAACCGTAGGGTGAAGCTCGCGAAGATGCTTCTGCATGCCGGGCGATTCAAACTGGAACGTACCGATGGTGCGGCCTTGTTGAAAGAGTTGATAGGTCAGTTCGTCATCGAGCGGGATATGGTCAAGGTCGACGACATCGCCGGTTGTCTGCTTCACAACCTTGCAGGCTTCCTTCAACTCCGATAGGGTCTTCAGACCGAGGAAGTCCATCTTGATGAGTCCGGTTGACTCAATGACGTGCCCATCGTATTGGGTCACGGCAGTTTTCAGACCGGGAAAGTCGGGGTCATCGGCCGTTGAGACCGGCACCCAATCGCTGATCGGGTTGCGGCAGATAATGAAACCGCAGGCATGGATACCCGTTCCACGCACCGTACCCTCAAGCATCTTGGCATATTTGATGGTGTTTCGCTCGCGCGGGTCTTGCGACACTTCGGCCTCACGGAGCTCAGGTGTGCACTTGATGGCATTCGTGAGGTTCATCTTCAAGCCTTCGGGGAGCCGGTCGGGAATGGCCTTACAGAGTGCGTTCGACTTATCCAAAGGAAGCCTTTCCACGCGGGCAACGTCCTTGAGCGAGTTCTTTGTAGCCATACTGGCATAGGTAATGATGTGTGCACAGTTCTCATGTCCGTACTTATCCATCACCCATCGTAACACTTTTCCGCGTCCGTCGTCGTCGAAATCAGTATCGATATCGGGGAGATTCACGCGGTCTGGGTTCAGAAAACGCTCAAACAGGAGGTCGTATTTCAAGGGGTCTATCTGTGTAATTCCCAAGCAGTAGGCTACCACAGAGCCTGCTGCCGAACCACGACCAGGCCCCACCATGACGCCCAACTCGGTGCGGGCGGCATTGATAAAGTCCTGAACGATGAGGAAATATCCCGGAAAACCCATCGTCTTCATCACGTGAAGCTCGAAGTTGATCCGCTCTTTCACCTCCTCCGACAGTTCACCATAGACTTTCTTTGCGCCGTCATAAGCCAATTTCGCCAAGTAATCGGCCTCGAATTTGATGCGGTAAATCTTGTTATATCCGCCCAATCGGTCGATAACTTTCTGCCCTTCTTCCTGCGAGAGTTGGTTTTCTCCGTTCTCGTCTGACGTGAATTCTTTGTAAAGGTCGGCCTCACTGAACTTCTTCCGCCATTTTTCTTCCGTGCCGAACTCCTCGGGTATGGGGAAGAAAGGCATGATCGGGCCATGCTCGATGCTGTAGGTTTCGACCTTATCCAATATCTCGAGCGTATTCGCCAAGGCTTCGGGAATGTCCGAAAACACCTCATTCATCTCCTCTCGTGTCTTGAACCATTCCTGCTTACTGTATCGCATTCGGTTTGGATCGTCAAGGTCCTTACCCGTAGAAAGGCAGAGCAAGTGGTCGTGAGCCTCGGCCGTTTCCTTGTCTTCAAAGTGCACGTCGTTGGTACAGATGACCTTGATGCCATATTCTTTGGCAAATTCCAACAGCACTTTATTGGCTTTCTGCTGCAAAGGATAGGCTTCACGGTTGGCCAAAATCGTCGGGTCTTTCACCTCATGACGCTGCAATTCCAAGTAATAATCATCGCCGAAGACACGATGATACCACTCGCATGCCTCGCGTGCTCCGGCCAAATCACCATGTAGAATCTTTGAAGGCACTTCGCCGGCAATACAAGCCGAGCACACAATCAGGTCTTCATGATATTTCTCAAGCTCCACCCTGTCTGTGCGAGGACGGTAATAATAGCCGTCCACCCACGACTTACTGACCAGCTTTATCAGGTTTTTATAACCGTTATAGTTCTTGGCCAACACGATAAGGTGGTAGCCCGAGTTGTCACCGTTCTCCTTTATCTTGTCCTGCAAGCGGTGATGTGCCACATACATCTCGCAGCCGAGGATAGGTTTGAAAGGCTCTTTTCCCTCGGCTTTCCGCCTTTTGTTGATACCTGCACAATAGTCGGCAAACTCCTTGATGCCGAACATCACGCCGTGATCTGTTATCGCCATGCCACGCATTCCATTGGCAATGGCTTTGTCCACCAAGTTAGATATCTTGGATTGCCCATCAAGAATGGAATAAAAAGTGTGAACATGAAGGTGAATAAAGTCTTGCATACTCAATGATTTTGGACCGCTAAGTTACGGCAAAAAAAGAGAAAAGCAAAATAAAACATGGTTTTTTATTTTATATATTTGCTCATGCAACAAAAAATAATTACCTTTGTCTGCGATTAGCACCTATCCTATTGACTATGATTAAAAATATTCAAAAGTTCAAAGATATACGTATACACCGCGAAGGAACCCGCACATTGGTTTACGGTTTCATGATTTATGCAGTAATAGCCTTACTCTTGTTCCGATTTGAAAACAAGCTTTATTTTTGGTTATTTACGCTCTTTTGCGGCACGATATACGGCATCGTAGTCAATTTTTACCGCTGTCCTGCCCGCCGATTCTCCGGTACCGATGATACCGAAAAGGTGGTCGTAGCACCAGCCGACGGCAAGATTGTCGTCATTGAAGAGGTCGAAGAGAACGAATATTTCCACGATCGTCGCCTGATGATCAGCATCTTCATGAGCCTTTTCAATGTCCATGCCAACTGGTTCCCTGTTGAAGGCAAGGTGAAATTCGTGCGCCATCAAAACGGAAACTTCCATAAAGCATGGCTGCCCAAGGCAAGTGAGGAGAACGAACGGGCCGATACGATGATTACAACGCCCGATGGCAGGGACATACTTTGCCGACAAATCGCCGGAGCCATGGCACGTCGCATCGTCACTTACGCCAAGGAAGGAGAAGACTGCTATATCGATGAGCATCTTGGGTTCATCAAATTGGGAAGCCGTGTAGACGTTTTCCTGCCCGTTGACAGCGAGGTTTGCGTGAAAATGGGGCAGGCAACGACCGGTGACCAGACGATTATTGCAAAGCTGAAATAATGATAAAGAAACATATTCCCAATAGCATCACCTGCTGTAACCTTGTTTCCGGCTGCATAGCTACAGCTTTTGCATTCGCTGGAGACGCTGAATTGGCACTCATTTGGATTATCATTGGGGCCGTATTCGACTTCTTTGACGGCATGAGTGCACGTTTGCTTGGGGTGTCATCTCCCATAGGTAAGGAACTCGATTCCTTGGCCGATGTCGTCACATTCGGCGTAGCTCCGGCCACAATCTTGTTCTCCGAGCTGTCCGTTTTGGAGTATCCTGCCTTCTTAGAGCCCTTGCGTAACTATCTTCCTTACGCTGCTTTCCTCGTCTCAGCCTTTTCAGCTTTGCGCTTAGCAAAGTTCAATCTCGACGAAAGACAGGCCACTTCGTTCATCGGTTTGCCCACTCCAGCCAACGCTTTGTTCTGGGCTTCGCTCATCGTTTGCAATCCTTCGTGGCTCGAAAGTTCAGCATATTCCGTCTTCATCGTGCTTCTATTGCTTGGCTTGAGCTGTGCGCTATTGGTGTCGGAACTGCCGATGTTCGCTCTGAAATTCAAGCATTGGGGGTGGAAAGGCAATGAAGTGAAATACGGTTTTGCCGCACTTTCCGTTGCATGTCTCGCCTTTTTAGGACCATTGAATGCTTGGTGGGTCATCATTACGCTCTATCTGTTGGGCTCTGTTTTGCTTTGGTTGAGGGCCAAAGCGTGACATGTGGCCACGCATTCTAAGTCACCTATATAAATAAGGAGAACCAAAAATGGTTTTATTGAAGTTCATTTTCCTGCTATTCATCGCACTCTTCATATTCATTCTGCTGATGGCGTTCCGCTTCATCAGCACGTTCCGCGACAACATCAATAAATTCAACCGCCGTTCTGGAGATTTCGGCCGGCAACAATGGGGGCAACACCGTCGCACTTACGGTGACGATGAGCGCGTAATCGACACGCGTGACCCTGAAGAAGCGGGCAAAAAGATTTTTAAAAAGGACGAGGGCGAATACGTAGACTACGAAGAAGAGCCATAAACGAACGTCGTTGCGGCCCGCTTCTTACGCCAAGATGACGGCCAAAATGGCCAAAAGATTAATCAACGTAAACAAGGACGGCGGCACAAGTGCCCAACGCTTATGCCCTTTCCGATAGAGTCTGCAAGCCAAAAATGCCCCTACATAAATCAATAAAGGATAGGTATTGACCGATATAAACAAGGCCAAAGGTTGCCAAGAATAGCCGGGTGCATCAAAGAAAAAGATGCTCATGAACATCAGCCACGGTGCCATCAGCAGCGGACTCAACGCAAACAACTTCAGCCAAGCAGGCGTATCTCCATTACGTTTCAGGAAGATACAAATGAAAATCATATGCAATAAAAGGATAATTGTCATTCTTTTTTCTTTAATCAGACCAATAATAATGTTGCAAAGTTAGCAAAAAAGTGCGAAAACAACCACGCTTGCACTGCATATAACAAGGAGAAATGTAAACCATACGCTATACTTTCCTTGAAAATCCAGCCGAGAAAAATCCTTGAAAAAAGTCGATAGATTTTACAAAAAGAGTTGGTCTGACAAGCAAGATAGATTGTTCTAAAAGTCGGTTAGCCTCATTTTGCAATCTGAAATCAGTCTTTTAAACGGGTGAACTCAGTCACTTTACATCGCAAAATGACTGTGATTAAAGTGTGATTTCAGTCTTTTTACACGCTGATTTCATCTATATTGCCTGCCTGTTCAAATCAAACAACAAAAAAGGGAAAGCCGCTTCATGCTTTCCCCGACACAAAAATACAACATTTTCCGGCCGATTGCAAATCAAATTTGAAATAAATTGACAAAAGAAATAGCGCTTCCTGAAAATCAATTTCACGCCGATTCTTTTTCATCTTCGTCATATCAAGCAGCAAAACGCCCCATCCACGGGCTTAACTTCGCCCTATGGGTGGAATTTCTTCAGCCCTGTGATGCCCCCAAACGACGTATATCCGTTTTCATCTTGCTCATTTCGGAGTTCATACGCCAGCGAATCAATCTGTTGTTCGTAGTCTTTTGTGCAAAAATATACCGTTCCGCGCTGTTCAAGATAGTCTTCCGAATTGTGCGTTAGCTCTGCCATGACGTCCACATCAAACCGATATTTCCCCACAACCTTTGCGGGCAAGAGGCTCAACGGGGCTTCGCGGAGCAATTGTTTGGCAAAGCTCGGCGTGCAATATCGGTTGGCCACCATTTGAAGTGAAGCCTTATCGATGGGTTTCTGCCTGCATTCGTTCAGCCAAGCCCTATAAAATGATGCCACATTGTCAGCCTCCGACATTTCTATTATAAACGGTCTGACGCTCAACCGACCGTTTTTGTCGAACAAAAGCGAGAAAAGCCAGCCGTCATCTGTTTCAGGATAGAAGGTTGCCACATCGATATAGACCGTTGTTCGCGTGATGAGTTCAATGTAACCCGGCGTGAGTTGCAGTTCGGGACGGGGCTTTCCATGCAGCTTTTCGGTTGAAATTTCCTTCTTGTCGAACAGCAATCGGCCGTCTTTATAGAGTGTAATCAAGAAGAGTTTGTCGTAGTACTTCTCGCCTTTTACCTTGGTTGGGCCGTCTGCCGAGGCAAGAATGACGCGCCAACCGGCACAGGTGGTGTCGCCAATAAGCCGCAGGTTCTTGTAGGTTTTAGTAGGTTTCTGCGGTTGGGGCAGCGGTTTCGAGGGCTTGGTCGAGGCAGTTTGCGTGGCATGTTGGGTCTTTGTGCAGGCTGTCGGCATCAAACCAAGAGCCGAAATCGCGAGCATTGCCATGCAGCATGATTGAAACAGGCGTCTGTTCATAGCGGTTTTTTGCTGATTTTTGGCAAAGATAGCAAAATAAACAGACTGCGCCAATCATTTATATGACTTTTTTAACAACCCGACTTGTATGATTCTCGGGCTTTTTCCTTATCTTTGCCGACAGGGAAAGCCTTGAGGCCGAGCCCGAAACAAACGCTGTGACAATCTATTTAAATACCTATCAAACGCTAATCTGACTAAAACATGAACAAAATCCTTTGCGCCTTGCTCTTGATGTGCACCGTTCCGGCGGCCGGACAATACCGTTCTAAGGTGTGGTGTGCCGACAATGGCGACGGAACTTACGTCAATCCGGTGCTCAATGCGGATTATAGCGACCCCGATGTCGTGGCTGTTGGCGATGATTACTACCTCACTTCAAGTTCGTTTAACTGCGTTCCCGGCCTGCCAATCCTGCATTCTCGCGACTTGGTTAACTGGGAACTCATCGGTCATGCGCTTGATCGCGTGTGGCCCGATAGCTTGTTTTCGGGAGCTCCTGCGCATGGAAAAGGAGTCTGGGCACCCAGTATCAGGTATCATAAAGGCGAATATCGCATCTATTGGGGCGACCCCGACCAAGGTGTTTTCATGGTAAGAGCAAAAGACCCACGCGGACCTTGGGAGCCACCTGTGCTTGTTATTCGCGGGAAAGGCATTATAGATACCACCCCGTTATGGGACGATGACGGCCGTTGTTACATGGTAAACGGATGGGCAAACAGCCGAAGTCGCTTCGCAAGTGTCATCACTGTGCGCGAAATGAATGCCGATGGAACGCGTGCTATCAGCGATCCTGTCATCGTGTTCGACGGAAACGGCACGGAAAACCGAACCTGCGAAGGTCCTAAATTCTACAAACGAGACGGCTGGTATTGGATATGGTGTCCCGCAGGAGGCGTGGCTACAGGGTTTCAACTGGCGCTTCGAGCACGCTCACCTTACGGTCCTTACGAGGCAAAAAAGGTGTTGGCGCAGGGCAATACGACTGTAAACGGCCCGCATCAAGGCGCATGGGTGCACACAAAATACGGCGAAGATTGGTTCTTGCACTTTCAGGATAAGGGCGCGTATGGGCGAGTTGTTCATCTGCAACCGGTCACTTGGAAGGATAATTGGCCCGTGATTGGACGTGTGCCTCGGCAGGGTTATTGCGGCGAACCTTATCTTTCGTATCGCAAACCGAAGTCTGTAAGCAGTCAAATCGTGACACCTGAAGAGAGTGATGCGTTCGATTTACCGCGTTTAGGACTGCAGTGGCAGTGGCAATCCAACTATGAACCATGGTTCGGAATGCCCACTTCACTGGGCTTCTTCCGCCTTTTTACCTTCAAAGGTAACGACAACTTTTGGTTTACCCCCAACCTTTTATTGCAGAAAACGCCATCAGATAGTTTCACAGCTACGGCCAAATTAAAGCTTATAAGTAAGAAAAATAACCAGTTAGGTGGCCTCATTATGATGGGAAAAGACTATACGGCTTTGGTCGTAAAAAGGGTAGGTGAAGGGTTTGTTTTGCAGCAAATGACCTGCAAAGATGCCGATAAAGGCCACGCAGCTACCGTCACTTTGTTGGCTGATTTGCCCAAAACAGGTCAGGATGATAACGATTATCAGTTTGCTATTCACGAAGAAATATATCTCAGAATGAGGGTAGATAAGGGCATTGTTCGGTTCGCTTTCAGTCGTAACGGCAAGCAATTCACCGAGACAGGAACGCCTTTTACCATGCGCGAAGGCAAGTGGATAGGAGCCAAGATAGGCTTTGTTGCACAGGAACCTCAAGGAAATTCCAATCGCGGGTGGCTGGATATCGACCGCTTTGACATAACGAATAATCCATAAACAAATCACTTTAAAACCTATGAACAAATTATCTGTATTGCTTTTAGCGCTGTTCTTCCCGTTGCTTTCGCTGGCCGACGGTTGGAACGAGGCTGAATATCGGGCGATAGAACGCTCGATTGAGTCGCCGAAGATAGCCAATCGCTCGGTTGTCATTACGAAATTCGGTGCCAAGACTTCTGCTTCTGCGGCCCAAAATCAAAAGGCCATTCTTCGTGCCATAGCCGTTTTGGCCAAACAAGGCGGTGGAAAAGTCATCGTGCCTGCAGGGAAATGGAACACCGGAGCACTGAGATTGCAGTCCGGGATCGAGCTTGTTGTGAGCAAAGATGCCCATCTTCAATTCGTATTCGACCGTGACCTTTACCCCTTGGTAAAGACATCTTGGGAGGGAATGATGTGCTGGAATTACAGTCCATGCATCTATTCTTATGAGGCAAATGACGTTGTTGTGTCGGGAGAAGGCACGATTGACGGAGGCGGTTCCAATGAAACTTGGTGGCCGATGAACGGAAAAGCCAACTTCGGATACGTGAAAGGCGTCACCAAAGAGGCACAAGTTCTGGGCTCACGCGCACGACTTCAGAAGATGGCCGAAGCCGATGTGCCATGGGATGAGCGCCGTTTTGGCAAGGGATATGGCTTGCGTCCGCAGCTCATCAACTTCGTTAAAGGAAACAGAATACGCATTTCGGGCGTCACATTACTGCTTTCTCCCTTCTGGGTTATCCATCCTTTGCTGTGTAAAAACGTCACGGTTGATGGGGTAAAGATATGGAATGAGGGGCCAAACGGAGACGGTTGCGACCCTGAAGGCTGTGAAAAAGTATTGATACAAAACACGCTTTTCCATACCGGAGACGATTGTATTGCCATCAAAAGCGGCCGAAACAACGACGGACGTTTCTGGAATCAACCCTCAAAAAATATCATTATTCGCAACTGTGTGATGGAAGATGGACACGGAGGTGTGGTCATCGGGAGTGAGATTTCGGGGGGATGTCAGAACGTATATGCCGAAGATTGTGAGATGGATTCACCCGAATTGGATCGCGTTTTACGCATAAAAACCAACAATTGTCGCGGCGGTTTGATCGAAAATATCAACATGCGACGCGTCAAAGTGGGTCAATGTAAGGAGTCCGTAGTGAAGATTAACCTCGATTACGAGCCCAAAGAGCCTTGCTATCGCGGCTTTGAACCGGTGGTGAGAAACGTGAATGTGGAGGACGTTACGTGCCAGAAGAGTGCTTACGGCGTGCTTATTGTGGGACGAGACAGCGTGGAGAACGTGACAGACATACGTTTGAAGAACTGCAGTTTCAATGGTATCAGCAAGGAAAACGTCAAGATTACGGGCAAGACACGTCATATCACTTTCGACAACGTGAAGATGGACGGCCAACTCGTGCTTGCTCCCGAAGAACTTCCCTTCAAAAGCATGGCACAATGGATGACTTTTTCAGAAATGAAACGCACCCCGCAGCCCTATCTGCTCGACTTTGCACCGAAACCCCGCTGGAGTTATGTCATGGGCATAGAACTTGAGGGTATGCTCGACACTTATCAAGCCTACGGAGGCGATGGTATTCTGAATTATCTGAAGGCTTATCCGCGCAAGATGATTGATGACAGCGGCGAAGTAACAGGATATGACTACAAAGCATTCAATCTTGACAACGTCCGCACGGCCAAATTCATTCTCAGAATGCAGCAAATCGACCCGCGAACAGGCAATGATAAGGCCTTGGCCACAATGATGAAGCAGCTACATCACCAACCTCGCACGCATGAAGGCGTGTTTTGGCATAAGGCAATCTATGCAAATCAGGTGTGGCTTGATGGTATTTTCATGGGACTTCCATTCTATTGTGCCTATGCGATGGGCCATTATCCGGCAAAAAAAGCACGCCGTGTGCTCGATGATGCAGTGGATCAAATCGTCAAAACCGATAAACGAACCTATGACGAAGCCTCAGGTTTATGGAAACATGCATGGGATGAAACCCGTTCACAGTTCTGGGCTGACCCGCAAACCGGCCGAAGTAAGCACACATGGGCACGCGCATTGGGCTGGTATGTCATGGCGATGGCAGAGTGTCTCGACGTAATGCCCGATGACTATGCCCGGAAATCGGAGCTAAAAGCACTGTTGCAAAAAGCCATGAAAGCCGTTGTGCGCTATCAAGACAAGCAGTCGGGCGTGTGGTATGATGTGATGGACGTGAAAAATCCCAAGAATTATCTTGAGAGCACGGCCTCCTGCATGTTTGCCTACGTGTTGTTGAAAGGTGCACGCATGGGATGGCTCGATGAATCTTATGCCATTGCCGGCCGAAAAGCCTATGATGGTATCTTGAAACGCTTCATTCGCGTGAATGATGACCGTACCATCTCGTTAACCGACTGTTGTGTGGTGAGCGGACTTGGTCCCGGAAAAAGTAAATACGTTAAACCGGGCAAGGAAAATTACCGTCGTGACGGCAGTTTTGAATACTATATGAGCGAGCCGATACGTGATAATGACCCCAAAGGTATAGGTCCTTTCCTTTGGGCTTCGCTCGAAATGGAGCGTAATTGACACGAAATTAAAACGAAATAAAAGATGGTTGATTTCTCACATTTCAATGCTTCGGGTACCTATCGGCGTGATGAACTCATCAGAACGATTGAACATGCCGTGGAACAACTGACACAAGGCGAACTCGAAGCCTTATATTACGATATGCTGACCAAGGGACTCATCAGCGAATAGGCCGATAGTCTCTTTCGATAGCAAGGAGGCTGGCTGACGACTTGGGCATAACCGAGTATTTGGTAGGCTGGAATGCCTGAATAAATTCTACGTTTAATTTGAAAAGACAAGTTGTTCCGGCAGGTGATGTGAATTGTCTTGAAAGTCAGTTAGCCTCATTTTACGGTCTGAAATCACTCTTTTAGGCCTGTAAAATCAGTCACTTTGCCAACTAAAAACAATAGGATTCCATCAATCTATCTTTTCCAAAATCTTCTTTATCTCGTTATCTGCCTTGGTGAGCTTGTCTTTACAGAGTTTGATGAGCTTTTGTGCCTGCTTCAACTGTTCACCCATGACATCAATATCCAGCTCATCATTCTCCATCTGCTTTACAATACGTTCCAACCGATCGAGGGCTTCTTCGTACTTTATTTCTTCTTTTGCCATAATCCTTATTTTATGATTGATGAAACACTACCTTTTTCGAGTCTCGTCACAATCTCGTCGCCCGCCTTCAACGCTGCGGCATCTCTCACGATCTTGCCACCGAGCGTTGTCATACTGTAACCCCGCCTCAGCAACAAGGCCGGGTCTGCTGCCTTAGCACGCTGTGCAAGCAGGTCTACCCGATGGTTTTCGCAAAGCAAACGACGCGCCATGGCAGGTTGCATGCGCCGTGACAGGTCGGCAAGACGACGGTTCTCCCGTTCCAAACGGACCCCGATGGCCGTCGAAACATGATTGAGCATGCGGTCGAGGCGGGCTTCCTGACGGTCTTTAAACAGCGAAAAGAGCATCGGAACCTTCTCGCCCAACCGCTGAAGGCGTGCTTTTTCCATCTCAATCCGATGTCGGACACCCGTCAAAATCTCGTTTTCTGCGTCCAAAACGCGCTCATACACCCGTTCCAAATGGTCCACGAGGAAGGCCGCAGCGGCCGTGGGAGTCTTCACACGCATGTGGGAAACCATGTCAAGGATAGACTCGTCGCGGTCGTGTCCGATGCCCGTTATGATGGGAAGTGGGAAGTTTGCCACGTTCTCGGCAAGCAAAAGTGTATCGAAACCGGTCATGTCGCTCGTTGCACCTCCGCCACGTATGATGACAACCACATCGAAATCGTCGGCTTGGATATTGATTTTATCCAACGCAGCAACAATGCTTTTCTCAACTTCTTCACCTTGCATGACGGCCGAAAAGAGCCGAGGATAGAACTTCAACCCGCTGGGATTGTCGCCCAACTGTCGACAGAAGTCACCGTAGCCTGCCGCATTTTCACTCGAAATCACAGCGATGCGCTGGGCGAAAAGCGGCAGCGTGAGTTCCTTTTGCAAGTCGAAAACGCCCTCCATCTTCAGACGGTTGATAATTTCCATGCGCTTTCGGGCCATGTCGCCCATGGTGAATTCGGGGTTGATATCGGTCACAATCCACGAGAACCCGTAGGCTTCATGGAAGTCGGGATAGACCTTCAGCAACACCTTCAAACCCGCTTTGAAGCTTTGTCCCGTTACGCTTTCAAACTTGGGGCATAGCCGTTGCCACTTGGTTTTCCAGCATTTGGCCGATGCTTTGGCCACGGGCGTGTTACCGAACAGTTCTTTTTGTATCAGTTCCATGTAGCAATGGCCGCGCACTTCGCGCACTTCCGACAGCTCGGCCTCCACCCAATACTCGTCGGTAAGCGTGACCGAGATGGCCTCTCTGACCAGATTGTTCAGTTCGAAGAGCGAGAGTGTATTCATTTCCGGCCTGCATTATAGGCTTTCCAAAAGTCGGGGACGCCGTAACCATATATATTATTAGGTGTAGCCACATTATTTCCGCTCGCTATGACAAGGTCGATTAGCTCGCTTGCCGACTTGTTTGGCAATGCCTGCCACAGGCAGGCAACAAGCCCGGCCACTAAAGGTGCCGAGAAGGAAGTGCCCATTTCGTCGACGATAGTGCCCCGTCCTGAGATGACAGATGTGGGACTTCCGTAGGCCATCACATCGGGTTTGATGCGTCCGTCCTGCGTAGGTCCGACGCCACAAAAGGCTGCATTGACACCCATAGGGGTGACCGAGCCCACCGTGATGATACGTTTTGCATCGGCAGGAAAGTTGATTTTCTTCCAAGTTCCCATGCCGTCGTTGCCCGCACTGTTCACCAATACGATGCCTTTTCCTGCTAACATGGAGGCCGTATGGGAGATAAGCGTCGATTCTCCGTCCATGTCGGCATAGCGATGGTTGGTGGATTTGTCGTCGAAATCATGGTAACCGAGCGACGAATTGATGACATCGACGCCCATGGAGTCGGCATATTCCACCGCTTCGGCCCAATAATCCTCCTCTGCAACGCTCTCCGTTTGCCGGTCTTCACAGCGTATCAACAGGTAAGAAGCATCGGGGGCAGTTCCTATAAACACTCCGGGAAGGTCGGTAGCCATGGAAGAAAGCACCATTGTTCCATGCTCCATCTCGGAGAAAATGCTCTTGGCTTTGGGTACAACGAAGTCGTTCTGACCCGCAATCCTGATGCTCTGAAGACACGGAATGCGGTCTACATTCATAAAACCAGCGTCGAGCACGGCAATCATCTTGCCCTTTCCGCGATACCCCGCAGCATGCATTCGGATGCCATTCAACTGGGCTATCTGGTCTTTGGCAACGCCATAACGGTTATCTTCCGACAAGGTGTCCCAACGATTAAACTCTTTTTTAAAGTTCACTCTGGCCGACCCGCTGATGGAATCCGGTGAAGAAAAGACTTTGAAGACGCTCTTCACAAAAGGTAGTTTCAGCAGATTAAAGACCTTACCTACATTACTACATCTCACTAAAAGCGTGTTGTTCCACTTGCTTTTACCCACAATCCGAACGTCTTTCAAGGCTTGAATGGCTTCTATATAGGTCTCGTTGATGGGCAAATCGGTAGAATCGATGGCGATATGTTGCCGCTTTCGACGTTCAATGGCACGTTGGGAAAGATATTCAGATGGGGCATTCAGGGAATAGCGAGAGTGTTTCTTATCCTTCAATGTCACGCGGAACATATAGCATTTTCCGCCGGGATAGGAAATCATCTCGGTGCTGTTTACACCCGCGACGGCCAAAGCCGGACAAGAGAGCAGTGTTATGATGAACAGTATCAGTTGCTTGTTCATTGCTATCCATTTGGTTTCAGACTTACAAAAGTAATATTTTATCTTGGAAAATCGAAAAAATTAAACTTAAATCAAACTTTCCTTCATTTTCCGGGTAGATGAAAGAACAACGAAAGAAAATTTTACTTATCTTTGTGAAGCTATTGTCTTTATATCGTAGGCGGACCACTTTCGCACGAAAAACGGCCCACTTGTACATGACAAACCACACGTTTATACACAACAAACGACATGAATAACTACAAAAAACCGATTTGTCAACTGGCCGGAATATTATTTCTTGCCTTGTTTTCCACGGCAACCCATGCCCAGAAATGGGACGACAAAATCCTCATTCAGCAATGCAACGACCGCTATTCGCTGATGTTCGACCACGAAAAGCCCGTTGTCAAGAACACGAAGAAAATCACTTATGAGTCGAATTCAAGCGTTACGGTCTATCCCGAAACGGATGTTCTCTACGGTGAATACATCTCCTTGGACGATGTTTCGGGCCGGGGTGCCAAGCAATATAAGAACATCACGCCCGAAAACGTGTTCTATGATGACACCAAAGCCTGCATTCTTAGGGGTTATATCGACAAGAAAGGTAAGACTTGCACGGCTGCTTTCGAACGTACATTCAAAGACCCGAAGTACTTCACCCGTATTTATTTGCTCGAAGACTATTTTATCCGCAACAAGACTTTGACCATTACAATCCCCAAGGAAATGTCAGGTTATCGCATCAAAGAAATGAACTTCAAGGGCTATCCTATTCAATCCAAGCACGAAACGACGGCCGGCGGCGAAACATATACCTACCAAATTACCCAAGCAGACCGCATGACGGAAGACAAACATATGCCTCCTGCGTCGAATGTCTACCCCTATTTGCTCATCACGGGAGCGTTCCAAGATGTCAATGCGCTTTATACTTGGTCGAAGGAAATGGCAAACGTGGACTGCACGATACCCGATTTGAAAGCCTTGTTGCAGGAAATCAATGCACAAAGCAAAACAGATGAAGACCGCATCAGCAACACCTTCCGCTGGGTTCAAGACCATATTCGCTACGTAGCCTTTGAGGCCGGCATCGCAGGGCACAGGCCCGATACACCCAAAGAGGTGCTCCGCAAACGCTATGGTGACTGTAAAGGCATGGCTTTGTTGCTGAAAACGCTGCTCAAGGCACAAGGTTTTGACGCACGATTGGCCGATATCGGCACCGACGAAATACCCTTTAAGATGAGTGAAGTCCCGTCACTTGCGAGTGCGAACCACGTCGTCTGCGCCCTCTTTCTCAATGGGAAAATACGCTATTTAGACGCAACTTGCAACCATATTCCATATACTTATGCACCACAACATATACAAGGTTCGGAGGCAATGATAGAAAACGGAGACCGTCCGCTCCTGAAGATTGTGCCCCGATTGAAGGCAGATGCGTCGATAGACAGCCTTGCCTATCAATACAAACTGCAGGATAATGCGCTCGTGGGGCAGGCAACTTACCACATCAGGGGCGACATGAAAGAATGGTTCATGGGCATGGCCGACGATGCAGGCAATAAGAAACAGGACGACATTCTGGGCAACAATCTCAACTCGGATGCCCACAGTATGACTGTCACCAACGTGAAATGGACAGACAAGGACGCCCGACATGAATGGGCACGCTTTGGAGGTAACGTCGTCAACAAGGCCGCCGTGCAGCAAGCTGACCGCGAGATTTACATAGAACTGAACCCACACAACAACCTTTTCGACGGCAGAATCGATACCACACAGCGCACTCACGACTTCTATTTCCCCGTGCGTTGTAACGTTGTCCGCCAGGCCTCGCTCACCATTCCGGCTGGTTACAGGGTGGATTATCTGCCACCTTCGGCCACATTCTCTACGCCCGAAGGCACGCTGACCTGCCGTTTCAGTAGGCAAGGCAACACGGTTCTCTTTCATCAGAAGATGCAAATCAACCGCCGCCGCATTCCTCTTGCCAACATTCCGAAATGGAATGAGGCGGTCAGCAAGTGGAAAGACGCCTGCAACGAGCAGGTGGTGCTGAAGAAATAGCATAGAGAATGCAAAATAAGAAACACTAACAAATAAACAAACCTACATTTATGAAGAAACTATTTACAATGCTGCTGTTGGCCGTTATAGCACTCCCGACATTGGCTTTTGACGACAACGATTATCAAAAGTTCGTCAAAGAAGTGAAGCAAGACGTATGGGGAAGGAATCTTCCGCAGTTCAACAACCGTAAGGTCTCGGCTCAATACAAGGACGAATCGGCCGTCATTCTGGCACGCTACGAGGAACTAACCGTCGATTTAAGCAAGAAGTTCAATATCTTCGCCTTTGGAAACCTCAAGCAAAACACGGCTACTCATCTCAAACGCAATCTCATCAAAATCAACGACAAGGCTGCCCTTGATAAGTTTTCCACCTTTGATTTCCGCACATATGACCGCTCGTTCAACGAACTTATGCTGCGCGAAGACCACCGGACCGTGCTTGGTGTGAAGGTCATTAAGCCCGACGGGACGGTCAAAGAAGTGAGCACCGACGACTATCAAGACGCAAACGAGGGGAAGAAAGGACAGGAGAAGCGTACTAAATTGGCTGTGCCCGACCTGCAAGTCGGCGATTTGATAGACTACTTTATCTATGACTTTGACGTGATTAAAGAGGACAATCTCGATCCTACGCTGTTCATTTTCTGTGCTGACTACCCGATACTTGACTATCAAATTCATTGTGCCATTGACAAGAATCTCTGTACGCAATACCGCACAATGAACGGTGCACCCGACTTCAAGTCGGGGAAGAGTGGCGATAACATCACCTTGGATGCCCACGTGAAAAGCATTAACAAGACGTTGCCTGATTACGCTTTCAATGCCATCGCACAGGCCCCTTTCACGCTGTTATATGTGACGAACACCAACGTCGGACTGTACTATACGCCCGAGAGTGCAAAGCAGAAAGGACTGCAGGCCAACCCTGATGCCAAGGTCATTCAAAAAGATGCATGGCAGCCTTGGTCTGACTATAAGCTGAAATGGACACTCTACAAGAAGATGACCAAAATGGTAAAAGATGCCAAGAAGCTTAAAACTGATGAGGAGAAAGCTGACTATGTATATAACTATATGGTGATGCAGACGTTGCTTTTCAAGCAGCCTTACGAAAACGCCTATAACTTCTCAACGCTCTTCCCGAGCATTCTTGACCGTCTGAAAGTGGAATATGGACGCGGCATCACAACCAGTTTGTACAATGAACCGCTTGATCAGCTCATCAATTACAGCGATGCAACGCGTTTCATCATACTCAAGAACGGCAAGTGTTACTTCCCCTTGAAGCGGGCTGTAGGCGCGAATATCATTCCGTCGATCTATCAGAACCGAGATGCCATACGCACCGATAAGCCTAAAAAGTTTGCAAAAGGACCGTTCACATCATTCAAAATTGCCGGCAGCGATGCTTCAGACAACATAGAAACGGTAGACATAGACGCGGTAATCGACGGTGGAATGATGAATATCCGACGCCAGAACACAATGTCGGGCTGCAGGAAAGAAGGTGTCATTCCTGTATATACTACGGCCGAAGAACTCATCAAGGCGTGGGGCAAGCCCTATGAATATACAACCTTTGCCGACGCTTACAACTATAAGGAAAGCGAGGCAAAAGCGCGGGCTGCAGAGCGGGCAGAGCGAGACAAGAAAGATATTCCGGAGAACTTCGCCAAGGAAGTCAAGGCCTATCATGACAAGGCTCCCGTGAAAATCAACAGTACGAAAGTGCTTAACTTCGGTGAGAACAACTTGCCTTTCTCCTACACTGTGAACTATCAAATGGACGGCCTTGTGAAGAAAGCCGGGCGAAACCTCGTCGTCTCCGTTGGTCAGCTGTTTGGCCAGCAGACCCATATCGAGGGCAAAGAGCGCAAGCGCAGCGACGCCATCTTCTTTGACTATCCGCGCACCTACGCCGTAACGCTCGCTCTAACCATTCCCTCGGGCTATTCCGTCTCGCCCGAAAGCCTGCAGAAGCTCAATGAAAGCGTCGACAACGATGCCGTTTCTTTCATGACAAGAGCCGAGGTCAGCAACGGGAAACTGGTCATCGACTTCAAAAAGATATACAAGCATCAGCAGGAACCTCTGGTCAATTGGAACAAAGTCCTCGATATGCTCGACCGCGCTTATGCGTTCACGAGCCGCCAAGTGATACTGAAAAAGAATTAAACGTGCGTCAGATGCAGGAAAAAGGGGAGCAAAACGTTGGGAACGACGTGCCTTTCGTGCCTTAACCTCTATTCTATTGCACACGACAAAGGGCAGCCCCGCTTCGGGCTGCCCTTTTTGTCTGGCTGAACCTGCAGACTTGCCACAGGCCGACAAGGCTGGTGTTATTTCCTTGTATAAACGATCTCTTTTAGGGTGAGCTTCTTTCCATCGACTCTTCCCGTAAGTTTTTCCGTTTTCTTTGTCTTTTCATCCGTAAGGGTAAAGTGTACGAAAGGAGGCTCGAAAGTGTAAGTGCCCTTTTCGACAGTTTGTCCTTTCTCGGTTCCGCGCGTGGTGTAATAAAAGTCCTTTTCGGTGGTGAAGTTCAGCATCTTCGTGATATCTTTCTCGTCGTTATTCACCCATTCGGTGCCTTTCAACGAAGTCAGCGGTGCGTCGTCATCGTCAGACGAACAACTCAGGAAGGAGAACGTGATGCCCGCAACGACGAGCATGAGTAGCAGATGTTTTTTCATAACTCTTGTATTTTATGGTTTTACGTTGCAAAAGTAAGCAATAAATCCCACGCCTGCAACTATTCGGCTTGTTTTTTCATCTGCCTTCGTCTGGTTATAGGTGTGCAATCGCCTTGACGAAAGGTGTGCAATCGCCTTGACGAAAGGTGTGCAACCGGACTCACGGAAGGATAACGACCGTCTCTATACCGTAAGTCTGCCCGTAGACATATAAGGAGTATCGAATTATCACCATGGTGATAAATATTTCTCTACCCGGTGAGAAATTCGTCTCACCACGGTGATAAATATTTCTCTACCCGGTGAGAAATATTTCTCATCGGGTAGATAATTCGATATGTCTTATATATGTCCGATGACAGATGCGGTATCAGTCGGGTCGTATTCCTTTAATAACGACGGTCGCATGCCTATAATAACGACGGTTGCATGCCTACCGTAGGTGCCGCGGCACCCGTTCTTGACCCGGAGAGCGACGGATTTGGGGCAAGAAGCGGCTTTTTATTTGCATATCTCAACCTTTTGTAGTAATTTTGTGGCTATCGCAGAAATTAAATAAGCATCACATGGACGAAGAATTCAAAGACAGCGAGAATATCAACGAAGAGGAAATGCTGGGCGAAGACACCCATTCGGACTACCGTCCGGCCGACCGGTTCGACGCTTCGGCCGTGCATCACTTGAGCGGCATGTACAAGAACTGGTTCTTGGACTATGCCAGCTATGTGATTCTGGAACGGGCCGTGCCGCATATCGAAGACGGACTGAAGCCCGTGCAGCGGCGCATCTTGCATTCGATGAAGCGCATGGACGACGGACGTTATAATAAGGTGGCCAATATCGTGGGCCACACGATGCAGTTCCACCCGCATGGCGACGCTTCTATCGGCGATGCCTTGGTGCAGATGGGGCAGAAGGACCTGCTCATTGACTGTCAGGGCAACTGGGGAAACATCTTGACGGGCGACCGTGCGGCTGCTCCGCGTTACATTGAGGCACGACTGTCAAAGTTTGCCCTCGACGTGGTTTTCAATCCGAAGACCACCGACTGGCAGTTGAGTTATGACGGACGGAACAAGGAACCGATTACGCTGCCGGTGAAGTTCCCGCTGCTCTTGGCACAAGGGGCCGAGGGTATTGCCGTTGGGCTGAGCAGCAAACTGTTGCCGCATAACCTCAATGAGATATGCGATGCGGCCATCAAGTATCTGCGCGGAGAGGCGTTCGCGCTTTATCCCGACTTTCCCACGGGTGGCGCCATTGATGTCAGCAAGTATAATGACGGGCAACGGGGCGGCGGACTGAAGGTGAGGGCGAAGATAGAGAAGCTCGACAACCGGACGCTCGTTATCCGCGAGATACCGTTCAGCAAGACCACGACGACGCTTATCGACAGTATTCTCAAAGCGATAGACAAAGGAAAAATCAAAGCTAAGCGTGTAGACGATAATACGGCTGCCGAGGTGGAGATACAGGTGCATTTGTCGCCCGGCGTGTCGCCTGACAAGACGATAGATGCGCTCTATGCCTTCAGCGATTGTGAGATTAATATTTCGCCGAATTGCTGTGTCATCGAGGATAATAAGCCTTGCTTCCTCACGGTTAGCGACGTGTTGCGCCACGGTGTTGACCGCACGATGGGGTTGCTGCGCAAGGAACTTGAGATTCGTCGTGGCGAATTGCTTGAGCAACTCTTCTTCGCCAGTCTTGAGCGCATCTTTATCGAGCAACGCATCTATAAAGAAAAGAAGTTTGAGCAGGCTGCTTCGATGGACGAGGCCATTGCTTTCGTCGATGAGAAGCTGGAACCGTTCAAGCCCGACTTCATTCGCGAAGTGACGCGTGATGATATCCTCAGGCTCATGGAAATCAAGATGCAACGCATCCTGAAGTTCAATAAAGACAAGGCCGATGAACTCATTGCGCGCATCAAGGCTGAGGTGGCAGAGATAGAACGTGACTTGGCTCACATGACCGATGTCACCATCAACTGGTTCACGTTCATCAAGAACAAATACGGCGCCGACCATCCGCGTCATACTGAAATACGTAGCTTTGATACGATTGACAGTGCGAAGGTGGTGGAAGCTAACCAAAAACTCTACATCAACCGGCAGGAAGGTTTCATCGGGACGGGGCTGAAGAAAGACGAGTTCGTTTGCAATTGCTCCGATATCGACGATATCATCATCTTCTATAGGGACGGGAAGTACAAGATTATCAAGGTGGCCGACAAAATCTTCGTGGGCAAAGGCATCATTTGGGTGCAGGTGTTTAAGAAGAACGATAAGCGTACGATTTACAATACGGTCTATCGCGACGGTCGTCAGGGCTTCTATTACATGAAGCGTTTTAATGTGACCAGTATGACGCGTGACCGCGAATACGATCTGACGCAGGGCACACCGGGCTCGAAGGTGATTTACTTCACGGCCAATCCTAACGGTGAGGCCGAGACCATCAAGATAACGCTCGACCTTGACCCGAAGAAGAAACGCCAGAACATATTCTTGGAGCGCGACTTCAGTAAGATATTGATAAAGAACCGTGCAGCCAAGGGTGTCTTGTTGTCCAAGCAAGGTGTGCATCGCATTGGTTTGAAGAGTCATGGCCATTCAACGTTGGGTGGCCGGAAAGTGTGGTTTGATGCCGATGTGAAGCGTATCAACTATGAGGAGCACGGACGCTTCTTGGGCGAATTCTCTGATGAAGACCGTATTCTCGTTATACTCGACAATAGTGACTTCTATATAACGAACTTTGATGTCAACAACCACTATCCAGACAATATCATGCGCTTAGAGAAATGGGAGCCTGACAAGGTGTGGACGGCAGTTCTCTTCGATGCTGACAATCAGGGTTATCCTTATATGAAACGGTTTACGATGGATGCAACGGCAAGACCGCAGAACTTCCTCGGCGATAATGCTGACAGTAGGCTCGTTATCCTGACGGATGTTGCATTCCCACGCATCAAAGTGACTTATGGTGGGCATGACGCTTCGCGTGCTCCGGAAGAGATTGATGCTGAACAGTTCATCGGACAAAAGAGTTTCAAGGCTAAAGGTAAGCGTATATCAACGTGGCAGATTGGGAAGATAGAAGAATTGGAGCCCGTGCGTTTCCCAGAACCGGATACGTCCGAAGCAGAAGAAGATGCTACGGAAGCGGAAGAGAACCTTGCCCCCGATGCAGGTAAAAGCCGGCAGCAGGTGATTGATGAAATGACCGGACAACTCAATTTATTCTCCGATACAAATGAAACCACATCTGAATAGTATCCTTGTAGCTGGGCTGATGGTCTTGTCACCGTTGTATTGTGCCGGGCAAACAGGCACGATGGGAGATGGCGACCGCATAATCACCAACAGCAGAATGATTGGGTGGGGTGCAACGAAAGTGCTTGACACCTATCTTAGTCCGGAAGAATATACGGGGCCCGACCTCCGTTACATCAGTCACACGCTGCGCTGGCGCGAGGGTAGTCGACTCATCAACGCGCTTATCCATCAGGGAAACATTGCCTACATAGACAATCGGTCGGGCGACGGCCGCGAGATAGCCGGCAATTACAACTTCCAATACGGCTTGCATGTCGTGTGTGGGACATGGACTTTCGGTGGTAACGAGCTGCAATTGGAGGCCGGAGGCAATGCAGAGCTCAATCTGGGCTTCATCTATAACACACGCAACAGCAACAATCCCGCTCAAGCCCGTGCCTATCTGAACGTGTTGCCTACGGCAGCCCTGACCTATACTTTCCGTAATCCTTTCTGCGAGAGCCATTACCGTGACTTCCGGCTGCGTTATGAAGTGGGGGTGCCCGTGGCAGGACTGATGTTCTCGCCTAACTACGGTCAGTCTTATTACGAAATATTCTCTAAAGATAATTACGACCATAATATTGTGCCTACCTATGTGGGGAATGCACCCTCGTTGAGGCATTTCCTGACCTTGGACTTCCCGCTTTTCCGTGCCACTTTCCGTGTCGGCTATCAAGGAGAGTATTTGCAGGCCCGGGTCAACAACCTCAAACAACATGCCTACACGCATGCCCTGCTGCTGGGTGTGACCAAGACCTTTAAGTTAATCCGAGTCAGAAAATGAGACACTTCCGACGTATTCTCCCATTATTGTTGCTGCTTCTCGCTCCGCTGTTGTTTACAAGCTGTGTGAAAGAAGACGAATATGCCGACAATCCCCGTGGCAACTTTGAGGCTTTGTGGCGCATTCTCGACGAGCATTATTGCTTCTTTGACTATAAGGCCCGGCAATACAAGCTCGATTGGAACGAGGTCCATGTACGGTATAGCAAGCAGATAAGCGACCAGATGAGCGACGAACAGCTCTTTGAGGTGTTGGGAAACATGCTGGGAGAACTGCGTGACGGTCATGTCAACATGTATTCGGGCTTTGATGTGGCACGCTATTGGTCGTGGCGTGAGAACTATCCAAGCAACGTGAACGACTCTCTTCTCAATAAATATCTGGGTACCAACTATCGTATTGCCAACGGTATGAAATATCGTATTCTCGATGATAATGTCGGGTATATCCGTTGCGCTACTTTCGAGAACAGCTTTGGAAGCGGTAATCTGACGAACATCTTGTCCTATCTGCTCCCTACACGTGGATTAATCATCGATATCCGCAACAACAGCGGTGGACTGATTTCGAGTGCTGAAGAGCTGGCCGCCCGCTTTACCAATGAGGAGCTTCTCGTGGGCTATATTCAACATAAGACGGGAAAGGCTCACGATGCTTTTTCTGCCATGCGGGAACAATGGCTCAAGCCGAGCCGTGGCCTGCGTTGGCAGAAACCGGTGGTCGTGCTTACGAACCGTGGTGTCTATAGTGCGGCCAATGAGTTCGTGAAGTACATGAAATGTTGTCCCAACGTCCGCATTGTCGGCGACAAGACAGGCGGTGGTGCAGGAATGCCTTTTGGCAGTGAGCTTCCCAACGGGTGGGGTGTACGCTTCTCGGCCTGCCCTATCTATGACAAGAACAAGGAAAGTACCGAGTTCGGCATAGCGCCCGACGTAAATGTGAGTCTTGGTGTAGTGGATTTCTATAACGGAATTGATACCATCATCGAGCATGCACGTAAGCTACTGGAGTAAGGTTTTTTCCTCAATTCCGCAGCATTATTCCTTGTGAGGTACTTTTATATATTGAAGTGACATTTTTGGAATTTATCCATTGATATGGGGATTTTCTAGGATTCTTGGTTCTTGCATAGTCATGAAATCCCCCACCCAAACCAATGGGGAAGTATGAAAAGCCACAAAGAAATGATGTAAATTCCACCGAAAGAAGTGATATTCTCGTTTTTAATTGCTACCTTTG